>JAUXNJ010000025.1 GCA_030682795.1 Sphingobacteriaceae bacterium
AAACACATGCGAGCACTCCATTGGTGCAGGACTCACCATGAGGATTACCTGTTGGCCTTACCTGTTCAAAAAATGTGACAGCCAGTGCCACATGGTCTGCCCGGAGGGACTCGAACCCCCGACCTGCTGCTTAGAAGGCAGTATTTAGGCTATTTTCTATACAGGCCTGCTGTTTAACGAAACTTTATAATCCTATATAAATCAACAATTTGCACTATCATTTAGGTTAACGGGTAACTACGAACCTTTACCGGGTTTTCTCAAAACTGTTACCCCGGTGTTACCCCGTAAACCGATGAGGCGCAAATGAGCACGAAATTTCGATTCACAAAGCAGAGAGTTGATGCGCTGGCGCCCGCGCCGCCTGGAAAGCGCGACGAGTACCGCGATGAGGCCATGCCTGGGCTGTGGCTTCGCGTCAGTGCTACCGGCACAAAGACCTATGCAGTCCTTGCGCGCAAAAAGGGTGGGGCGCTTGAGCGGATCACCATCGGCACGGCTGACAAGCTGACGCCCGAAAACGCACGCACCGCAGCAAAGAAGATCGTTTCTGATCTGGCGCTAGGCGTGAGCCATGCCGGGGCCGCTCGGGCTTTGCGCGGCGAGATGACGTTTGAAGAGCTTTGGTCCGCCTACCTCGCGGGCACGCCCATGAAAGCCCGCAGCCGGTCGAACTACGAGGGGTTTTACAAGCGCCACGTCCAGAGCGAGTTAGGAAAACGCAAGCTGTCGGATGTGACAGCCGACCGGGTGAAGAAGCTGCACGCAAAGATCACCAAGACCGCACCCACCACGGCCAACCGCTGCAACAGCCTGATCAAGGTGGCATTCAATTGGGCACTGCGTGAGGAAATCTGGGCCGGATCAAACCCGGCACAGCGGATCAGGAAAAACGTCGAGGAATCACGCACCCGCTACCTGCAGCCTGCGGAGCTTGCCCGGTTTTTTGCTGCGCTTGAACTCAGCGAGGAGCCGGGCAAGAGCTTCTTCATGCTGGCCCTGCTGACCGGCGCCAGAAAGTCCAACGTGCTGGCGATGCGCTGGCAGGATGTGCACCTTGACGACGCCCTGTGGATCATTTCAGCGGCAGACGCCAAGGCCGGCGAGGAGATGACAATCCCGCTGGTTCCCGAGGCCGTGGAGGTTCTGCGCCGCATCAAAAAATCTACCGCTGCGTCGCCCTGGGTTTTCCCTACTGAGAGCAAGACCGGCCATTACGAGGAGCCTAAAAGAGCCTGGGCCACGCTGCTGAGGCGTGCCGAGCTGTCGAACCTTCGCATTCATGACCTGCGCCGCACCATGGGGTCGTGGCTGGTGCGCACAGGTGCGAATACGGCCATCAACGCCAAGGCGCTTGGGCACAAGTCGATGCAGGCTGCAGCCGTGTATCAGCGCATCGCTGACACCGACCCGGTTCGCGAGGCCATGGAACGCGCCACCACTGCGATGGTGAGTGGTTCGACGAAGGCTCCCGCCGAAAGGGACGCAGCATGAGCGCCCTACCCGACTGGGCATTGCGCGCCCTGGGTCATTTCAAGCCACTGCCCGGATATCGGGGGGATGCACCAGACCCTGACCGGTTGCGGCACTGGCACGGGTTTTCTGAGCGGTTCACCCGGCGCTGGGCTGACCTGGCGCCCGATGGCTGGGGAGTTCCTGACGATCATCCGAGCTATGCGGGGTTGCGCCGCAGCGGCTACGTTTTTCCACCGTCGGAATACGTGCGGCAGGGCATTCTAGAGAGCGCCATTGAAGCGGCCTGGGAGATGGGCGCGAACAAAAAGCCGGCCGATGTTGTTGCCGCTGTGCGCGAAATGGACCGCTTGAACGAGAAAATTTCAGAGGTTTCCGAGCAACTCGCCACGCTGTTTCGCCTGCGCGATCAATTGCGGACAGACTACGGCTTGAGTGATCAGGGTGCGGACACAGAAGCGGAGTGCCCCGACGCATTCCGGTTATCCGGTGTTCTTGAATTGACGCTATCCAAAGACCGTTTTAGAACATCGTCCTGGGACTACAAAGAAGGGCTTCAGACGCTTTACGAAGCCATGGCATCAAGCCGCAGAGAGGCGCCGACCATCGCCGATGTTCTTGACGAAATTTCTTGGCGCCAGCCTCGGAGAGCTGCACCTTTTGAAGCCGGCGATATAGCCGTCGTGGGCAGCCGCCCGGCATCGTGCGCATGGTGGCACCAGGTGCAGCCACAAGCCCAGCCCAGCACCCTCGACCACTTGCGCGAAGCCGCAAGGGCCTTGGAAGCTGGCGAGCCCGTGCCCCGCCCTGCAGCCCGCGTGCTGATTGTGGCCTTGCGTGGCTACCTGGACGGGACGCAGACCGACATAACGCGGGCGCTGGGCTTACGACCACGCAAGGGCGGTGCAGCTGAGCTGCCGACCCGGCTTGAGCGCACCCAGCGACGAAACGAACTGATCGGGCGCATGTTTCACGCCCTGGACGGCGGCGACGTTGATCGCGCTGAGCGAGTGGCCCGCCTGTTGACCGAGCCGCAACAGAGAAGCGAAATTAACGAAGCCGACCTGTTCGCCTGTATGGAGCAATTGCACCAGCAACACGGCGCCGAACTCCCCACCAGCGGGCGCCACATTTTGCGCATCGTGCGCGGTGAGACCGTGGCTGCACGCAGGGCCTGACGCGCTTCGCGATTGGCTGTCATTCCGGGTGGTCGATTCAAAGTAGGGGCTCCACAACCGGAGCCCCTTTCATGAATCAACGAACATTTTTCACAATCGACGAGACCGGCCTATCGATGGGCAGCCCGCCTGCAGCGGAGCGCGGGCGCCTACCCCAAGACTACAAAGACCGCCCCGTTCGCACCGCGGTTCATCGCGACTTGACGATTGAACTCCACGGCGAATTTTTCAGCGCGTCGACCAAGCTCAATCTGGACGAGGCTATGGGTCTTGCCATGTTGCTGATGCTGGTTTGCCGCGACCAAGCGGCAAAACTGAAGCCATCGAAGGGCGGTGCAAATTGAGCACAAGTCGCCACACAAGGGCGGTGCACTTCGACACCCGCGCTGGCGCCATCGCCGACGGTGACCCCATCCCCTGCACCATCGCCACCACAAGCCGCGTTGAACGATTCGGCGCGGTGGAGGTTCTGGACTGTTCGCCGGCCGGCGTAGACCTGAGCCGCGCCCCCTTGCCCCTGATCACGGTGCACGACTCGAACGGCCTGGCCATTGGGGTGATTGAGTCACTTCAAGCGCACGGCGACCGTGTGACTGGCCTTGCGCGGTTTGCAACCAGCCCAGAGGCCCAACAAATCCGCGCCGATGTGCTGGCAGACATTCACCGCAGCCTGAGCGTTGGCTATGTGCTGCTTGACGAAGGCACGCCCATCGAAGGGGGCCGCGTTTACCGCTGGCAACCCTACGAAGTTTCCCTTGTGCCAATTCCCGCCGATCCGGCTGCTGGCTTTTTTCGTTCACACCCTGGAGTTTCCAACATGACCACCAAGACCAATCCCCAAGACGATCAACAGATCACCGCCCTGTGCAAACGACATGGCATCCCCGACTTTGCCGAGCAGCTGCTGACCCGTGGTGCCAGCCTGGCAGACTCAGGTGTAGCCATCCTCGAAGAACTTGCCCGCCGCGACCTGGCTGCTGGCGGCCATCGCAACGTGAGCGGCGTACACACCCGAGCCGACCAAGCCGAGCGCGAAGCCATCGAAAACACCCTGGTCGCCCGCATGGGTGGCCGCACCACCGGCCCCGTGATCGGTGCGGCTGACTGCACCGCCCTGGCGACACGGGCACTGGCCTTGTCTGGCCTGCGCGTGCAAGACGGCGACAGCCGAGACCGCATCCTCAAGCGTGCCCTGCACACGACTGGCGACTTTCCTGCACTGCTGGGCAACGCTGTAAACCGCGTCCTGCACGCTGCATATGAGGAAGCACCCGCCACCCTGAAAACCATCGGGCGCCTGGCGAATCTGCCCGACTTCCGTGGCAAGAATGTTGTTCGCCTGGGTGGTGCACCATCCTTGGAACAGGTCAACGAAGCTGGCGAGTTCACCCGTGGCACGGTGAACGAAACGGCCAACGGCTGGCGCCTGGCTACTTTTGGCCGCATCGTGGGCCTGAGCCGCCAAGCCCTGGTGAATGACGACCTGTCCGGCTTTGCCGCGATGCTGGTGAAGTTCGGCCAAGCGGCTGCACGGCGCGAAGCTGAGGAGCTGGTTTCCATCCTGCTGACCCCGCCACAAATCGACGGCCAAGCCCTTTTTGCACCCGCACGCTCAACGCAGATCGCCAACGTCCTGGGCCTTGAGGGCCTGGGCGCCGCGGTTCGTGCCCTACGAGCTCAGAAGGACCTGGACGGCGGCATGGTGATGCAGGAGCCCGCCACGCTGTTGGTTCCCGCTGCGCTGGAAATGGCCGCACGCCAACTGGCTGCATCGATTACCCCGACCGCATCCAGCAACGTGCAACCGTTCACCCTGTCGGTCGCTGTTGAGCCGCGCCTGGACGAGGCGAGCGCGACAGCCTGGTATCTGGTCGCCGGCAACCAGTCCGCGCTCGAATACGGCTACCTGGACGGAGCACAAGGCGTGCAAATTGATCAGCGCGACGGCTTCGAGGTTGACGGCCTGGAAATCAAAGCCCGCCTGGACTTCGGTTGCGGCTGGGTTGCCCCTGTCGGCTGGGTGAAATCCACCGGCACGCCTTGACCGGCACAGTTTGATTTTCTTGGGTGCGAGAAGGTCGCCATAGCACCCGAGTCTGATCGCAAATGGCGACCACCCCCCACAAGGTGCGGCTGCACCTACTGGAGGCCAGCCCCTGGGGATGCGCGCTTTTCTCAGCGCGTTGCGAAGCTGGCCACATACCTGGTGCTGTATTCGGCGACGACAGCACGGCGTGAAAGGCTCAACCCAGCTTCAAGGGTGTGCTGGACAAGGCTGATCCCCACTAGAACCCGCTTCGGCGGGTTTTTTGTTGCCGGGTAACAACTTTGATTGAGTGTGTTACCCCAGCGTTACCCGGAGCCTTTTGTGCTATGAAATAAATAGCACAGATCGTTGATTTTATTGGCCTGCCCGGAGGGACTCGAACCCCCTACCTGCTGCTTAGAAGGCAGCTGCTCTATCCGGTTGAGCTACGGGCAGACAAGACATCGAAGAACAAAGAAAAAAGGCCCACACTGTGGGCCTTTTTTTGTTTTCATGGTCGGAGCGGCGGGATTCGAA
>JAUXNJ010000029.1 GCA_030682795.1 Sphingobacteriaceae bacterium
TGGCGTCCAGGCTTGCGTAAAGGTGTGGTGAATGGTATCACCTGGGGCCACCGTACGGGCAATCGGATTGGCGTTAAGCTCCAGGGCATTCACCGCGAAGGCCACATCAAAACCCGTGGCTGGGGTATTGCCAAAATTGGAGATCACCACCTTCACAGTATAGGCCTGATTCAAAGCCGTTACCGCAGTAGGACTCAAAATGGCACTGATACCAATGTCATCAATAATGTTAGGGTTTACAAATACAGTAACCGTATCGGTTTTGGTACAAATAGAATCGGTAATGGTAGCTACATAGCTTGTAGTAACCAAAGGTGCAACTCTTACGCTATCGTTATTTGACAAAATGGCGGGCAAGCCAGCCTGACGCCATCTAACAGTGGCATTTGATTTATAACCTACCGAACCATTGAAGCTACGGGTAGCAATGGTTGGAGATGGAGCAGTACCTCCAAAGCCAGCACCCACACCCGTATAAATCACCAAGTTTCCATCTGTAAAGGTATCGACCATGCCAACCGCGTGGGTAGTATACACGGTATTGCCTCCACTCACCACAGCATAAAAGAAACCGTAAGTTTGACCAGCAGGTATTGTAAGGTTACCAGGGATAGGTATCGCACTTAATAAAGCGCCACCAGCGGTTCCAACATTGAGCACTTGCGTAGGTGCTCCGGTTACCACCTGGATCCATGGAGCAGTAGAAACATTCGGTGCAGCAGTCACTGGTTGTGTTTGATACCAAATCGATACCGTAGCTGGACTACCCACTGTGCCATAAATAGGGACATACAAGCTATCGAGTACAATGGCATTCAAAGCTCTGATATTAAAGGTTACCCCTTGAGAACCGTTACCACCTGTGCGCATGGCATTCACTACACTTGTCCCTGCAAAACCAACCACTGTGGCGCGAAGTCTGGCTGTATCTCCTGCACTAATGGTCGTGTCATTACCAGCGTTCACCGCCAAATAATCGTCTGCGTAAAAACCAAGCGGTCGAACCGGCGAAAAATTACCATTCGAGTCCCTTGCCACTACAGCAAGTACATAACGCTGATTTGGTGCCGAAGCCGCTGGCACAGTACCTGTGTAAGTGCCATTCATAGCTGTTCCCGCAGTTCTGCTCATTAAAATTCTAGGCTGTTGAACACCAGCAATTGTGTAGCTAATAAAAACGCTATCAATTCCTACACCGCCAGCATTATCCCTCACCAGGGCAGTTACCAATCTAGGGGTTACAGCACACTGTGACTGATTAGGGGTGAAGAATGCCGAGTCTATTGTAGGTGGAAAAGCATCTGGCAACAATACACCTTCAAACTCATACGCACCCATGTCTGGCGCAATGCCCGTGCCGGCTGGCCGGTTAACATTGTTGAAGTCGGTATTTGGGGTACCCAAAGCAGCAATGGCCACAGCACCCGACTCAATGCCTGTGATGGTGGTAGCTGGGATGGTCAAGTTTACATTCGACACAAAAGGTGCTGGACTTTTGCCCGTAGGA
>JAUXNJ010000030.1 GCA_030682795.1 Sphingobacteriaceae bacterium
ACCGCTGCGCTTTTCAGATTTTTGGCATCCTACATTTATCGTCGAATGGTGCTCATTACTTTCATTGTGGGTGCTTCCTGTGATTTTTGATTTTGCCACTGATTACCATCCGCTAGGGCAGTAAAAATCGCCATCAGCCCCATTCAGCCCATCCGCTAGCGCCCGCTCTATCTGAAAAGCGAGCGCAGCTCGCGGTCTGATGTCTGAAAAGGGAGCTTTAGCGACCGGTCTGTAAAACGAGCCGCAGGCGTTGGTCATACATCCATTTGGCAAGCTGCTTCCATCCTTGGTTTACGAACATGATTTTCATTTTTGGTACTAAACCGATTTTTATCGAGGCCCCTGATGCCATCCGCTTGGGCTTGGTCAATCATCAACAGCCCCATTCAGCCCATCCGCTAGCGCCCGCCCTATCTGAAAAGCGAGCGCAGCTCGCGGTCTGATGTCTGAAAAGGGAGCTTTAGCGACCGGTCTGTAAAACGAGCCGCAGGCGAGTGATCTTATTAACATATCTTATGCTGCCATGTGAATAATTATCCCTATCTTTGCGACATATTTAATTATTTTTTCATGAACGCCAATGAAAATTACGGTCGCGATGACCGCAGCAGGCGCACCCAGCAAGATGCAAATGCTTTTAATGAAGACCGTCAAGCCCGTTTAGAGCGCTTACAAAAGGAACTTCATACGCTGGAATCGGGTAGCGACGATCAGAAATCAAAACTGATCTCCAGAGATTTAGACCGCCAGCAAAACAAACCAGATTTTTCAGGAAACCGTCCGTTCGGCCGCTTTGAGCGCAACGACCGTGGTACTGACCGTCCGTTTAACCGCGAAGGTGGCCGCTCTTTTGAGCGCCGCGACGACCGTGGTGGCGACCGTCCTTCGTTTAACCGCGAAGGCCGCCCACCATTCGAACGCCGTGATGGCGACAGCCGTCCGCCTTTTGAGCGCCGTGATGGTGACAGCCGTCCGCCATTCCAGCGCCGTGACGAAAACAGTGGAGGAGGTGATTTTAAGCCCCGCACCCGTCGCGACGACCAAGGCGAAGGCTTCCGCTCACGCCCGCCTTTCCAACGTAGAGATGACAACCAGGGCGATCGTCCGTCGTTTAACCGCGACAGCCGTCCGCCTTTTGAGCGCCGCGATGACCGTGGTGGCGACCGTCCTTCGTTTAACCGCGAAGGTGGTCCTAGAAGCTTCGACCGCAGCGACCGTCCAAGTGGCGACCGCCCAGCCTTCAACCGCGACAGCCGTCCGCCTTTCGAGCGCCGTGACGACCGTGGTGGCGACCGCCCTTCGTTTAACCGCGAGGGTGGCCCTAGAAACTTTGACCGCAGCGACCGTCCAAGTGGCGACCGCCCGGCCTTCAACCGCGACAGTCGTCCGCCTTTCGAGCGCCGTGACGACCGTGGTGGTGACCGTCCATCGTTTAACCGCGAGGGTGGCCCAAGAAATTTTGAACGCCCTGCTGGCGACCGTCCCGCTTTCAACCGCGAAGGTGGTCCCCGTAATTTCGAACGCCCTGCCGGCGACCGTCCTCCGTTTAACCGCGAAGGTGGCCGTCCATACGAGCGCCGCGAAGGCTTTGCGCCGCGCCGCGATGATCGTGGTGGCGACCGCCCAGCTTTCAACCGCAGCAACGACCGCAACGACCGTGGCACCAGCCGCTTCGGTGACCGTCGTGCAGGTGGTAACCGCGACAACCGTTCGGGTTTTCAGGCGCCCGATAGCCGTCGCAGAGGGAGATTGACCGAGTTGGATTTCCCTGCGAAACCCCAAACCATCGTGTTTGATCAACCCATGCGATTGAACCGCTACATTGCTAACTCAGGCATATGCAGCCGCCGTCGGGCCGATGAGCTCATCACTGCTGGTGAAATTTTCATCAACGGTACTGCAGTAACCGAGTTAGGCAGCCGCGTGCAGCCAGGTGATGTGGTGACCTATGCAGGTCGCACACTCACCCTCGAAACCCTCGTATATGTGCTTTTGAACAAGCCGAAGGACTTCATCACCACCCTCGACGATCCAGAAGAGCGTCGCACGGTGATGAACCTGGTGAAAAATGCCACTGAGGAGCGCATCGTACCGGTGGGCCGCCTCGACCGCAACACCACTGGTTTGCTCGTATTAACCAACGACGGCGAGCTCACCCAAAAACTCACGCATCCGAGCAACAACATTGCCAAGGTGTATGATGTGGTGCTCGACAAGCCGCTCACCGAGGCCCATTTCAACCAAATTGCCGAGGGCGTAACCCTCGACGACGGTTTGGCCACGGTGGATGCCATTGCTTATCCCAATCCCGAAGACAAATGTGAAGTAGGCGTAGAGATCCACAGTGGTCGCAACCGCATTGTACGTCGCATTTTCGAAAGTTTGGGCTACGATGTGGTAAAACTCGACCGGGTGTTTTACGCCGGCATCACCAAAAAAGACCTGCCGCGTGGCAACTGGCGCTACCTTACGCCCAAGGAAATCACGCGTTTGAAGTCGATGTAAGCGCATCGATGATGTTTACAAAGCGTCAGCCTGTCAAGGTTGGCGCTTTTTTGGTTTTGGGGGGAAGGGGAAGGAAGGATGAAGAGGGAAGTATGAACAAAGAAAGGATGAAGTAAGCAGGGTGAAAGGGAAGTAGGAGCGCGTTGGATGATGCGGGAGACTGGCTTGGTGAAAGCGTTGGGAGGACTCAGCAGCGGCGTGCACGAGGCTAGAGAATGAAAAACTAAATCTATCCGCCCCTATGAATGGCTAAACGTCCTGTTTATGCGCTTGGTCACGCTTTTTTGGCCTTTTAGATTCCCATGCGGCAGCTAAGTAGCTTAAAGTAGCGGCTATACAGCTCAAAGGCGCTGATTTATTTTTTGCGCACATACACAAAAAACATTAGATTAGGGGTGATAAGTTGAGGCTTTTATCGAAGTTAGTGCCAATCATAATGACGATTGCAGAACTCCTCAATAAATTGAAAGAATTGAAAATTCCTGCAGACCACCATTATCTACCTGGACTTTAAGGTGCGAGTGTGACCTCTCCCCAAAAAAATCGGACTGTTCGAAATAGAATTTCGGGAAACAATTGAGCGGCTGGCGATAATTCCAGACCATATAATGAAATTCCCCAAATTCTTGATGCCAACTTTGCTTTGGAAGAAGAGTTTCTTGTGTATGAAGTTTTTAAAATACGAGCGTATCAGCGCTGAATAGCCTACTGCGGTATTCCAAGTAAAACCGTATGCAAAATCAAAAAGACCAGCCTTTCGGGCTGGTCTTTCGTTTTTTAGAGGGTTGCGTTGAATTACTTCACCAACATCTTCTGACTAAAGCGCTTGCTGCCAGCTTCTACATGGATGAAATAAACACCTGCAGCCAGGCTCTGTTTAACTTCAAATACATGCTGTTGCTCGCCTGCTTCTTCGGTGCTGTTAAGCAATTGCATGCTTTGACGGCCCGTAATGTCGAATACTTTAATATTTACTTTTTCACTACGCTCTAAAGTATAACTCACCGTTACCTTGTCGGTTACGGGATTAGGATAAATGCGGAAATTTTTCAATTTTCCATTGTCTGCTACTGAAGCAGCTAAGTTCTCTTGCACTACTTGCTGCGATAAGCGTAAACCCGTGTTGCGGCCATTTACGAAGGCGCCGTAAAAGGTAACTGGACCAGTACCGGCCACGGGAGCTTTCCATCTAAAAGTCCAACTACCTGATGGTCCACTTTGCGGACCAGTGTGCGTTACATACTTACCGGCACCCACGGTTTGCGTGCCTCCACTGCCAGAGGTGGTAATATTTATGAGTTCGCCTTGTAAAGCGCCAGCCACTGATTGCGGGGATATTTGAAAACCCTTGTTTCCAGTACCGCTGAAATTTACTTGTACTAGGTATGTCTCGCCAGGATTATAACCTGCAGCAGGTACCCCAACCGCAAATAAGTTACTGGCATTTTGTGGGGTAGAGGCATGGCAGCCTGCAGTTGCGCAAGTGAGGCCATTATCGGCAGGCGCGCCTACACGACCAGCAGGAGCACCAAAAGGATTGGTGTGCGCTTGATTGTACATACCATCAATGGCCATGCCTACCACAAATAGGATGCTGGTGAGAAGGGTAAATTTTTTAATCATATGGTATATGTCAAGCTATTGGATTGCAAATTACGTTCTTAGCGAAATTAATTGTCATTAAATCTTCATAAAATTTAGCGATGCTCTTTGGGACTGCGAATGGTGAACACGCGAGATAGGTTAAAGCCAAAGTGAATGTCACCCTTACCCCATTGTCCGTTAGGGCCCGTAATGAATTGCTGTTCGTTTAAACCGCGACTATTGGTAAAATGAAGCTGGAATACATGTCCGCCAGTTTCAATGTCAATGCCTACTGACAAGCTATTATTTTGATTGGGAAGCTGGCCAGGTAGTACATAGAAATAATCGAAGGTGGTGGCGATGCGATTGTTGAGTTTTACTCTGCCGCCCACGCCCATCGCAAATACATCGTTGGGGTCGTTCGGTGTGGCTACCAGGTTGCGGTGTACCACAGTAGGGCTTAGCTGCAGACTGAATTTATCGTTGAATTTTCGGGCAATGAGCACTTGGTGGTAATAGGCCATGCGCGAGCTAAACAGATTTTCACGGTCGGGATTGGCCCAGCGCAAGCTGCTCACAATGGCGCCACTTACCCAACTCACCGAAACAGGCATGTTCACCGCCCCGGTCGATTGCCTCAGGAGCTTGTATTTGATGAGTCCGTCGTATTGCTTGCCGATGTTACTTCGGCCGACACCTATTTGCAGCCGGTCGGTAATGCCGTAGTCGAAACTCATGCGCATATTGGCCTGATCAAGTCCAAACAGCTCATAAGCCCCTCCGTTAACAGCACCAAAACGGTGTAAAATCCTAAAATCCAACACCCCAGCTGATACGTTTTCAATCGAATGTGCATTAATGATGCGGGTAGATTTGAAGGCATATTTGGCATATTCTATCGTAGGCTCCTCCATGGAATTAAGTAAGTCCTCGAGTTCGTCTTGTGCCTTTGCTGCACACCATGGGAGCATCAGGGCCAGACTTAAAACTATAATTTGCTTCATATTTTAATTGTTCAGCGCGCCTTGATTGGCCCATGCTTTGATTTGATCGATTCTACAGGCATCCATCTTGGCACCTTGTGGCATTAGCAAAGCATCTCCTTCGTTTCGGGTGATCCGATCTATGATGCGGTTTATGCTGCCAGCTACTTCAGCGTGTGTGGTAAGGGCCAAACCGCCTGACGGAAATCCGCCGCTGTGACAGGAAGTACAGCGCGTTTGCATGATGGGTTGAATGGTGGTTGCGTAGCTAATGGTCGTGGTATCACAGCCATTTCCGGGTACTACTGGATAGAGATCCTGCTCGTTATCATAATAGCAAGCCTGTAAGCAGGCCATCAACATCAAAGCTCCAAAAAGTCGTTTTAGCATGGTCCAATAGATTTTTTCAATAATAATAAGGTGTTTTGCCCTAAAATGTTAACGTTAAACTTACGGTCTCGGATTGATTCCATTCATTTTTAATGTCTCTTACCGTAAAAATAGGCGCTGAAAGCGTAAAAACCGAGCTATACTACCTAAGTACCGCCAAATCGGTTAAATTTGCCATTCCTTAAAACGAAGGCATGGCAAGTAACGAAAGAATTTTGATTTTGGGATCTGAGGGACAGCTCGGGTCGGAATTATCAGTGATTTTACAGCAAAAGCATGGGCTGCAAAATGTGATTTGCAGTGACATCCGCAACGGAAAGCCAGAGGCCGATCGTCGTTTTATGGAATTGGATGTGTTGGATGCTGAAGCCATTGAGCAGGTCATCATCTCCGAAAATATCACTACCATTTATTTGCTGGCCGCAGTTTTATCGGCCAAAGGCGAAACCAATCCCAATTTTGCCTGGAAGTTGAACATGGACAGCTTGCTGCATGTGCTCAACTTCGCCGTGAAGCACAAGGTCAACCGGGTGTTTTGGCCGAGTTCGATTGCGGCCTTTGGTCCTACTACCCCGCGCGATTTCACACCTCAGTTGCCATACATGGACCCAACCACCGTTTACGGCATCAGCAAGCTGAGCGGAGAGTTGTGGTGTCAGTATTATTTTAATCGTTATGGACTCGATGTTCGTTCCTTACGCTACCCTGGCATTATCAGCTGGAAAACGCCTCCAGGCGGGGGAACTACCGATTATGCAGTAGAAATTTTCCATGAGGCGCTTAAAAAGAACGAGTACACCTGCTTCTTGCAAGAAAATACGGCCTTGCCCATGATGTTTGTAGATGATGCCATCCGTGCCACGATTGAATTGATGGAAGCGCCTGCCGAAAGCATCAAGGTACGCACCAGCTACAACCTCGCTGCCGTGAGTTTCACCCCAGGTGAGTTGGCCAAGTCGATTCAAAAGCGTATGCCTGATTTTAAGATGGGCTACAAAACCGATTACCGCCAGGCCATTGCCGACGGCTGGCCATCGAGCATCGACGATAGTGCAGCGCGTAAGGACTGGGGCTGGAACCACCAATTCGATACCGAAGGCATGGTAGATGAAATGCTGGATAACCTCAAGAAGCAGCTTTTGGGCTAATTGCCCACTGCTTGGGTGTTGCGCAACTTCTGAATACCTACCTCTTGTTGTTAACTTAGTTGGCCTGTTCGCTCAAAAACTTGATGCGTACCAACTTTAACTCTTCTTCTGAAAAATCATCTCCCAAAGCACGAATGGCTTCAGTGAGGTCATCGGAGACTGCGGTTCGGAAGTAATCGTATACCTCTTCCTGCAAATCTTCGTCCATTACCTCGTTGATGTGGTAGTCTAAATTGACCTTGGTACCTGAGTCTACTATGGTTTTAATTTCTTCGAGGATGTCGTCGTAACTGAGGTTTTTGCTGCGTGCAAGTTCCTGCAGCGGTATTTTACGGTCGATGCCGCCAATGATAAACACCTTCACCCCCGATTTATTCACGGTGCTTTTCACCACAAAGTCTGCCGGCCGGTCGATTTCGTTTTCCTCTACATATTTGCTAATAAGCTCAATAAAGGCTTTCCCGAATTTCATGGCTTTACCTGGTCCCACGCCGCTGATTTGCTGCAGCTCGGTCATGTTGGTGGGGTAGTTTGTAGCCATTTCTTCCAAAGAAGGGTCTTGGAAGATGACGTAAGGTGGCAAGTTTTTTTCCTTGGCCATCTTTTTACGCAACTCCCTCAAGAGGTCGAACAAGCGCGTATCGAGGGCTTCGGATTGCTGGCTTTCGATTTCTTCGTCGCGCCCCGCCTCTTCATAATCGTGATCGAGGGGTACATCGAGGGCATAAGGGTCGGCCAGGTATTTTTCGCCCAATGGACCTACCTTGAGCAAGCCATAGTTTTCAATGTCTTTCAGCAAAAAGTTATTGAACAGCGCCACTTTTACAATGCTCTTCCAAAACCGGGTGCCTTTTTCTTTGCCCACCCCAAAACTTGGCATGCGATGATGCCCATACGCTTCAATCGGAGGCGTGATTTCGCCCATGAGGTAAGCCACTACATGCGGGAAATCGAATTTTTTAACGAGCTCTTTGATGGTATTGAGCAGCAATACCATTTCGTTTATGACCACTTCTTTAGGTTGTGGGTGGCGACAAGCGTCGCACATTTGATTGCAGTTTTTCTCGGAATACACTTCCCCAAAATAATGCAGGATTTGGCGGCGGCGACAAACACCTGATTCGGCATAGGCCACCACTTCGTTTAAAAGCAAATGCCCGATTTCTTTTTCGGAAACCGGCTTGTCTTTCATAAACTTCTGCAGCTTGATGATGTCTTTTTCGTTGTAATAAGCAATACAAACGCCTTCGAGGCCATCTCTACCAGCCCGGCCAGTCTCTTGGTAATAGCTTTCAATGGATTTTGGGATGTCGTAATGGATTACAAACCGTACATCGGGCTTGTCGATGCCCATGCCAAAGGCGATGGTAGCCACAATCACATCCACCTCTTCCATCAAAAAGGCATCTTGGTTTTTCATACGCACATGCGAATCGAGTCCGGCATGGTAAGGCGCGGCTTTGATGCCGTTGGCTACCAAGGTTTCGGCTATCTCCTCGGCTTTTTTGCGACTCAGGGTATAAATGATCCCCGATTTGCCCATGTGATCTTTGATGTATTTGATGATGCTTTTGGTAGCGTTGATTTTCGGCCGCACCTCGTAATAAAGATTGGGCCTGTTGAAGCTCGACTTGAAGGTGGTGGCTTCCGACATCTGTAAATTTTTCATGATGTCGAGCTGCACCTTGGGGGTAGCCGTGGCGGTGAGTGCAATAATGGGCACATCTCCTATGAGCTGCACCATCTGCTTGATTTTGCGGTATTCTGGCCTAAAATCGTGCCCCCATTCTGAAATACAGTGGGCTTCATCTACCGCTACAAAGCTGATTTTGTTGCCTTGTAAAAATTCGATGTTCTCGAGTTTACCAAGTGATTCGGGAGCTACAAAGAGGAGCTTGGTGTGGCCATTGGTCACATTGTCCTTCACCCTTCTGATTTCTGCTTTGTTGAGAGATGAATTGAGAAACTCAGCGATGCCATCGGTACCTGAAAATGCCCGGATGGCGTCGACCTGATTTTTCATCAAGGCAATCAGGGGAGAGATGATGATGGCTGTGCCCTCACTGGCAATGGCTGGTAATTGGTAGCAAAGCGATTTGCCCGCACCAGTTGGCATGATTACAAAGGTGTTTTTACCATTGTAAATGTTGTTGATAATCTCCTCCTGTTGGCCCTTAAACGTGTCAAAACCGAAGAACGATTTTAACGTTTCTCGTAGTTTCTGTTTGGAATCCATGGTTAATAACCCCTCGTGCATCAAAATTCAATACTTTTGTAAGTCAAGATAATAAAAATTCGCCTTCAAAATGCATAGCGAAATAAAAAAAGCCGCGCAAAGATCGTTGAAAATCGAAGGAAATGCTATTCTAGCCCTTTCTGAGCAGATAAATAATGATTTTATTTTTGCAGTCGAAAAAATTTTAGTCTGCTCGGGTCGATTGGTTGTGACTGGTATCGGTAAAAGCGCCATCATTGCCACAAAAATTGTTGCCACCCTCAACTCCACGGGTACGCCGGCGGTCTTTATGCATGCCGCCGATGCGGTGCATGGCGACTTGGGGATGATTCAACAAGCCGACATTGTGTTGTGCATCTCCCAAAGCGGCAATACGCCCGAAATCAAGCTGCTGTTGCCGATGCTGCGCCATGCAGGGAATTTGCTGATTGGCATGACCGGCGATCCAGATTCTTACTTGGCAACCAACAGTGATTTGGTAATACTATCGACCATTGAAGAGGAGGCTTGTCCCTTAAAACTAGCTCCCACTACATCCACAGCCGTGCAGCTTGCCTTGGGCGATGCGCTGGCCGTATGTTTGCTCGAACAACGTGGGTTTACCGAAAAGGATTTTGCTCGTTATCACCCTGGCGGAGCCTTAGGAAAGCGTTTGTACTTACGGGTTGACGACCTGGTGCGCAACAATCTGCAACCGCAGGTTCCTCCAACGGCCGATTTAAAACAAGTAATTGTGAGTATCACTACCGGTCGCCTCGGAGTAACTGCCGTGGTAGATGCAGGCAAACTGCTTGGCATCATTACCGATGGCGATGTGCGTCGTATGCTGGATAAGCATACCGACTTGACTGGCCTCACGGCCGCTGAGGTAATGAGTCCACAGCCTCGCTGCATCCTTACAGGAGCCTATGCTGTGGATGCGTTGCAACTCATCCGCTCCTTTAACATCACCCAATTATTGGTGGTCGATGAACAAGGTCTTTACAAAGGTGTTGTGCACATTCATGATTTGCTGAAAGAGGGTATCATTTAATCAATATGTTCTTTTCTGCTTATCTTGCTAATTCAAGAACATGAGTAAGCCCTACGTGATCATCATGGCAGGTGGCATTGGCAGTCGCCTTTGGCCCATCAGCACCCAGCAAAAACCTAAGCAATTCCTCGATTTGTTGGGGTTGGGACAAACACTTCTGCAGCTCACCTATGAAAGAGCTCGTTTATTAACGGCTGATGATCATATATTGGTTGTTACGAATAGACAATGGTTAGATTTAGTTCAGCAACAATTGCCATTATTGCAACCATTTCAGATAGTTGCAGAGCCATTAAGGAAAAATACAGCTACTGCAACTATTTATGCTGTTAATAAGGTGGCCAACCTCGATCCAGTTGCTGATATTGTTATCATGCCAAGTGACCATGTTGTGGTAGATACTTTGAAATTCAAACAAACCATCAATGCTGCTTTAAAGCATGTAGGAAAGCATGCCGAAATCCTAACTGTTGGCATTAAAGTAAGTCGGCCAGAGGTGAATTATGGTTATATTCAATACATTAGAGAAGGGCATGCTGGTCCAATTTTCCCAGTCAAAACATTCACCGAAAAGCCAACCAAAGAAATTGCCAACGCATTTCATCGCTCTGGTGATTTTTTATGGTACTCAGGCATCAAAATCACTAAGGTTCAGGTGCTTTTAGAGCTTTACAATACCTTGTTGGCCGAAACTGCTCAATTGTTTGAAGAAGTGAGGCCGTATTTGAATACCGAAGATGAGGAACGTTGCATCGATAAAATTTATCCGCAGTGCGAAACGCTCCCTTTTCGTCAGGCTATTTTGTATAACGCTAAAAATGTGAAGGTGATTTTGGGTGATTTTGGCTGGACAGACATTACCCTTTGGGGAGAAGTGTATGGGGCTCATGAAAAAGACTATATGGGAAATGCCGTTACCGGGACGCAAGTTGCCATGTACGATGCTTCGAATTGTTTGGTAGAAGTTGCAGGTGATAAATTGGTAATTATTAATGGCCTCGAAAATTACATTGTGGCCGACTCGGCAAAGGGCTTGTTAATTTGCCCGCGGGATAAGGAAATTGAAATTAAAAATATGCTGCTCGACCTTAAGCGCAGCGCAGGAGATAAATATTGGTAAAGATGAAAAAGATTCTGAGCGTTTTGTTTTTTGTTGCATTTTCGGCCTCAGTATGGGCACAATCCGATTTTAAGTTACGAAGGGTACATTTATATCGAGGTGGTGCGGCCATGTTGGAATATGCTGGCGAGGTAGCTACCCGGCAGGCCCGTTTTCAAATGCCATTACCCGCAGGTGCGCTTACACAAGGCGTTCATGTGCGAGTTGATGATCGTGAAAAGTTGGTGAATTATTTGGTGCACCATAGCGGAATGGAAATTCAGCAACCTCTGGCTACGAAAAAAGCACTGTTGGCACATAATCAGGGGTACAACATCAAAGTTGAGTGTTTCGAGGGAAATGATGGGGTTTCTTACGCTGGAGAAGTTATGCGGATTGATACTACAGGGGAATTGCTGTTTTTGCGGAGTGGAAATAGCATTGAAGTCATTCCCATCAGCACCATCATGCACATCAGTGGAGGAGCGGCTTTAAATGTATCTAAATCGGTACAGCAATTAGCGCCGACTTTGTCGGTATATCTTGTTGGTGATTACAATGCGTTGCCAATCACTGTTTTGGTGCCAATTACTGGCTTTGAGAGTGACGCACGTTATTTGCTTGATTTTGATAAATCGAAGCCAGAATTGAGCCTAGACTTAACAATTAACGCGCCTATGAAATTAGACGAGGTTGATATTTTATACTACAATCATGCTTTTCAGGAACGAGAAGTAGCAGCTTTTTCGAGCCAAGCAGCCTTTCGTTTAGCAGGTGTAAACATCTTGCCCAACACCCGGAGTACATACCAGGTGCTGTCTACCGAGGTGCCACTACAGTTGAGCGACGAGGTAGATGTTGATGCCTGGGAGCCGTTGAATCAAAATTTATCGATGAAGAGCAGCGGAAAACGCTACCTCAGCCTCAGCAATAACAGTGTGATGGATTGGTTTTCGACCGTTGTTTACGAACGAAAGGGCTTGAGCCTTGGTCTTATCCCTTCAAAATTGCCAGAAGTACCTAAGAAAGCCACTGTCAAAATGGAATATGGTCCTTCGCCGTATATCCTCACCGATAATGCGCGCTTGGTGAAAGTGGTGAAAAAGGCAGTGAGTTTAAACGGAATGAAGTACGACAGTTATTTGTATGTAGGGCGCATCGAAATTCGCAATACCAGTCGTGAGGCGGGCCGTGTGCGTATCATCAAACACGCCGTGCCCGATTCGCGCCGCAACTATTGGTTTGCCAACAGTTTTATCGACCTCAAAGGCAAAACCAAACAAGAGATGTTTCAGCTTGAGTACGAAGTGAAGGTGGAAGCAAATGACGTAGCCTTTTACTCTTATCGTTACGAATTGCTGATTCCTAGCGATAATTGAGTACTTCGTTTTCTTAGCAAAACAGGCTGTCCGTTTGGGCAGCCTGTTTTGCTATTGAACAATTATTTCAGAACCGGAATTGAATATTGGCCAAAAAGTTGGTTCCCGCCTGTGGATACACGAAGTTATCGGCCACAAAAGCCCCATCAAATACATATGGATAGGTGTAGCCATTGGCGCTGTACATTAAATTGCCGAGGTTGTTCACCAACAGGCCAAACACCACTTGTTTGGCCATTTTTCCACCGTTGACGGTATAATTTACACGTAAGTCATGCACCAAATAAGGGTCCAGTGAGCGGCTGGCATCACCGCTGTTGTCGAGGTATTGCCGGCCCACATACTTGCTCATGAGGTCGATGCCCAAGCCTTTTGCAGGTTTGAAGCTGAGTATGCTCGCTCCAATCACACCAGGAGAAAATGCAATTGGGGTGTTATTATAGGTCCGGTTGAGGCCATTACCGAGGTAGTCGAAGTTTTCATCATACAAGTCTACGAATTCATTGTATACCAAAATGCGGTTATCGCTCAGGGTCAAATTGGCGCTCCACTGCAGCCATTTGGTAATGCTAATGCCATACTCTAACTCAATACCGGCCCGGTAGCTGCGGTCTACATTGGTGCGGATGTAGCCGCCTACATCGTTGATTTGGCCGTTCAGCACCAGCTGGTTGAAGTAATCCATGTAAAACAAATTTGCCGCAAAGGCCGAACGCTTGCCCTGCCGCTTAAAGCCGGCTTCGTAGTCGATCATGCGCTCTGCAGTGGGGCGGCTTTGGGGACTGCTTTCTACCAAATCGGCCCGCACTGGCTCGCGGTTGCCGACTGCCACCGAGGCGTACACTTGACTTGCTTGGTTGAGCTGGTAATAAGCACCGGCTTTGGGGTTGAAAAAGTTAAAATTGGCAGTCTGGGTTACATTTATCAACTGGTTGTTGAAACCTTCAAAGCGATAGTTAATGCTGCGGAATTGTAAATCACCATAAGCAAAGAGTCCTTTGAGTAGCTCGTACTCGGCTTTTGCAAAGAAGTTGAATTCGGTTTTGAGGGCGTTGTTTTCATAATAACGATGTTTGATGTCGTTATTGCCAAGCAAGCGGGCCCAAATTACATCCCCAAAATGGTCGCCATCATACTGATTGGCAGCTGCCCCAAAATTGGCATTGAGCTTGTTTTTTTTATAATTGGCCGAAAGGATGGCACCATAAAAATGGTTATCGAGCCAGCGTTGGCGGATAAAATCGGTACGACTAATGGTCTCGCCTCCTATTACCAAGTTGGGAAGTTGGTAGCGCGAAAAGCGCTCGTTATTTCGGAATTGCTCATAATAACCCCGGCCATAGGTGTAAAACAGCGTGCTGTTTAAGCTCCAGTTTTTATTGGGTTCGTAGGTGTAGAAAAATTGGTAATGGTCTTGTTGGTAATTGTCGGTTTCATTCTCGTAAAACTGTATTTGGCCATTTGGGTCTGTGTATTGTCCTGCCGAATTAAAACGGCGATTGGTTTCCAGCATGTTTTGAGGAAGTCCGTTCCATGCCTGGTAGGTTTTTTCCCGGCCACTAAAGATGTTGAAGCGGAGGATGCTTTTTTTACCATAGCGACTACCGCTAAAGGCATAACCTTTCAAATCACTGCTCGCGCGGTCAACATAGCCATCGCTGGTAATGCTGCTCAAGCGGCCATCAAAAGCCCAGCCATTCTCCAATAAACCTGTACCGAAGGTGGCATTTTGCCGCCAGGTATTGAAGGAGCCGTAGGTCAACCCCAAGTTGGCATAGGCCGTATCAATGAGTTGGTTGGTTTGGATGTTGATGCTGCCTCCGAAAGCTGCCGCGCCATTGGTGCTGGTGCCTACGCCACGCTGGATTTGGATGTTGTCGACCGAGCTGGCAAAATCGGGCATGTTCACCCAGAACACCCCATGTGATTCGGCATCGTTTACAGGGATACCGTTCATAGTAACATTAATGCGCGTGCCATCAGAACCTCGAATGCGAATGCCGGTATAGCCTACGCCTGCACCTGCATCCGAATTCACCACCACAGATGGGGTAAATTGCAACAAAAAGGGGAGGTCTTGCCCTAAATTTTGCTTGGCCAATTCAGCTTTCGACACATTGGTAACCGCCATGGGGGTCACGGAGGTGGCTCGGGTGGCACTCACAACCACTTCATCGGTCAGCAAACGTTGCACTTCAAGTTGGAAGTCGAGCTGCTGATCGCCCTGCAACTTGACTTCTTGCACCACCAGCTTGTAACCAAGGTACTGCACCCGAAGTTTGTAGGTACCAGCAGGCAAGCGTTTGAGCACATAAATACCCTCGGCATTGGTGGCTGTGCCGATGAAGGAGTTTTCGACCAGTACACTCGCACCAGCCAGTACGTTTTGGGTGGCGGCATCCCGCACAGTACCCGAAATTTGGAAATTTTGCGCCAAGATTGGAAGCGCGATCAACCCGAATAGGGCAGTTAAAATGGTTTTACGCATTTGCGAAACATTAAAATGGTTTAACAAATGCTCACCAGGGGCAAGTAAGCAAACAATTAGCTTAAAAAATCATCATCCCTTCGCAGGCATTACCCTGAGCAGGTTCAATGGGTATAATCTCAGCCGCGCTTTCACGAGGCACCCCTAAAGACGGGGCAAATGTAAGCAAGAATTCTAATTGCTTACCATGGAAATGTTGGCTTTTCACAAAAAGCGGGCTGCTAGCCGTTTGTAAACGTTTGTATACGTAAGTAAACGTTTATTTACGACTGCAGCTGGGCACTTTTGCAAATTTGCAGCATGGCAAGAAAACCCAACTTTGGACGCACCTACATCAGTTTCGACTGGGCCATGAAGCGCTTATTACGGAACAAAGCGAACTTTGTGATTCTTGAAGGCTTTTTAACGGAATTGCTGCGGCAAGACATCCAAGTAAACAGCCTCTTGGAGTCGGAGGGAAATGTGGACTTGGAAGATGACAAAGTGAATCGATTGGATTTGCTTTGCCAAACACAAAACAAAGAGTTGATTATTATAGAGGTCCAGTTCCACAACGAAATCGATTATTTTCAAAGGATGCTCTTTGGAGCCTCTAAGTTGTTGACCGAATATCTCAAAGCAGGGGAACCCTATAACAAGGTGCGCAAGGTGTATTCCGTGAATATTTTGTACTTCGATTTGGGACAAGGCAGCGACTATGTGTACCATGGATACATGCATTTTCAAGGCAAACACATGGGTGACGAGTTGTTACTTAGTAGACGGCAACAGCTAATGTTTGATGGCATTCGCCCCGGAGATGTTTACCCCGAGTATTTTATCTTAAAAATTAATAACTTTGATGAAGTGGCGAAGGATAGTCTAGATGAATGGATTTACTATCTGAAAACGAATGATTTACCTCAGGGTTTTCAAGCCAAAGGCCTCGCCGAAGTGGAAAAACAACTAAAAGTTGATCAGATGTCACCAGAACTGAAAGCCAAATACAAAAAACACCTCAAGGGTTTGTTAATCACCGAGTCGATGATTGAAACGGCCTATGGTGAAGGAGAAGAACGAGGAATGGAGAAGGGCATTGAAAAAGGCATTGAAATAAGCAAAGCCAACATCATTTTAAACGCTCATCAGTCTGATGCTCCGATTGCTTTTATTGCCCAGATAGTGGGGCTGAGCGAAGCAGAGGTGTTGGAAGTTTTAAAGGCAAATGGCCAATTTTAAGGGACTTAAACACGTCTTTTGAGGTTTTTCAAGTTTTTTTATTAATTGCTTTGCTCATAATCACTAAAATCGAAGCGACCTCTCTCTATGGTAATTAAGTCGCCTGATTCGGTGGCTAAAACTCCAGAGAAAGTCCCAGAACAAATTACCGTGCGTTCTGAAAGGCGGAGTGTATCACCGCCGATAATTCGGATGCTGGGTTGCCAGTCGCCTAATGATAAGCGTGTTACGCGCAACTCAAAAGTGTGGTTGGGGTTTCCTGCATAGATCAATTGTTTGTTGCGATCTTCCAGATTTACGCACAAATCATAACCGATAGCATTTCTACAACCTTGCTGGGCTTTAAGAACTGCACCTTCGTATAAGCTATCTTGTACTTCAAGATTAAAACGATAATTTAAGCCGCGGCGCTCATTTTTGCAGTTGAAATAAACATATATCCGGTTCGATTGCACATTGTGCCCCAGGTTGTCGACCAAAATGCCGCCTGTAGGAATGATGCCGTCTATCCCCAGATAGAACCCCAAGTATTTTCGCCAGTAGTGGTTGCTGGCGGCACAAAAAATGGGTCAGGTGGAAAAAGGAGTTCGCAGCCAGTGAAGAAGAATAGGATGGTTAAAAAAAGCAGTAAGCGTTTTGTCATAGAGTGAAAATACTGGATACTGCTGTAATAACAAATTAAACTTTCAGACAAATTGGCAGCGAATGGGTTGCTCCAATAGCCAGAAAATGTATCAGTGCCAATTGGCTTCATTCTTGCAACGCAGCATTTGTCAGGGTAAAAGGCAGGGAAAAGCCGCATAGCTGCTTCCTATTTATTAACTTTGACAGGTTTATTCATTACAAAAGCATATCCCCTTCCATGTTAGGATTCGTTAGCAAAGCCATCAACAGTTTATTCGGAAATAAATCCGATCGCGATATCAAGTTACTCGCCCCGCGTGTAGCTGAAATTAATGCCCAATACAACTTACTTCAAGGTCTCAGTCACGACGAACTCCGTGCCAAAACTTTATCGTTTCGCGCACGTATTCAAAGCGGTTTGGCCGCACTAGAGCAAGAAATTGCCGATTTAAAAGTGCAAGCCGAAAAGGTTTCCGCCATTGAGGTAGATCAGAAATTTGAAATTTACGAGCGCATCGATAAGCTAGTAAAGCAAAAAGATGTAGAGCTCGAAGCGCTGCTCGACGCCTTGCTTCCCGAAGCCTTCGCCGTGGTAAAAGAAACTGCGCGCCGCTTTACCGAAAACGAAGAAATTACAGTTACCGCCACAGATTTGGACCGCGACTTAGCCGCAACCAAAGATTTTGTGCGCATTGAAGGCGACAAAGCCATCTATAAAAACCGCTGGCAAGCTGCTGGTACCGAAGTGGTGTGGAACATGGTGCATTACGATGTGCAGCTCATTGGTGGTATGGTGTTGCACAATGGTAAAATTGCAGAAATGGCTACGGGTGAAGGTAAAACCCTCGTTTCTACCTTGCCCGCTTACCTCAATGCGTTGAGCGGACAAGGGGTGCACTTGGTTACGGTAAACGATTACCTCGCCAAGCGTGACTCAGAGTGGAATGGCCCGATTTTTCAGTTTCATGGCATTACTGTGGATTGTATTGATCGCCACCAGCCGAATTCGCCTGCGCGTCGCAAGGCTTACCAGGCCGATATCACCTACGGAACCAACAATGAGTTTGGCTTTGATTACCTGCGCGACAATATGGCGCATACCCCGGGCGAGCTTGTGCAGCGCAAGCACCACTTTGCCATGGTGGATGAGGTGGACTCGGTGCTCATCGACGATGCCCGTACACCTTTGATCATCAGCGGTCCGGTGCCTCGTGGCGACATCCATGAGTTCCAGGAGCTCAAGCCGCGCATCGAAAAATTGGTAGATGCACAAAAACGTTTTGTGAATACCGCCCTCATTGATGCCAAAAAGCTCATTGCTGCTGGTAAAAACGATGAAGGGGGCTTGGCGCTTTACCGCGCTTACCGTGGTTTGCCCAAGAGCAAAGCCCTCATCAAATTCCTCAGCGAACCGGGTATGCGGGCGCAATTGCAGAAAACCGAGGCCATCTACCTCGAAAACCAGCAAAAAGAAATGCACAAGGCCGACGAGCCGCTTTTCTTTACCATCGACGAAAAAAACAACACCATCGAGCTCACCGAAAAAGGCATTGAGCTGATCACTGCGTCGGGCGAAGACACCAGCTTTTTCATCATGCCAGACGTAGGGGCTGAGGTGGCTGAAATCGAAAAGAGCGACTTGGCAGCTGCTGAAAAGGCCGAACGCAAGCAGAAACTCATGGCCGATTTCCAGGTGAAGTCGGAGCGCATCCACACCATGAACCAATTGCTCAAGGCTTACTGCTTGTTTGAACGCGACGTTGAATACATCGTTGACAACAACAAAGTAAAAATTGTAGACGAGCAAACGGGCCGCGTACTCGACGGTCGCCGCTACAGTGATGGCCTGCACCAAGCCATCGAAGCCAAAGAAAACGTAAAGGTGGAAGCGGCCACGCAGACTTTTGCCACTGTAACCCTGCAGAACTTCTTTAGAATGTACCACAAGCTGGCCGGTATGACCGGTACGGCCGAAACCGAAGCCGGTGAATTGTGGGAAATCTACAAACTCGATGTGGTGGTAATCCCTACCAACCGCCCAATAGTGCGGAACGACATAGAGGACATGGTTTACAAAACCATTCGTGAAAAATACAACGCCATCATCGAAGAAACGGTGAAATTGGTAGAAGCCGGTCGCCCCGTGCTCGTGGGTACTACCTCTGTAGAAACTTCCGAATTGCTGAGTCGCATGCTTACCCTGCGCAAAATCAAGCACAACGTACTCAACGCCAAGCAGCACCAGCGCGAGGCGGATATTGTGGCAGAAGCAGGACAGGCCGGCACGGTGACCATTGCCACCAACATGGCTGGTCGTGGTACCGACATTAAGTTAGGCGTAGGCGTGAAAGATGCAGGAGGTTTGGCCATCATTGGTACCGAGCGCCACGAATCTCGCCGGGTTGACCGCCAGTTACGCGGTCGTGCGGGTCGCCAGGGTGACCCTGGTTCTTCCCAGTTTTTTGTATCGCTTGAAGACAACCTCATGCGTTTGTTTGGCTCTGAGCGCATCAGCAAGGTGATGGATACCTTTGGCTACAAAGAAGGTGAAGTTATTCAACACTCCATGATCACTCGTTCGATAGAGCGCGCTCAGAAGAAGGTAGAAGAAAATAACTTCGGCATCCGCAAGCGCTTACTCGAGTACGACGACGTGATGAACTCACAGCGTGAAGTAATCTACCGCAAACGCCGCCATGCCTTGTACGGCGAGCGTTTAAGCACCGACATCCGTAACATGATCAGCGATGTGGCGGCCGACTTGGTGGAGCGTCACCGCATGAATGAGGATTACGAAGCCTTCATGCTCGACGTGATTCGTAATTTTGCATTAGACACAAAAATCAACGCACAAGATTTCGCCAAAAACAAGGTAGAAACGCTCATTGATCAATTGGGTCAAGAAGCCTTGCAAGCCTATGATGATAAAAACGAACGCATTGCCAAAATGGCCATGCCTGTAATTACTACGGTTTTCAATGAAAAAGGCGAGCAAGTAGAAAACATCGTAGTGCCTTTTCAAATGGGCAACAAAGGCATGCAGGTAGGGGTGAATTTGCGCAAGGCTTACGAAAGTGAGTGCCGTGAAATCATCACCGAATTTGAAAAGGTGATCATGCTGATGCTCATTGACGAGGCATGGAAAAACCATTTACGCGACATGGACGAGCTCAAGCAATCGGTACAAAATGCCGTTTACGAGCAGAAAGATCCGTTGGTAGTATACAAAATGGAGTCGTTCAATTTGTTTGAGCGCATGCTCACCGAGCTAAATAGCGAAGCGGTGGGTATGTTGTTTCAAGGCACCATTCCTGTACAAGAGGCGGATGAGGTACGCGAGCAACGCCAGGTAGCCCGTGCCCCGCAACCTGCTTTGCAGGCCAACAAGCCCGCTTATACCAGCAGCAGTTCGGGCGCGCCACAAGCAGCCATGCAGCCAGGCATGCCTCCACAAGCGGCACCGCATGTAAGCCCAGTGCACGTAGGGCCTAAAGTAGGTCGCAACGACCCTTGTCCTTGCGGCAGCGGTAAAAAATTCAAATCTTGTCACGGTAAAGAAGAGCTCTAAATGGACATCCTCGCTGGCAGAATCGATCACACCATGCTTTCCATGAACATGCAGCGCGCCGACGTGCTGCGTTTGTGTGAGGAGGCCATGGCCTATGAATTTGCCGCGGTTTGTGTGCCCAGCTACTTCACCCGCGACATGGCCGATGCCCTGGCAGGAAGTAATGTCAAAGCCTGCACGGTTATTGGTTTTCCGTTTGGGTACTATCCACACCTAGTAAAGAAGCATGAAACTGAAACGGCTTTACGTTTAGGTGCCAAAGAAATTGACTTGGTAATCAATCAGGCTGCTTGGTTTTCGGGTGATCGCAAATATGTGCTGGATGAAATTTCAGCCATTACTGCCTTAACTCGGTCCCAGCAAGCGCGCATCAAGGTCATCATTGAGACTGGTTATCTAAATGCTCAAAATCTTGCTGATTTATGCAATGTTTGTGCTGAAGTAGGTGTTGATTATGTAAAAACATCGACTGGATTTGGCAAAGAAGGCGCGAATGTTGAGGTAGTGCGTGAAATGCGTCGTATCTTGCCCGAAAATATTGCCATTAAAGCTTCTGGTGGTATCCGCGATCGTGCCTTTGCATTGGAATTGCTGGCTGCTGGAGCAGATCGCATCGGAACTTCCTCCGGAACAAAAATGATTTTACCATGAAAAGGCTCGTTGCAATAATATTTTTGGCCTTATTCAGTATAGGCAACAGCTGGGCTCAGGAACCAGCGGATAAGGAGACAACCGGAACGGTGGTAAATGATTCTGTGACTTTGCCGAAGGATACCATTCGTTATAAGATGGACCCTACCGTGGAAAAGCAGCTTGAAAAGAAAAAAGAACTCAACCGTTCTAAACCGCCTACCATTGATGGTTTTCGAGTGCAAATTTATGCTGGCAATAGCCGACAGCAAGCCATGCAAATTCGTACCGAAGTATTAGGATCCTATTCCGATTATGCGGCTTATTTGATTTATAAGCAGCCAACTTTTCGTGTTCGGGTAGGAGACTTTAAAACGCGATTTGAGGCGCAGAAGTTACTGAATGACCTCAAGGCACAGTATCCATCGAGTTTTATCGTGCCCGATGAGGTGCTGGTAAATCCAGTTTTGGCGCCAAAATCGCCAGAAACCAGTGAAGATGCTGATAGAAAAGATCCATAAACTCGCCAAAGAATTGGCGCCCAAGGTGATTGCCAACCGGCAGCACCTCCACATGCATCCAGAATTATCGTTTGAAGAGGTCAATACCGCCGCTTTTGTGCAGGCTGAATTGGGGGCTTTAGGTGTGGATTATACGAGTGATGTAGCGGGACATGGCGTGGTAGCCATTATTGAGGGTAAAAATCCTGGCAAAAAAGTAGTGGCTTTACGTGCTGATATGGATGCTTTGCCGATTCTTGAAGCCAACGAAGTGCCTTATCGATCTCAAAACCCAGGCATCATGCATGCTTGCGGTCACGATGCGCATACTGCCAGTTTATTGGGTGCTGCTGCCATCCTTTCAAAAGTGAAAAATGATTTTGAAGGGAGCATCAAGCTGATTTTTCAGCCAGCCGAAGAACGACTGCCAGGTGGTGCCTCACTTATGATCAAGGCTGGCGTACTTGAGAATCCCAAGCCGGCCAGCATCATTGGTCAACATGTGATGCCCTTTTTGCCCGTAGGCAAGGTGGGTTTTCGCTCGGGCATGTACATGGCCTCTGCCGATGAAATTACCATGATTGTACGGGGCAAAGGGGGGCATGCAGCTATGCCGCACATGAATATCGACACGGTGATGGTAACGGCTCAAATCCTTGTGGCCCTACAGCAGGTGGTAAGTCGCTATGCCAATCCTACCATTCCATCGGTGCTTTCGTTTGGCAAAATCACAGCCAACGGGGCCTTTAACATCATCCCCAACGAAGTAGTGGTGCTAGGCACTTTCCGTACCATGAATGAAACTTGGCGCAAAGAAGCCCATGCCCGCATGAAGCAAATTGCCGAAGACTTGGCCAAATCAATGGGTGCGAGTTGCGATTTTCAAATCAATGTGGGCTACCCCTTTTTGGTAAATCACCCCGAAGTAACCGCCCGTGCCCGTGCGGCCGCTGAAGCTTATATGGGGCCTGAAAATGTGGTAGAACTCGATTTGTGGATGGCGGCTGAAGATTTTGCCTACTACAGCCAGGTAGCCGATGCCTGCTTTTACCGCTTAGGTACCCGCAACGAAGCCCGTGGCATCGTGTCGGCGGTACACACACCTACCTTCGACATCGATGAAGCAGCCTTGGAAACAGGTTGTGGCTTGATGGCTTGGTTGGCAGTGAACGAGCTTGGAGCGGTAGACTAAGCCTTCTCGAAGTCCAATATAGCCTGCCGGTAAGCTTCTGGTAGAGGAATGGTGAGGTCCTTGCGGTAATCGTAAGCTACTAAAACCGCCTTGGCAGAGGTTAAAAGCTCTTCCTGCTCCCCTTTCATGCGTATAACGAGATACTCCATCTCAAAACTTTTGTTTCCAATGCGCGAGGTACGCATCCAAACCGACGCTTTGTCGCGGGGGAACAAGGGCTTGTGATAGTTCACCGTATTGCTGGCGAGTATCATCCCGATTTTATCCCAGTCCCAGCTAACCACCTCCCGAAAATAATCGATGCGTGCCTGCTCAAAATAGCTCAGGTAAACCGCATTGTTCACGTGCTGCAAGGCATCAATGTCGGCCCACCGGATGTGGATGGGGCTCTGAAATAAAAATAAGTTTCTGTCGAATTCTTGCGAAGTGCTCATGGTGGTTCGTTATTTTGTGCTTTCTTCCAGCTTGCAACCTTATGGCAGCCAAAGTCCACAAAGAAAATCAATTCTCGCCAAACCCCCTTGACTCTGGGCCGAAAAAGGAAGCCGTAGACCAAGGCATTGGCCAGCATGTAGATGCCTTACAATTGCAGTGGTTGCGCCTCAACAGCCTCTTCCAACACAACGCTGAGGGCATGGCCATGACTGATGATTTTGGAAATATGCTCATGGCCAACCAGTCGTTCTGCAAAATTCTCAATAAGTCACAGGAAGAGGTTCTGGAAATGCGGGTGCAAGACCTCCTGCCAATCAAAGGGTTGCAGGAAATTACGGCTAAAGCACATTTACAGGCAATTGCGCGGCAAGGCCATTATGTAATTGGTACTAAAATCCGCGACCGCAGGTATTTGGGTGTGCGCCACGTGGTAATGGAAGAAAGCAACGACCAGCATCATGTATTGCTGTATGTTACCGAACTAACTGAAAAAATACAGGAGCAAACCAAGCAAGCGGAGAAGGAAGAGCTCCTATTGCAAGTGCTTGAAAACTCCCAAGAGCCATTTTTACTGCTTGATACGGCCTTAACCATCACTACATTTAATCCCATGGGGGCTGAATTGCTGCACCAATCTTCCGGCCGAAAGGCAGAAAAAGGCGCCTCTATCCTCGATTACGGCAAGTCAGAACAACAAAAGGAGCGGTCTTGGAAGCTTTTTCGCGAGGTCCTGTCTGGCATCATCGTTGAGCGCGAGATGAAATTTACGCCCCTAGGAACTGCCTTTCAAAGTATTTATAAAATCACATACTTGCCTTTTTTTGATGGGGAAGGTAAAATTTATGGCATTTATATCAGTGGTCGCGACATCACCAATCGCCTTACCGATGCTCAAACCATTGCTGAAAAACAAGTTTTTCAAGAAGTTTTGCAGCACGGGGCCCATGGGGCAATGCTCATTTTGACGCCGGGTTTAACCATCAGATACGCTACTCCTGCGGTTCAAAAACTATTGGGGTATGATGCAAATACGATGACTGGACAGCATTTGGCCGAGTATCTTCAAACACCAAAGATCGAGGAACTCAGGTTACTATGGCAGGACTTGAGTCTTAAAAACTTAGCTGAAATTGAAGGTCTTTTGGTTTTTGTTGATAGAGAAGAGCGGTTAAAACAACTGCGTTATACCATTTATGATTACCAGCAGGTTCCTGTAGTGCAAGGATATGTTTTGCAGTTGTCGGATGCCAGCGATTTACAAGTATGCAAAAATGAGATTCGATTATTAACGCATGTGCTGGAGCGAAAGACCTTGTATAAAGCCAGCTGTGCAATTGTTTTTAACGAGTCAGGCGCTTTGCTGCAAAGGTTTGTTCCTGCAACATTCCAAAGTCAATTTCCTGCTTTGGTGCAAGAAGCATTGGTATTAGGCCGATTATTGCAGTTGTTGGGGAAACAGCCTGGGCCGACCGTGAAGCGATTAAAACTGTGCCAAATCTTGGAGTTTGAGGCTGAAATGATGTCTGTTGCTGGCATTGTACGTCTACTTCAAATCCATTTGGAGGGTTATTTAAATGATACAGGCGGCTTGATATATCTTCTTTTTATGGGTGAAGGCGCGGTTGCAGCCGAAATAGAGCGGATAGCCAAGCATAGTTCCGAATTGCGTACTTCCTTGGATGTGGTTACTGAACAGCATCAACAAATGCAGCTTATTTTTAGTCGACTTCAGGAAATATCAGGCTTATTGCCTTGGGTATATGCAGCAGATAATAAGCGATTTACTTTTAAAACCCCTAGGCTTTTGTCCCCATTGCTCGAAGCCAAAGGGAAAAACGCCATGGTATTGAAGGCGGATGCCATCCATCCAGCGGATGCACGGCTGCTTGAGGCTTTAAATGTAACCCCCAAAGCAGCAATAACCCAGCAATTTGAATTACGTATGTTGAATGCTGAGGGACTGTATCAGCCTTATTTGCATTGGGCCTCTTACCATCCCAGTAGCCGAACTTGGGATGGAATGTGGCTAGCGCTACCTTCTGCCCAGTTTTCTACAGGAAATCCTTTTCTGGATTTACAAACGGTATGGACAAATTTAGGATACGGATTGGTTCAAATGGCACGTTTTGGTTTGGAGTTGCGACAATTAAATGGTTTGGCGAAGGGGCTGTTGGCCCTGCCCGATACCGCTCTGGGCACACCCATAGAAGCCATTGGAGTATTAAAAGGCACGGGATTTTCCAAGGCCTGCCAAAAGGTTGTTTTAGAATCAGGAAACTTAACCGTAGATTATTATCACGCACCTACTTTGCTGTGGTTGAAGTTATACTTGTTTGTAGATGAATCACAAATCACCGTCTTAATACAAAAATAAAATACAGGATAACACGTATACTTTCGCCTTTTCTAGCGCCTTTTTTAAGTGTACTTCTGCTTCGCTCCAATTTCCTTCGTATATTTCCAACGTTAAGCTAGGCACAGGCTAACGGTTTGGTGAAATTAAAGAGGGAAGAAATGAAAGTATTGATAATTGATGACGATCCTATTTTGATCATGGTGTGTACGCGCTTGATGAAAATTACAGGTTTTTCGGAGGTTGTATATGCAGCGAAAGAAGGGTTGGAAGGAATGGACTTACTTAAAGAGCAATTATCAACGGCCCCGGAGCAGTTACCAGATCTTATTTTATTGGATATCAACATGCCCGTGATGAATGGATGGGAGTTTTTAGACGAATTGCTAACCTTGCTCCCAAAAATGCAGCACGCCTTACCAGTGTTTATGTTGAGCTCTACAATTGATCAAGCCGACTTCGATAGAGCTGATTCCTACGAGGTAGTAAAAGGTTTCTATTCGAAGCCGCTCACCAAAGAGAATCTCGAAGAAATCGAAAAGATTTTAGGAATTGACGCCTAACGAGTTATGCTTTGATTTGAAGTGTTTAAGCTGTAATTTTGCAAAATGAACGAATCAAAGCGGCAATTACGCGTCGCTAAACTCTTACAAAAAGAATTAGCCGAAATTTTACAGCGTGAATTGCCTGATTTAGTGGCAGGTCACATGGTTACAATTACCAAAGTGCGGGTAACACCAGATTTGTCCTTAGCACGTTACTACGTGAGTGTATTAGGCTCCCAAAAACTACTTTTGGTAGATGGATTGAACAATGCTCGCTCAGAAATGCGCTTAAAATTAGGTCAGCGCATTCGCAACCAGTTGCGTATCGTACCGCAGCTCGAGTGTTACTTAGATGATTCGCTAGACTACATCGATAATATCGAGCGATTGTTGACTGATCCCGATCAAGAAGGTAGCATTTAACCCATGCAACACGACGAATTACGAAAAACGCTGACTGATCTTTTTAAAAACAGGCCCCACTTACGCTCGTTTTTTTATATCCTGATCGATGTTTTGATCGTGAGCTTTTGGCATGTACGGAGAGGGATATTATCATTTGCCAGGCAGCGCACCGGCCCTGTACACGTACTCGACGCAGGTACAGGACTCGGACAGTATGTTTATTATCTCACACGCAAATTCCCGAATTGGAATATTTATGCGACTGACGTTTCTGCCAATGAGATTTGTGAATGCAATCGCTTTTTCCATAGGTTGAAATACGAAAGGGTGTTGTTCAGAACAGAGGATCTAAATACGATGTGTAAAAAAGATGTTTTTGACATGGTGCTCGCGGTAAATGTGGTGGAGTACATCGACGACCATAAACTGGTTTTGCAAAACTTTTTTAACGCACTCAAGCCAGATGGCATGCTCCTTTTGTCGGTTCAATCAGATAAATCACGTGTTGTTCAACCGAATTTTACCAATAAGTTGCTCGGCAATAAAAATGTAGCACACCGGTATAATAATTTAGAGTTGAAAAAACTCTTGAAAGAAGTTGGTTTTAAAAACATTAAGGCCCATTATGCTTATGGAACATCGGGCCGAATTTCTACGGTTTTGGGCGTGAGCATCCCCAAATTTTTAATTCGCAAGAGTAGATACTTTTTGTACCTCATGCCGCTTTATTATTTGTTATGTTATCCTTTAGTGTTTGTGCTCAACAGCATTGATGCTTACTTTGTACATTTGAGTGGTAGCGAGCTTGTTGTTCGCGCTTATAAAGTGTAAAAGTGGTGTCAGTTGTTCGTTTTATAGCTTTCCGATATCTCCTTGCGAAAAAGCGCACTAATTTTATCAATATTGTTACCGGTATTTCATTCGGTGGGGTTTTGGTAGGCGCAGCGGCCTTGATCGTGGTGCTGAGCGTGTACAACGGATTGGAAGAGCTCACACAAGGCATGTATAGCAAGTTTAATCCTGATGTACGGATTAGGCCACTTAACAGTAAGTTGTTCAGTAAAGCCGAGATGCAAGAACAGCTTAAGCAATTCACACAAATCAATGGTATCTCTTACAGCATTGAAGAAAATGCGCTCTTTCGTTATGGAGACAGAGAGGTAGTAGGGGTTATCAAAGGGGTTGATAGCGCTTTTGTGGAACTTACACAGGTAAACGAAACCATGGTACGCGGCGAGTACGTATTGCGGGATGGTTTTGGTTTACCGTATGCCATGTTGGGCATTGGTATTGGGTATCAATTACAAATTTCCTTGAATGATTATCGGCGGGGTATTGAAGTGTATATGCCTGCTAGAGGTAAAAAGATTGATTTACTAAGGCCTGAGTCTAGTTTTGTAAAACGCAGTCTGCAACCTGCTGGTGTATTTGACGTTCAGCCAGAAATAAATCAGCAATATGTTTTGGTGCCTTTGGTGTTTGTTAGCGATTTGTTGGGTGTAGTGGATGACCAAGTGGGGGAAGTAGCCATACAACTGAAACCTGGCATCAATCCTGCCAATTTTGCTAAAAGTCTGCAAACAGCCTTGGGCAATGATTTTGAAGTAAAAGATCGGTACCGACAGCAAGAAGCAATTTTCAAAATTTTCCAAACAGAGAAGTGGTGGACCTACTTTTTTCTGCTGTTGATCGTTTTGGTAGCCGCTTTAAATTTGGTTGGGGCCCTATCGATGCTGGTGATCGAAAAACAGCGGGACATTGCCGTATTGGGAAGTTTAGGGGCTTCAAAGTCCATGCTTTTTGGGATTTTTATGTCCGTAGGCACGTTGATAACCTTGGTGGGAGCATCACTCGGCATTGGCTTGGGCATGCTGTTGTGCTGGCTCCAGCAGCAGTACGAGTTCATTCGATTTGCGGGAGAAGGGGCTTTTGTTGTGAGTGCCTATCCTGTGTCTATACGTTTTTCAGATGCAGTGGTGGTTTTCGTGGGTGTACTGGTTATAGGAGCGTTGTGTACCCTTTATCCAGCCATTAAGGCGGCCAGGAGCATGTCGATAGAAAGCCTGCGCGCATAATAGGGCATAAAAAAAGGCGACTTTCGGTCGCCTTTGGATGAGGGTGGTTAGATCATTTGCTTTGCGCGTTGCGACTATCGTCTTCAACTGCTTTGCGCTCGCTCACCTTACCATCCGCATCGTACATAGCCCATTCACCTACCGGCGATCCGTTTTTGTACGTCAACTTGTAGCGCAGGTTACCCTGGTTGTCCCAAACCATCCATTCGCCATCTTTGTTGCCTTCGTTGAAGTGGGCTGTTGTCATCAGTTGGCCTTGCTCGTTGTAGCTCGACCAGCTGCCATGTTTTTTACCTTTTAAATAATAACCCGTCTCGCGCAACTGACCGTTGGCGTAATAACGGTTAATTTTTCCTTCTGCTTCTCCCTTGCGGAATTCAATCTCAGAAACTTTAGCTCCTTGCGCATCATAATTCACTTTTAAACCAGTGAATTCAGTAGTGGTAGCAGCTGGAATGAGCTCAGTATGTTGTGCAGCAGCGCTGAAGGTACCCAGACCTAAACAAATGCTCAGCGTGAATAATAGTTTCATATCTCCTCCTTGATTGTTATACCAAAGTTATTGAAATATTAACTGAATGTTAACTAAAGTGTGTTAAGTTTTTGAATTGAAATACATATTTTTTGTAATCCGCTGATAATAAGAAGTTAAAATATTTAATGCGTGTGTATAAAAATGTGCAAAACCTCCCTTATCTTGTTAACATGGAAGGCAAAGTGCCAAAATGGCTTCAGAAATTGGGTTGGATAGGTTTTTTATTTTTCCTAATCAAAGGCCTTATTTGGTTGGGAGTCTTCTACGGCCTTGGAAACTATTTCTTTAACTGAACCAAGGTAGCAGCTGCACCATCGGCTAAAGTTTTTTCAAGTGGACTGTAGCTAAAGCCCGCTACTTTCTCTAGAATTTTGCTGCCCCCAAAGCTTTTTTTGGTGTAGGCCGACCGCACCGTTTCGCGGGTTATAAAGGGCATTTTGCCTTTGAGCATCGCCATCAGCTTATTCACGCGCCAGCCGATCTCTGCCATCCAACGTGGGGGAAGGAGGTTGGGTGCTTTTACTTGTAAAGCTGCTGCCATCTGCTCAAATAATTGCTGATAGCTGAGATTATGGCCGTTGAGCACATAGCGCTTTCCAATAATATTTTGTTCATCAAGCATACAAAGAGCGTTGGCCACATCGCGCACATCAACAAAGCCGGTGGCGCCAGGACTGTAAAACCGCAGTCCTTGGTAGACCTTGCGAAAGAGCTGATTACTGCCTGAAGCTACTTGGCCGGGACCTAAAATGACCGAAGGACAAACCACAGCTACTTCTAAACCTTCTTCCATACCCCGCCACACTTCATTTTCAGCCCTGAACTTAGAGATGGCGTAGTTTGATTGGCCCTTATCGCCTTTCCATGAGGCATTTTCATCGATGGGAAGGTGGGGTTCGGCGGCTTGGCCAAGGGCTGCAATGCTGCTCACATACAATACGCGCTGTACCCCTTGATGCAAACAAGCGTTGATGAGATTAGCGGTGCCTTTGATATTCGTTTCGAACATCAAATCACGTTGATTGGGATCGTAAGAGATAAATGCAGCGCAATGAAAAACCTTTGTGATGCCTAACAGGGCGTCTTCTAATGCGTAATAGTCAATTACATCGGCTTTTACCCAGTCAACCATGTCGATTTGAATGGGATTCAGGAGGCCTTGACTGCCAATTTTAGCACGATTTCGGTAAAGTGCACGTACTTTTTGGCCACGCGCAAGCAGCTGTGCTACCACATGTTCCCCTACAAATCCTGTTGCCCCGGTGACCAGTACCATTAAAATAATTCGATTAAAGCCCCTGCGCTGTGGTTGCTACTGCTGCCAGTAACCTCCGAAAGCACATTCGGCCTCCGAAGATAGCGCAACAAGCCCAAAAAGCCGAAAATCAAGGCTTCCTTTTGTTCAATGAGCTGGGCGGGAGGGAGGTAAAAGCTTGCAGCACAATGCTTTTGAAGTTGTTTCATTAAAAATTCATTGTAAGCACCTCCGCCGGTAACCAGAATGCTGCCGCCGATTTGGTGCTTTTGCAATTCGCCTCCCAAAATTTCACCCAAATGGGCACACCAAGTAGCGAGGAGGTTGTGGGGCTGATAGGTGCCGTTAAACAGCAGCGGCTTCAGATCGGCTTCAAAATGTTCACGGCCAAGCGAACGGGGTGGTGCTTGCTGGTAAAATGACAGCTGACGCAACGCATGCATCAGCTCGGGTACGATGGTCCCGCTACGGGCTAGTTGTCCACCTGCGTCATAAGGCCGCCCCAGCAATTCGCTGGCGGCGTTGAGCACCATGTTGCAACAGGCCAAATCGTAGGCAATGCGCTTGTTTTGGTGTTGGAAGGAGATGTTGGCAATGCCACCAAGGTTTAAGCAAGCTGCAAATTCAGGAAAAAGCAGGGCATCGCCTTTGGGGACGAGCGGAGCCCCTTGGCCCCCCAGTGCTACATCTGCCGATCTAAAATCATACACCACCGGCAAACGAAGCTCCGCCGCCAGCTGTGCTGCGCCCCCAATTTGGGTGGTAAAACCCGCTTCGGGCTGGTGGAAAATGGTATGCCCATGCGTACTCAGCAGCACAGGGGCCGGTTTTCCGCGTAAAAAGTCGGCTGCGGCAGTGCTGAAAAACTTGCCCAAGGCCGCATCGAGCTGCATCAAGCCCAAGCCACTCAGCGTATGAGCGCTGGCGAGTTGCTGTTGCAAAAAAACCGGATAGACCACCGTCTCGCTGCTTTCGAGCTGGTAGGTCCATCCGGTTTCGGTTTCGGCAAAACTGGCCAGGCAAAGGTCTAAACCGTCGAGCGAGCTGCCCGACATCATCCCCAATACCCGCCAACTGCCTTTGTTTGTCATTAGTTGGCGTCCAAAATGCGGAACAAATCGTCGAGTTTCGGGGTCAAAATGATCTCGGTGCGGCGGTTTTTAGTGCGCGCCTCGGCGGTTTTAGCTGGATCTAATGGCATGTGCTTGCCTCTACCAGCAGCGGTCATGCGGGCCGGGTCGATTTTAGCGTTTTCTGATAAAATTTTCACGATGCTGGTGGCGCGACGCACACTCAAATCCCAGTTTACATCGTCGCTACCCTGGTCGTCGGTATGGCCCTCTACCAAAATGCTGATGTCGGTATTCACTTCAAGCACTTTGCCGAGCTCCTGAATGGCTTGTCTTCCGCGCGGGTCTACCGTAGCGCTGCCTGTTCTAAATAGCAATTGCTCCGACAGCGATACGTAAACTTTGCCGTTTTTCTGCACCACGGTCAAGCCGCTGTTTTGGAAGCCCAAAAGTGCTTTGGCAACAGTTTCCTGCAACTTAGCTACCGCAGCATCCTTAGCTGCTAAAGTGGCTTGCAACTCGTTTACCTTCTTTTCGCGGGCTTCTAAATCTTTCTGAAGCACTTTAAGTTTGCTTTCTAAGGTGTTGAGCTCGGCTTCTTTTTGCTTCACCAACAACTCATTTTGCTTTAATTCTCTCGCCAAACGTGCATTTTCGTTCATGCTGTTGTTCGAAATGGTTTCATTGGTTTTGATGAGATCGTTCACCAAATCGTTCAACTGTGCTACGCGATCTTGCGCTTGACGCAATTCTAAGCCGATATTGGCCGTATCGGTTTCTAAAGCTGCTTTTTCACTGCGGAGGGTTTCGATACCAGTGGTTAGCATGTCTACTTCTCCTTGCAAACCTTCAATTTGTTTTTGTTGCGATTGGCTTTCTTTATGCAGTCTTTCGCGATCAACCACCACGGCGTTGTGGTCTTTTTTACTTACACAGGCGCTGAGTACCGAAACTGCAACGAGGATGAATAGGGATTTTTTCATGTAGGATTGTTTATGAGTTGTTTTTTAAAAGAAGTCGTGACTATGCGGGTATTTCTCGAACCAACAGGTTTTTACCATGTCGCTCACCCTCGTACGTAAATCTTCGATATTTATTTTGGAGGTAGCCGAAATAAATAAGGCGTTGCCATTGGTTTTGGCCATCCAGGTTTGGGCGAGTTGCTCAATAGGCGGATGCCCTTCTATAAATTCGGGGTCATCGTGCCGGGCTGCCCTCGCTTCTTCCCAACGGTCGATCTTGTTAAAGACTGTAAGGATGGGTTTGTCGCCCACTTTTAAGTCTTGCAAGGTTTCGAGTACCACCTCCATTTGTTCTTCAAAATTGGGGTGACTCAAATCTACCACATGTAATAAAATGTCGGATTCACGCACTTCATCGAGGGTGCTTTTGAACGACTCCACCAGGTGATGCGGCAGTTTGCGGATGAAACCTACCGTATCGCTGAGCAAAAAGGGCACATGGTTTACCACCACCTTGCGCACGGTAGCGTCGAGGGTAGCAAATAGCTTGTTTTCGGCAAACACTTCCGATTTGCTGATGAGGTTCATGAGGGTGGATTTGCCTACGTTGGTATAACCCACCAAGGCCACGCGGATGCTTTTACCCCGGTTTTTACGCTGCGTGGCGTTTTGCCGGTCGATGAGCTCGAGGCGTTCTTTGAGCAGACTGATGCGGTTACGGATGATGCGTCGGTCGGTTTCGATTTCTTTCTCCCCTGGACCTTTCATGCCAATGCCGCCTTTTTGCTTGCTTAAGTGGGTCCACATACGGGTGAGTCGCGGCAGCAAATACTCGTGTTGCGCCAGCTCCACCTGGGTTTTACTTTGGGCGGTTTGGGCGCGGGAAGCGAAAATATCGAGGATCAAGGTGCTGCGGTCGAGCACTTTCACCGTGGCTTCAAGCGGATCGGGATTAAACACCTTTTCGATGTTGCGCATCTGCGAAGCGCTCAGCTCGTCGTCGATAAGCACCAGGTCGATTTCGTGCTCGCGCACATAAATTTCAATTTCTTCGAGCTTACCAGTGCCCACATAGGTGCGTGGATCGGCCCTGGGCAAGCGCTGTACAAAGCGTGCTTTGGTGGTAGCCCCAGCCGTCTCGGCTAAAAAGGCCAGTTCATCGAGGTATTCTTGCGCCTTTTCAGCCGGTTGCTCCTGGGTAATGATGCCCACCAGCACGGCGCTTTCTTGTTTGAGTAGCTTTTTTTGAATCATTCAACTGCAAAAATCGTGTATTTAAGTCGATTAGAAAATTTTTCCTATCAACTCGTCCAATCGCCCAGCCTTTTCCAAGCGCATTCCCTTGGGGGGATGTTGGATTTGCTGGTGCTCAGACAAAAACATTTTGGTAAAACCTAGCTTGGCGGCCTCTGCCAGGCGATTTTCGATGCGGGCCACCGGCCGGAGTTCGCCCCCCAAGCCAATTTCGGCAGCAAAACAAACTTCTCCCGCCAGGGGCATGTCTTGCAAAGAAGAAGCCATGGCAGCACACACCGCGAGGTCAATCGCCGGATCTTCCACCCGCAAACCACCCGCGATGTTTAAAAACACATCGAGCTGGTTCATGCGGTAGCCGCAGCGCTTTTCCATCACCGCAATGAGCATGCTCAAGCGTCGTTGGTCGAAGCCCGTGGTGCTGCGTTGCGGGGTGCCAAAAGCTGAGCCGCCCACCAAAGCTTGTACTTCTACAAAAAGCGAACGGTTGCCTTCGAGGGTGGAGCCGATGGCCATACCGCTCTGACTGTGCCATTGGCGGGTGAGGAGCAGCTCGCTCGGATTGGAAACTTCGCGTAAACCCTCCCCCAGCATTTCGTAAATGCCCAGCTCAGAGGTGGATCCGAAGCGGTTTTTAAGGGTGCGTACAATGCGATAGCTGTGGTTGCGGTCGCCTTCAAACTGTAAAACCGTATCTACCAAGTGCTCGAGCACCTTTGGACCAGCCAATTGGCCATCTTTGGTGATGTGGCCAATCAAAAATACGGGCACGCGGTTTTCTTTCGCAAAGCGCATGAACTCGCCGGCGGCTTGGCGGATTTGGGAAACGCTACCGGGCCCCGACTCAATGAGTGGAGAAAATACGGTTTGAATGGAGTCTACTATGAGCAAATCGGGGCGAATGGCCTCTACCTGCCTAAAAATGGCCGTGGTTTCGGTTTCAGTGAGTACATAACAGTGGTCCTGCTTCATGCCCAAGCGCGCTGCCCGCAATTTGATTTGGGCCTCGCTCTCTTCGCCCGACACATATAATATACGTCGATTTTCCATCTGCAAAGCCAATTGCAACAGCAAGGTAGATTTGCCAATGCCCGGTTCACCGCCCAGCAGCACCAAAGCCCCTGGTACGATGCCGCCGCCTAATACCCGGTTGAGCTCCGCATCGGCACAAATCCAGCGCTCGGTTAAGTCGGTTGCTACCTCCGAAAGCAACTGGGCCTCGGCCTGCCGCTTGCTGCCTGTACCGGCAAAAGCCCGCACATCGGTGCCGCTGCCGCTTTTTTCACGGATTTCTTCTACAAAGGTGTTCCAGCTGTTGCAGCTGCTGCACTTGCCCGTCCATTTAGGCGATTGGGCGCCGCAAGACTGACAAACGTAAACCGATTTGAGTTTGCTCATAAAGGGGTAAATATAGCAGGCAGGCCATTCTCGTTTTCAACAAAAATTTCCAAAATCGAGAGGGCTTTTAAAGAGGCTTCCATGCTTTAAGTGCTGTTAAAAGGGCTAGGGTGTTGCGGTATTATTCTTGTTATCCAGTAATAGTGATTACAAATCTTTCATTTAGATTCATTCCTTGGGCTGTAAGTTTGCTTGTATTGGTTGGTTTTTCTGCTTGTAAAAAAGACGATCAGCCGACTAAATCTACTGCATTTGCAGATTTGAGGGTAGCGCAGAGTTTCGATTGGAGTTCCATCCGAAACATAATTGTGAATGTTACCGTAAATGAAGGCAACAACGGCCAGGTAATTGATTTATTGGATGCCAATGGCGCAAGAATCGACCGTACATTGATTGTAGCCAATAAAGCGCGTTTTAATGTGCGTTTGAGTACGGTAGATCAGGATATGATCATTAAAAGTCCGGTTACAGGCCAACAAATTGTGCGACCCACTGTAAATACTACTGAATTTCTAACATTGAACAGTAATGCCGCTGCTTTGTGGTCGGCAGCTTCCGATTCCGATGGCGACAGTATCCCGGATGCTTGGGACGACTTTCCAAACAATCCGAATTTAGCTTTCTCTACCCGCATGCCCCATGTAGGAGAACATTATTTGTTGTTTGACGACAATTGGCCAACCAAAGGAGATCATGATTTTAACGATGTGGCTATTTCGGCAGTATATAAATTTGACCGCAATGCAGATGGTCGTTTGATTCAGGGCAGGGTTGACATAAGCTTGCTGGCGTTTTCTTCTGAAAAAGCTTTGGGTTTGGGAATGGAGCTTTTTACTGCTGTAGCGGGCAGCACCTTTGCTTATCCTTTTGGAAACGCGGTTGCCTTTAATGGTGTTCGTGCCGACTCGATGGTTCAAAATACAGCCATCATTTACGAAAACATACGGCAGGAACAAAGGATTCGTTATACCAATGACGGAGTTGGCGCAAGTGCCATGCCCGAAATAAAAAGCTTTAGCTTTAATTGGATGGCTAACATTGGTGGAGATTATGTGTGGCCGAATTTCTTTCTTTTCGATGCCAGTGACCGTACTAGCGAGGTACATTTGTTTGGTTATCCCCCCACTATCGTGGCTAACTTTAGCAAATTTGCCACAACTGACGATGCCAGCATCCGTAATTGGCGCTGGAATGGCAGTTTCGCTATGCCCAATGCCTTTTATCGAAGTTTTAGAAACCTGCCTTGGGGGATGGAATTTTTTCATCAAGGATTTAAGACTGTTTTAGATGGCTCAGACATTACAGAAGCGTATCCTTTACTTGTGAATTGGGCAGAATCATCGGGTCAAAACAATCTTTCTTGGCGTTTTTTCCCAAAAAATCAGTTCGTATTCCAGAATCCGTAGCAATCACACGATGAAAGCCTTATTTTCGTTGGTGTATGATGCGTGTTAGTTTATTTTACCTGCTTTTTTTCGGATGTGTTTCAGCTGCTTTTGCTCAACCCGGGCAATTAGGGCGCATGCAGTTGGGAATACAATTTTATCAGCAATCTGATTTTGAACGGGCAGCCGAGTTACTGGAAGGGGTTTTGGAGACAGACCCTACGAACGGCACCGCTTATGGCTATCTTTTTAACAGTTACATTCAGCTTAATCAGTTTGAGAAGGCTGAAAAACTAGCGCAGGGCATGTCTAAGCGCGATCCCGGGCAGGTGATGTATGCCGTAGATGTAGCCTTTGCGCTTCGCAAGCAAGGCAAGGAGAGCAAAGCAGTAGGGCAGTACGATGCCTTCATTAAAAAACTCCTACCCAACCGTGGGCAAATCATTACCTTATCAAATGCCTTTCGGTCGAAGGCTGAGTATGATTACGCCATTCTTTGCTATCAAAAAGGCAGGCAGCTATTGGGAGAGCCGATGGCTTTTTCAATAGAATTGGCGGAGCTTTATTATGCTACCGGACAAAAATCTAAATTGGTGGACGCCTATTTAGACTACCTGGCGGCTGCTCCACAGCAATTGGGCTATGTACAAAATATGTTACAATCGCGTTTAGACGAAGCGGACTATGAGCTTTTACGAGCAGCTTTGTTGTCGTCTATTCAAAAACGCCCCGACGATATCATGCTTTCAGAGCTGATGATCTGGTTTTTTGTGCAGCAGCGCGATTTTCAGCAGGCATTTTATCAGGCGAGGGCCATCGATCGGCGGATGCAAGAGAACGGCAACCGCATATTAACCTTGTCGCGAGCCGCGGTAGAGAACAAAGACTATGCTGCCGCCATTGAAATGTTGCAATATTTGATTGATAAGGGCCCAAACTACATGGTGTATTACGATGCCCGCTATGAAATACTTGAGGCTGAGCGCATGCGGCTCCAGGGTAAAATGGCCGTGGAAGCCGATTGGAGGGCATTGGCCGCCAAATATGTGGGTTACATCGATGCCTTCCCGCAGCAACGCAACATCCTCCAAATGAAACAGCGTTTGGCTGCCATTTATGGTTATGAACTCAAACGATTTGAAGAGGCAGTAGCTCTTTTGGAAGGCGCCATAGCTCAAGGGGGCGATCGGCGATTATTAGCTGAAGCCAAGCTCGAATTGGGCGATTTATACTTACTTACCGATGAGCTTTGGGAAGCGGCACTTACTTATGGGCAGGTAGATAAGGACTTTCCCAACGATCCCCTGGGGCAGGAAGCTAAATTTCGCAATGCCCGCTTATCCTTTTACAAAGGCGAGTTCGAATGGTCACAAGCCCAGCTCGATGTGCTCAAGGCCAGTACCAGTCAGCGCATCTCCAACGATGCCCTGGCTTTGTCGCTGCTCATTACCGATAACCTCGACTTGGATACCACCATTTTGCCAATGAAGGCCTTTGCGGGGGCCGAGCTGTTAATGTTCCGCAAGGAATATGTGCAAGCACATGCGGCCTTCGAAGAGCTGTTACGTGCTTATCCCGGTCACGGCTTAAGTGATGAAGTTTGGTTTCGGCAAGCCGAAATGTACACCAAGCAAGGGGCCTATGGAAAAGCAGCTGAAAAGTATGAGGCCATTTTAAAAGACTTTGGCCAAGATATTTTGGGAGATGATGCTTTGTTTTTATTGGCGGTGCTTTACCAGGAGTATTTGCAAGACAGTCCAAAAGCCATGGCGCTTTTTCAAGACTTGCTCATCAAATATCCCGACAGTACATTTACCTTTGAGGCACGCCGGCGGTATCGGTTGCTGCGGGGCGATAAGATCAATTAGAAATGCTATTATATAACGTAACGGTAAGTGTGGATGAGCGCATCCATGGTGAGTGGCTTCAATGGATGAAAGACACGCACATCCCTGAGGTGATGGCCACGGGCATATTTAAATCGCATCGCATCTGCAAATTGATGTTGCCCAAGCCAGAGGAAGGCGTTACTTATGCCATACAGTATTACTGTGACAACCAAGAGGCGCTCAACCGCTATTTCGAGGAATTTGCACCGGCCTTGCAGCAAAGTCACGCTGCCAAATACGGCAGCCAAGCTTATGCTTTTAGAACTGTACTAGAAGTCGTGTAAATAATTCGCCTACCAAGGCAGTTGCTGGAGTTGTTTTTTGGTTTCCAAAAACTCCTGCCAAATTTCATTTAACACAGCGGCGGCTGGCATTACCTCCTTTATATAAGCGGATACTTGACCAATTTCAAGTTCACCTGCTTCTAAATCTCCTTCGAACATACCTTTTTTAGCGCGACCGCGGCCCAAGAGTTCTGCCAAACTGTTGGCGTCGGCGCCGGCGAGCTCTGCCGATTGCACTGCGTCATAAAAAGCGTTCTTTATCAAACGTACGGGTGTGAGTTTTTTAAGGGTGAGGATGGTGTCGCCTTCTTGTGCATTAATTATCGCCTGTTTAAAGGCTTGGTGGGCGGAGGATTCGGGTGTGGCTACAAAGCGGCTGCCAATTTGTACGCCTTCAGCGCCTAGGGCAAAAGCCGCGCACATGGCCCTACCATTGCCAATACCGCCTGCTGCAATCAAAGGCAAGTCGATGGCGTCGCGCACCATGGGGATGAGACAGAGGGTGGTGGTTTCTTCGCGGCCGTTATGACCTCCTGCTTCAAAGCCCTCTGCTACCACAGCATCTACCCCAGCGGCTTGGGCTTTGAGGGCAAATTTTACATTCGAAACTACGTGTACCACAGTAATGCCTTGTTCTTTGAGCCAGGGGGTGAACTTCCCGGGATTGCCAGCCGAGGTGAATACGATTTTAACGCCGGCTGCTTTGATGATCTCGAGGTGCTGTTCAATGTCGGGATAAAGCAAAGGCAAATTCACGGCAAAGGGCTTTTGGGTGGCCTGGTTGCACTTAAAAAGTTGCTCTTCTAAAATTTTTGGGTACATCGAGCCTGCTCCAATGATACCTAATCCGCCTGCATTACTAACGGCAGAAGCGAGCTCCCAGCCGCTGCACCAAATCATACCTGCCTGAATTATAGGCTTATCGATCTTAAAGAGAGAGGTTATGCGATTGTTCATGCTGCAAGTTCTGTGAAAAAACCTAAAAACAAGTTGAAATTAGTACTTGCATGAGTACTTTTTTGTGCCTAAGTTGCAACCCTGTTTGTTAAAAAATTGTGAAATTCCGAGAATTGTGGCTTGCGAACAAAAACGACTTATGTCAGAAATGCGTCAAAACACAAGGGTAGGCATTGTAGCAACGACAAAAAGATTTAACTTAAATTTTCAAATAGACCAATAAGCAAATTTCACACTATGCAGAGAAAGTTCTACCTGAGTTTATTCCTGCTGCTGATGGGCACATTTGCAGCTTTTGGCCAAGCCGGTACCGGTTCCTTACAAGGAAAGGTAGTGGATGAGCTGAAGCCGAAAGAGGGGATTCCCTTCGCAAACGTAATCATCGAGCGGGATGGGGTGTTAAAAGGAGGTACTACCACCGATATTGATGGTAAGTACAAATTTGGCGCCCTCGCCCCCGGACGTTATGACCTCAAAGTGTCGTACGTAGGTTTCAATCCAGCCGTCATCAAAGGCGTACTGGTATCGGCCGACCGAAGTAACTTCGTTGACATCAAAATGACCTCGGGTGTAGACCTGAGCATCATTGATGTAGTGGATTACGAGGTGCCACTCATTTCAAAGGACGAAACCTCTACCGGAGGCACCGTAACCCGAGAAGAAATTGCGGCCTTGCCTACGCGTGACGTAAACTCCATTGCGGCAACTACCGGTGGTGTTTATCAACAAGATGAAGGCGGCGCTTTGAACGTACGTGGTTCGCGTTCAGATGCCACGGAATACTTCATCGATGGTATTCGTGTTCGGGGTTCTACCAACTTGCCTAACGCTTCTATTGAGCAAACTACCGTAATTACCGGTGGTATACCTGCACAATATGGTGACGTGACAGGTGGTATCATCAACATTACTACCCGCGGTCCATCAGGTCAGTTTTTTGGTGGAGCGGAAGTATTGAGTTCAGCTTTTGTGTTAGAGCCTTATGGTTACAACTTATTTGCCTTGAACTTCTCAGGTCCCTTAATGAAGAAAAACGGTAAATCTGTTTTAGGATATTTCATTTCAGCAGAATTTGAAAAGCAAAAAGACCCCAACCCTTCTGCGGTGGGTGTATGGCAGCTAACCGACTCTGCTTATAATTTCGTTTCTCAAAACCCCTATCGGCCATCTATTTTTGGTTCTGGTGTAAACCGGAATTCAGAATTTGTTACCAAAGAGGCCATGGAATTGGTAGATGTTCGTCCGAACGCCAACCGCGATCGTATTTCGGTAGCCGGTAAAATCGATTATCAGCCGAACAATCTGTTTAGCTTCACCATCGGTGGTAACTACGACCGTACCAATGGCCGGGTATATCAGCGTTCATTGTCTTTAATGAGTCGCGACAATATGGGCTCCTTCGACAACAGCGTATTTCGTATGTACGGTCGTTTGCGCCAGAACTTTGCTGCCGCAGGCGAAAACCAAAACAGCACCATCAAGAATGCTTATTACACCCTACAATTCGACTATACCAATTCAACTACCTCGCAAGATGGTGGTGATGGTTTAGGAAGGAATGCCTTCAATTATGGGCATGTAGGTACCTTTGATTATGATATCGTACCAAGGTATGAGCGTGAGTTGTTTTTCGACTCTATTTCAGGTTTCGATTATCAGATGGAGGTGTTGAAAGGATTTACAGATCGGAACTTGCGTTTTACACCTAGTTCTATCGACCCAACCTTGTCGGTTTGGGGTACTAGTTTCTTCAATACGCTTAGCGCTATTGAATTTAACGATATCTCTGGTGTTCGTTCTAATGGCGGTTTGGCGAATGGTTTGCGTCCAGGTTCTGCTTACGGCATCTGGTTTGATCCAGGTCGTCAGTTTGGTGGGTACAACTATTCGAACAACGATCAGTACCGTTTGACTGGCTTTTTCAATGCCGATATTGGAGGGCACTCCCTCAAGTTTGGCTTTGAATATGACCAACGCATTGACCGCAGCTACTCTATGAACCCATTTGCAGGCGGTATTGGCTTGTGGGGTTTGGCACGTGGCTTGGCAAACCGTCATTTGCTCGAATTGGACTTGAACAATCCGATTGTTAATCGTGATGCCAATGGTTTCTTGACCGATTTGGATACAGTTAAATACAACCGCTTGTTGGGTAGTAACCAATCTACTTTTGACCGCAATTTGCGCCAGTCAATGGGTCTCGGCGCTAATGATTTGCGCTTCATCAACATCGATGGTATGAATCCTGACGATTTAAAGTTGAGTTTCTTCTCTGCTGAAGAATTGTTGAACGAGGGTAACTCATTTATTGGTTATTTTGGATATGACTATTTAGGTAATAAGCTAAGAACCAATCCGGGTGCTTTAGACTTCTTCACCGACCGTCAAAACCGTCCGATTCCAGCCTTCCAGCCTATTTACATGGCCGGCTTTATTGAGGATAAGTTTGCTTTCGACGACTTGGTATTCCGTGTAGGTGTGCGTGTAGACCGCTTCGATGCCAACCAGCCAGTATTGAGAGACCGCTTCTTGTTATACAGTGCCAAAACTGTTGGTGAAGTGGATGGTGCTTTAAATACGCAGAATGGTGGATTGCACCCAAGCATCGTTCCAAGCGATGCCGTTGTATATGTGAACGACATCACCCAGCAGAACCCAACCATTTTGGGTTATCGTTCAGGTCAGCAGTGGTACACGGCTCAGGGAACTGAAATTCGTAATGCCTCTGGTATTGCAGCAGCTTCAGCAACGGGTAGTGTAACCCCGTTCTTAAGAGACCCGGGTCAGAACGAAGTGCGTGCAGATGCCTTTACCGATTACACACCGCAAATCAACATCATGCCTCGCGTAGCCTTCTCTTTCCCAATTTCGGATGAGGCACAGTTCTTTGCTCACTATGATGTTTTGACACAGCGTCCTAGCGGATTCCTCCGTTTTGACCCCCGTCAGTATAACTTCTTGCAGCAAGTTGGTGGTACCATCAACAACCCTGATTTGAAGCCAGAGCGCACCATCGACTATCAGTTGGGCTTTAAGCAGCGTTTAAATAAAACTTCTGCTTTAACCATCAGTGCGTTCTACCGTGAATTGCGGAACATGATTCAGATCATCAACGTACCTTTTGCCTTCCCGCTTGATTATCGTACGTATGGTAACATCGACTTTGGTACGGTGAAAGGTTTGACGTTAGCCTATGACTTGCGTCGTACTGGAAATGTGCGTATCAATGCCAGCTATACCTTACAGTTTGCCGATGGTACTGGTTCTGCTCCACAGCAGGCAGCTCAAATCATCCAGGCTGGTATCGACAACTTGCGGACGCCAATTCCACTCGATTTTGACGCACGTCACCGTTTAGTGGGTACCCTTGATTTCCGTTTTGGAGAAGGTAAAAACTACAATGGTCCACGCATCAATGGTTTCGGATTTATGGAAGGCATCGGCTTTAACTTTGTAGCCAACGCCATCAGTGGTGCACCATTCTCTCGTCAAACATTCCCAACGCCTGATGGAGCTGTAGTGGGTGGTTTGCAAGGCCGTACCACGCTGAAAGGTGGTATCAATGGTTCACGTTTGCCTTGGCAGTTCCGTATGAACTTCCGGGTTGACAAGGATGTGACCATGAAGTTAGGTAAGGATAAAGATGGAAAAGCGAAGGAAGCTACCGTAAACGTATACTTACAGGTGCTCAACCTCTTTAACAACATGAACGTTATCAATGTGTACCAGTTTACAGGTGACCCAGCAGATGACGGTTATTTAACCAGCGACTTGGGTCGTCAGCAGTTGCAGAGTGTAATCAACGAAAGAGCGTTCTTTGATTTATACACTGCATCTATGGATAACCCTGGTAATTTCAGCCTGCCAAGAAGAACACGTTTGGGCATCAGGTTTAATTTCTAAGGAGAAAAATTATGAAAGGAGTAATAATGAATAGCAAATTATGGGCATGGGTGGTAGTACTTACCCTCGCCGGATGGAACAGCGCTATTGCCCGTGAGGATTTGGCCGTGCAGCCTCGCGTGGAACAAATGAACAGGCAGTTCATTAGCCGGGTGGCTTCTAATTGTACCCCTGCTGGCGCACGTATAAACCTCGACATTAATAATGTAAGGGCTTTGATTTTGCGCGCCAATGATATGTGGTGGGACCAAGGTGGAAGTAGCAATGCTCGTTATGAGATTCCTAAACTCGATGATCCTACATTGCCGAAGAAGCATTCGTTGTTTGCAGGCTCGATTTGGGTAGGTGGCTATGCTGCTGGCCAATTGCGGGTAGCGGCACAAACTTACCGCCAGGCAAGTGTATTGGGTATTGGTTGGTGGGCAGGTCCACTTACGATGGACTCAGCAACCATTACCCGTGATGAGTGCCGAAGATGGGATACACACTGGAAAGTAGAACGCAGTCAGATTCAAACGCACATCAATGCAATCGCTGCTTCGGACCCTACCTATGTAATTCCAGATGCCATTCGCAAATGGCCTTGGCAGGGTGATGTAACCCTTGGTCAGGACCCTAAAATGGCACCCTTTGTAGACGTAGATGCCGATGGTATTTACAACCCTTCTTTAGGG
>JAUXNJ010000001.1 GCA_030682795.1 Sphingobacteriaceae bacterium
GTAAAGTTTCCGGTTAATTCCAAAATACGCAACGCAGTACCAGTGGTTGGTACACCAAAATTTAGACTGCCCGAAGCAGCTACACTCACATCACCTGCTACACTCAAAGTACGAGCAGCTGTAGCATTTACTCCTAAAACGCCATTCACAGTTAAGCTGAACACCGAACTGGTAGCCACGTCAAAAATAACCGAATCGCCGGCTGACACAGTGACACTTGAACTGGAGGTAGGAACCGAGCCTGTAGACCAGGTAGCAGGATTACTCCATAATCCAGAGGCAACGCTGCTTACAGGTCCACCAGTGGTAATTAAAACTGGACCAGCCCAACCTGAATTGGTACCACCCGTACAAGCGCTCCTTACATACACGTAATAAGCAGTGGAAGAAATCAAACCAGTAATAGAAACAAAAGTGTCTGATACTGTGGTTCCCGCACCCGTGGGCAAAGCTGAAGAAGTAGAGGCCACGTATTGATAAGAAGCACTTCCAGCATTTCTCCAGTTAACAGTAAAACCTGTTTGCGTAATGGCAGTAGGGGCAATGGCCCAAGGCATAGGACAACTAGCCGCACTTGGGGTGAAGGTGTAAACCACGCCACTATCAGGAAGCGTTATGATACCAGCGTTTTCTACACTTGTACTCACAGTTGCATTAACACCAGGGCTCACGCTTAAAAACTGCCCTGCACCACCAGGTGAACTGTTCATGCCAATTGAACCCGACAAGGTTGTAGTGGCAGATGACGTTCCATAGTGATAAACAATTTGGTTGGAAGTTTCTTTTAAAGTAACCTTAAAACGAGCCCGCGAACTAGCCGTGGCATCACCCGTTCCAGAAGTCACCAAGTCTCTGAACTCAATGTTAAACTCCCGGTTTGGAGCCGTACCTGTTGTGTTGTACACAATCGCGCCGGTCCCTAGGTTATGGTCATCCCAATAAGGCGCCAATACTGGTAAGCTAGCGGTACTCGTGAGGGCGTTTGTCCAACTCGAACCAAAAATAGCTCCACCAGCCATGCGCACAAAGCCATTGGTGCTGATGGTGATGTCGGTAACCGCAGTTCCCGCATAGGTAAACGGAAATGGCAAAGCCAGCACCTCTATTCCATCATCGCCAGTGGCGGTGGAAGTGGTGCCCCCCGTAATTACCGTGTAGGCCGCGCTGCTCTGTCCGAATTGGTAATTCCTAGCCTGACCAAAGACATTGGCCGTTAGAAAAACCAGCGAAAGAAGCAACAGCCAGCGCCTTCCAGGCAACAAGCCTTTCAGACTACTCAGTGAATAGTTGTTGTTCATACTACAAGTTTTGTTTTAGATTGACGTCAAAAATAAAAAAAAGGCTTAACAAAGCAACTCTTTGGTCATTTATTTTTCGTTCCGCACTCAAAGATATTGGGCAGTGGTGTTGCCTTTTGTTTGTTTCAGACCAGCCACATCACCTGCATACATTATCATGCCACCATATTTTCCGCCCTCTGGCCCGATATCAATAATGTAATCGGCTGTGCGTATGACATCTATATTATGTTCAATAACCAATACCGTATTACCCCTATCTACCAGTGCATGCAGTACTTCCATCAAAACCCGAACATCTTCAAAATGCAAACCGGTGGTTGGCTCGTCAAGAATGTAGAAGGTACTACCGGTGTCTTTTTTGGATAGCTCCGAAGCAAGTTTTACCCTTTGTGCTTCACCCCCAGATAAAGTGGTGGATGGCTGCCCCAGCGTTAAATAACCCAGACCCACATCCTGCAGTGTTTTTATCTTCCGTAAGATGTTAGGCATATTGGCAAAAAACTCCACCGCCGCATCAATACTCATATCTAACACATCACTGATAGACTGGCTGCGGTAGCGCACTTCCAAGGTTTCACGGTTATAGCGCTTGCCGCCGCAACTCTCGCAAGGCACCTGCACATCGGGTAAAAAATTCATCTCAATCACCCGCACACCAGCTCCACCACAACCCTCGCATCGGCCGCCTTTAACATTGAACGAAAACCTACCGGGTTTGTAACCCCGTATTTTCGATTCCGGCAATTCCGAAAACAACGACCGGATATCGGCGAACACACCTGTATAGGTACTCGGATTAGAACGCGGTGTGCGACCGATTGGCGCTTGGTCAATTTCAATAACTTTATCAATCAGCTTCAGTCCTTCAACACTTTTATAGGCCAATGGCTTTTTACGGCTGTTATATAAATACTGACTCAAAATCGGATAGAGCGTTTCATTAATCAAGGTAGACTTACCCGAACCCGATACCCCAGTTACACAAATGAACTGGCCTAACGGAAAACGCACATCAAATCCCTTCAAGTTGTGTCCACTCACGCCCTGGAGCTCTAGGTACTGTTGTTTGGCTGGCTTACGGATTGGCCTTATGGGTATCTTCTTTTCGCCATTCAAATAAGCAGCAGTAAGCGTGGGCAGTTTTAAAAACTGTGCTGGTGTACCGGCACCCACAATTTGGCCACCGTGGGCGCCAGCGCCTGGACCAATATCCAACACATAATCGCTCTCGCGAATCATGTCTTCGTCGTGCTCCACCACCAAAACGGTGTTACCCGCATCCCTGAGCTTTTTAAGAGAGGCAATCAAACGATGGTTGTCGCGCTGATGCAAGCCAATGCTCGGTTCATCGAGGATGTACAGCACTCCCACCAATTGCGAACCTATTTGCGTAGCCAGTCGGATGCGCTGCGACTCCCCGCCACTCAGCGTATTGGCACCGCGGTCGAGCGACAAATAGCCCAAACCTATGTCCAACAGGAACTGGATTCTTGTAACAATTTCTTTTAAAATTTCGGTGGCAATGAGCTGAGACTGTCCTTCAAAATAACCCTCCAACTGCTTAAACCAGTCTGACAGCTCTGTCAACTCCATTCGGCTCAGCTCCGAAATGTTCAGCCCGTTGATGCGATAGTGCAAGGCTTCTTGCTTGAGGCGCCCGCCATGGCAAACAGGACAATCTATATGCGTTACATACTCTTCGGCCCACGATTGCATGCTTGCTGAGCCAGCATCGTCTTGCTGCTTGCGCAACATATTCACCAGGCCTTCGAACTGAATCTGATGTCCAAACTGCTCATTGTAGCGGCCAGGCACCTCAATGGGTTCATCTGCCCCGTGCAGCAGCAAAGCTTTGGCCTTTTCATCGAGCTGCCCCACCGGCGTGCTTAAACTAAACTTGTATTTTTTGGCCAAGGCAGCAATCATCCGAAAAGCCCAGATGTCGCGGTACTCCCCCAGCGGGGCCAAGCCACCAGAGCTAATGCTCAACAGCGGATCGGGCATAATAAGCTCTGGATCAATTTCAGGAATGGTACCCAAACCATCGCAATGCTCACAAGCTCCATAAGGAGAATTAAAGCTGAAAGTATTGGGTTGCGGTTCGTCATAGGCCAAGCCACTCTCCGCATCCATCAAATATTTACTGAAGTAAGAAAGCTCGTTGGTTTCATAATCGAGCACCAGCATAATGCCTTTACCCAGGCGCAGGGACTGTTGAATCGACTGTCGCAGACGCTTATACTCATCGGGCTCAGGAATCAAGCGGTCAACTACCAACTCAATGTCGTGCACCTTGTAGCGGTCGAGCTGCATTTTCGGCTCCAAATCCACCACTACCCCATCAATGCGCATTTTGAGATAGCCTTGCTTGCGCATCTGCTCAAACAACTCGCGATAATGACCCTTGCGCGCTCGCACCAAAGGAGCCAGCACAGCAATCTTTTTGTCCTGGAAGCGCTGCTGTATGCTTTCCTCAATTTGCGCCTCTGTAAAGCGCTGCATGCGCTTACCTGTGATGTGCGAGTAGGCTTCGCCCACCCTCGCATACAACAAACGCATAAAATCATACACTTCGGTGATGGTGCCCACCGTAGAACGTGGGTTGCGGGAGGTGGTTTTTTGCTCGATCGAAATCACAGGACTCAAGCCCTCGATTTTGTCTACATCCGGCCGCTCCATATCACCAATAAACTGCCGCGCATAGGCCGAAAAACTCTCCATATAACGCCGCTGGCCTTCTGCATAAATGGTTTCAAAGGCCAAAGAAGACTTCCCGCTTCCGCTTAAGCCGGTGATTACCACCAGTTCGTTGCGCGGTATGCTTACGTCAATATTTTTGAGATTATGCTCCCGGGCACCAAAGACCTCTATGAGCTCTTCGGATTGGGGAGGATGGATGTGGTTTTTCATGCAGATGCGAAGCTACGAATTGCTATTGAGCTTCAACAGCTTCGTTGGCAACTGGTTTTTTCACATGCACAATTATTGTTTGACCCTTCACCACTTCAGTGCTCTCCAACTCGTTCCAAATCACCAAATCCACCACCCGCACATCAAACATTTTCGCGATATCACGAATAGTTTGTCCTTTTTCAACCACATGTTTCACCTGAATGTAACTGGGCTCAGAAGCCTTTTTTTCGATCGCTTCCACTTCTGGCAAGACCATCGAATAGGGTGCCTTTAACTCCTGCTTTTCGTCAAAAACCGATGGGTCTGGAATTTGAATGGCATAAGGCTTTCCTGCTTTGGGCGCTGGCAAATAGGTTTTGCGCATCCATGGATTAAATACCTTAAGGTGTTTGTAAGTAATGCCTTGTTTTTTGGCAAAGGTCACCAAATCAGTAATGGCCGTATCAACAAGTACCGTATTGGTCTTTAAAGGCTTGTATAAATGCGATTCGCGAAAGTGAAATCCGTACTTTTTGGGCTGCTCCATGATCAGCTTCACTGCCAATAAGCGCGGAATGTAGCGAGAGGTTTCATTGTTCAGATATAAACCATGATAATTTTCTAACCCTTGAGCACTTACTTGTCTACGCAATCCCGCCATGCCCATATTGTAAGAAGCAGCTACCATGGTCCAGCTACCAAATTCCCGATAAGCCTTTTTGAAATATTTACAGGCTGCGTAAGTCGATTTGATGGGGTCGTACCGCTCATCCACTTCTTCATCTATTTGCATGCCCAGCTCTACCCCTGTATTTTTCATGATTTGCCAATATCCTACGGCCCCTTGTCCGCTAATGCTATTCGACAAACCACTTTCGATCACGGCTAAATATTTAAAGTCATCGGGGATGCCCTCCGCTTTCAAGATTTTCTCCATTTCAGGAAACCAACGAGCAGCCTTCTTAAAATGCAGAATAGAGGCCGACTGAAAATAAGTATTCACAACTATTTCTCTGTCTACCCGCTCTCTAACCTCAAAATCATACATGGGCACCGACTCTCCTGCGAAATATAAATCTTCGGGAAACGGCACCGCATACACTTGATAATTTTTCCAGAATTGCTCTAAATACTCGCTATCGTCGGTGTATTTACTAGAGGTAGTCACCTTAATAATCACCCCCGCCAACATGGCTAATAAAAAACTTTGGAAGTATTTGTTCCGCTTCAGTTCACTGAATTTCATATCATTTCTTTTTGTAGACTGGCACGGTAGAGCAAGGCTCCCCATACATCAGACTTTTTACATGAGGCAGCAAGGCGCTACTCAATGCGGTATAAAGACTAGCCGGCACATTTTCATCGCCACAGCCTTTTAAAATCACTTTGGCGTCGGCGTAAACACGGAAGTCAGCTTGTTGAATGGTCGCTAACGCCAATTGTTCTCGCATGCCTGCCACAGTGGCTGCCGCTACCTTTGCTCCCACCCCATGCAAATATTGCGTAACCAGCATAAATGCCCAAGTAGGAAGAATGGCCTCGGTGGAACAATGCAGTGCAACAAACTTGCCAGCATAAGTTTGCCAGTCAAAAGACTTGAGCTGCTCGCGGAAATCTTTCTCTCGCAGCACCATGCCATGAAACAAAAAATCCTTTAAATCGAAGGCTTCAACCTGTATTTCAGCAAGATATTGGGCCGGGTCCAATACCAGTATCCCGCTTTCCGCAACTTTATTCTGTATCAATTCCATAGAGAAGGCTTGTCCCATTAACAAGAAAACCTTTCCGAAAAACGGAAAGGCTTTCAAAAAAGTTTATTCTGACCCGACTTAATAAAACAAATGCCGGTTGTCTTCTAGGGTAATTAACTCCTTTTTGGCGTTAAAGGACTCCGAAGCAGCCCTTGAAGCCAACTGATTGTTGATGGTTTGTTTGCTCGCAGTCAAATCCGCCTTTTCGTCATATCCAAAGAAGCCGTCAACAGCAACAATGTACACACCGCGTTCGCCTTTTACAGCATCGCTCATTTTACCAGCTTCCATTGAAAAAATCACCCCGCTGAGTGCAGGCTCGCGACCAATACCACTTAAGAAATTTGACTGAAACGTGGCATTTCCGAACTGCTGAACAATGCCTTCTGCGGCACGAGCAATGGCATCCATGTCAGAACCACCCTTTTTAATGGCGTCTTTAGCACGCACCAACAGTTGTTCTGCCTTCTTTTCGCGCTTCACCTTGGTTTCAATATCGGTTTGAACATCTTCAAACGCTTTTACTCCCTTCGGCACTACTTTCGCCAAGCTGGCCACAACGTATTTATCACCAATTTCAAAAACGCTACTTACCGCACCTTGCTCTGAACGGAACGCCCAACGCACCATTTCACGCGAATTTTCCATTCCGGCCACGCTGCGGTCATTCACCCGCAACACCTCTGCTGAGCGCTTCACCAATCCTTGCTCCTCAATGTTCTTTTCGAAAGCCTCTGCATCCTTGGTAGCACTTACAAATTTGCCTGCTCTGGCATATACATCACGGTAAGTTTCAGTACTTGGCTCAATTTTATTAGCAATGGTTGCAAACTTAGCTACTTCCTTCCGGCCTTTTTGGTCGGTTATGTTGATGATGTGAAAGCCGAAATCAGACTGAACCAACACCATATCTCCTTTTTTGCCCCCAAAACAAGCATCATTAAAGGGCTTCACCATCATTCCTTCTGCAAAGAAACCCAAGTCTCCTCCTTTTTCAGCTGAACCAGGATCGGCACTGTTGGCTTTTGCCAAAGCTCCAAAATCTCCTCCCTTTTTGGCCAATGCAAACAAACTGTCTGCACGAGCCTTGGCTACGTCAGCAGCTTCTCCCTCATTGATGCGCACTAAAATATGACGGGCCTTCACCGAATCAGGACGGGCCATCCGCGCAATCATTTTGGTCATTTTATAAAAATCACCTTCCCGATATACATCGCTAACCACATTGAGACTGCCGTTGAAAAGCTGTTTCTGAACATCGCTAACCAAAGCTACCTCGGCAACAAAATTATCGTCAAAGGGTAAGTCCGAATTCAACGAAACAAACAGTGAATCGTTTGTAGCATTCACAAACTGCTCCCGCAGCTCTGCCACTTGCTTCAAAGCTTTGGCATCGTCATCCTGACTAGCAAATACTTCAAAAACTAAATAATCAATCGAACGGATCTCGTCTTTGCTCTCGTAATCCTTCTTATGCTTATTGTAATAGGCTTTGAGCTCTTTTTCGGTTACTGCAACTGTGCTATCAGCAATCAAAGCATAGTCCATCAAAATAAACCGGCCGTTGGCCTGACGGGTTGAGTTCTTATTGTACAAACTAGCAAAAAACTTGGGCACATAGAGCCCTTTGTTAACCAGGTTGTTGTATTTCTGATTTTCTCTTTCTGACTTGAGGTATTTCTCAAAATTAAACCAACGACGCTGTACATCCTCAGGCTGTTCGCTCAAATTTCGGAGGAATTGCACCACTTGAGCCCTGTCAAACTCGCCCGTTTGCGGATTTGAAAACGCCTGTCGCACCGAAGGATTGATGTTGGTACCTTGAACCATATCGAACAGCTCTTCGGCCGATACAGCCAAACCCAATTGACGGTAGCTCGTGCCCAGTACCTTTTCACGAATCAATTCGTTCCAAACATTTTCCCGCAACATACCAAGGGTTTGGTCGTCAATTTTATCCTGCTGACTGTTGATCTTATAATTTTCGACAGCCTCGTTAATCCGGGTTTCAAAATATCTAACACCGATTTCATCACCATCAATTTCGCCAACGGTGTTCGAAGGTGGACCACCGAAAATTCCGTTGCCACTAAAAACGTCCATCAACAGAAACGAAAGAATCGCCAATCCAATGATGGCGACCATGAGGCCTGCTTTGTTTCTGATTTGTGTAATGATTGACATATACTAAGTTCTAATTTAAGTTATCGCGCAAAAATAAAGTTTAGCAGGAGATAATCAAGCCCGTTTTCAACGAAAGCTGTTAATCCTCTGAAGATAATTTGATCAACCTTAGCGTTTCTATCCTGGTTTCACTCACGGTAAGGATAAAAATTTTAAAGCCTGGTATTTCAATCAGCTCGTTTGCCTCTGGAATCGATTGGTGAAATTCAATGATTAACCCCCCCAGCGTCTCATAATCGCCATCCGGTAAGCCGAGCTTGAAGGTATCGTTCAAATAATCAACCTCATGCCGGGCCGAAAATATGAATTCATTTTCAGAAAGTTGCTTTTCTATCAAATCATCCACGTCATGCTCGTCCTCAATTTCCCCAAAAATCTCTTCAATTAAGTCTTCCACTGTAACAATACCACTGGTGCCACCGAACTCATCTACCACCAAGGCAATGCTGCGGCGATCGGTATTAAATTGCTTCAGCAACAACATGGCTGACATACTCTCTGGCACAATCATGATCGGCAGCGTTACCTCGGCAATCTGAGTAGGCTTGCTCAAAACGGCCTGAAAATGCACATAACCGATGATGTTGTCGATGCTTTCTTCGTACACCAAAATTTTAGAATGCTCACTTTCGGCAAACAAAGCCACCAATTTTTCGATGGGCTCGGTTTTGCTAATGGCCACAATCCCGGTGCGGTGTACCATGCACTCACGCACTTTTACCTCGGTAAAGTACAAGGCGTTTTGAAAATAATTCAAATCCACCTCCTGATTGCCGTTCTGCTGCTCAGGCGTATTGTTTTCCTGGATGAGGTGGTCGAGGTCGTTTTTGCCAAAAACCGGACTGTTTTCCTCAAGCCGCAAGCCAAAAAAGAGCTTCAAAATGCCATTGGCCATACGCACCACTACCCATACCAAGGGGAAAAACAAGATGTAAAAAAACTGCATGGGCACGGCAAACAAGAACAACAACCTGTCGGAGTTTAGTCTAAAGATAGATTTCGGCAAAAACTCTCCAAAAAGTAAGACTACGATGGTCGACAGCAGGGTTTGTACGCCTAAAATCACCAATTCATTATCGAATCCCGGCGCAAACCAGCTTAAAATCACGGGCTCTAGCAAAACTGCCATCATGGAGCCATAAATAACCAAAGCAATGTTGTTGCCCACCAGGATGGCGCCAATAAAATCGGATGGCTTCTTCAAAAAACCCGCAATCAAACGAGCATTGAGGATGCCCTGCTTGCTTTTAAGCTCTACCCTAAATTTATTGGCAGAGAAAAAAGCTATCTCCATCCCCGAAAAAAAGGCGGAAAGCACAAGGCTTAGCAGGATAATTAAGATAACGTCCACAGTGGTATTTGGGCGTCAAAGATAACCAAAGATGTGGGCTATTCCACTTCTTCGTTCAAGGCAATGGTCCCACGAATGTTGAGAATCTTGTACTTAGTGAAGTTTTGGTTCGATTCCATGCCATCTCCATAAATAATTTCGTCGGGTCGAATGATGCGCACGTATTGATCTGTGTAGATACGTTCTGATTTTTCTTCCCAAATAAGCTTTTCGGTGTACATGGTGTCGCCTACTTCATTCACTACTACCACATTGCCATGAGCCTCCATGATGCCTCTATTGGGGTACTGTATGGCGCGATTAGCCGTGAGAATGCTATTTTCGCGCCCATCACTATCAAAAAAAAGCGCCCTGATCCCCTCCGGCATGTCGGTCACCGGGTCTTCACCCGGGCTACGTACCATCAGCGGGGCTGTGATACGTACTTTTATTACCGCAGAATCGGAGTAGATCAGGGTCACATCGCGCCCAGTTTCTTGCTGCATTTCTTTGCCGGCTACAAACTGCTGTAGCTTTTCGTCGGAATTGGAACAAGCCCAAGCCAACACTGGCAATAAAACCAACAAGCGACGCATTTTTACTTTAGTCAGAGCTTCTTACCGTGGTGGTTTCACCAATCCAACAGCTTACACTGTAGCTGCTGCCAGGACTAATACCAGCAAAAAAGAGGTTTTCTTTTAAAGGAAAATAGCCCGAATATTTGTTGATTTTGGTATTGGCTTCTTCAGCTACACTGCCATCAACACTCTTTGCACGCTGGTATTTGTCTACCGCCGCCCAATACACTGCTTGTGCTTCGATGCCGCTGCCGCACTGACTATAACTTGCCGCATACAAATCACCAATAAAAATAAGTGGCTTACCCCAACGTGGCTGTAATCGAGCTGCTTCTTGTGCCAACTGACGTGCGCGCGCAAACTGCTTATTGCTGCTGTAAAGCGTAGCAAAATCATAGTTGTATTGGGCCTTGATTGAATCATTTTCAGCACCTTCAATGGCCTTCTGGTAAAAATCAGCAGCTTTAGCAACGTTGTCGGTCTGCTGCAATTTACGGGCTAAAATGTGTGCCAAGCGAGCATTGGGAGCATCATTGTATTTGGCAGTAGCTACTTCCATAAACAAATCCTTGTCGGAACAACCCTTGCTCAGCAAGAGGCTGTAAATCAAGTCGCGTAAGTCCTTATTGCCTTTGTCGGCCTTGTATTTTCCAGCGAACAATGTAATGATCTCATCGCAGTCTTTGATGATGTTGCCTGCCAAGTCACCATCCAAACTTTGCTTGCTTTCTGTGAATCTCTCTACATTTTGCTTGGCAGAGGCATTCCCTTCATCTTCTTTTAAAAGCTGTAAACTGGTGGCAATGTTGTAATCGGCAATTTTAGAGAGTCTTTCGTAAATACTAATCACTTGCTCTTTGGTGAGACCACCGCCAGAAAACTCTTTCAAGGCTACTTTAAAATAATACGACAATACGAAAGATTCAGACTCGTTACCACCCAACTCAATGGCCTTTTCGAAGGTCTTCAACACCGCCGTGTTAGGCTCTGGTCTGAAATTCAACATATCAACCCCTTTTCTTCCCAAGGCACTTCCAGCGCTCTTGTCAAAGTTTGCAGCGCGTACATCGTAAATAAGCATGAGCGTATCGATGAGCTGCTGCTTGCGCTTGGCATCTTTGGTAGCCGCAATAAAGCTTTTGTACATCGCTACACCATCTACATGGGTTTGCTCGCGGGAGCATGGGGCTTTGGTAAAGACGTACAACCAAGATTCCAGTGCAGCATCAAAATTTTTCTGCTTAAAAAATTCGCGATAAACGGAAATGTTTTGGATGGTTTTTACGCTATCCGGCCCCCACTTCTGCTCGCAATTGGCAGTAATTTGGGCCTGAGCCTGGGTTGTGCCAGCTGCTCCTAAAAGCAACACCAACAAACTTGCTTTCATCCAATTTTTCATCTTCTTCATGACTTTCGTTTTTAATCGTATTTCCTTTTAATAAACCAACGGTCGTTGAGGGTAAGTCCCAAGGTAATTCTGGTATATCTTTCTCTTACTAATCCGTTTGTAACACCGCCTCTTTGTCCAATTTCGCCTGTAATGTTCATATAAGGCATGGCATAAGGTCGCTTCAACGGTATACCAACACCAAAGGTCATGCCAAGTTCACTAATTTGCTGGCCTTTCAACACCAAGCCGCCTTGGTTATACCTCATCCCCGCGCGGTAGCGTATGGTTTTCCAAGCTGCCCCATCGCCAATAGCGTTGTACTTTGGAGTGTATTGCATACCCGCAGCAAACTGTAAGCTGTTTTGCATGGAGTCGGGGCGACCGAACTGACTAAAATCCGACCAATTGGTATATTTAGTTTCGATGGCCATGAGCAACTTATTATCGATGCTGTATTGAAAACCCGCCGAAAGTGCCCAAGGCAATTGTACTGTGCCCTCGATATCCGATTTATTGGAAACCGTATCCCGTACCCGGATGGTATTCCCTACCATTGTAAATCTTTCTGCCACGGTGCTATTGGTTGCATTGAGGGTACTTGGCAGCTCAGCCACAAGGCCAAAAGCAATCGACTTGCGCTGCGTTTGTCCTGGCTTTAACTTCAACGACTTACGGTATTGCAAACCAAAAGTGAGCTGCACATCATTGATGCGTAGCTTGTCTGAATTACGCACATTAAACAAAAACAAAGAATCGGGATTAGGGAAGAAAAACAAGCGCTCTTGGTTAATAGTACCGAACAAATAGGTAGCTGTTACTCCCAAATGAAAGCCTTTCCCCAGATTTACGCCATTGCTCCAACTCAATTGGTTGAGTCCTCCTTTGCCGTTGTATTCTTCTTTCCAACTCGCAAAAGAAGAATCGACATTGGATACCAGTTTATAATTGGTGAAGGAATATGGCTGAAAGCCAATGGCCGTGCCCCAGCGCTTGTTCACCGGAAAGCCAAACATCAAATAGCCAAAATTAAAGTTGGAGCGATATTGAGAGGCTGTACTGGTTGCGATATTGGCAATGTTCCCTATCGCTCCAAACTCAATGGTGGTAAGCTTGAGATCTGATAAGGATGCCGCATTGCCTAAGTTAAGCGAGGCGCTATCGTAGGTAGTGGCCGTGATACCTCCCATAGCACGATGATGCGCTAAGGATAAGGGCTGTCGATCGCCTAAACCAAAGCGCGAGTATGGCGAACCATAATTTTCGGCCTGCGCCAACGCTTGATGGGCAGAAAGGACGAAAAACAAGGCTAAAATCGTATAAAATCTCAAGTAAGTATTCTTAAAGTAAGGCATGCAGGCCATATAACGCCAAATTCGGCTCGGCAAATATGGGGCTATTGATCTGCTTTTCAAAAAAATGCGCATCACCACCCGTTAAAATAATCGTTAAATCTGGTATTTGTTGCTCCAATTGCTGACATCGACCCTGGATTTCGGCCAAGATGCCCTGCACTACACCACTTCGCAATGCCGATAGCGTATCGGTGCCCAAAGGCTGTACAGGTTCGGACTCGGTTACCAGCGGTAAACGTGCGGTGAACTCATGCATGGCGCGCCAACGCATGTGCATGCCCGGACTGATGTCGCCGCCCAGATGCACATTTTGGGACGTTAATAGGTCGTAAGTGATGCAGCTGCCCAAGCCAATGATGAGGCGGTTGCGCTTGGGATATTGGCTAATGGCGCCCAACACCAACATTTTGCGGTCGCTGCCGAGGGTTTCGGGACTGGTATATTTACTCTCAAAAGGCAATGGCGCCTGCGGGTCGAAACGTACAATGCGGTGCACCCCTCGTTTCTTCAACCAGCTTTCCAAGTCCCCCTCCGGCACACTCACCGAGGCCAAAGCTGCTGCCTCGGCGGGCAAAGTCAGGCGATGCTGCTGCCAATCGGTCAAGGCCAAGGCCTCAACCTGCACCAATTCACCTCCTTCAAACCGTCCGATTTTAAGGCGCGTATTGCCGGCATCGAGCACATATTGTCGTGCATCAGCCATCAAAACGGAATTTAATTTCTTTATTATTCATCACCATGCGCCCCATCGTACTGTCGAGCACCAGCCTGCCTTCCGCATCTACATCTACAATGGTAGCATGGAGCAACTGGTTCTGATATTCAAACATACGCTTTTCACCCAAACCGAGCAGCCTTTCGAGATATTCGCGCCGCTGTGAAAAATGCGCACCCGCCTTGAGGGCAGACAAACGGCGGTTCAGGAAGCCCAACAAGACTTCGAGCAAATCAGGTAATTTGTAATAATTACCCGTAATGGTGGCAAACGACGCCGCCTGAGGCAGCTCCTGTGAAAAATAGGTTTGGTTGATGTTTAAGCCGAGTCCCACCACCGAATCGCACAAAAAATTGCCTTGAATGGTGTTTTCGATGAGCACGCCACCCCATTTTTTGTCTTTGTAATACAAATCATTTGGCCACTTAAGCTTTACCTGCTCGCCCAAATACAATTTCCCGAAGTCAGAAACGGCCAAAGCCACGGCCATATTGAGCTGAAACTGATTGCTAGCTGCCAAAAAATGCGTCTTCAGATAAAAACTCAACAAAATATTTGCCCCCGATTCGCTCTGCCAGCCTGCACCTGCTTGTCCTTTACCTTGGTACTGAAAAGCTGTTTGCACTGCTGCACCGTCGGGTAAACCCTGTTCCACCATCTTCCATAAAAGGTCGTTGGTGCTCGAGGTTTCCTCTACAAACAGCAGCTCGTGGCCGATGCGCAAAAAGGAGGGACTGTCGTTATGCAAAAGAATTCAGTACTTTTGCACAAAAGTAATTAAAACGCATGTCGAAAGAACGCCAACCTTTAGAGGAGTTGCAAGATGTAATCATTCACGGGTTTCAGGAGAAGAAAGGTAAGGACATTACACTGCTGGATTTGAGGGGAATACGCGATCGGGTAGCCGATTTTTTTGTGATTTGTCAAGCAGAGTCAACCACACAAGTAAAAGCCCTCGCCGATTCGGTAGAGGAAGAGGTTAAAATAAAGTTGAAAGAACGCCCCTTCAGCGTAGAAGGCCGTGAAAACGCCTCCTGGATTTTGTTGGATTACGGCAACGTGGTCGCCCACGTTTTCCAGCCGCAAGCGCGCGAGTTTTACGCCTTGGAAGAGCTGTGGAACGACGCCATCCGCACCACCATCGACTAATTTTGTGCTGGCAAGAGAATTAAACTTTTCTGCAGGGCAGCACGTTTACACCTCACGATAATCATATCATGGCAAAACAAATAAAGAAGAAGTCTGAGCAGAAGCCAGACAACAAGCCTAAGTTTAATTTTTACTGGATTTACATCATTATTGCAGTGCTGTTTATTGGCATTCAGGTGATTAATTCCGGCAATAGTTCTAAAAAAATAGGCTGGCAGGAGTTTAAAACTGACCTCCTGGCGAGTGGGGACGTAGACAAATTGGTGGGCTTTAAGCAAGACGACATTTACATTATTGAAGTCTACATTAAAAAAGAAAAACTGCGTACCGAAAAGTACAAGGAGTTTCAAGAACGCAGTTTTGGAGGCGTTACGGCACATTATTACTTTACCGAGAGCTCTCCTGAAGTATTACAAACCAAACTCGAAGCCGCCCAAACGGAGCTCGAAATTGCACCCATTTATGTGCAGTGGGAAAGCCGCCGGTCATGGTTTGGCGATATCCTAAGCTTTTTGCTGCCGATGCTGTTGCTGTTGGGCTTGTGGATGCTGCTCATGCGTCGTTTTGCTGGCGGCGCTGGCGGTGGAGCCGGCGGTCAAATCTTCAACATCGGCAAATCAAAAGCCACTTTGTTCGACAAAAACTCGAAAGAAAACACCACTTTTAACGATGTTGCGGGCTTGGAAGAGGCCAAAACAGAGGTGATGGAGGTAGTAGATTTCTTAAAAAACCCTAAAAAATACACGGTTTTAGGCGGTAAAATTCCAAAAGGCGTGCTGTTGGTAGGTCCTCCCGGAACGGGTAAAACCCTACTCGCGAAAGCGGTGGCGGGTGAAGCACAGGTGCCATTTTTTACCCTCAGCGGATCTGATTTTGTGGAGATGTTTGTAGGGGTAGGTGCCAGCCGGGTACGTGACCTCTTTAAGCAAGCCCGCGAAAAAGCTCCTTGTATCATTTTCATCGATGAGATTGACGCGGTAGGCCGTTCACGTGGTAAAAACCAAATCATGGGTGGTAACGACGAGCGCGAAAGTACCCTCAACCAATTGTTGGTAGAGATGGACGGCTTTAGCTCTGAAATCGGCATCATCATGATGGCGGCTACCAACCGCCCAGATGTACTCGACCCTGCTTTGTTGCGCCCGGGCCGTTTCGACCGCCAAATCACGGTCGATCGTCCTGACATTATTGGTCGCGAAGAAATTTTCAACGTGCACCTCAAGCCCATCAAAGTGGGACCCGATGTAGATGCCCGCAAACTTGCTGAGCAAACACCTGGTTTTGCAGGTGCCGAAATTGCCAACGTATGTAACGAAGCGGCTTTGATTGCAGCGCGTTCTGCCAAAAAAGTGGTAGAAATGATCGACTTCAACGCAGCCATCGACCGGGTAATTGGCGGTTTGGAGAAGAAAAACAAAATCATCTCTCCCGAAGAGAAAAAAATTGTGGCCTACCACGAAGCTGGTCACGCCATTGTGGGCTGGTTCCTGCACGGTACCGACCCCTTAGTAAAGGTATCGATTGTGCCTCGCGGCGTTGCGGCCTTGGGTTATGCCCAGTATTTGCCAAAAGAGCAGTATTTGTACACCACCGAGCAATTGCTCGACAGCATGTGCATGACTTTAGGCGGCAGGGCAGCAGAAGAGATTGTGTTTGGCCGCATCAGTACGGGTGCCCAAAACGACCTCGAGCGCATTACCCGCATGGCGTATGGCATGGTGACTTTGTACGGCATGAACCCCAAAGTGGGCCCTGTGAGCTTCAACGATCCGCAAGGCGAGTACCAGTTCCGCAAGCCTTACTCGGAAGATATGGCCAAAATTATTGACGACGAAGCCCGTAAACTCATTGAAAACGCCTACATCAAAACCAAGGAATTGTTGGTAGAGAAGCGCGCCGAGTTGGAGTTGGTAGCTCAGGAATTGTTAGCTAAAGAGGTTATTTATAAAACCGACCTGGAGCGGATGATTGGTCCTCGTCCTACCGGCGAAACCAACCTTACCGAACAAATTCCGCAAATTATCAGCAGCGAACCTGCACCTGAGGTGGTTTTGAGCGAAGAAGCCCCAGCTACCGACGAAGCACCAGAACAAGCTTAATTTTTGGCTGAATGCCAAAAGTTTCAGACTTTTGACCAGCCTTATCCCATAGCCCCTGCTTACCCAAGGTAACAGGGGCTGTGAAATTTAAACAGCAGCCATGCGCGACAGCACGCCCAAAGAAAAAGTCCTTAAAAAAATCCGCAAAGCGCTCATCCACAAGAGCAGCCCGAAGAGCATGTCGGTTGACTTTGAAAAGCCGGTATTTCCGCCGATTGACAACGACCTGGCCATGGCTTTTGCGGAGCGTTTGCTCGACATCAGTGGGTCGTTTGCCTACTGCGAAAACATGCTCGATTTCGCCGAAAACCTGGTGTTGCTCGTGCAGCAGCAAAAAAGTCAGCATATTTTCTGCTTCGAACCGGGGATTCAAAAGCTGTTTAACGAGGTGGAGTTTCCCTATCTCAACAATCCGCAGCAGCTGGGGCAAGTAGAAATTGGGGTAACTGGTTGCGAGGCTTTGGTAGCAGCTACCGGCAGCGTTTTTGTGAGTTCGGCGCAGCAAATGGGTCGCAGCATGACCGTTTTTCCGCCCGTGCATGTGGTAGTGGCCTTCACTTCGCAGCTGGTGCCGGACCTGAAGAGCGCCTTTCAGCTCATCAAAACCAAATACAACGGCAAGTTGCCAAGCATGCTCAGCGCCATAACAGGGCCGAGCCGCACGGCCGACATCGAAAAAACCTTGGTGTTAGGGGCACACGGTCCTAAAGAGTTATACGTATTTTTGGTGCAAGACAACTAATGGGCAGCGGCAAGCATACGTACTTCCTCAGTGACTTCCACCTCGGCATTCCTAACCGGATGGGCAGTTTGGAGCGCGAGCGCCGCATCATTGCTTTTTTAAACGAAATCGCCCCCCAGGCCGAGGCCATTTATTTGATGGGCGATGTGTTTGATTTTTGGTTTGAGTACAAGCATGTGGTGCCCAAGTACCATGTGCGTTTGTTGGGCAAACTGGCCGAGCTCACCGATGCTGGCATAGCTGTGCACTTTTTTATGGGCAACCACGATATGTGGACCTTCGGTTACCTCAGCGAAGAAATTGGTTTGCAGGTGCATAGCGACACCTATGTGACCGAAATCAACGGCAAGCGCTTCTTTTTAGGGCATGGCGATGGCAAAGGTCCGGGCGACAAAGGCTTCAAACGCCTCAAAAAGGTGTTCAGGCACCCGCTCAATCAGTGGCTTTTTGGTCGTTTGCACCCCAATTTGGCCTTTGGCATGGCGCAACATTTTAGCTACAAAAGTAGGGCTGCAGGCGACGATGAATCGCAGTTTTTGAAAGAAAACGAGTGGTTGTACCAATATTGCAAGCGCAAATTAGCAAGCACGCACTACGACTACTTTGTATTTGGTCACCGCCACCTGCCCATTTGCACCGCAGTGGGGACCAACAGTTTGTATATCAATTTAGGCGATTGGATCGTTTATAATACTTATGCCGTTTTTGATGGGGAAAATCTCGATTTACGCACTTATCCTACTCACGAGCCTGCTGGTTTCGGTCGGGGCTAAGGCTGGCGGCGACAGTCTGCATTTTCAGCACAGCTATGCGCTCGAGCAGCCCATCCAATACTTTACCGTAGATAATTTAGGGGCCTACTACCTCATCACCCGCCGCAATGAACTGGTAAAATACGACGAAAAGGGCCAGTGGGTAGGCAACCACCGTGAGCAGGTGCTGGGCCAATTGCGGCATGTAGATGTATTTAACCCTTTGCAGCTGCTGCTTTTTTATCCTGAGGTATCGGTGCTGCTGCAGCTCGATAACATGCTCTACCAAACCAATCGCTTTGAGGTGGCCGGCTTGCAACTCAGCAACCAATCTCAGGTTTGTCGCTCGTTCGACAACAACTTTTGGATGTACGACGAGCGGAGTTTCAGGCTGCGGAAGCTGGCTTTTGACATGCGCACGGTGCTGGAGGGCGAGTGGTTGCAGAACGAAATCAGCGGGCAGCTGGCACCCACCTACATGCTGGAGCACAACGAGCGGGTGTATTTGGCCGACCCCAAGTTGGGGATGTTGGTGTTCGACCTATATGGCCGCTACCTCAAAACCATCCCTCAAAAAGGCATTGAGCGCATGGATTTTTGGGGCGAGCACGCCTATTTTGCGCGGGATGGGCAGGTTTGGCGACTGCATTTGCGCGAAGGCACGGCCGAGGCTTTAAACATCGGCAAACACAAAGCCAAAATGGTGCGCGTAAACCAGCGAGGTTTGTATGTGTGGGCCGGCAACGAGCTGTTGCAATTCGCGCACCCTGCGAAGCGCTAATTTGCTAATTTTGCAACATGCTTGATAAATACCCTGCCGCCCTCGGGCGCTTTCAGGAAGTGGAACGCCAATTGCAAGACCCCGCCATTTTTGGGGATATGAAAAAATATGCGGCGCTCAACAAAGAATACCGCGAACTCGAAAAGCTGGTAAACGCTTTTAAGGCCTTCAGCGATTTGCTGGGCAATATCGAAACCAATAAAAAAATCATCTCTACCGAAAAAGATCCTGAGTTTGTGGAGATGGCCAAGCTGGAGCTGGACGAGCTGGAACCGCAGGTGGCTCCTACTGAGCATGCTTTGCGGATGCTGTTGGTGCCGAAGGAGCCGGAAGACAGTCGTAACATTCTGCTCGAAATAAGAGCCGGCACGGGCGGCGACGAAGCCAGTTTATTTGCTGGTGACCTGGCCCGCATGTACACCCGTTATTGCGAGCGTCGGGGCTGGAACATTGAGATACAGGACGAGAGCGAAGGCACCATGGGTGGCTACAAAGAAGTGATTTTTAAGATTTCGGGGGAAGATGTGTATGCCACGATGAAGTATGAGTCGGGGGTGCACCGCGTACAGCGCGTACCCGATACCGAAACGCAAGGGCGCATACACACCTCAGCGGCCACGGTGGTGGTGATGCCCGAGGCGGAAGATTTTGATGTGGTGTTGAACCCGGCGGATATTGAGTTGCAGACGTCGCGATCGGGCGGAGCAGGCGGCCAAAACGTAAACAAAGTGGAAACCAAGGTAATGTTGACCCACAAACCTTCGGGCATTGTGGTGACTTGTCAGGTGGAGCGTTCGCAGCTCGGCAATAGGGCAAGGGCGATGGAGATGTTGCGGACCAAGTTGTACGAGCTCGAGCTCAACAAGCGGAATGAGGCGGTGGCGGGCACACGAAAGACTTTGGTGAGCACCGGCGACCGTTCGGCCAAGATTCGCACTTACAACTTTCCTCAAAGCCGGGTAACCGACCACCGCATTGGCATGACGGTTTACAACCTCGATGCTTTTTTAAGCGGCGACATCCAGGAAATGATCGACGGCTTGGAGCTCGCCGAAAACACCGAAAAACTCAAGCTCACAGAATGAGAAAGCTGCTTTTTGCTGGGATTTTACTAGCGCTTGTTGCTTGCAAACAAGCGGCCGAAGAGGTTCACAACCCTTTTCAAGTGCTCGAAGGCCACTGGGCTAAAGTAGGAGCAACGGCTACAGTAGCCGAACATTGGGAGCGCTTCGACGCCAATCGCTGGAAAGGTGCGGTGTACCGCATTGAAGCCGGCGACAGCCTGTTGCTTGAAGCACTAGAAATTAGACCGGTAAACGATACTACCTACGACTATGTGGCTTTGGTGAAGGGCCAAAACAACGACCAACCTGTGGCTTTTCGGCTAAATGAACATTTGGCCGATTCGTTGTTTGTATTTGAAAACCCCAACCACGACTTCCCCCAAAAAATAAGCTACCATTTGCCACGGCGCGATAGCTTGGTAATTGTATTAGGCTTGCTGACAGACCCGAGCAAAGACCGGGTATTCGGCTTTAGTCGGGTAGCCGCACAACCTTAAATCTTAAAAAAACAGCATGCAGCCTTTTTCTTATCTGCCTATTGTTTTGCGCGCCGCCATGGCGAGCTTAATTTCGATGCTGGTATTGTTTCAGGTAGCGGCAGGACAGTCGGCGGATTCTACTTTTATGTTAGAAGGCCAGGTAGTTGACATTCAAAACAGCGGTCCGTTGGCCTATGTAAACATCGGCATTGCCAACAAAAACATAGGTACGGTAAGTGCGGCTGACGGGCAGTTTAAATTGCAGCTCAACGAAAAGCAGTTGGGAGATACGGTAAGCTTCAGCTTCATAGGATACGAAAGCTTACGCATTCCGGTACAAATGCTGCTTGAATTGCGCATTCCGGTAGTAATGACCCCAAAATCCTTCGAATTGCAAGAAATAGTGGTAAAAAGTCGCCGGTATAAAGAGCGCTTTTTCGGCTATTTTACTGAAGGCAAGACGGCGCAAGCTGGTTTCAACGAAAATGTGCTGGGCAAAGAGTGTGGGGTGCCGATGCGCACCAAAAAACCTACTTTATTGGAGGAAGTCCAGATTAATTTCGGCACTTGTACTTACGACAGTGTGTTTTTCCGCCTCAATTTCTACCAAATGAGCGCGAAAGGCGAGTATGAGCCGGTACTCAACGAACCCCAGTATTACGCCTTCAGCAAAGGAGAGCTACTGCAAACCCTCGCCATCGACATCCGAAACTTAAACATTCAGGTGCAAGGGCAGTTTATGGTGAGCGTGGAGTACTACCGCGACCTAGGGCCAGGCAGGCTTTTTTTCAAAAGCAAGCTCAATGGCTCCTCCCTCATTCGCGCCACGAGTCAGGCCAAATGGGTACCAATACCACTAGGCATAAGTCTGGGTGTATTCGGCCAAGTAGAGCACTAATGCTGCAGCAATTTGATGCTTTTAGCTTGTTTCGAAAGCTGCAAATAGTACATGCCCGACTGGAGCAAGGGTAAGTCCAATTTCATATCTGTTGCTGTTACCTCAAATTCACGTAAGAGGCGGCCCTGCAGGTCGTATAAACGAGCAGTGCTTCCTATAAGCGCAGCATCCAGCTGGAGGCGACTTTCGGGACTCAATGGATTGGGATAAACACTGGCTTGGGCTGTTTCATGCAACTCCCGAACCGATGTATTTACGCTCGGACTGAGCTTCACAATACGGTGGGTAAAAGGCTCCGAATTAAGCCAAGAATTGCCATTTGTAGCCAGGTACAGATTACCGGCGGGATCGGCAATCACATCCCGCAAGCGGCCAAACATTTGATTGAGGTATTGCGCTTCGGCGGTTACTGAATCACCGGCTTCGTTGAGGCTGAGCACGTACAAACGGGCATTTTTAAGGGTAGTGAGGATGATTTTATTCTGAAAAACCGGCAAAGCGGGGTGGTTGTACCAAATCATGCCAGCTGGCGCGATGGTGGGCGTCCAAGTGCGGATAGGTTCATACACATTGTTGGCGAAACAATATTGCAGCTCGGCGGGAGTGTTGCACATGCCGTTTACCGTGGGCCAGCCATAATTACGGCCTGGTTCAATGATGTTGAGCTCATCGTCGCTGCTTGGGCCGTGTTCTGAAATGTAGATGCGGCCATTGGGATGCCGAAACATGCCTTGGGCATTGCGGTGACCCAGGGTATACACATAACTGCCGGGGGTAGGGTTGTTGGCGGGGATGGTACCATTGGCGTTGAGGCGCAGCACTTTGCCAGGCAAAAGGGCTGGATTTAAGGGCGCCTGCAGGTCTTGTGCATCGCCGGTGGTCATAAGCAGGGTATTGTCGGGTAAAAACAGCAACCGCGCCCCGTTGTGGGTGGTATTGCCAGGGATGTTGTTGATTAGCACTAACGGATTGATCAGTGATTGCGCGCTGCTGTCATAAGTGTAACGCACCAAACGCTCACGAATTTGTCCCGATTGCTGGTAGGTGTACGCAAAAAACACCCAGGCCGTATCCGCAAAATTGGGGTAGAGCGCCATACCGAGCAAGCCCGATTCGCCGGTGGCATAACAATCGCTCAGTGTAAGCAACACCGATTGCTGGCCTGTTTGCGGGTTCACGCGACTGATGCGGCCGTAACGCTCGGTCATCCAAAGGTGGTTGTCGGGACCCCAAATAATCTCCCAAGGAATGTCGATTCCGCTGATGACGGTGCTGGTATCGACTGCGGTATTGCCGATGGTAATTTGTGCCGCGGCTGGTGGAGCGAGTAAGCCGAGCAACAAGGCCGCAGCGTACAACCAATTCGTTTTTTGCATCTCTAAAAATAAATAAATCCCTGAACAAAATACAACATCCCCCAAAGTAAGGCATTAGCCAGTGTGGATTAGCCTGTGGAAAGCCTGCTTCGGTGCGCTTGAAAAAAACCGTACCTTTGCGCTCAAATTTTAGCAGCATGTCAGCACAACTCGACCAGCGCGTAATTGCCGAGCTCAAAGGCTTGGTAATGGACGCCACCCGCAAAGCCAATTCGGGGCACCCCGGCGGCGCCTTTTCATCGAGCGATTTCGCCGTGATTTTGTTCCGTGATTATTTGCGGTTTGCCCCGCAAATGCCGGAGTGGCACAACCGCGACCGTTTTATTTTATCCGCCGGTCACGAGTCGATGTTGCTGTACAGTCTGCTCCATTTTATGGACCTGCTGCCCATTGAGGAGCTCGAAAACTTCCGTCAGCTCGGCAGCTTAACCCCGGGCCATCCCGAAAACCACCTCACTCCCGGCGTAGAGGCTACTACTGGTCCTTTGGGACAAGGTGTAAGCATGGCCGTAGGCATGGCCATTGGCAGTTTGCACCAGCAAGCTGTATTGGGCAGCGACCTCATCAACAACACCATTTATAGCTTAGTAGGCGACGGCGATTTGCAAGAAGACGTAGCCCTGGGCTCGATGCAAATTGCAGGTCATTTAGGCTTGAGCAATTTGGTGGTGTATTACGACAAAAACGACATCCAGATATCGGGCACCACCGACCGCGTGAGCTCGGTAGATTTCAAAGGCTTGTTCGAAGCCATGCAGTGGGAAGTGCACGAAATTGATGGGCACGACCATGCCGCCATCCGCGCGAGTCTCGACTACAGCCAAACCCAGCGCCAAAAGCCGCTCTTGATCATCGGTACCACCGTGATGGCCAAAGGTGCTGCCACCATGGAAGGCAGTCACAAAACCCACGGGGAGCCGTTGAAGCCTGAGGAAATTGCCGCTACCAAGACCAAGCTGGGCCTCGATCCCGAAGCCTTCTTCCAAGTAAGCGACGAAGCCAAGGAATACTTTACTGCCAAGCTCGACACTTACAACCTCGTAGCCGACCAATGGGCCCAAAAACTGAAGGCCCGTCGCGCTGCCGACACCAACATTGACTTGTATTGCGAGCAGGTATTCGACGGCAAAATCAACCTCAGCGAGCTTCCCCAATTTGAAGTAGGCGGATCGTTGGCCACCCGCGTGGCTTTTGGCAAGGTGCTCGAATACTTTGGCAAGGCCATTCCCGGGGTGATGGGCGGCAGTGCCGACCTCGAGCCTTCGAACAATACTGGGGCCTTTGCTGCGGTGGTGGGCGAGTTCAACAAAGCCAATCGTGCGGGCCGCAACCTCGCCTTTGGCGTGCGCGAGTTCCCGATGGCGGCCATTTGCAACGGCATGGCCTTGTACGGCGGCATTTTGCCGTATGGCGCCACCTTCCTCACCTTTAGCGACTACAGCCGCAATGCCATCCGCATGAGCGCCATCCAGGAGCTGCAGGTGCTGCATGTGTTTACGCACGACAGCATTTTCCTGGGCGAAGACGGTCCCACGCACCAGTCTATTGAGCACGTGATGAGCTTGCGCACCATTCCGAACTTGCTCGTGTTCCGTCCAGCCGACGCCCGCGAAACCGTAGCCAGCATGATTCAGTGGCTGCAAGAAGGGCACCGCCCGAGTTTGTTGGCCTTGACCCGCCAAAACGTACCCACTTTGGCCGGACCGGTGGACGTAGCCCGTGGTGCTTACATCAAATTTGAAACGCAACCCGAGGCGCCAGTGCATACCGTGATTTACGCCAGTGGTTCAGAAGTATGGGTAGCCATTGCCGCGGCCGAAGCTTTGGCGGGCGAAACCGACGGCAACATCCGCGTGGTAAGCTTGCCGTGCTGGGAGCTGTTCGACGAGCAGCCTACCGACTACCAGCAAATGATCATGAGCATGGAAGCGCAACGCCGCATTTCGATTGAAGCTGGGGTGACCCTCGGCTGGCAGCGCTTTACCGGCTTGGGTGGCTTAAACATTGGGGTAGATACCTTTGGTTTATCGGCCCCGGGTGATGCTTTGGCCGAATACTTTGGCCTCACCCCTGCCAAAGTGGTGGAGCGCATTCAGGAGCATTTCTCTTAAGCAGCATCCGCAAATTAAAAAAGCCAGCACCGAAATGCTGGCTTTTTGTTTGTAATGAAGGGTTGAAAGTGATTAGGCTTTTTTCGGCTGAATCAAATGCACATCGCGCTGCGGGAAGGGGATGCTGAGCTCGTCTTCGGCATCGAAGGCAATTTTAATTTTCTCGAGCATCTCCCAATACACCGGCCAAAGGTCGTCGGTGGCGGTCCAAACCCGTAAAAATAGATCTACGGAGCTGTCGCCCAAGCCGGTAACCCGCACCACGGGTTCCGGATCGGTTAAGATGCGCGGGTCTTCAGCCGCCAGCCGCAACATCACCTCGCGGGCTTTGGCAATGTTCGAATCGTAGGCAATGCCCACAGGCACATCGGTACGGCGGGTTTCTTTGGCAGAAAGGTTGGTGACCACCGAATTGGCGAGCTGGCCGTTGGGACAAATCACCAGGCGGTTGTCGAAAGTACGCACATGGGTGGTGAGGATGCTGATGGCTTCTACCGAACCCAGGTGATTGCCCGTATCAATGGTGTCGCCCACTCGGAAGGGTTTGAAAAGGATGATGAGCACCCCACCGGCAAAATTAGCCAGACTGCCTTGCAGGGCCAAGCCCACTGCCAAACCTGCGGCACCTAAAACGGCAATGAAGCTGGTGGTTTCGATGCCAATCATGCTCGCCACACTCACAAACAGCAGTACGCGCAGAATTACGCCAAGTATGCTTCCCAAAAAGGTAATCAGCGTAGGGTCGATGCTGGCTTTGTCCATGCCCTTTTTCATCAGCCGAATGGCGTATTTCACAAGCCGGAGTCCCACCAGCAATACGATCAGCGCAAAGAGTAATTTCAGGCCACTTTCCATGGCCATTTCTGTCATCTTAGTGATAATTTGGTCGAGGTTGATGTTTTCCATAGCTCTATAATAGAGAAAAAAGCTGCTTTCAACAAGTAAAAAAGCAATTTGCAGCTATTTCCTCCAAACTATCCAACAAAATCAATCGGCTGCGCCGCGCGCCGCTCGTTGTTAAGCTTGCGAATTTTTTATTAGATTCGTCCCATGCGTAAAATCACCCCTCTGCTCCTAGCCAGTTGTTTGTTGCTGGGCAACCTCGCCACTACTTTCGCCCAAACCAGCGTGCCATCGCCGGGGAAGCCGCAGGCCAAACCCATTTGGATTACGGGGGCTACTTTGCACTTGGGCAACGGACAAACCCTTCAGGGCATTATTGGCTTCGAAAACGGACTGATTACTTACGTAGGCACAGGTGCCGAAATACGGCTCAATGCCGAAACCGCCACCATTATTGATGCGAGCGGCAAGCATGTATATCCGGGCTTCATTGCCTTCAACAGCATTTTAGGCTTAAACGAGATTGATGCCGTGCGGGCTACCCGCGACCAGAGCGAAACAGGCGGCCTCAACCCGAATGTACGCGCCTTGGTGGCCTACAATACCGATTCGCGCATTACCCCCACCGTGCGCAACAGTGGTACTTTATTGAGCCAGGTGAGTCCGCAAGCCGGCAACATCAGCGGCCGCTCGAGCGTGGTGCAGCACGATGCTTGGAACTGGGAGGACGCCGTGGTGCGCGCCGACGATGCCATGTACTTCAACTGGCCGTCGTTTCGGGTGTATGATGCTTGGTGGGCGCCACCGGCGGAGGAGCAGCGCAAGCAATCGGCCGACAACCTCGCCGAGCTCAAGCAGTTTATGGAAGATGCCAAAGCTTATCTGGCCCAAAAAAAACCTGCCAAAATCAACCTCAAGTTAGAGGCCATGCGGGGCGTTTTTGAAGGCAAAACCAAGGTTTTTGTGCGCGCCAACGAGGCCAAAGCCATGGTGTCGGCTGTGCAGTTTTTTGCAGCCTACCAGCTCAAGCCGGTTTTGGTAGGAGCCGAAGAAGCCGCCGATATCCTGCCCTTTTTGCAAGAAAATAAGATTGATTTGGTGCTGAGTCGCACCCAGCGCCTGCCCAACCGCAGCGGCGATGCGGTGGATGCGCCTTACCGCCTGCCTGCCCAATTGGCCGAAGCCGGCATTCGCTTTGGCTTTAGCATGGATGGGGCTTGGGAGCAGCGCAATTTGCCTTTTCAGGCGGGACAAGCCGTGGGTTACGGCTTAAGCGTGGAGCGCGCCGTGCAAGCCCTCAGCAGCGATGCCGCCGCCATTTTGGGCATCGAGCAGCGTTATGGGGAGCTTGGCGTGGGTAAATCGGCCTGTTTATTCATCAGCACCGGCGATGCTTTAGACGTACGCGGCAACCAACTCGAAGCCGCCTTCATCGACGGTCGTGCGGTGGATTTAGGCGACAAACAAAAAGCCCTGTATAAGAAGTTTTCGGACAAGTACGGGGTGGAGCAGCCCTAACATCTGCGCTTGAACCTCCATTCATCTACAACCTTTCCTTAAAAGTTAGGCTAGGAGCATTTTGGACATTAGGGAACTAATCCCCCCAAAAAAAGCTTCCCTTTAAAAACAAAGAACCATGGCTTTAACCTTAGCAACCGACCAAAATTTTAACCAATTATTACAAGACAACAGCTTGGTGCTGGTAAAATATTATGCCGACTGGTGCGGCAATTGCAAACTCATTGCACCCAAAGTGCGTCGCATCTCTGAAGAAGAGCAGTATGCAGGCATCGCCTTTATAGACATCAACGCAGAAGAAAATCCCGAGGCCCGCAAAACCGCCGGGGTAGACAACCTCCCCTATTTTGCAGCCTTCAAAAATGGCGAATTGGTAGGAGGCAGCGCTGCTTCTAAAATTGAATTTGTACAAGAGCTCATCGCAAACAAATTGTTGTCATGAAGCTGCCCGCCATCAAACTCATGGCCGAGCAGCAGGATTTAGCTGCGCTCAAAGCGGCAGAAGAAGCGCTCCTCAACGAAGAAACACCCGCCTTTGAAGTGGCTGGCGACGATGAAGGCGACCAGCTCACCAACATCCTCGGGGCCATTTGGATCCGCGAGCAGGTGGAGGCCGGCATGGAGTTTAAAGAGGCTTTCCGGGCCTTTGCGCAGCGGGTGCGGGATAGCATCTCCTAAAATTACCGCCGCAAGATACTTTTGAGCAGCGGCGTGCAGCTTGTGCAACGCGCTGATGGCTGCAAAATCACTTTGCAACACAAAACGAGCCCCAAAAAGGCTCGTTTTACTTTTTACTGACAAAGGGCGGTTTTTTAGGCTGTATTTTTATCAAATACAAAATTGGCCTTATGAAAAACCTTGACCTGTACCCGAAGATGCTCCTGCTGTTTGCACTCTTGCTGTTATCGCAAGAAGCTGTAACCGCCCAACGAATTGTTGAAATTCCAGGTGGCCGAAAAAGCGCCATGGCGGCGGTAAACCCCAACCTCATCTACATTGGCATGCAAGTTACCAATGAGGTGCTCGTATATGATGGACAGCAGCTGAGTCCCTTTCCCATCAGTATGGCAGGCAACGCCGTTTTGAGCTTGGCTTACTATCAAAACACGTTATGGGTGGGTACCCGTGCGGGCTTGTTCCGGGCCGACAGCAATAACTTCACCATCTTTAATCGTGTAGGTGGGCAATTACCCAGCGATACCGTACATTCGATGACCATTTTTGGCAGCAATTTGATGATTGGCACAGCGGCTGGACTGGTAGTGTATACGGGCCAGCATTGGGTGCCTTACCGCCCTATCAGTAGTGCTCAGGCACAAAACAGGGTAACTTATATGAAGGTGCACGATAACAAATTATGCTTGGTAGTTGACTCACAGGCGGTTATTGTAGATGGCAACAGCTTTCAAACCATCCCCAATCCACCGGGCCACCGCATCTCGCACGCCATTCCTCACCCCGGAGGCGGCTTACTGGTAGGCAATCGCGACTCGGTTTTTTACCGCACCTTGGCAGGGCAATACCATACCCTCCCCATGGAAAGATCTTTTGAATTTGGGGTAGGCGACACGCCCGACCGCATGCTCATTGTAGGTGAAAATAGGCTCTATACTTTCCATGCTGGTAAGTTGAGTTATCGGAATATCCGAACTTTTCCCCTTGGTGCCACTGTCCTTCTAAAAGATGCACAAGGAGGCATCCACATCTTAGGCTTGCTCAATTTAGTAAGCTTAACGCAAGAAACTTTTTACGATCCTATTCCGAACTCCTGGAATTCAAAACAGCTCAACATCAACCAAGTAAATGCCTTTTTAGACAGCAAAGGCGACTTCTTTAATACTTCTGGAGGAAGCCCGGGACAGGGTTACAACGTCCCCAAAAGCCCCTTGCCCGGCCCAAGATTGCACACCATCTTTAATAACAACTTTTGGGTTGGAGGCATTGCGCCGGGGGGGCAGCTGCATCAGTCGGGACTCACCCTCCAAAACATCCCCAACCTGGGCAAGGTTTACCAAGCAGGCTTGCTCAACGCACAAGGCCAAACCGACAGCACCACACGCGCCCAATTTGACCGTGTTTGGGAAATCCATCGCTTCGACATTGAGGCCTATAAACAAGCCTGGCAACAAGGCAGGGTTCAAAACGGGCAATACCTGCCACCACTCGATATTCGGGAGTGGCCCGGCAATCGTCCCGGTAGCAACGAGCTGCTGGCGCCTTTCTTCGACGCCAACAACGACGGCATTTACAACTACCTGCAAGGCGATTATCCGCTTATTAAAGGCGATCAGGCCCTGTGGTGGGTATTTAACGACCAATCGGCCGAACGGCAATCTGGCCAAGCCCTTGGTGTAGAAATGCACTGCATGGCCTATTCGTATAGCTGCGAGCAAGCCACCGCAGGCGATACCATCATCAATTATACTACCTTTTATGATGTTAAAATCGTGAACCGCTCCGCAACCAGCTATGCGCAAACTTATTTGGGGTCTTATATGGACGGCTATTTTAGCGGGTTCCACAATCAAGCGATTTACCGTTCTGATGTAGATGGCAATGGCTTTTATTTCTTTCACAGCACGGATGTGGGTGATGGAGGCTATGGACAAAATCCGCCTGCACAGGGTTTCTATCTGCTCAAAGGTCCTTTGGCGGATCCCGGCGATGGCATAGACAACAACCGGAATGGGCAAGTAGATGAAGCTGGAGAGCGCTTTGGCATTTCCACTTTTATGGTGGCAAATCGTAACACGGAGCCTTTTGGCTGGCCTACACAAGATGCCCACTTTTATAATTATAGCCGTGGCATTTGGAAAGATAGTTCGGCCTTGGTATTTGGAGGATTTGGTTACCCAGGCACCGTACAAAGCACCAACATACCCGCCAAATACGTATTCCCTGGATTGAGTGACCCCAATGGTTGGGGCATTGGAGGGTCGATCAGTAATCCCGTTAGCGCGCCTTTTGACTGGTTTAATGGAAGCACCTTTATGCCCGGGAACCCCAACACACCTTCGTCAACGGGTGTTGGCATCATGGGCATCGGTCCGCTCACCTTCGCCCCCGGCCAGGCCTTGGAGCTTACGTATGCGCTCATTTTTAGTCGGGGTAACGATTCAACGGCCCAAGGCAGCGTTGACCGCTTGCTCCAGCACGATGCCCCGCTCATTCGGCAGTGGTATGCACAAAACAACTTCCCGAGCTGTCTCGACCTCACCACTGTTGGCATCAACGAGCGCCGCATGCAAACCCTCAATGCACGCATTTATCCCAATCCCATCCAAAACCTCTGGCAGGTAGAATTGCCAGAAGCAGGCGAAGCCATGCTTGAATTGTACGATATGCAAGGCCGGCGCTTGCGGCAGCAGCAGCTCGAAGGGGCTACCACCCACCAGTTCAACAGTTCAGACCTGAGTGCAGGCACCTACCTGGTGCGCATCCTCCAAAATGGGAAGCTCAAGCAACATAAATTGGTGAAGACACAGTAAGCCTATTTGCACTCCCTGCCTTCGCAACGAAGTTCGACCTCTTAAAGCACCATGGAAACCCCTTGTTCCTGCGGCGCTTTTTTAGTGCGCCTCCAGCCAATTATCCCCGGTACCCATCTCCACCAAAACCGGCACTTTCATGGGCAGCGCCTCTTTCATGCCTTTTTCAACAAGCGGCCGCAGCACATCTAGCTCGGGCAAGTAGGCGTCGAACACGAGTTCGTCGTGCACCTGCAGGGTCATTTTGGAGCGCAAGCCCGCGGCTTTCATGTTGCGGTGGATGTTGATCATGGCCAGCTTGATCATGTCGGCGGCCGTGCCTTGAATAGGGGCATTGATGGCGTTACGCTCGGCAAAACCGCGCACGGTGGCATTGGCCGAATTGATGTCGCGCATGTAGCGGCGGCGGCCCAACAGGGTTTCTACATAGCCTTTGCTGCGGGCCGTATCCACGATGTCGTGCATATACTCCCGAATTTTGGGATAGGTTTTGAAGTACTGCTCAATGAGCTCGGCCGCTTCGCCGCGGGCAATGCCGAGGCGCTGACTCAGTCCAAAGGCCGAAATGCCGTAAATAATGCCAAAATTCACGGTTTTGGCGTTGCGGCGCAGCTCTGAAGTCACTTCCTCGAGCGGCACATTGTACACCTTGGCGGCGGTGGCGGCGTGGATGTCGTGCCCCTGCACAAAGGCCTCGAGCATGTTTTCGTCGCCGCTGATTTCGGTGATGATGCGCAGCTCAATTTGGCTGTAGTCGGCCGACAGCAAAATGTGGTTTTCGTCGCGGGGTACAAAGGCCTTGCGCACCTCACGCCCCTGCTCGGTGCGGATGGGGATGTTTTGCAGGTTGGGATTGTTACTGCTGAGGCGACCCGTGGCGGCAACGGCCTGGTTAAACGAAGTATGCACCCTGCCGGTGCGTGGATTGATCATGCTGGGCAGGGCATCCACATACGTAGACTTCAACTTCTGCGCCTGCCGGTAATCGAGCACCGTTTGTGCAATCGGATGTTTGAGCGCCAGCGCGCTGAGCACTTCTTCGTCGGTTTTATACTGACCAGTTTTGGTCTTTTTAGCCTTGTCGTCGAGCTTGAGGACATCAAACAGCACCTCGCCCATTTGTTTGGGCGAAGCAATGTTGAAGCTCATGCCGGCTAGGGCGTGGATTTCCTTTTCTTTGGCGGCAATTTGCTTTTCGAGTTCCTTGGAGAAGTCGGCCAGCACCTGCTCATCTATCTTCACCCCTTCGAGCTCCATATCGGCGAGCACGGGCACCAGTGGCATTTCTACCTCGTGAAACAGCTTTTCGAGCTGGTTTTGCTGGAGGATGGGCGCGAAAGTCTGCTTGAGCTGCCAAGTAATGTCGGCGTCTTCAGCAGCATAGTCGGATGCCTTTTGGATGTCGACTTCCCGCATGGTGCCTTGGTCTTTACCCTTCTTGCCAATGAGCTCGGTAATGCTCTGGGGCTTGTAGCCAAGGTAGGTTTCGCTGAGCGCGTCCATGTTGTGGCGGGTATCGGGATCGATGAGGTAGTGCGCCAGCATGGTGTCCCACAGCTCGCCACCCAGCTGCACGCCGTACATGGCCATTACTTGGAGGTCGAATTTGAGGTTTTGGCCGATTTTGCGGATGCCTTTGGCCTCGAGGACGGGCTTGAAGAGTGCCACGATTTCGGCAGTGCGGGCTTGGTCGGCCGGCGTAGGCACATAATAGCCAGTGCCGGTGGCAAAGCTAAACGACATGCCTACGAGCTCGCCGGTGAGGGGATCGAGACTCGTAAACTCGGTATCGAAGCAAAATTCGCTTTGTTTTTCGAGCAGCGCAGCCAGTTCTTCCATGGCCGCTTGGGTATCTACCAGCACATAAGTAGCTTGGGTATCGGCCATGCTGCGATAAACGATGGGAGCTGCTTCGGGCTCGGCCGCGGCAGGGCTTGCTCCAGCGGCGGGCGGGGCGGCAAACATATCGAGCTGACCGCTGCTCGACTGCGGGGCAGGGGCGGCGGTGCTTCCCCCATCACCCAAAACCCTACGAAGCAAGGTACGGAACTCCAGCTCCAAAAACAGCTCGCGGATGGCGGCTTCGTTGGGGGAATCGAGGGTAAGACCTTTGGGGTCGAAATCAATGGGCACGTCGGTAATGATGGTAGCCAGGCGCTTCGACAGCAAAGCCTGCTCGCGGAAATTGATCACGTTTTCTTTTTGCTTGCCCTTGAGTTGGTCGGCGCTATCCACCAGCTTCTCGATGCTGCCAAACTCGGCTATGAGCTTTTTGGCGGTTTTTTCGCCGATGCCGGGGATGCCGGGGATGTTGTCGACCGCATCTCCCCACAAACCAAGGATGTCGATTACCTGCTCTACCCGCTCCACTTCCCACTTGGCCAAAATTTCGGGGATGCCCAAAATTTCGATACCATTGCCCATGCGGGCGGGTTTGTAGATGAATACATTGTCTTTCACCAGCTGCCCGAAGTCTTTATCCGGCGTTACCATGTACACCTCATAACCTTCCGCCGCAGCCTGCCAAGCCAAAGTGCCAATCACATCATCAGCCTCATAACCCGGCATTTTGATCACCGGAATGTGAAAGGCCTCAATCATTTTATCAATAAACGGAAGTGCCTTGGCCAAATCCTCAGGCATGGCCTCGCGCTGCGCTTTGTAGGCGGGATAGTCGATGTGCCGCTGCGTGGGCTCGCTCGTATCAAACACCACCCCAATGTGGGTGGGCTTTTCTTTTTCCAACAAATCGAGCAAGGCAAGGGCAAAACCAAAAACGGCCGAAGTGTTCAGGCCTTTAGAAGTAATGCGTGGATTGCTCGCAAAAGCGAAATAGGCCCGAAAAACCAGCGCCATGCCGTCGAGCAAAAAGAGTTTGTGTGGTGCAGCCATAAGAAGGCAGCAAGTTACAAATTAGGAGCTGAAAGCAGGTTGGCATTTTATGAAGTCTTTCCCAAAAAAATCAGGAAATGTTTATTGTCATTACAAAAAACTTTATACTTGTACAGAACACTGTTAAAAGCAAACCCAACAGGCTTGAAGCTTTGCTCCGCATGTATCACCCTTATGTCTGTCGAAATTCTTTTTTCTGTCAAAACAATAATATTTAAGCCGCTTTGCTTAGGGTTGCTGTATCGTGGTTCTGCAGGGTTCCAAAAAGCGCCCATATTTAACTGCATCCACGATGGCTCGGGTTTGGAATGGGGTGGTCGTGCGTACAATTGGCCATCCTTTCTATACATGCAACTTGCTGACATTTATTTAGAAAGGGCGCTTTATTGGTTTGTAATCTTAAGTGCAGCTGCTTTGCTCTTGCTTCATTGGCGTAAACGGCTGCATCGATCCAACCGTCCAACTCACCAAGCCCTGCAAAAACTGCAGGAAATCCAAAACGACAACAAAGCAAGTGCATCTGACAAAGCTGAAGCTATGGACAATTTATCGGCCCAAATGCTAGCTATGGACAAACAAATATTACAATTGAAAACACAATTAGAAGCCAAAAATAAGGCTTTTGATTATCTCATGAGTGATTTGCTTCCAAAGGCCCTGGCGGTTGAAAATTTGAAATCCGAAGCAGCACACTTATTTCAACTGGTTAAAAGCACCCAACTCACTACCTATTTTAACAACCCCATCGCCCACGAATTACCTACTGATTTCGAGCAGAAACTGCTAGCCACACATCCCGATCTAACCGAGGAAGAGTTGCGGCTATGCGCCTTTATCTTTTTGCGACTCAATACACAACAAATTGCCAATTTAAAAGCCATCAGCACCGCGGGAGTGAACAAAGCCAGAACACGTTTAAGAAAAAAAATGCAACTCGAGGCAGAAACCGATTTATATGGTTACTTGATTCAGGCACAGGCGATGCATCCTTCCTAAAACCCTTGTAGTGGTGCCCCATCATTAAACAGCTCGCCAGACAAAAGAGGCCTCAAATGGCTAATGCTAGCTAAGTGTACCTAAAACTGACGGCCGCATCGGGATTACCATCGAGGCAACTTGTTCTAAAGAAGCGAGGTTTTTGCATTGTTTATACCCCAATTCAGCCTATATTAGCTGCTTACACCTTTCTATTATGCCAAAATTACTACTCCTATCGCTTCTACTCCTTTGTAGCACGCTTACCCAAGCCCAACGCTATTTGCAAGAAGTATTCCCAGTTGTGGATGTTCAAACCAACCTGAATTATGGCAATGCTCCGCTTTGGAACAATAGTCCACAGGCACTCGATTTGGATGTATTTAGGCCAGCTGGTGACAATCAAAACAACCGACCGCTCATTATTTTCTTTCACGGCGGTTCCTTTATTGGAGGACAACGCAACGATGCGGTGATGCTTGGACTCTGTAATACCTTTGCCAAACGGGGCTATGTAACGGCTACCGCAAGTTACCGTTTGGGCGTAAACAATGCCAATTTAGCAGCGCTCGACCGCGAATTTGTAAAGGCTGCCTTACGCGCTACCCACGATGCCAAAGCCGCGGTGCGTTTTTTCAAGCGTTCGGTTGCCGAGCAAGGCAATCCTTATGGCATCGATACCAATAAAATATACGTAGGCGGCTACTCCGCTGGCGCCATCGCAGCCATTCATCTGGCTTATTTTACTGATACTTTGCAGTCATCCACCCTGGTCAACCAAGAAATAATGGGCTTGGGTGTAGGCCTCGAAGGCAATTCTGGCAATCCTGGCTATACTTCCACTGCAGCTGGGGTACTCAATATCGCTGGTGCAGTACTCGATACTAACCTCATCAAGACTGGCGCAGTTACCGGCATCCATTTCCACGGTACTGCCGACGAGGTAGTACCTTATGGTCGCGGTATGATTCGCGCAGTAGGTTTCCCCGTTATTCTGGTAGATGGCTCCAGTTTGTTGCACCAGCGCCTACAAAATAGAGGTACTTACAGCGAATTGCTAAGCTATACTGGTGCGATGCATGATTTTGTATCTACCCCAAGCATCTCGGCCGATATTGTGAATAACGCCGCCCGATTCTTCTTTAATTTGCAAAACAATAGCGTAAGCTTAGCCGAAAAACCAGCTTTGACGGTAAACATTTACCCTAATCCAAGCTCCGACTGGTTGCGTATTGAAAACAACCAGGGACTTGAGATGGAGGTGGAGCTGAAAAATATGCACGGCCAAACCTTGCTTCAAAGCCTTTTGGCAGATGGCGAAGCACTGCCCCTGACGGAATTAACGGCTGGCTTCTACCTCTTACAAATCACTCAAAACAACAATACACAACTCCATAAAATCGTTATTCGCAAATGAACCGCTTTTTCACCCTCTTTTTATCGATTTGCTTAGTACTCACGCTAGGCCTCAGTCAAGCGCAAGAATTAACCCGACCGCAGCAGTGGTACCAACTCGACCCTCGTCAAGACCAGCTTGGTGGTATATCTACCAATAAGGCATATGAAAGTCTGCTCGCTGATCGGCTTTTGTTGCCCGTTATTGTGGCGGTAATTGATGCAGGTGTTGACATTGAACATGAAGACCTGAAAGAGGTGCTTTGGGTGAACCCACGCGAAATTCCCGACAATGGTATTGACGATGACGGCAATGGCTACATTGATGATGTGTATGGCTGGAGCTTTTTAAGCGGTCCCGGCGGCGAAGTGCACTACGATACCTACGAAATGACCCGCGAATTGGTAAAATACAGTGCCCTCGAAAAAGATGGCAAAATTGCCAAAGGCAGCAAAGAAGCGGCTTATTTGAAGGAGCTGCGCAAAAAGCACAAGGCCGAAGTGAAAGAAATGAGCAAGGCCTTTAAAGTGATGAGCGAACTCAAAGCAGCCAATGATGCATTTTTAACGGAAGTAGGTCGTGAAGGCCTTACCGAAGCCAAAATCGATGCCTTTAAACCCAAAGGCAAATGGCAAAAAGTGGTCAAAGGCTATTACGGCAGCGCGGTCAAAAACAAACTGCCTATCGTTGAAGCAGAGACCAAATTGCTTGAAGGATACGAGCAAGTAAATGGAATGCTCAACTACGGCCTAAACCTCGAATTTAATCCACGTCATTTGGTGGGTGACAAATACGAAGAGTGGAATGATGCCATCTATGGCGACAATCGGGTAACTGGTCCCGATGCCTCCCACGGTACCCATGTAGCCGGCATCATTGCTGCCCAGCGCAACAATGGCAAAGGCATGAACGGCATAGCAGCCAATGCGCGCATCATGACTTTGCGTGCGGTGCCGAGCGGCGACGAGCACGATAAAGACGTGGCCAACGCCATTCGCTATGCGGTGAACAATGGCGCCAAGGTCATCAATATGAGCTTTGGCAAAAGCTATTCCCCGCAATCTGAATTGGTAGCTGCCGCTGTTGAATATGCTGCAAGTAAAGACGTGCTCTTGGTGCATGCCGCAGGAAACGACGGAAAAAATATAGATGAAGCCAATAACTTCCCGCAACCCTTTGCCCCAGGTGGAGAAAAATATCAGCATTGGCTTGAAGTGGGCGCTTCTTCATTCCAGCTCAACGAAAGAATGCTGGCTACTTTTTCAAATTACGGCAAAGAAAGTGTAGATGTGTTTGCACCAGGCGATCACATTTACGCCACCATGCCCGGTAGTAAATACGACCACAATAGCGGTACGAGTATGGCGGCACCTGTGGTAGCCGGTATTGCAGCGGTCATTCGCGGCTTATATCCACAACTCACAGCTCCAGAAGTGCGTAATATCATCATGGAAAGCACCTATGTGTACGAGCAAGCAGTAATTCTCCCTGGAAGCAAGAAGAAAAAAACCACCATCGGCGACATCAGTCGCACGGGCGGTGTGGTGAATTTAGAAGCAGCTATTTTGCTGGCCGACAAAAAAGTTGCAGCACGCTAAAAGTCTTAGCGCTTACGAGCAGGGCGTGGGAAACGCATCTTATAGGTAACGTTAACGATGCCCTGCTTGATTTGCTCCAGCTTTTTTGACACCAATCGGCGGCGCAAAGCCGTCAATTTTTCGGTAAAGAGCTTGCCTTCGATGTGGTCGTATTCATGTTGAATCACCCGGGCTGGCATATCGTCGAAATCTTGTTCGTGCAGCACCCAGTTTTCATCGTAATAGCGAATGCGGATTTTCTCCGGACGGAATACATCGCCCCGAACATCGGGAATGCTTAAGCAACCTTCGTTAAAAGCCCATTCCTCGCCACTATATTCCACAATCTCAGCATTGATAAACACCCGCTTCTCATCCTTGAAGGCTTCTTCGTCGAAGGGCGAAACGTCGATTACAAACAACCGAATCGACAAACCCACCTGCGGGGCCGCCAAACCCACCCCATTGGCCTCATACATGGTTTCAAACATGCTGGCCACAAGTTCTTTTAAATTCGGGTAGTCTTGGGGGATGGGAGCCGCTTTGGTGTTTAAAACCGCGTCTCCGTATGCAACTATGGGTAAAATCATGGGTGTTGTTCGAGATAAGTTTGTAAAATGAGCACCGCGCTGATCTGGTCAACCAGGCCTTTGTCTTGACGCTGTTTTTTGTTTAAATCGCTTTTGGCGATGGCTTGGAGCGCGATTTTGGAGGTAAATCTTTCATCGACCCGCACCACCGGTATGCCAGGAAAAGTTCTCTGCAAATGTACGGCAAACTCCTGAATCTGCGCAGCGGTATCGGAAGGAAGGTTTTTGACGGTCTTAGGCTCACCCAACACAAAGGTTTCGATGACCTCGCGGGCGTGGTAAGCTTTCAAATAGGCAATCAGGTCTTTGCTATGCACCGTGTCGAGGGCCGTGGCAAACATGCGCAGCGCATCGGTGGTGGCCAGTCCTACCCGCTTGCTGCCGTAATCTATGGCGACCACCCGACCCATCAGTTGCCTTCTCCCAAAATTTGTAGGCGCGCGCCGTTGCTGAGGGCACTCAGGCGAATTTGGCAGCTCAAGCGACTGTTTTCGCCGCTGTTAAAGAGGGTGTCGAGCATGTCGAGCTCCTCGTCGGAGGGCGGATTGGCCGTGCCTTCGAGCAAAGCAATGTGGCAAGTGCCGCACAAGGCCATGCCGCCGCAAGTGGCTAAAATGGGATATTCGCTGCCTTTGAGGGCTTCCATCAAATTTAGCCCCATGTCGGTGGGAAAGCTGTGCTCGGTGGTGCTGCCATCGGCTTCTTCCACGAAAACCTGGATGTCGCTCATCAAAATGCGTTCACACCGTTTACGGTGGTATATTTAAAACTGAGTTTTTGGTCGGGATACACCAGCTTAAAAGCCGTTTGGGCCATCAAAGCTGCCTCGTGGAAGCCACATAAAATGAGCTTGAGCTTGCCAGGATAGGTATTGATGTCTCCAATGGCGTAAATGCCGGGTACGTTGGTGCTGTAGTCGTGCACATTTACCTCGATGGCGCTTTTGTCGAGGTTGAGTCCCCAGCCTTCGATTGGACCGAGCTTTGGGCTCAGACCAAATAAGGGAATGAGGTAGTCGGCTTCGAGCAGCTGACTTTCTTTTTGCTTGTTGATTACTTCTACCTGCTGCAGCTGGCCTTCGCCTGCTAAACGACCCAATTGTGAGCTCAATAGCAAGCGAATTTTACCTGTTTCGGCCAATTTCGCTACCTTTTCGGCCGAATCAACGGCTCCTCTAAAGGTTTCGTTGCGATGCACCAGCGTAAGTTCCTCCACTACATCTGCTAAAAATATGGCCCAGTCGAGGGCCGAATCACCGCCGCCGGCCAACACCACTTTTTTACCCCGATATTTTTCGGGATCCAAAATCATATAAGAAACACCCTTGTTTTCATACGCTTCGATGTTCGGAATTTCAGGCTTGCGGGGCTCAAAACAGCCCAATCCAGCTGCAATCACCACCACCTTACAAGCAATTTCGCTGCCCATATTGGTGCGTACCACAAAACTTTCGTCGGCTTGGCGCTCCAACTCCTCCACCCTTTCGCCCAAGGTAAAAGTGGGATGGAAGGGTTCGATTTGCGCCATCAAATTATCCACCAATTCGCCCGCCAAAATGCTGGGGTAACCGGGAATATCGTAAATCGGTTTTTTGGGATAGATTTCCGAGAGTTGTCCGCCCACCTGCGGCAGTGCATCCACCAAATGACAACGCATTTTAAGCAATCCCGCCTCAAAAACAGCAAACAATCCCACGGGTCCCGCACCAATGATGCATATATCGGTTTGAATCATGTATTCGTAATTACGCTGCAAAAATATAGAAATCAGACGTTTTTATCTGTTATCAGTGTTACATTCTTTTAAACAACCGCCTAACCTCAAAAGAGTTCATGCTTTTTAACAATTGAAAGCAGCGGCCGTGAACACAACTAATCCCATTTTTTCAGTATTTTAGCCGTATTAAACCCCTACACATGAAAATTGCCCTTCGATTAAGTTTATTTGCCCTCATTCCGGTGTTGCTCAGCAGCTGCGGTTACAACTCCATGGTGAGTAAAGATGAAGCCGTGAGCTCGCAGTGGGCCAATGTAGAAACGGCTTACCAGCGCCGGGCCGACCTCATCCCCAACCTCGTGAGCACCGTAAAAGGCTATGCCGATTTTGAGCAAGAAACCCTCACCCAGGTAGTAGAAGCCCGTGCCAAAGCCACCAGCATGAATGTGGATGCCAGCAAATTGGACGCTTCCACCATCGAAAAATTCCAAGCCAACCAGGCCCAATTGAGCGGTGCTTTGTCGCGCTTGATGGTGGTGGTTGAAAAATACCCCGACCTCAAAGCCAACCAAAACTTCCTCGAACTGCAATCACAGCTCGAAGGCACCGAAAACCGCATCAGCGTGGAGCGCCGCAGGTTTAACGAAATGGTGCAAGACTACAATACTTACATCCGTAAATTCCCCAATAACCTCATCGCTGGCATGTTTAGCTTTGAGCAAAGGGGCTATTTTAAGTCTGACGAAGGCAGCGACAAGGCCCCAAAAGTTGAGTTTTGAGCGAGTCGGCTAAAAAGTTACTCGACGCGGCAGGACAAAAAACCGTACTGCAAGCCATCCAACAAGCCGAAGCTGCAAGTTCTGGCGAAGTGCGGGTACACCTCGAAGATTATTCGCGTGGGGATGCCTTAGCCCGTGCGGCCTTTTTATTCGGCAAGCTCGGCATGCGCAATACCGTGGCCCGCAATGGCGTACTGCTGTACATTGCTGTAAAAGACCATCAGGTGGCCATTTATGGGGATGAAGGCATAGATGTCGCCGTGGGCAAGGATTTTTGGGAAGCCGAAATCGCCCTCATGACCCAGCACTTTAAACAAGGCGACTATGCCGGCGGCATCAGCAAGGCACTTGAGCAAGTAGGTGAAAAGCTCCGGGAATTTTTCCCGCACCAGGGCGATGACGACCAAAATGAATTGTCGGATGAGATCACTTTTGGTTAAAATCAGTCTGCTTTTGCTCTTGGTGCTGCCTCTTGGCGCCCAAGACCTGCCCCAACCCATGAAGCCGGTGCGCTTGGTAAACGATTTTGCCCAGGTGCTCAACCGCATGGAGCTCAACAAGCTCGAAACCATGCTGGTGAGCTACAACGACAGCACTTCTACCCAAATCACCATCGTTACCGTGCAAAGTTTGGGCGGATACGAAATTGCCGACTACGCCAACAAGCTGTACGAAGCTTGGGGCATAGGCCAAAAAAGCAAAAACAACGGCTTGCTCATCTTGCTTTCGATGGAAGAGCGGGCAGTGCGCATGGAAGTGGGTTATGGCCTCGAAGACCGCCTCACCGATGCCCTTTCGCGGCGCATCATTGAGCGGGACATGGTGCCAAATTTCCGCTCGGGCGACTACGCTGGCGGTTTATACGCGGCCAGCAAATCGGTGATTCAGGTGCTCGAAGGCGCCTACACAGCTGATGCCAAAGGCAAAGGCGAAAAGCAGGTACCTGGTTCCTTGATCATCATACTCATCGTGGTCATCCTCATCATCATTGTGAACTCCAAAAATGGCGGTGGTCAAAGCTTCAGCGGCAAAGGCCGCGCTGGTTACCAACCTCCTTTCTTCTTCCCAATGGGTGGTGGCGGAGGCTTCGGTGGCGGCTTTGGCGGAGGTGGCGGCGGTTTTGGTGGCTTCGGCGGCGGCATGTCGGGCGGTGGCGGCGCGAGCGGGCGCTGGTGATTTTGCACCAATGGCTTGAAAGTTTCCTGAATTCCTTAATTTAGCCACAGAACAATTCGGTTTTTCGACTTCAAAACATACTTATCCATGAAAAAGCTGCTCTTAGCTGCGATTTTAGTCTTCAGTTTCAACCTCTTGAGCGCCCAATCTTTAGGTACCCAAGTAGGCCTTCCAACCAAAGAAAAAATCACCGGCAAGCAAACCTATATTTTTGCTGCCAATAAGTCGAATACCCTGGTGTTGCACATGAAAAAGGCCGATAGCTATGAAATTCATGCCTTCGACCCTTCCCTAAATCTCGAAGCCACCTATGAACTGAAGCTTCCAGCCGAAAATAAGGTAAAGCATGAGTTGATGCAGGTGATGAGTATCGAAGATGAGCTTATCATGATTACCTCTTTTTACGCCGAAGCCGAAAAAGTACGAACCATTTATGCTTGGTCGCTCGATGCCAATGGCACCTACGATAGTGAATTTATGGTGCTCGACGAAATCAAAGGCGCCGAAGGCGTAGATCCGCGCGGGGTAACGCCGCTCATCGGCAAAAGTGATGATGGCAAATTGTTCTACTACTTCCGCAGCAAGGCGGTGGCTTTGGGCGAAGCCAGCAAGTTTATTTACAAGCTCCTCGATAAAAAGCGCGCCATTAAAGCCGATAAAATTATGGTGAGTCCGTTCACCGAAAAAGCCACCGAACCCGGCATGGTGATTGCCGACGGCAGCAGTAATTTGTTTTTGACGGCGAAAGTCTCTAATGTAAATATGAGCAAGCGTCCCGTTCGCGTGGAACTCCCTTATTACTGGACCATCCTCAATTATGAAGTTGAAAAAGGCACTACACGCGAATACCCAGTGAATTTAGGAGAAGGCACCTTTGTACATGAAGTGGTGATTAATCTCGCTAAAAACGATGATAAACTGCACGCTGCTGGCTTTTACGGTGCCTCACAGCGCTCTGGCTTGAACGGTAGCTTCATTACTACTACCGACATCATCACCCACCAGGTGCTGCGCAAAACCGTGGAGCCGCTCGACAAAGTATTTGTTGAAATCCACAAGGCCACCATGCGCAAATTTGTAGATACTAACATTCCCCGCAAAATCATCAAAGGGGTAATGGATGTGAAGCCAACCATCCTGGTGAGCTCTAATGGTAATGTGTACCTCATCGGCGAAATCCGCAGGGTAAACAAGGAGGTTCCATCTGGACAAAAACCAGAAACCTGGCCCGATGCCAAAAGTAAAATCACCCATTATGTGCAGGGTATGATGATTGTGAATTTCAATGCCCGCGGTTCGGTAGATTGGCAGTCGAGTCTAGCCCTCAACCAAAGTCCCGAAAACGACGAAGGAGCGAGCATTTCTTTCATTACCGGCATGGTGCGTGAAAAGGTGGCTTTCTTGTACAACGATCACCCTGCCAACCGCGAAATCAGCGATCCGGTTAAAAAACAAAGCATGGTAAAGCCTGATACCAAAAACAGCAGTGCCTTTATTGCTTATGTAGATAAATACGGAAAGTTAGAAGCGGATGAGCTCTTCCTTGACAAAGAAGAAGCCAGCATTGTATTGCCCTATTCAGCTTATGCGATCAACCGTACCCAAACGGTTGCGCTTGCACATTCCTCAAAAGGCACCTATCGCTTGGTGAAATTCACTTTTTACTAGGAAAATTAGCTGCTCTGCGGTTCAACTTAAGGAATCGGATCCAACAATACTGGTTCCTCTTCTTCTAGCACTTCTACGCTATCCACTTCTACCCGCTGAACTATGGTTCGGCAGTTGTAAGCTTTGCTAATTTTAATGGTTGGCTCGGGGAAAGGCCCAATTTTGAGCACATCTTTATATGCCAGCTCCAAGAACTTGCCAGCTACGGGCAAGGCCGTTTTGCTGCCTTCGCCTGTTTGAGACGTCCGGAATCGAACCTTACGCTGGTCGGCACCTACCCAGCTGCCTACTACCAAATCTTTGGTTACCCCTACAAACCAGCCATCTGAATAGGACTGCGACGTGCCGGTTTTGCCACCAATTTGATTATTGCCACGAAAAATATCGAACTCAAACAAGGCCTGAGAAGTGCCACCGGCTTCTTCCGTGCCGCCACGGAGCATATAAGTCATTAAAAAGGCGGTTTCAGGGGTAACCGCCTGTCTCTTCGCGGGCTCATACTCAAAAAGCAGCTTGCCTTTGCGGTCGAATACCCGGGTTACAAAATGTGGTTCTATCCACACTCCTTTGTTCATGAAAGCAGCATAGGCGCCAGCCATTTCGAGGAGTGAAACATCACTTGCCCCTAATCCGATGGCAGGCAGGGCCTCTAATGGACTCTCAATGCCCAGTCGTTTGGCAATGTTTACCACCGCCTCGGGCCCTACTATTTCGGTCAGCTGAGCGGCTATGGTGTTTACCGATTTGGCCATGCCCCGGCGCAAGGTGTACTCACTGTATGTAAATTGCCAATCGGCATTGCGTGGCGACCAGCGCTTTTCTTCACCTTTTTCCTGATACACCACCGTAACTGGCTTGTCTACGAGCTTATCGCAGGGCCCCCGACCTTGTTCAATGGCAGCGGCATACACAAAAGGCTTAAAAGTGGACCCCGGCTGCCGGCGCATCTGTTTTACGTGATCGTATTTATAATGCCTGAAATTAATGCCCCCTACCCACATTTTGATATGGCCAGTGTAAGGATCCACTGCCACCATACCGCACTGCAGCATGCGCAGGTCGTGCCGGAGCGAGTCGACCGGACTCATTACAACCCGCTTACTGCCCTGCCAATCGAACAGTTCCATGGCGACCGGTGTGGCCAATTGCTGCCAAATGTCGGCTGCCGCTACCCCAGCCTTTTGAGCCGCTTTGTAGCGATCAGTGCGCTCTACCAAAGTCCTAAACCAGGCCGAATCTTCCTTTCCATTGGGTAGCTCCCAAGGAATACGTCCTTGCCAATGCTCGTCAAACCGGCGTTGCAAGCGACGCATGCTCTGGCCCACTGCTGCCTCCCCATGCACCTGCAGTCGGGTGTCGAGGGTGGTTTCGATGCGCAAACCGCTGGTGTAAATGTTGTATTTGTCGCCGTAATTTTCTTTGAGATAATCGCGCAGCCACTTGGCCAATTCCGACCTAAAATAGGGCGCCAGTCCGTCGGTGACCTCTTCCTCCTTGTATTGTAGCTTGATAGGTTTCTGGCTGAGCTTATTGGCTTGTTTTTCGGTGAGGAGTCCTTGCGCCTGCATCAATTGTAGCACCACATTGCGCCTTCGCAACGAGTTTTTAGGATTGGCCACAGGATTATAATAGGTAGGCGCCTTGAGCATGCCTACCAAAACGGCGCATTCTTCGGCTTGCAGGGCAATGGGGGTTTTGTTGAAGTAGGTTTTGGCTGCACTTTTAATTCCAAAGCTGTTTCTGCCAAAATCCACGGTATTGAGGTAAAGGGCCAGGATTTCTGCTTTGCTGAAAAACAGCTCGAGCTTTACAGCGGTAATCCATTCTTTGGCTTTGGCCAGAAAGACTGATACACCGGGTACCTTGCCCAACAAGCCTATACCATCGGTTCGGGTTTGGAAAAGGTTTTTAGCCAACTGCTGGGTGATGGTACTGGCACCACGTGCTTGTCCACGGGTAGCATCTCGCAAAGCCGCGCCAATGGCCTTAAAATCGATGCCCATATGCTGGTAAAAGCGCACATCTTCTACCGCTATAAGGGTTTTAATGAGGAGGGGTTGGATGGAGTCGTAGGGCACTGGACTCCGGTTTTCGGTGTAATACTTGCCCAGTAACTGGCCGTCGGCGGAGTAAATTTCAGAAGCCTGACTCATTTCGGCCCGGCGCACTTCGCTCATTCCTGGCATAGGACCAAACAACCACAGGAAATTTATTTCGAGGGCAATGCCTCCCATCAGCAAAAGCAAAAAACCAGAATAAAGCCAGCTGAGGACTTTTTGTCCGAAAGAAAGCTTTCGATAGCGTGCCCGGTTCCAAACCGCCGGCTTCGATGCTTTTCGCCATCCATACTTTAAGGCTTTTGCAAAACGAGTGAGGAAAGCCTTGCTGCGATGCAAAAGGGACTTAGACATGAGGCTTTAGTTTTTCTTCTTGAAGTCGCCCCGCTTGATGGCCTTCACAAATTCAGCCCAGGCCAGGGGGTTCAGCAGGGTCGATGGAATGGGAATGGCATTGGGGCCACCCAACTGCTGAAAATTCTGTTGTCCACCAGCGTAGTAAGTCTGGGCGATGGTTTTTTGCATGTACAAGCGCTGGTTTTCGGAGGCGTCCATGGTCATGGCACTGGCCAATTGGGCGAGCAGCTCGTTTTCGAGGTTACGTGCCGCGCGGGTGTAGATATCATCTTTCAGCTCCAAAGCCAAAAATTCTTGTTTAAAGGCTTCGCGACTTGGCCAAGGGTAAATGATGGCCATGGGCAACTCTAAAGTATCGCGGGTCATGGGCATGAGCACCGAAAAAATATCGTCGGCCACCACGTCTTTATCCACCACCATCGAAGAGCTTTTATAACCGATGCCGCTAAACACCACGGTATCGCCTTCTAGAGCCACAAAAGAGAAAAAGCCGCGGCTGTCGCTGATGGTACCCTTGAAGCGGTTTTTCACCAAGATGGTAGTGAACGGAATGATGTCCATGCTGTCGGCACTCACAGTGAGGCCCGACAGCTGCACCGGCTTGCGGTCGCTTTTGGGAGATTGCGCCTGAGCTACTGACACCAGGCAGCAGCAACTTAAAAGGAAGGATAAAAATACTTTCACTACATCAAAGATAAAAGCTAGAGACGTTTGTTGTATGAGAAACGTAGAAAGTCTTAGATGGTTGCATGTGCAGCGTTGTAGCGCTCATTTATAATTTGACAAGAGATGGCAAAACAACATGCGTAATTTGTGCAAAAGAATGCGGAAAACGGGTTACCAAGGGGCTGTTTATCTGCGTAATTTAGAAGCCTGAATTAGAAGTAAATTTTAAACGATATGAGCAGTACAGTGAACGAAAAACAAAAGGCCCTGCAGCTTACGCTCGACAAGCTCGAGAAGTCGTATGGCAAAGGCGTGGTCATGAAAATGGGTGACCAGCGCGTAGTAAATGTGGATGTGATTCCTTCGGGCTCGCTGGGATTAGACATTGCCCTGGGCATTGGCGGTTTTCCACGCGGCCGGGTGATTGAGATCTACGGACCAGAATCATCTGGTAAAACCACCATCGCCATGCATGCCATTGCAGAGGCGCAGAAAAAGGGCGGCCTGGCAGCCTTTATCGATGCGGAACATGCATTTGACAAGACCTATGCCGAAAACTTAGGCATTGATACCGCCAATTTGCTGATTTCTCAGCCAGACAACGGAGAGCAGGCGCTCGAAATTGCCGACAATTTGATTCGCTCAGGTGCCATCGACATCATCGTAATCGACTCAGTAGCGGCCCTCGTGCCCAAGGCTGAAATTGAAGGCGAAATGGGCGATTCGGTGATGGGATTGCAAGCACGCTTGATGTCTCAGGCCTTGCGGAAGCTCACTGGCAGCATCAATAAAACCGGGTGTGTGTGCGTTTTCATCAACCAGTTGCGCGAAAAAATCGGGGTAATGTTTGGTAATCCGGAGACAACCACCGGTGGTAATGCCCTCAAGTTTTACGCATCCATTCGCTTAGACATCCGACGCATTGGTCAAATCAAAGATGGTTTGGATGTAACGGGTAACCGCGTGCGTATTAAAGTGGTGAAAAACAAAGTAGCGCCACCTTTCCGTCAGTGTGAATTCGACATTGTGTATGGTGAAGGCGTATCGAAAGATGGTGAAATTGTGGACCTAGGCAGTGAATTGGGCATCGTTAAGAAGAGCGGTTCTTGGTACAGCTACGGTGAAACTAAATTAGGTCAGGGCCGTGATGCAGTAAAACAATTGCTCAAAGACAATCCTGATTTGGCCGAGGAAATCGAAATGAAAATCAAAGATCACCTCAAAGTAAAACTCGCAGCTGCTCCGGTGGAGGAAGCTGAAGCTTAATGAGCAACACAAAACAGTTTAAAACCGGCCTCGTATTGTCGGGCGGTGCAGCCAAAGGCTACGGCCATTTGGGTGTGCTTACTGCACTCTACGAGGCCGGCTACACTTTCGATGCCATCGCTGGAACGAGCGTGGGGGCAATCATAGGTGCTTTGTTGGCCGATGGCAAGCATCCCGCCGAAATCAAACAAATTTTCGACAAAGAGAAGAATTTTAGTTTGGTGAAGTTTAAATGGAGTGCTGGCGGCTTATTGAGCTCTTCTGGACTCAAAAATGCGCTCAAAAGACACCTCGCTGCCAAGCGTTTTGAAGAGCTCACCCTGCCTTTGTGGGTAACAGCTACTGATTTAGGAACGGCACAGTCGGTGTATTTCAAAGAAGGCGAATTGCTATTGCCTATTCTGGCTTCTTGTGCTATCCCTTTACTTTTTGAGCCCATTCGCCTCAACGACCACACTTATGTAGATGGTGGATTGACTGAAAACTTGCCAGCAGCGGCTTTGTCGGGGCTATGCGAACAGCTCATTGGCGTAAATGTAAATCCCGTTGGTCCTGTGACCCACGTAGATGGATGGATGCAGAGCATTGAACGCGTGCTTAACATTGCCATTCACAACAATGTGTCACAAAGTATCCCGATGCTCGATTTGTACATAGAGCCTTCGGAAATGGAAAAATTCCACCTGTTCTCCCTCGACAAAGGGGCCGAAATGTATGAAATAGGCTACGCTGCCGCAAAGGAGCGGCTCAAGGCCTTGGATGTAAGGTCTAACTAAATGATAAAAGCCCTGCCAGATTACTCAGGCAGAGCTTTTCACAAATGGAATGATGCTTGTGACCTAGCAGTGCTGGTCAAAGGCTTCCACCAAATTCGCAGCAATCATATCAGCAGAGCGGCCCTCGATGTGATGGCGCTCGAGCATGTGTACCAACTGCCCATCTTTAAACAAAGCGATTGCAGGTGAAGAAGGAGGATAAGGCAGCATGTACGCACGTGCTTTGTTCACCGCATCGGTTTCCATGCCTGCGAATACAGTGCTCAAAACCGCAGGTTTCTTGGCGTTCTGAATGGCCTTTTTCACAGCCGGACGTGCGTTGGCCGCTGCACAACCGCAAACGGAATTCACCACGACTAAGGTGGTGCCTGACTTATTGCTGAGCAATTGCTCAACCTCTTCTGCTGTTTTTAATTCGTTGAACCCTACTTCTGTAAGGTCTTTGCGCATGGGCGCAACCATAAATTCGGGATATGCCATATTTTATTAGACTAAGATGTTAAGATGCAGTCAACACTGCCTTGGAAAACACAAAAGTAAGGCTTAATTCACTTAAAAAGTTCCCGAGCTTTGCTTATCTATTTCCGCACGAAACTAATAGTAATGCCATTATTACCAGTGAGAACCATTTGGTTTTCATTAAACTGATAACGATTCACTTTGGCCAAAAGGCGCAGTAATTCTGTCGCAAAAGGACTGTCACAACAAGCCTCCGTGCAGAAAATGTCATTAAAAAAAATAATGTTATTTGGATTAAAGACCACCTTTCCTCCGCATGTATTCACATCTAATTGGATAGAAAAGCCGCGTTTCTCGGGAAAAGTAAGTTCATATGCCGCTCCAGGATTCCAGGTGCTGTCGTTATCACTCGCTTTGAGTGAAACGGCAATCCAAGTATTGTCCCTAATTTCTTTGCGGTCGGGAAAGCAAGCCGACAGCAGTGTGCACATGACCACCACCATCGTTATCCTCAAGGCATTTTTCATAAATGGTCTTTTTTTGGCAAGATACTTAATAGTCAAATTAGAATCCCTCTGCGAAGCGCTGTTATTTCTTTCTGCCCATTAAAACTTACTGAATTTTCGAGCTCATCGGGTTTCGAAGGCCCGAATAGTCGGTGAGGGTCATTTTTACAGCTCCGATGAGGATATTGGCTTTGATTTGAAGTGGAATTTTATTGTCATCGTCCGAAACGTATACAGTAAGATCTTCTTCGTTTTTGAAAACACGCCCCTTCATTACCACGGGCATAAAAATCATGACATTAAACTTACCCTTGTCGAGTTGTAAGGTCGAACGACCCATGAAGCGAAATTTAAAATTATGGGTTTCTTTATCCATAAACATGGGCACTTCAAAAGTGTCGCCCTTGCGGGCATTGCGAAAATCGACGGTGCGGGCATAGTAAAAGCTCGACACTATGTCTTGTACGTAATTCGGAACCTCAAAAAATTCCCCATTGGCATTTACCTTATTGGCTTGCTGATCAAAAAAATAATTGTCTTTGAACACATAACCACCCTCATACACATCCCTCACAAATTTCATGGGCACCATTGCTTGCTTATCGATGTAGGTCTCGTAACGATCTCGGACTTTATAAAACCAGTCAAAAGAACTGATCGTGCGCCCGGTAGCCACCACGTGCAGGCACTCCTTACCACGCACATTCACAGGCTTCTCCATCACCCGCAACTCGCCTATACCAGCGTTGATAAAACCGTAATGGAGTTTAAAGGTGAGCACTTCGCCTTCTTTAAAAGCCTTATTCTGAATACTGCGCACCGCATATTGCTGTGCTTCTAAACTGGCCAAGCCAGTGGAAGTAAAAACAAAAACAAGTAGAAAAAACAGCTTCTTCATAAAGGTTTTCTGAGCTAATGGCAAACATAGTGCCATGGTAAAAATAAGACAAGCACAGCGGCATTCAAAGTCAAAACCTAAGATGGGCCGATTTTGCCGTTTTTACTGGGCTAAATGGTCAGAAGTGCCGACCTTTGCTAAAATGTAAAAGCATGGAAATCAACATCCCTGACACCAATAAACCCCGTGTGGTAGTGATAGGCGCGGGTTTTGCTGGATTAATTTTGGCCAAAAAATTATCCTCCGCTGATTTCCAGATTGTGTTGATTGACCGACACAACTACCACACCTTCCAGCCCCTGCTTTATCAGGTAGCCACGGGTGGTTTGGAGCCCGGTTCCATTGCCCATCCCTTGCGGAAGTTCATTAAGAGACGTCCGCAAATCATTCTCCGCATGGCGGAGGTCACACAAATTGAAACTGCCGAAAAAGTTATTCAAACCAACATCGGCTCGTTGAAGTACGACCTGTTGATTTTAGCTACTGGCAGCAAGACCAATTTTTTTGGTCAGCAGCAATTACCGCAATTTGCCATGCGCATGAAAACGGTACCGCAGGCCCTTGACCTTCGCAGCATGATTCTGCAGCACTTCGAGGAGGCGCTGCTTACCACCGATATGAAGCTGCGAGATGCGCTCACCACCTTTGTGGTGGTAGGCGGCGGCCCTACAGGTGTAGAAACCGCAGGCGCCCTCGGGGAGCTCAAAAAACACGTGCTACCCAACGATTATCCCGAGCTGGACATCCGCAGGATGCAAATTCACCTCATCGAAGCAGGCCCACGACTGCTGGCTGGCATGAGCGATAAAGCCTCCAGCAAAACCATCGATTTTTTGAAGGAGCTCGACGTCAATATTTGGTTGAACAGTCCGGTTGCCGAATACGACGGACATACCGTACAATTCGCCGGTGGCAAACAGCTCTCGGCAGCCACCCTCATTTGGTCGGCAGGTGTAATTGGCGCCACCCCGGCTGGCATCGATGCCAGTCACATCGGGCGCGGTGGGCGCTTGCTGGTAAACGAATTTAATGAGGTGCAAGGGCTGCCCGGCTTTTATGCTGTTGGCGATGTGGCCCTGATGACCACCGAAGCCTACCCCAACGGCCATCCCATGGTAGCCCCTGTGGCCATTCAGCAAGCCAGTTTATTGGCCCAAAACCTCAAGCGACAACTGGCTGGCAAGCCCCTAAAGCCTTTCAAATACTTCAACAAAGGCAGCATGGCCACCATAGGCCGCAATCGTGCGGTAGTAGACATCGGCAAAGTACGTTTCCAAGGCTTTTTTGCTTGGTTTGTGTGGATGTTTGTGCATTTGATGTCGATTGTGGGCTTCCGAAACAAAATGGTGGTATTTGTAGATTGGTTTTGGAATTACCTGAGCTACGACCGTGCCCTGCGGCTGATTATACGGCCGTTTAAACGCTAAATCAACGCAAGGCGCAGGCCAAAGTAGCCATCCACAGCTGTGCACCCGCCGCTTGGAGCACCTGCCCACAGGCCTCTAATGTAGCGCCCGTGGTAAGTACATCATCTACCAATAGCACCTTTTTTTGCTGGAGCAGGTCGGGGCGCGGACAAACAAAAGCCTCGGAAACATTTTCCCAGCGCTCATAGCGACCCTTGCGGGTTTGGGTTTCGGTGAAATGCGGTCGCACCAAGAGCTGTCCGTTCGCAGGCACCTCCAAAGCTTCTCCCAAGCCACTGGCAATGAGCATGCTCTGATTATATCCGCGTAAATATTCCTTCTTAGGATGCAGCGGCACTGGCAAAACGAGGTCGAGCCCTGCAAACCGCTCGCTGCGTTTCAGCTCTTGTCCCAAAATATTTCCCAACTTAATTCCCACTTGCTGCATGCCCTTGTATTTGAGTTTATGCAGGAGCTGTTGGGTAACGCCCGACTTGGTGAAATACAAAAGTGAAGTCACAGCCTTTACCTCCATTCTCCCCCAAAAAAGCCGTTCCAGGGGATTATCGGCCATATCGTGCCAGCGGGTACGCGGCAGGCGGTAGAGACAAGTCCAACAGATATCCTGCTCATGCGCATACAAATTGCGGCTGCACCCGAGGCACAGTCGCGGGTAAAATAAATCCACAAAATGATGTACAGCCTGCCACATTTTGCAAACCTAAGGCGCAGCTATGTATTAATCTTTATTTTTGCAATTCTTCGAAAACAATTGCGCAAAATGAGACGATTTAATTATCGTTGATAATTGCTAGAAGACATCCACCCATAAAAAACTAATTGCTATATGAAGAAATTACTTTTCCTGTCCCTGATGTTCCTTTGCAGTGCGCCTGCTTTGGTATTGGCCCAAAACGATGAGCGTGTACTTTTTTCAGTGAATGGCGATGCCGTGAGCGTGCATGAATTTTTGACCGTTTTCAACAAAAACAATTACAGTAAAAAAGAAGCCACCGCTGCAGATTTAAAAGAGTACCTCGACCTCTACGTGAAGTTTAAGCTGAAGGTACAAGAGGCATACGCCTTGGGCTTGGATACCTCAGCCAAATTCAAGCGCGAGCTCGACAATTACCGTACGCAGTTAGCGCAGCCTTATCTGCGTGACAAAGAAAGCAATCAGGCCCTTTTGATGGAAGCCTACGAGCGCACCCGTACGGAGCGCCGTGCGAGTCACATCATGATTCGGGTAGAAGAAAACGCCCCGGCAGCCGACAGTTTAGCTGCTTTTAAAAAAGCCACCCAAATCCGCGAGCGCATCCTCAAAGGTGAGAGCTTTAGTCAACTTGCCCGCGAACTATCCGAAGACCCATCGGCCAAGGACAATGCCGGTGACCTAGGTTTTTTCAGTGCGTTCCGCATGATTTATCCTTTTGAGGACATGGCCTACAAGACCAAAATCGGTCAGGTTTCGCCCGTTTTCCGCACCCAGTACGGCTATCACATCCTCAAGGCCACCGACGAGCGTCCTGCTCGAGGAGAAATTCGGGTAGCGCACCTCATGTTGGTCATCAAAAATACCGACACCGACTCAATCAAGGCACAAACCCAGAAGCGCATTCAGGAGTTACATAAAAAGATTAAGGCAGGTGAAAATTTCGAGCAATTGGTTGCGCAATACAGCGAAGATCCTAGCTCCTCTACCAACAAAGGTCTATTGCCCTATTTCAGCTCTGGCCGGATGGTAGCAGAATTTGAAGAAGCTGCTTTTGCTTTGAAAAACGACGGGGATCTTTCGGAGCCTATCCTCACCCCTTATGGCTGGCACATCATCAAGCGTATTGAGATACGTGAAGTGCCTTTATTTGAGCAAGCCAAGGCCGATTTAGAAGCGCGGATTGCTCGTGACTCACGCGCCAACATTAACAAAGCCAATTTGCTCGCCAAGTTGAAGGCCGAGTATAAATTCACCGAAAACCTCAAGGCCCGTCAAGCGGTGCTCAAACTTATTAAAGAAAGTGACTATCGTGAAAACGAGTGGAAACCGGCTGATTTTGTGAAGGATGAAGTAGTAATGAGCTTTGGCGACAAAAAATTCAAGCAAAGCGATTTGGTGAAATTGTACCAAGCCAAACAACCGTTATTGATGTCGGGTGACTTCAACATTTTCCTAGATAAAACTTACCAAACTTGGGTAGAAGAGCAATTGTTGGCCTATGAAGACAGTCGTTTGGAAGCCAAATTCGAAGACTTCCGAGCGTTAATGAAAGAGTACCGCGAAGGCATTTTGTTGTTTGACCTCACCGACCAGATGGTTTGGTCGAAGGCCGTAACCGACACTGCTGGCTTGCAGGCATTTCACGCCCAAAATGGCAGCAAATACATGTACAAGGAGCGTGTAGATGCAGATGTTTTCACAGTGATTGACGCGAAAACAGCCAAGAGCGTTCGCAAGGCCGCCGGAAGCAAGAAAAACACCAATGAAAAACTGCTGGCTACCTATAATAAAAAGAACCCGCTCAGCCTCAAAATCAATAGTGGTAAGTATGAGGTTGGCAGCAATGCAGTAGTAGCGCTTTTCGAGAAAAAAATCGGCATCAGCGAAATCAAGGAGCACAATGGCCAGTTTATTTTTGTACGCATCAATGCCCTATTAGAGCCTTCTGTAAAGCCATTGGCTGAAATCAGAGGCTTGGCTACTTCTGACTACCAGCAGCATTTAGAGCGCGTATGGATTCAAGATTTGGAACAGCGTTACAAAGTAGTTGTGAATAACGATACCTTTAACAGCATCTTACCAAAGTAAAGTGAAAGTATTTTGTTACTTGAGCACAGTATTACTGCTTGCGGGCTGTCAGTATTTCGACAAGGGCGGTCCGCAAGCAGATGCTGTTGCACGGGTTGGCAAAATGTACCTTTACCATGCCAATTTACAAGGCTTGGTGCCTGAAGGCAGTTCGGCAGAAGATAGCCTAGAGCGTACCAATGCCTACATTGATACTTGGATACGGCAGCATTTAATTATCCTCGAAGCAGAGGAGCAATTGCGGCCGGAGCAAAAAGACTTTAGAGAAAAACTGGAAGACTACCGTTTATCCCTGCTTCGCTACCGTTTTGAAACGGAAGTTTTGGCTCCAAAAATGGATACTACCATTGACAAAGAAGTAATTAAAACCTATTACAACGCCAATAAGGAACAATTCGAGCTAAGACGAGCCTTGATGAAAGGGCGTTTTGTAAAAGTAGAACTTAAAGCCCCCAAGCAAGAGCAATTAAAGCGCTTGATGCTCGCTAAAAGAAATAAAGACATAGAAGCATTGGCTGATTATTGCTTTCAATATGCCTTCAGTTTTCAGCTCCCGGATACCAATTGGGTATATGTAGATGAAGTGATGCGCGGCGTAGAATCGGACTTGATACAAGGTTTCAATTTCAAAAATTATGATCAAGTGCAAAGCGTTGAAGATTCGCTTTATCGTTATTATTTAGTTTGTAAGGAGTATCGTGGCATAGGCGACCAATCGCCCTTGAGTTTCGAATTATATAATATTCGGAGTTTGATTTTGTTACAAAGACGACAAGAGTTTATTGAGCGTTATTACGAAGAGCGTTATCGCAAGGCTCAGGAAGAAAAAAAGATTGAAATTTATGCGTTGACCCGATAGGGGTTGGCACCAACTTATGCGTTTACAGAAAATTATACTCTTTAGCCTGCTCTGCCTAACAGGTTTTTTTGCAAAGGCCCAACCTACGAAATCGAACATGGTGGATGGCTTGGTTGCCGTGGTGGGCGACAAAATCATTCTCAAATCAGACGTTGAATCGGAATATGCTAATTGGCTGGCACAAGGTAATGATGCGGATCCCGATATGAAGTGCATTATCATTGATCAGTTGCTAACCAATAAGTTGATGTTGCGGCAAGCCGAGCTCGACTCATTGACGGTGGGCGATGAGGAAATTGATGGACAAATAGAGCGCCGCATGCGTTATTTTATTTCGATGATTGGCAGTCGGGAAAAGCTAGAAGAGTTTTACGGCAAATCCATTTTAGAAATCAAAGACGAATTCAGGCCGCAGATCAAAGAGATGCTCTTGGCGCAAAAAATGCAGGAAAAAATCACAGCAAATGTGACCATTTCACCGCGTGAGGTACAAGCCTATTTTGCCAAAATCCCAGCCGATAGCATCCCCTATTTTGATGCAGAAATTGAAATCGGGCAAATTGTGCTCTTTCCTGAGGTAGGTCCAGTACAAAAAGAATTCACCATTGAAAAACTCAACGATATCCGCAACCGGATTTTAAAAGGAGAGAATTTTACAACCCTTGCCTTGCTGTATTCAGAAGACCCTGGTTCAGCGAAGGAGGGTGGTTCGTTAGGCTTTTTTGGGCGTGGTGAAATGGTGCCAGAATTTGAAGCGGTGGCATTCAAACTCAAACCAGGGGAAGTATCGCAAGTAATTCGCACCAAATTTGGCTATCACATTTTGCAATTGGTAGAGCGGCGTGGCGACCGGGTGCATTGCCGTCACATCCTCATCAAGCCCCCTGTGGGCAACCGTGAGCTGGAGCGAGCAAGGGTGCGGCTTGATTCGATTCGCAAAGAAATCGCTTCTGGAACAATCGATTTTACTGCCGCTGTGCGCAAACATTCTGAAGACGATGAGAGCAAGCAAAATGGCGGTATGTTGATGAACGACAATACAGGTAGCAACAGCTTTACCATCGATCAATTAACGCCGGATGTATATTTTGCAATTGATAAATTGAAGCCTGGAGAACTGAGCGATCCCCAACCCTATGCCGCTGCCGATGGAAGCAGGGGGTTTCGGGTGTTTTATCTGAAAAGCCGCACGAGTCCGCACCAAGCAAATCTCGAAAACGATTATGCCCGCATTCAAAATGCAGCTCTGAGCATGAAGCGCATAGAAACGGTGCAAACCTGGTTCATGAAAACAAAGGTAAAGACCTACATCAACATTGATGAGGAATACCAAAGCTGCGAAAATTTAGCCCGCTGGCAGTAGGCAGCCGTTTGGGAAAAGGCCATTTATTGGTTATCTTGCAACAAAGAATTCAGATGAAAATGTCTTTCTTCCCCTTGTTTTTAGCTGTTTTACTAGGTCTTTCCGGCTGTGAAAACGCTCCCCAAGAACCTGAGCTGGTGCAAGATGCGTCTGGCAAAATTCTGGAAGGCGTATCTAAAAACTTTTACGACAATGGCAAGCTTCGTAATGAAGTGCCGGTTAAAGAAGGAAAGCGGCATGGTGTGGCCCGGGAATATTATGAAAATGGCCAATTAGCGGCTGAAATAGCTTATAAAGAAGATGTAAAAAACGGCTGGAGCAAGTGGTATTACCAAGACGGCATCCTTTATCAGGAGGCACAGTTTGTTGGTAACCAAAAGGAAGGCATCGAAAAAAAATATTACAATACGGGTGAATTGATGGCCGTGCTGAACTGGAAAGCTGGGCTGAGTTTGCCAGGCCTGGTAGAGTACCAACTCAACGGCAAAGAGGTGAAGCAGCCCAGCATTGTGGTGCAGCAAAAAGCTGGAAAATTTGAAATCCGACTGAGCAACGGCGCCACCAATGTGAAATATTATTACGGGCCATTGGAGACCGGAGAGCCTTTTGATGAAAGCAAATTTGAACTGATTCCTTCGAAGGAGGGATTTGCTTTGGTGAACGCGACGGATGCCCCGTTACACCTCATTGCCGTGCGGCGTTCGAATATGAAAAACCCGCAAATACTGCTTTACGACAGGCAACCATAAGCTCCTTTAAACTTTTATCCCGCTTCACAGGTTCTTACATCATGCTGCATTATAAAACCCACGCACATAGCCAATTGGCCCCTTGGGTCGTGTTTATTCACGGCGCTGGCGGTAATTCCTCGATTTGGTACAAGCAGGTACGTGCTTTTAGTGCTCATTTTAACTTGCTGCTGGTTGATTTGCGCGGACATGGGCGGTCGCCAGGCGTTAGTGAAAATGCCCAACAGTACTCTTTTGAAGCCATAGCCAGCGATGTGCTGGAAGTGCTCGACCACCTTCAAATTGCCAAAGCGCATTTTGTGGGCGTTTCGCTGGGTACGATTGTCATTCGCCAGCTCGCCGAAATGCAGCCACAGCGGGTGAGCAGCATGGTGATGGCTGGTGCCATTGCCAAACTCGATTTCAGAGGCAAGTTTTTTGTAGGACTGGGCCGGATGTTTAAGAATGTTTTGCCCTTTATGTGGCTCTACAAACTGTTTGCTTTTGTGATCATGCCGCGTGCCAATCATGCCGAGTCGCGGAACTTTTTTATCAGGGAAGCCCAAAAACTGGCGCGTAAAGAGTTTTTGCGCTGGTACAAGCTCACCGGCCAGCTTACTCCCCTTTTGCGCCGATTTGAAGCCGTATTACCCGACATTCCTACTTTGTATGTGATGGGCCGGCAAGACCATATGTTTTTGCCCACTGTAGCTGATATGGTGGCGCGTACCAAGGCCGCTACTTTGGAAGTGGTTGAACAGTGTGGTCATGTAGTAACCATTGAGCAAGCCCAGCGGTTTAACGAGGCGGCTATTCGGTTTTTAACAGGACAAAGCGAGCTGCAATTGCAGGCTGAGCAAGCTTAAGATTGCGCGAACCTTCTGAAAATCAAATGTAAAAACGACAGGGCGGCTTCGGTTTCGAGGTCCCATTGCTGCTGCGGCAATACCTCTGATGCCAATATTTGTTCGGCGGCGTTGAGACTTGGGGCGGCATTCAGTTTTTCGATGGCGTCGGCATAAGCCAGGTGGTCGTTGCCAAAGAGCTCGCGGATAAACAAGAACTTTTCGTTGAGACCGATGCCCGACTTGAGGTCGTCGATGGGCTTGAGCTTGAGGTGTGCCATAACGAGGTGGCTGTCGCCAGAGCGCTCGATGATGCCCGTAAGCGAAAAGGCCACACTTTTGGCAGCTGGCTTGGCGGCTGGGGCTGGTTCGGCGGGAACGGCTGGTTCGGATTGCGTTTTTTCAACAGCTACTTCTTGCGTTGGCGCAGCGGCACTTTCAGCGGCTACTTCTGCTGGTGCTGCTGTTTCCACCACCTCCTCTGCTTCAATCGCTGCTTCATCCTTCGCTGCTGCGGTTTGTGAAAAGACTTCCGCTTCCTCAACAGCTGGTAATTCCTCCACAACTGGTGCGGCAGCTTCAAAAGTCAAATCTACCTCTACTTCTTCGTTCTGAGTGATGGCTTGCTCTACCGCGGCTTCTATACTTTGTTCGATGGCCTCAGAAATGGCGCTGCTCAGACTTGGAGTAGCAACTGCAACTTCTTCCACATTTTCCTGCATCGCTGGTGCTGGCGCAGTTGGGGCAACAGCTTCTGCCGTAGGCATGCACAAAACCGCTTCGTAAAAGAGGCGACTGCGGTACAAAAGCAGGTCTTGATCGGCCTGGTGAATGCTCGATTCGGCCGACATTTCGTGAACGGCTTTGGTTAAATCGTCGATACAAGCTAATAGGGTGCGGATTTTATGGCTGTCGTGCATGAGGCGCTGTTTTGGCAATTGAAAATACTATTTTTGTTTCCCGCTACTAAGGTACGGTCTTCTCTACGAATCAAAAAACATGTTCACCGAACCACGCATCCACGGGCATCAAAAAGGCTGGATAGAAGTCATTTGCGGCTCCATGTTCTCCGGTAAAACGGAGGAACTCATCCGCAGATTGCGGCGCGCCCAGTTTGCCAATCAAAAAACGGAGATTTTTAAGCCGCTGCTCGACACCCGCTACGACGAAACGGCCATTGTGTCGCACAACGCCAACAGCATTCCTTCTACCCCGGTGGAACATGCCTCCAACATTTTGCTGTATGCTTCTCAAGTGGAGGTAATTGGCATCGACGAAGCCCAGTTTTTTGATGAAGAATTGGTGAGTGTGGTCCAGCAACTAGCTGCCCGCGGCAGTCGGGTGATTGTTGCGGGATTAGACATGGACTACCTCGGCAAACCTTTTGGTCCCATTCCCCAGCTCCTGGCAGTAGCCGAATATGTAACCAAGGTACACGCCATTTGCATGCAATGCGGCGATTTGGCCAGTCACAGCTACCGCACTTCCGCCAGCGACAGCAAGGTGTTGCTGGGCGAAAAAGACAGCTATGAGCCCCGTTGCCGGCATTGTTTCTCAGCAGGCATGAAAACCAGACATTCATGAAAGCGCTCCATTGGCTTTTACTGCTTGCCCTCCTGAGCATCGCTTGCAGTCGCAAGGTAGAAGATGCCCCTGCACCAGAGCTTTCCAACAAAACTGCGGAAGTGGCTTTGCCCATGAGCACCGTCAACATCCCCATCAGCTTGCCTTACAGCGATTTGGCCAGCATCCTCAACCGTGAAATTGGGGAGTTGTTGTATGAAGACCGCGATTACGACGATAATGGAGGCGACAACCTGATGTTGGTGGTAAAACGCACCGCTCCCATGCGGGTGGGCGCCAAAGGTGACTATCTGCAAGTGAAAGTACCGCTCAACATCTACGTGAAAGGCCGGGTAAAATCGACTTTAGGCGGGATTTTCAGCAATGCCAGCGCCCCGCAGCTGCAGCAAGACGCGCAATTCAACATTGAAGTAACCCTCAGCAGCAAGGTGCAAGTGCTGGAAGATTGGGGGGTGCAAACCCAGTCGCAGGTTTCGTTTAAATGGACCGAGCGGCCTTATTTGGAAGTGGGCATCCTCAAAATCCCCATTGGCAGCTTGGTAGAAAAGGTGGTGGAGCAGCAGCTCAGCCGCATTTCAGCCACTTTAGATGCCGAAGCCAAAAAGCAGCTGCAGTTTAAAAAACAAGTAGCTGGGTATTGGAAGCAGCTTTTTGAGCCCATCGCCATTCCTGGTCCAGTGCCCGCCATGCTGTACCTATCGCCCGACTCGATTTACCTAGCGCCCTTGGTACCCGATGCCACGGCACTGCGTACTACGGCCGGCATTCGCACTACGGTATTGCTCAGTACCACTGGTGATGTGGCAGGTGCCAAACGCCCTGCCAAGCCCATGCCCAATTTGCGCATCAACCAACCCTTAAAAGAAAATGTACAATTAAGTTTGGTGGCGGGTATCGATTATGGCACGGCTACGCGCCTGGCGAATGAAAATTTGTCGAACCAGGATTTTAGCTTCGAAAACGGCAAACATAACATCCGCATCGAAGACATTTTATTGTATGGCCAAGGCAATACCTTGGTGGCCAAAGTAAAACTCAAGGGCAAGGCCAAAGCCGGGTTGATTGGCAAGAAAAAAATAGACGGCACCTACTATTTCAAAGGCACGCCCTATTACGACGCCAAGAGCATGGAAATACGCATCAAAGACTTTGATTTCGACATCAAATCGCGCGACATTTTGCTGCAATCGGCCGAATGGCTGTTCAAAAGCAATTTCCGCAAGCAAGTGGAGGCGCAACTGCGGTATCCCGTAAAAAATGAATTGGCGGAAGTGCGTAAAATGGCCGAAAGCAGTCTGAAAGCGCAACAGCTCGGCGATTTTTTGCAGCTTTCGGGTCGCATCGACCGTTTAGAGCCCGGCGAAGTGCAATTGAGCGAGCGTTACATCCTGCTTTTCATCAACAGCAGCGGCAGTGTTACCGCCTCCATCAAACCTTAACCCCCTAATTGGCTGCTGATTCCGTAAAAACACAGCAAAAATGTGGATTTTTCTATCCATATAATTTATTACTTTTACTGCATCCTTTTCTAATCCAATATGCAAACCAAAAATAACGATCCGGTTTGGAAGCGCGTTTTAGTACGTTCTGAAGTACCTAAGCAACTCGAACCCCTTCGCACCCTCGCTCAAAACCTCTGGTGGTCATGGAATTACCGTGCCATTGAGTTATTCGACTCTATCGATCCGGTGCTTTGGGAGCGTTCACAACATAATCCCGTATCACTGCTCGAAAGCCTGAGTTTTGAGCAATACCAGCAGCTTATCGCTAATAAAACCTTCATGGCCGAAATGAAGGCGGTGCTCGACGAATTTAACGCTTATATGACTGCCCCCAAGACGGCGAAATCACCCAAAGTGGCCTATTTCTGCATGGAATATGGCTTGCATTCGGTGATTAAGTTGTATTCGGGTGGATTGGGCGTATTGGCTGGCGACTATCTTAAAGAAGCCTCAGACTGCAATTCAGACCTCGTAGCTGTGGGTTTGTTGTACCGCTACGGCTACTTCAAGCAAACCCTTTCGCCCTATGGCGAGCAAGTGGCCAATTACAAGCCGCAGAAGTTTAGCTATTTGCCCGTTTTGCCGGTGAAAGATGCCGATGGCAACTGGATCAAAATCAACATTCCACTCCCCGGTCGCACCTTGTATGCCAAGGTTTGGAAGATTGATGTGGGCAGGGTGCCTTTGTACTTGCTCGATACCGATTTGGAAGAAAACCAAGAAGGCGACCGCAGCATTTCGCACCAATTGTATGGTGGTGATTGGGAAAACCGCCTCAAGCAGGAACTTTTGCTTGGCATTGGCGGCGTAAAAGCCCTCGACGCCCTGGGTGTGAAGCCCGAAATTTGCCATATGAACGAGGGCCATGCTGCCTTCACGGGCTTGGAGCGCGTGAAAAAGCTCGTGCAAGAGAGTGGTTTATCGTTCCACCAAGCTGTGGAAGTGGTTAAATCTTCTTCCCTCTTTACCACCCATACGCCGGTGCCGGCTGGCCACGATGCCTTCAACGAAGAGCTGCTCAAGACCTATCTCTACAATTATTCGGAGATTTTTCAGATCAGTTGGGACAAATTTATGGCCCTGGGGCGCATCAACGAATATGCACACGAAGAGCTGTTTAGCATGAGTCATTTGGCGGCCCGCCTGAGTCAGGAGATCAATGGCGTAAGTCGCATTCACGGACGGGTGTCGCGCGAGATGCTGCAGCCGCTTTGGCCGGGTTTTGAGGAGGACGAGCTGCATGTGGATTATGTGACCAATGGGGTGCATTATTACACTTGGACCAGCATTGCCTTCCAAAAATTGTATGAAAAGCATTTTGGGAAGACTTTCCACCACGACCAAAGCAATCCGAAGCATTGGGAAAAAATACACAAAGTGCCTGCCGCAGATTTGTGGGAGACCCGTTTGCAGCTCAAGCGCCGTTTGATTGACTCGGTGAGCAAAAAAATGCAGCGCGATTTGCAGTTGCGTCAGGAGAGTCCGGGCAAAATCATCAACGTAGTTAACAGCCTCAACGAAAACGCCCTCATCATTGGCTTTGCACGGCGTTTTGCCACCTATAAGCGGGCGCATTTGTTGTTTTCGAACCTCAACCGTTTGAGCAAAATCGTAAACAACGAGGCGCGGCCGGTGCAGTTTTTATTTGCGGGCAAGGCGCACCCGGCCGACCAGGGCGGACAAGCGCTCATCAAGCGCATCATCGAGGTATCGCAAATGCCAGAGTTTGCTGGCAAGATTTTCTTCCTTGAAAACTACGACATGGCGCTGGCGCGCAGGTTGGTGCATGGCGTGGATGTATGGCTGAACACGCCTACGCGTCCGCTCGAAGCCTCCGGCACCTCCGGCATGAAAGCCACCATGAACGGGGTGCTTAACCTCAGTGTATTAGACGGCTGGTGGGCAGAGGGCTACATTCCCGAAGGCGGCTGGGCCTTGCCAGAAGAAGAAACTTACAGCAATAAGGACTTCCAGGACGAGCTCGATGCCGAAACCTTGTATAACATCATTGAGGGACAAGTAATTCCCGATTATTTTGTGCGCGACGAAGCGGGCATGCCGCAGGCTTGGATCAGTCGCATGAAGCACACCATTGCCGGCATTGCGCCGCACTTTACCATGAAGCGTATGCTGGATGAGTACTACAGCAAGTTTTACAACAAGCTCCAAACGCGCAGCAACCTCATCAGCGGCAAGGGCCATGAAAACGCCAAGAAGCTTGCCGATTGGAAAGCCAAGGTGTACTTCAACTGGGACAACATACAAGTGCTGGCCATCGATACCTTCGATACCTTTAACAATGCCTTGCAGTTGGGACAAAATTTCCACGGCAAAATCACCTTAGAACTTAACAGTCTCAGCAAAGACGATGTTTCGTTGGAGGTAATTGTAGCAGAAAAAGTAGGTGAAGACGAAAAGCATGTGATTGTGCACCGCGAGGAAGTGAAGCCCGCGAAAGTTGCTGGCAGTCGCGTGATGTACGAACTCAACCTGCCAATGAATCGCAGCGGCGTATTTGATTACGGCTTTAGGATTACGCCGAGCAATAAACTGCTGCCGTACCGCCATGATTTTAACTTGGTGCGCTGGATTTAAGAAGCCGTTAATAAGGACAAAAGAGCTCGGGGAACCGGGCTTTTTTTGTTAAAAAACACAGAGTTCACGGAGGACACGGAGATTTTGGAGTGGCGATTTCGATTTTGGATCTTATGTAATTTTTTGAGTTTACCAGGGTGCTGCGACTGAATTCCGCGCAAGAACAAACATCTTTACGGTGCTAAGGTTGTTTTGAGGCGCTTGTTTTGGGCGCGCATTGCTTCCTCCCATTAAAACCGAATGATATGTCGATAGTAACCGAATTTAACGACTACCGCGCCAAGATGAACGAGCGCATTTTGGCTGGCAAAAACAAAACCATCCAAAAAATATACAATGCCGACACTACTGCTTACCAGGACGGCGCTTTGGATGCCAAAACCAAAGAGTTACTGGGCTTGGTGGCCAGCATGGTGCTGCGCTGCGACGACTGCATTCGCTACCATGTGCAGGAATGCCATGCCTTGGGGGTGACCGAAGCCGAGCTCATGGAAGTAATGGGCATCGCCAATTTGGTGGGCGGCACCATTGTGATTCCGCATACCCGCCGCGCGGTGGAGTTTTGGGATGCGTTGGTAGCAGAAAATTACTAATTGGAATGGCTCACTATTGCCACCAGGCTTCGTAGGCTTGAGCGGGTTGCTGAAGCTGTAATATTTCCCCTATTTTGGGCGTAGCTAATAGCACTTCTGGATGTTGTTGCGCAGCAGTGTAGATGCGGCGCAGCGGCTCGTCCCAAGGGTGGTTGGCCAAGGCGAACTTGGCGGAATGTACGGGTAGCAGGCGTTTGGCGCGGAGGTCTTGGGCGGCCTGTAGTACTTCTTCGGGTTGCATGTGGATGTATTTCCATTTGCGGTCGTACTGGCCGTTTTCGAGCAACACCAGATCGAACGGACCGTGCTGGGCGCCGATTTGTTTGAAGTGCTCGCCATAGCCACTGTCGCCCCCCACCAGCAATTTATAGCCAGGTGTTTCAACCACAAAGCCCAGCCAGAGGGTGCTGTTGCGTTTGAGGCTGCGGCCCGAGAAGTGGCGGGTGGGAATGGCCGAGAGCATGATATCGTTGTTAATTTTTAAGCTTTCGTGCCAGTCGAGTTCGTGCAGCTGCTCGGCTGAAACGCCCCAACGTTGCAGGTGTGCGCCTACGCCGAGGCCGCAAACCACGCGGTTGATTTTGGGCAGGAGGGCTCGGATGGTGGGGTAGTCGAGGTGGTCGTAGTGGTCGTGCGTTACGAGCAGCACATCGATGTTGGGGATGTCGGCTGCCTTGTAAATATCACTTCCCTCAAAAGCCGGAATGCCTTTGGCAAAGGGCGAAGCGCTGCCGCTGAGCACTGGATCAACCAAAAAACGCAGGCCATTGAGTTGGAAGTAGTAGGACGAATGTCCAAACCATACCAGCACCTCCTCCTCCCTTTTGAGGGCATGCAAATCGGTTTTTACATAGGGCAAAGTCTGGGTAGGATTTCGTTTAGGCTCGCGATCAAACAACCACTCACGCATCACCTTGGCCATGTTGTAGCCTTCGGTAAAAGCTGGCGTAGGCATGAGGTTTTGGAATTGGCCTTTGGAAAAATGAGGAGAAGATTGCACTTTTTGCTTGTGTTGGCCTTTTGGAAGTGCCCCAAATACCGGTAAATGTAAGACTTGTCTAACCACTATCAGTGCAAGTCCGCTTGCAACCACTATTGTCAAAATCATAAAAGCTATGCTATTTGCAGTAAGGCCATCAATGCGCAAAGAAAATGAAAAAATCAACCTTGCCTCACATTTTAACAATTCATTACTTCTTCCAGATTTTCTAAATTCATTACGACCCCTGACAATTTGATGGGTTTTTGGATTGAGAGGCTTATGATTGCAAAAGCCGAAAAAAAGAATCAGGCCTATTTGAAGACACTTTAAGACCAGTTCCCCAAATAAAATAGTTTCAAAAGCCTTTTACAGCCTACGCTACCGGCTGTTAAACGCCCAGTATACTCCATTTTCTCAACGCACCAACGAAATCAAGCCCTGAGAAATAAGTGTTCGATTTTCGGCACGACCCCTAAAATAATAGACATAGCCCCCACTTTCGCATAATTTTCCTTTATAACAACCATCCCAGCCGTCTCGCCAGCTACGCGACTCGAACACCAGCTCACCCCAACGGTTGTATACCACCCATTGTGCTTCTTCAAACTCACAGTCCGAGCTCAAACCAAACACATCGTTGATGCCATCGCCATTTGGGGTGAAAATGTTTGGAGCCAGTACCACGCAAGGCGGGACGATACAGGAATCCTCTAATTCCACTTCTTTTTGGTAACCACAATCCATACTATCCCGGATGTAAAGCACGTACCTACCGGCATTAAGCTGAGTAAATACCGTATCGGTGGTCAGGAAATTTGGAGCTAAACCGAAACGAAAAGGTGGCGTACCTGCCTCTACCCCTTTTACCTTGATACTGCCCAACGAATCGAGGCAAAAAACAGGGAATACCTCCAACGAAACTCCTTGAATAGGCGGCCCCACATTGTGCAAATAAACACTTTGAGAAAGGCTGCAACCAAGAGCATCTGAAACCCTGAGGGCGTAATTACCGGAGGCCAAATTAGGATAAAACTGTTGCGCACTCGCTGGGGCACCATTGAGTGAATAGCTGAAGGGGGGACTGCCTCCTAAAATACTATCGATTCGTAAACTACCAGTTGGTAAACCACATCGACTAGGCTGAAGACTGACGTAAATACTATCGACTCTATTTACAACCACCGTTCGAGAAGCCACCAAACAACCCGATGCGTAGGTAGCTCGCACTTGGTAGGTACCGCTTCCGGTCATTAAACTATTTAATTGGAGAACCGGAAACGTTTGTCCAGCCAAAGCTACACCCTCAAAATACCATTGCAAGGCATCTGGAGGATGGGTGGTAAGACTTCTCAGTTCCCAATCCGATGCACAGCCATTGCCAACTTCCTGCACATTGAGCTGCACATAAGGTGCAGGTAAAATAATCTGAAGATCATCTATCCAAAAATAGGGGGATCCTTGTGGGGTACCTTGAAAATTGGCAGGAGGAATGCATTGAGGGCCAAAAATGATACTGTAGATGGTATCGGATGGCGTGAAATTCAATGTAAACTGCTGCCAGCTAAATACCGAGGCATAACGCACGCCACCAAGGAGCACAAAGCCATGACTAAATGGGCAGTCATTTACCCCTGGCAGAGGAAAGGAGGGGCAGCTATTTCGACCGTATAAATTAATGCTTACAGAATCGTAAGCTGGTATGGGAGGATTAGCATTGGTACCTCCATAACGGCCACCAAGCATACTAAAAGTAACGGTGTAGGGAATGCCCGGCAGCAAAGGGTAAGCTAAACAGCTGCCAATATTTTCCATGCCACCAGGCGAAACAGTAAATCCAGCTACACCTGTGCCCGTTGGAAAAGGGCTTGGTAAATTTGGGGGAGAGAAACCACCTGGTAGACTGTTAAAATAATCGGAAGTGCCATAGGTGGCTTGGTGCCAATTCAGGGCGCGGTTCATTTGTGAAATGGCCGTAGGTAGACTGCTATAAAGCTCAAAGCCATCATTTCTGATATGTGGCAGGTCGTTAAGCGTGCAAATACAAGCCGAATCATTTAAATCGATGAGTCCATTGGCATCGTCATCAACACCATTATCACATATTTCTTGCCCAAAGGCTGCAGTTGCGCAGCTCAGCCACAGCAATAGCGTCCAGCGCCAAGGCGAGAGAAAAAATGCACAGAACACACGCATCAGAATTCTAAATTAAGCATAATTACAATAGACAAAGCGGTTACCACGGCAGTAAGGAGGAATTAATTCAATTTTAATCTATCAATTGCGCTGATTAACACGAAATCTCACTTGCACAAATGCTTGACATCCATTACATTGGCATTACTTATGGAATTCGACTACATCATCGTGGGCGGGGGATCCGCTGGTTGTGTTTTGGCCAACCGATTGAGCGCCAACAGTGCGCTGCAAGTGCTGCTTTTAGAGGCCGGATCTGCTGATAAACATCCGTTTATCAAGATTCCAGCTGCCTTTTATAAGCTTTATAAAAGTAAAGTAGACTATGGTTTTTACACCGAGCCCCAAGAGGGTGCGGTACAGCGTCGCTTGTTTGTGCCCCGTGGCAAAACCCTTGGGGGGTCAGGTGCCATCAATGCTATGATCTATATCCGCGGGCATCGGGCCGACTTTGATGGTTGGGCAGCTGCAGGCAACACAGGCTGGAGCTATGAGGAGGTTTTACCCTATTTCAAGCGTTCTGAGCATAATGAAGCCTTTCCATCAAGCCATTTCCACAGCCAAGCTGGGGAATGGCACATCAGCAATTCCAAGCCCCACCCCCTCACCCAATTGTATGTGCAGGCAGGAAAAGCAGCCGGTCATCCCGAAATAATCGACTTTAATGGCGCAGAAGATGAAGGGGTTGGCATCCACCAAGTAAATATTAAAAATGGCAAGCGACACAGTCCGGCGCACGCCTTCCTCCTTCCAGCCCGCGCTCGTACAAACCTCACCATCAAAACCGGCCTACATGTTGAAAAATTACAGCTCGATGGCACAAGAGTGAGCGGTGTATGGGTGCAACTTCACGGGCGACAACAAATACTTCGGGCCCGCAAGGAGGTGATACTTAGCGCTGGCAGCATCCATTCACCCCTGCTCCTACTGCGCTCAGGCATAGGCGACTCGAGCTACCTCAACAAACTAGGCATCCCTGTAAAGCACCATTTGTATGGTGTAGGACTCAATTTACAGGATCACCCAGTAGTGCCTCTGGTTTACCGCACCCAAAAAGGGGCCTCGCTCGATACTGCCGATAATTTGTGGAACTTAGCTAAATGGGTATTTACAGGGAAGGGCCCTTTCTCAAGCAATTTAGCAGAAGGAGGTGGCTTTTTACGTACACAACCGGATTTAACCGCACCTGATGTACAACTACATTTTGCACCTGCTTTTTTTGTAGATCATGGTTTCAGCAAACCAAAGGGTAATGGCATGTCTTTGGCCCCAATCTTATTACAGCCACAATCCAGGGGAAAAGTAACACTTCACCCTAATGATTGGCACAAGCCTTTAATTGATCCACAGGTTTTTCAGAATCCTGATGATGTAAAAATACTGCGTGAGGGCTTCAAAATGGCCAACAACATCATGCAACAAGCAATTATGGATGCCTGGCGCCAATCTCCTTTTCTGCCAATGAATAGGCTCTCCTCTGACGCGGCAATCGATCAATACATGCGCGAAAACGTTGAATTACTGTACCATCCGGTGGGGACTTGTAAAATGGGGAAAGAGGAAGACGCAGTGGTAGATCACGAGCTACGCATTCACGGTCTACAGGGCATTCGCATTGCGGACGCATCTATCATGCCCAGCATTACCCGAGGCAATACCCAGGCACCCACCATTATGATTGCTGAAAAAGCTGCTGACTTACTTCTGAAAAAATAAAACGCTTTAGTTTAAAAGCTGATTGATGCCGAAGGCAGGTTGCTCTAACCAAGCAAATAAAAAGCCCCACGATGTACTGACTTCTCAGCCCTTTCGCCCGTTTATTTCGCTGCGTTTCATCCACCACCGCTCAGTGCCCTTTCATAAAGGATAGAAATTGAAAAGCATCGATTAAAGGTAGCAGTGGAATAGCCCGAGATTCATTTCCCGTATTTATCTTTGACCGATGAAACAGCTCGTTTTAAGTAAAATAGCAGTGGGACTATGGCTTTCGGCACTCCTGTCTGCCTGCACCTCCAATCCTTTTACAGAAACCATGGAATCACCCTACATTGCCGACCCCCACAGCTATGCCAGACCTGACGAAAGCCGGGTGGATGCGCTACACTTGGATTTACGGGTCGATTTTGAGCAACGTCAGCTCAGAGGAGCAGCGGTATGGACACTGGCACCTGAGCATGGCGACAGTTTGGTGCTAGACACCTACGATCTTAACATTGATAGTGTTTTGGTAGACCTGGTTCCTGTAGCTTTCACATTAAGCAGCAAAGACCCTATACTAGGACAAGCTTTAACCCTGCCGCTTACACCAACCGCTCGCGAAGTGCGAATTGTTTACAGTACCCAACCAGGAGCCCGTGCCTTACAGTGGCTAGAGCCAAGTCAAACTGCTGGTAAAAAGCATCCCTTTTTGTTTACCCAAAGTCAGGCCATTTTGGCCCGCACTTGGTTGCCTTGTCAAGACAGTCCAGGCCTTCGTTACCGCTACACTGCCAACATTCAGGCGCCAGCTGGAATGATGGCTTTGATGAGTGCTACCAATCCAACAAAGCGCAGTTCCGATGGCCGTTACAGCTTTGAAATGGAGATTCCAGTTCCTGCCTACTTAATGGCCTTGGCGGTGGGTGACATCGATTTTAAAGCTGTTGGACCACGGACAGGGGTATATGCAGAGCCATCCATGCTCGAGAAATCAGTTTATGAGTTCGGCGAAATGGAGGCCATGTTAGAAGCCGCTGAAGCTTTGTATGGACCATACGCCTGGGGCAAGTACGATGTACTCGTGCTCCCGCCGTCGTTCCCTTTTGGGGGGATGGAAAATCCGCGTTTAACCTTTGCCACGCCAACCATCCTTACAGGCGATCGTTCCTTGGTTTCGCTCATTGCCCATGAATTGGCACACAGCTGGAGCGGCAATTTGGTGACCAATGCTACATGGAATGACTTTTGGTTGAATGAAGGTTTCACCGTGTATTTTGAAAATCGCATCATGGAAGCCGTTTATGGCTCCGAATATGCTGAAATGCTCGCAGGTATTGGCTATGCCGATATGGTAGAAGAAATTGCTGAGTTAGAAGCAAAAGGCGAGTTAGACAAAACGAGTTTGAAGGCAAATATGGCGGGAACCGACCCGGATGACGGTGTGGGGCCAATTGCTTATGACAAAGGTTATCATTTCCTTAGATTGATTGACGAAACCGTGGGAAGGAAAAGATTTGATGACTTTCTACGAAACTATTTTACCGAAAATGCTTTCAGTAGCATGCATACCGAACGTTTTGTGCAGATTTTGAAGGATTCTTTAGGTGCAGAGGCTTTGGCTGGCATTGACATTGATGACTGGATTTATGGCACAGGCTTGCCAGCCAATTGTCCTAAACCCGTTAGTCCACGCTTTACACGCGTAGATGCCGCTCGCGCTAAATTCATAGCAGGTGAAAGTGTAGATCAGCAACAATACGCCGCCTGGAGTACGCATGAATGGGTGTATTTTATTCGTGGCTTCAGTGCAGCAGAGACCCGTTTAATACCTGCGCTCGACGAACAATTCAGCTTCAGCACTAGCACAAATGCGGAAATATTAAGCGTTTGGTTCAGTTACGTAATGAAAAACCAGCCAGGTTATGCGAAAAAGAATGGGATTTTTTACAAAGCGCTTGAGCAGTTTTTGGTTGAAGTAGGTCGACGTAAATTTTTGATGCCCACGTATAAAGCCATGAAGGAGAGTGGATCAATTGATTTGGCCAAGAGTATATACGCCAAAGCCCGCCCGAATTACCATGCGGTAGCCAGACAGAGTGTGGATGCACTGCTGGGCGAATAAGCAAATTTCAATAAGTCTGTAAATACCGAGGCCGTCTGTTCACAAAAGAAAGACGGCCTTTTTAAATCATAATTGGTTTCTATCGCGGCTTGAGCAATCGGAGTACTTTGCGCTCATCAAGTTTTGGGGTGCTGAAGCGTTATTCGCAGTGATGAGCACTAACTAGCTAACTTTCACTTGCCACGGCAATTTGATGATTTGCAGCCGAGAGTTTTTGGCAGGCAATGCGAATACTACGCAGCCTCGGCTGTCGATAATCCGCAACTACACCTCTCTTGCTTTGGTTAAACTCCATATCATCGAAAAATCAGATACTTTAACACTCAAGTTGCAACGGCAGCATCAAAAGTCGCGATAGGGCATAAATCAGAATAGGCGCTAAGTGATTAATTCGCCAACCAGCCAAAAAGGTCATAAACTATGCTGTCAGTATGTATGATTAGAAATCATTAGAAAAGAGGTCGAAAAGCAAATAGGCGAGCCAATGGCTCGCCTATTCCAAAATTCCTTCAGAAAAATATCACTTCCGTACCACCATCCGGCGCATACCAATGTAAGCACCTTGCTGAACACGTACGAAATACATGCCATCAGCTACATTTTGTAAATTTAGCTCCAATTGCACCCGCCCGCTTGCATTGCCCTGCTGCTCAAAATGCACCCTCTGGCCAGTAACGCTGAGTACTTCCACTTCTAATGTGCCATGGGCAGGTAAATCGAGACTTACCCAAGCCTTGCCATTAGTGGGGTTCGGATAGAGGTTTAGATCTAAATTAAATGCTTCTCTAACACCCACATTCAACACATTGATAAGGTTAGAGCTGTCAGATGCACAACTGTTACCATCTATCACAATGGCTCTATAACTGCCATTTTGAGTAATAACTAAGGTTTGGGAAGTCGCACCCGAAATAGCAGCTCCATTCAAATACCACTGGTTTCCTATGGCTATCGATGAGAACAAAGTATCGGAAGTGGCGGAAATACTAATCACAGGAGTAGAAGGACGCGGATTCACTGTTACCGTTACTGTTGCCGATGTATCAAAACAGCTACTGGTATTGGTTACAATCACACGATAATCGCCTGCTAAAGTCACTGAAAGCGTTGGACTGGTTTGGCCAGTTAATACTGCGCCATTGCGTAGCCATACGTAAGTTACACCAGTAACTGGAGACGCATTTAATAGCACCGAAGTTCCCTCGCAAATTGTGGTAGCACCAGCAGCTGTTAATCCCGCCGTTGGTAAAGCATTCACAGTAACGGTAACCGCAGCTGAAGTATCAAAACAACTGCTTGCGTTGGTCACAATCACACGGTAGGCACCGGCTTGCGTAGCCGTTAAACTAGCTGCTGTTTGACCAGCAACTACTGCTCCATTGCGCAACCATACATAAGTAACACCCGTGGTTGGTGCTGCATTTAATACCACCGAACCGCCTGCACAGAAAGTGGTAGCACCAGCAGCTGTTAGTCCTGCCGTTGGTAAAGCATTCACAGTAACGGTAACCGCAGCTGAAGTATCAGCGCATCCCGATATTGAATTAGTCCCTACCACACGATAAGCACCACTTTGTGAAGCCACCAAACTGTTTCCGCTTTGATTGGCAATCACCGCATTGTTCAACAACCATACGTAGGAAACACCAGAGGTGGGTGTAGCAGTCAAATTAACTGTGCCACCCAAACAAAAGGTTGTTGCTGAAGCAGCAGTCAATTGAGTACCCGGGCCAGCAGTCACTGCTATGGATCTGGAGACACTACTGCCACAACCGGTTTGGGGGTCTGTATAAGCGTAGGTTATTTGATGCGTACCAGCGCCAGCTAAGGCTGGATTAAACACGCCATTTACCACACCTGGACCACTATAAACACCCCCTAGCGGCAAACCTCCACTCAAAGTAAAGGGGTTACCGCTTGCGCAAATAGCAGCAAAAGGGTTTAGGGTGACCACTGGAATATCATTCACTACGATTACGCTGGTATCGCTGCTACTACAACCTGTCAAACTATCTACATAAGTATATGTCAATACAAATGACCCAATACCTGCCAATTGAGGCAAAAACTGATTGTTATTCACACCAGTACCACTGTATGTGCCTCCAGCAGGCGTTGCCATATTCAGAACCAAAGGATTGGCATTGATACAATAGCCACCTAAGCTTGGAAAATTAACCACAGGTAAGGCACTCACTACGATGGTTGCGGTGGCGGATGCTGTACATGACGTCTGTGGATTGGTGTAAGTATATACAATGCTATGGGTGCCTACCCCGGCAGTGGCCGGATTGAATACACCATTTGAAACACCAATACCGCTGTAGGTACCACCAACAGGACTGCCGCCAGTTAGATTTATTAAACCTGACGTCACACAAACGCCAGCAATCGGAGCCAAGGTTACCACTGGCAATGGGTTCACCACCACACTGATGCTGTCCATATTACTACAACCACTGCCGTTTGTAAAGCTATAGTAGAGTACATGTGTGCCTACACCCGCAAGAGATGGACTAAAAACTCCAGCTTGTATGCCTGGACCACTGTAAGTACCCCCAGCAGGTGCACCAGTTGTTAGGTTTAAACTGCCTGCACCAACACAAAAATTGCCGATACTTCCAAAAGTAACCGCAGGTAAAGCATTCACAGTAACCACCACTGTGTCGCTTATGGTGTAATTCACCCCATCTGTCACGGTGTAAACAACATTCCAAATACCCACACCAGCAATAATCGGATTAAAACTGCCTACGCTAGCAGAAGTAATACCATTACCACTCCAAGTACCGCCAGCTGGACTACCTATTAAATTAAAAACAGCCGTTCCAGCACATACCGACCTATCCGCACCAGCATTTACCACAGGTAACTGGTTAACTGTCACCACAACGGAATCTACTGAACTACATCCAAAAAGACTTGAAACGGTAACAAAATAGGTTGTGGTAACCGCAGGTGAAGCAACAGGATTGGCAATATTGGTAGCACTTAAGCCTGTAGCTGGTGACCAGCTATAACTCGCGCCACCACTAGCTTGCAACTGGGTGTTATTACCAACAAAAATACTCGCATCTTGACCAGCATTCGCAATAGGCAAAGGGTTGATGGAGATGGCCGCAGAACCAGTCATATTGGCGACACAATTACTTGTATTGGTAGCCTCTACTGTATAGGTGCCTGCCGTCGTTTGTAAACCAAAGTTGAGCGCCTGACCAGTACCTACTACAGGAGCACCAATGGCCTGACCACTAAGTTTCAGTTGATAATTCACGCCATTGGTTGAACCAGCCAAGCCCACCGCAATACCAGTACCACCAGCACAATAAGCACCACCACCGGTTACATTAAAAACTGTTGGTAGGCTACTCACTTGCGCTACAATATTTCCTGAGCCACTGATACAATCTGCCGAGCTGATTTCACAGCTTACAACATCGCCTTGATCTAAATCATTACGAACCAGAGTAGCATTATTACCAGCAGCCACACCATTCACACGCCACTGATAAACGGGGTTATTAATGGTACTCGCTGGCGTAGCACTATAGGTTACGGATGTCCCTCGGCAAACCGCACCAGCCGGCGCAGCAGCAAGCGTAACAACAACCCCCGAAACCGGATTCACTTTTAAACGTTGAGCGGCACTAAGCGCATTGCCAGTGCCATTACCTACAATACAATGGAAATAATTGCCCGAAGCCTGTTGACTCTGATTAGCTATGCTCAAACTGGCACTGGTTGCCCCGCTCACCCCTGCACCGTTGGTTAAGTTGGTGAACGATGCACCTCCATCAGTGCTGCGTTGCCATTGAAAAGTAGTAGCACCCGCTGCAGTCACAGTGAATTGAGCCGTGCCTAACTCACAAATTTGCCGATCACCATTTGTAGCAGTTACCAAATTGGGTACCGCATTTGTAAACAAAGCACCGTTAATCAATGTCTCACTTATCAATTGGTTATTGGCACCCGTAAACTCCGTGTACTCTCGATTCCACAACAACTGAGAAACACCACCTTGGGCATTATAAGTAAATATCAGTTTAACCAAAGTATCAGTAACGCTAAGATTCGAACCAACAAAGGCCATCTCTACTTGATTGCCATTTAAATTGCTGGTGAAAATACCCCCCGAAACAGGCGTGCCGCTTGTATTAACGGATTGAAAAGTCAATACTGCAGGATTAAATCTTACTCCTATGTTGAAAGCATTGATGCCTGAGCCCTGACCTAAAATAGGTACTACCACAGTAGCACCAGGTGCAGCTTGGATTACCGGTATGGTACCCGTAAACTGCGCGAAAATTTGACTAGAAAGCAGTGTCATTAACACTGTGAACAGACCATTGCGAAATATCTTTTTCATGATTGCGAATTTTTAGGGTTGGATCTGTTTATTTCTGGATAATCATACGCTGTTGAACCGACTGCACGCCGCCGTTGCGGTGTAATTCCAATCGGATGAAATACATACCAGCCGACAAGCTGCTTGCTGTCCAATCAAACTGGTACTTGCCAGCTACTTGGTAAGCATTTACCGGCATGTCTAATTGCCGTCCAGCAACATCGGTAATTACCAAGCGTACATCGCCCGATTCAGGCAGCACATAATCAATCTTAGTAAAGCTATTAGCCGGATTTGGATAATTCTTCAAGCTAAGCTCGCTTCCAAATGAACTGGAAGTCCATACCGGAGTACGCAGGCCAATCATTCGGTAGGCTTCCGCTTGCCGGTTAGTTAACTCACTCTGCCCAACCAATTCAAATGGCAAGCCCCTTTCGCCGAAGCCGCGGGTGTGAATAATCAATTGAAGTAATTGATCGCCTGCCTCATACTGCGGGAGGGCCCCCGGTGCATACCAACCAATCTTAACCAGCTGCCCATTTTGCGTGAAGATGGGCTGCATGCTGCTGCCTAGCAATCGAACCGACTCCAATACATCACCTGGATGTAAAATCAACTCTAATTGTAAAGCTGCAAGTTCCAAACCCTCTTCGAGGTAAAGAGGCACTTCTACTTTTCCAAAAGCAGGCCGACCCGTAGCCAAAGTCTCTTGCGTAGTAAGCAACACTTTTGGCAACACACGTAACCCTGGCTCATAACTACCATTCACATCACCCATACAAATGGCACGTACATTAAACGAGATGTTTTGACCTGCCATACGTAAAGTATCAACTGAATATGCCCAATCGCCAGTAACGAAACTGCTGATATTATTCACTGCTCTTTGCAATGTTAATAAAGCATCCGTACCATTTATAGCACCATCATTGTTTACATCGGCAGCCTTTACCTTCAAGCCAGTCAACAATGTTGAATCAGCAAAATAATTATTGATCAAAAAGGCATCAGCCGAACTAACCCCGCCCCAAGGCTTGTTGGTAGTGCCGCGCAAAATGTAAGGGGCATTAGCCAAGTTCTGAAAAAGATAGCTCGCCGCAGCATTTACATTGGTAGTAGCTAATTGTGCACCTAAGCTATCGGCTAATACCACGGTACCACTATTCAGTGGGCTAAAGAAAACATTATCGTACACCAGCTTGCCCTGTATATTCTTACCAAGCGAGGCGGAATCAATGGTTATGATTACTGAATCAACAACACCACAACCATTCGCACCAGTTACGCTAAGATAATAAATAGTGGTAACAGCCGGTGAGGCCGTAGGACTAAGCACATTGGTAGCACTCAAACCTGCTGCCGGACTCCAACTGATGGTATAAGGTTGTACTCCTCCCGTAGCTGTTGCATTCAATACCACGGAGGCACCCGGCGCAATCGCCATGTCGATGCCGGCATCAATGCTCGGCGTTGGATTCACAATAACAGCAACACTACCTGTCAACACACAGCCTTCGGCTGTTGTGGCGGTAACGGTATAAATGGTGGTTGTGAGGGGCCTCGCTACAGGGTTAGCAATATTAGTTGCACTCAAACCTGTAGCCGGGCTCCAATTATAGCTCACACCAGCACCTACATAACCCGTTAAACTTGCTCCTAAAGAAACAGCACCACCTCTACAAATGGTTTGGTTATTACCGGCATTAATAACTGGAACATATACCATCACCGTATCTCGGTTAGTACAGCCGCTGGCATCAGTACCTGTTACGATGTAACGCGTGGTAGCCGCAGGGTTAGCCATTGGATTAGCAATATTAGTCGCACTTAATCCCGTTGCCGGAGACCACGTATAACTCACACCACCCGATGCATTTAATTGAACAGCATTGCCATTGCAAACTGTCAAATCCGCTCCTGCTTGAATCAGAGGTCGAGAATTCACCGTAACCACAACCGTATCGAGCGAAACACATCCGCTGTTGGTCAAACCAGCCACGATATAGGCAGTGGTTTGCAATGGACTAGCTACTGGATTTGCAATATTATTGGCACTCAAACCTGTAGCTGGAGACCAAAAATACTGAGTAGCGCCACTGGCTTGTAATTGCACACTACCTCCGGCACACACCGATACGTCTGGTCCAGCAGTCATATTCGGGTCACTAAAGATATTTACGGTTACCGTATCTGTAATACTACAGCCAGACGTATTGAAAATTTGAACACTGTAAGAAGTACTCACGATGGGTGAAACCACGATGCTTGCACTGGTAGCGCCCGTACTCCACAAATAACTACTCCCACCTGTTGCTATTAACGTGGAGGAGGATCCCAAACAAATGGTTTGGTCAGCACCTGCACCGCCCGTTGGCAAAGCCAAAACAGTAAGTGAACGCGTAGCTACATTACTGCATCCCAGTGCATCGGTAAAGCTGTAAGTAATGATGTGTGTGCCTACACCTGCCTGAGCTGGGTTAAATTGGCCCTGTGAAACTCCAGTACCCGAAAATACACCTCCCGTTGGGAAAGCTTGTAAGAATACAGGAGCAGCACCAAGACACAGGTTACTTAGAGCAGGGAAGGTAATGCTTGGCAAGGCATTGGCGGTAATACCTCCATTGATCAAGGTCCGAGGGTATTGGTTGCCAGCCAAGTTGCTAATTTGACCACTGCCAGCACTAACTGTATCCCAAATAAGGGTGCTGCTACCATTGGCTGTGAAATTTAAATTCAGCAATGTACCTGTACCCAAGCTCACTGGATTAAATCCGAACCAACTCAAATTCACTCGGCCATTACTTGCACTTGTAGCCAAAGTAGCTTGCAAAGCTGCAGGCACTCCGCTCACTCCTGTAAAAATAAGATTCGATTGGTTGTAAAGGATCCGAAGCGAGAAAGTAGCTACTTGGTCGAAATTCTGGATTGAAATAGGCACTACCACACTTCCACCAGCACATATCGCTTGATTCGGTAAACTTACCACAATGGTTGCTACATTTGGATTCACCGTTAAAGTAACCGCCTGGGAGTTTACTGAAGGAGGGCACTGGCCATTGACCACTACACGAAACTGCTTACCCGAAAAGCTCAATGGGGTATTCGCAATATTCAATGTTGCCGTGGTTACACCTGAATAAGGTGTTTGATTTGAAAGATTGACCCAATTACCATTCGCCAATTCTTGCCACTGAAACGTACTGGCATTGTTGGCAGCTACTGTGAAGCTACTCGAGCTTCCTTCGGTTATTGTAACCGGACTGGGTTGCTGTGTAATGGTTGCGGCAGTTCCTGCCACGTTTACTGAGCCATTGCTGTAGGTGGACAGCAATACGGTACCATTAAAATCAGCAAACTCATTGGCACCTTGCTGTGTCTGGTTCCATACTAACTGACTTTGGCCCAATACCCTCGCTGTAAATTGGAGCGTAATTAAGCTACCATTGCCGATGGTGGCTGGGTTAATATTAAACCATGAAGCCCTAATTTGGTTTCCTACACTATTGACAATAGCACCATTTTGGATGGCTGCATTGGCGGTAAATCCTGTATATTGTAATACAGCAGTATCATAACCCAAACTCAAAGAGAAGGCGGCTACATCAATAAAATTGGTAACCATTATTGGTACCGAAATGGTCTGGCCTAAGCAACCCGAGAAGCTACCAACACTAGCACCAACCGTTAAGTTTGAGGCGGCTACGGTCAAAATAACTGAGTTGGAATTCAATCCGCCCTGACAATTGCCAGTGAGGCGCACTCGATAGGCTGCACCACTTAAAACTGGACTCGCAATCACTCGAAGCACGGCAGATTGTGCGCCCGAATACACAGCATCATTGATCAAATTAGTCCATACACCATTGATCAGACGCTGCCATTGATAACCAGCCACATGACTAGCTTGCACACTAAAAACTGCTGTATCACCATTAGCGACTAATTGACTACTAGGCTGTTGGCTGAATGCAGGTGCAGGATTAGGCTGTATCTGTTGGTTGGTATAATTTGCGGCACGCAGCTGCCCGTTATCGTCGGCAAACTCGCAATTTCCTGGTGTTTGTAAATCCCAGATCAAAGTAGCGCTTGCCTGAACGATATAACGATAGGTTATTAAGGTCGTTTGCGATGGCAAATTTAGTGGCTGAACATTAAACCAAGCAAAAGCTACTCTGTCAGCTGTATTGCTTACGCTTAAATTAGTTCCTAAACTTGGATGTACATTTTTAAAGCCTACATACTGTAAAGCCTGCACCGGATTTTGCAAGACCAAGGAGATGGCACTGATCAATTGAAGATTATCCACTTTAACATGTATATCCAGGGTATCACCCACGCAAGCTTGACCCGACTCCAAGTAAACCTGAATGGCAGGTAACTGACCAGGATTGACCAGCAAATCGACAGCATTCGAAAACACTGGATTAGGACAAGAACCCAACAATTTCACGCGATACTGACGCCCATTGAATGCCAAAGGCACATTGTTCAATTGTAAAGTCGCTGTATTTACGCCACTATGAACTGAATCATTGACCAAACTGAGCCATTGACCATTCGAAAAATATTGCCATTCATAGCTTTGCACATCTGAAGCTACCACCGTAAAACTGGCTGAATTACCCGCTACAATGCTTACACTACTTGGATGATTTTGAATGGTAATGCCTACTGAACTTACCAAGCCATTCACAAAATTGGCAGGTATTATGTCTCCATTAATATTGGCCAACTCACAATTACCAACAGTTTGAAGATCCCATTGCAAAGGCGAATTACCTCGAACCACAAAACGCATGTCAAATAAATTGCCTGGAACAAGGTTGATAGCATTCACCGAAAACCAAGATGCAAATACTTTGCTATTGTTGGCATTCACTATAAGAGCACTGCTAATTGCAGGTAAAGCATTGGCAAAACCCACAAACTCCAATTGCTGCATATTATAGTTCAATGCCAGAGAAAGTGCAGCAAGGCCGTTGATTTCAGAATTCAAAACGGGTATCGACAACGTATCGCCGATGCAACCCACAAGGTTAGCTGGCAATGAAATTGAAACCATTGGGCCACCTCCCGCAGGGGCACCTAAATAAATAGAATCTACGTAATAAAATTCTCCGGTACCTGGATTGCCAAAATCATAAAAAATCGAAAGAACTTTATAGGATGTAGCTAAATTCAAACCTGGACTCGCCGTTGAAAAGTCGAAAGTCAAAGTTTGCCACCCAGCTGTGGTGGTATTCCGTTGTACCTCTGCATAATTGCTCGGGTTGTTAAGCTCTTCAACCTTTAAAAGAATTGGCTTATTTGCTGCTGGCGCAAAAATCTTAGCAGAAATACTCGTTGCCCCAGGAGCAAAAGCAATAGCATTGGTCAATCCATTTGGCGGACTCACTGTAGTACCTGCCCAAGTCTGTGCCCCAACTGTTTTTTCAGTCTTCAAGGTCATATTTGAGGCATTGGTCGGATCGGCTACTAAAAAAGAAGCGTTTCCGCCAAAATCATTAAAGCTATAAGTTAAGCTTGGATCGTCCCATGTAATGGGTAAACTAATGGGACTAATTGTACTGCCACCAGTTACCAATAGCGTGATGGGCGCTGAAATTGCGGGAGCAGGGCAGCTGCTGAACACAAGCACCCTGTAAGTACTATTATTAAGTGACAGAGGTGCGTTATTAATCGCTAAAACCGCAATAGTTGAGCCAGTATAAATGCTGTTATCCTGCAGATTATCCCATGATTGACCATTCCAAATCTGCCATTGATAGCCAGTAGCTGCCGAAGCACTTACCGAAAACATGGTCGATCCATTCAATGGTATTTGAGTATTACCCGAAGGCTGTGAATTAATCACCGCTCCCGAAGCATTTACAGCGCCATTGCTGTACCCCGCTGCAATTGGATCCCCGTTGATATCGGCAAATTCACAATTACCAGACGTTTGTAAATCCCAAACAAGCGACGATGACCCACCAACTACAAATTTAGCTTCGAATAAAACCCCCTGGTTCAAATTAATCGCACTAGTGGCAAACCACGATGCCAATACCTTGCCACCAGTAGCATTCACCAATAAGCCTGCACTAATTTGTGGAGAAGCGTTGGCAAAGCCAACATACGTCAATGCCTGTTGACTGTACCCAAGTGCCAACGAAATGGCTGCAATACCATTACCACCAGAGGCATTAATTGGCACTGTAACCGTATCGCCAGCACAGCCTGAAACTGTCCCGGCAGTAATCGCGATGTTTGATTGGGCATGCGCGACGGAGAAGGTGAGGAACATCCACACCAGTAGCCATAATTTATTCATCTTTTTCATAGGTAAGTCTGGTTCATTAGTTTGATTTCATAGCAATGGTACTTCCATTAGCGACTTTATTATGCCAATGAATGTATAATTGTTGATTAGGAATTAGCAAGTTTGGTTGAACGTGTATACGTTGATTGTGCGCTTGCAAATTTTCTTGCCAAAGCAGGCGACCAAGTACATCGCGAATGGTTAACTGAACAAAAGGATCCAGCTCAAAAGCCGGATGTTGGATCCAAAAGAAAGATTGCATCGGATTCGGATACAATCGCGTAGGCTGAAACGAGACAGAAGAAACTGCCAAATTGATGGAAAAGCCCAGTCGACCTAACGCACTCCAGGTCGTATCCCCATTGTAGACGCCACCCATCCGCCACCATAATATGCTGTCTCCTTGTGCTGGGACCATAGCAGGTATCGGATATAAATAAGTTGTATCGGGCATGACCGTTGATAATACCGTAGTTCCAAACATTGAATCCCGTGCAACCTGCAAGAGGGCTTGTTGCATGCACATATTACGCCGGTATAAAAACAAATAACTAGACTGATTTAAATTGGATAATCGCAACGGGTTTAAGGGCTGAGGAGGGCGAGCCCCCGAAATTTGTACGGTGCCACTTATAAACTGAACCCCCAAAGGAGTGCCTTGGATATTGGTGATTTCACAATTCCCTGGCGTTTGTGTATCGAATTGCAAAGCGCTTGTGCCATAATTCGATGCGCTCCAACGAATTACCATCAAGGTATCATTGGCTATTTGCACCGGATTCAAAGAAAACCAAGCCACAATGAACTTCCCTGCATTGGTGGTAATCAAAGCATTGGCGATGCCTGGATGCACATTTCTTACCCCAAGATAGTTCAGCCGCGTAGTATCGTAATTGACTTTGATAGAAATAGACGCAATGCCATTGAGTTGACTCGCCAAAATGGGCGTTTCCGCCACCCCTTCGCAAATGGAAGCCGATACCATCGTAACAGACGTCGCCCATGCCTTCTCACTTACGAGAACACTCAGATAAATGAGCAGCGGCAGAAGCATTCTAATTTTCAAGGGTATGAATAAAAGGTCCGCATCCTGGGATGCGGACCTTGGTGAATTTATTTGATTATCATCCGAATAATAGCCTTCTCCTGTCGTGTAGCTCCCTGAACCTGCAATTCACAGAAGTATACGCCTGCACTCAAAGCTGCACCCTCAAACGAGTGCTCATGTTTGCCAGCACTTCTATCTCCTAATTCAAGTTCCGTAATGGCACGACCCGTTACATCTGTCACGATCATCTTCACACGTCCTGCTTCCGGCAACTCAAACGCAATGGTTGTTTCATGTCGGAAAGGATTTGGATAATTATTGAGCGATAATGCATTCGAAGTTGGAATATTCTGACTGCGCAGTCCAGGCATCAAAAGTTTGGTATTATGGAGTGGTTGTGCAACCTCATCAGCAAATTCACTGCCTTCGCCAACCCAAATATCAAACTGATTAACACCATTTACCAACACATAGGCTTCTAATTCTAAAATCACTTGATCATTAGCAACGATCCATCCTCCCAAATCGAACCAACCAAACGAAATCACACCATTTGCAATGTTCACTTGTGTCTGATGCTCCAGCGCTGCATTCATGAGTTTGAGCGCCACAGGCTGCAATTGAGCAGCATTATAATGCAGTTTAAGCGACATCGCTCCTAAATGTGCCCCGTTTTCAATTCGAATCGGCAATTTCACGAGTTTATTGGAAGTCGCAAGTAAATCCCCATCATTCACTAAAGCCACCTTAGGAGCCAAACGAACATTCCCCGGATTGTAGGACCCATCCACATCGCCCACACAAATACCCTGCAAATTGATTGTTGTTAATTGTCCTTCCAAAACCTGTACACTTGCCTCATTAAATATCCAATCCCCAGCTGCAAAACCCGTTGGCGTACTCAAAGCGGCTTTCACGCCTAGATAACTTGATGCAGGCGGATTGAGCCAAGGATAAATGTAAATGTCTTCTCCAATACCATCTTTCTGCTCTAAACAAGGAACACCACTACCCCCACATGGTCCACTTTCACGGAACACCATGCCAATGTTATCAATGCTACTTCCAGCAGGCATTGGGCCATTAGGTGCCTGATTGAAGTAGGCCACCGGATTCATAGCCAAACTCCATTTACCATTCCCCAATGAGGTCATTTGACCCGGAGATGCTGGGTTCCCCCAATCACCAACTACATATTGCCAACCAAAATTCGGGTCAATCGAGGCTCCTGAATGCATATGTATGCTGGTTGTTTGAGCCAGATTACCACCCAACAAGGCATCGAAATACACCCGCAAATAATTTGGATTATTCAACAAGCCTGTAAAACGCTGTGCCACTTGCAACGCATCTGTACTATTAATAACATTATTGGCATTTACATCTGCTGCTTGCAATCGGAGACCTGTTAACGGTTGCAGACTTGTAAAATGACGTGCAATTCGCAAAGCATCTGTAGCATTAACACCACCCCATGGTTTGGTAGTAGAGGCCCGCAGGATATAATTACCTACTGGCGCATTGGTAAACAAATAATTACCATTTGCATCGGTTTGAACTGCGTCCCGTATGGTGTGATCTAAGGCATTATAAGCAATCACATAGGTATTCGACATCGGCGTTTGTGCATTATTGGCATAACGTACTTGGCCACCTACAGTACCTGTTGGCTGATTGCCACCAAAAACTTGGCTGTTCCATTTCCAAACACCACCTTGTCCATTATTGGCACTTAAGCCACCCGACCAGCCTACTGAGGGCCCAATAAACTTCACTGCGCCATGGTACTCCCCATCAATGTTTGACCAGTTAACGTTATTCTCCAAATAAGCCGTTCCTAAAGGACCTGAAACCATCAAAATCAGATTGTTGGCATTCGGCACGTAGGCCATTGATAAAATATTCGCTAAACCTCCATAGGGTCGAGGAAGTTGCATCCAGCTGAATCCATCATCATTTGTCACATATAATTTAGACGTCGGCGCATGATAAGCTGCACCTTGACCGCTGTCGGTAAAAGCAATGTAGTATTGACCGCCCCCTGCTGGTAAATTACGCGTTGTCCAACTTAAACCTTGGTTGTTAGTTACAAACAAACGACCACCCACTGTTGGCCAATACATGTTTCCATTAGGCGCAACACTCATCGTTGCAGTTGTCCCATATTCATCAAAAGCAAACGGCATGGGTATGTTTGTAACCATTTGCCAAGTGTTGCCACCATTAGTGGTACGGTAAATTTCCCAAGCACCCGTTAACTGATTCGGGTCACCCACGACCACGCCTTCATTCTGATTCCAGAAATGTGAAAAATTCGGAAATCCACCGTTATTAAATACATTCAAGCGATTCCAGCTATTACCACCGTCAACCGTTTTATATAATCCTTGACTAGCAGAATCTCCAAATAAGGTGACAAATGCTATTTGCTCATCAAACGCCATGATATGAGAGGTGCCTAGTTGTGTCGTATTTGGAATACTGCCAGCATTCCAGTTGTTACCACCATCGGTAGTGCGATAGAAGTTTTGCAATAAACCAGTATTGGTTGATTTATCTCCTAAGGCCCAAGCCGTGCTATTACTAACTGGTTCGATATTCCGGATTATTTGATTCGCAATTGGCTGGTTCAAATTCTGAAGCGACCAAGGACTCTGCGTAAAGCTTGATTGCGATACTGGCAAGTAACCAGAAAGATAAGCACAATTACCACCTGCGGTTTCAACATATAATCGGTAATCACCTGTAGTTGTTGCTGTGTAGCTGTTTCCATTAGCACCAGCAATGGGCAAGTCGTTTAACAACCAAGAATAGGTGTATGCAGCTGAAGTGGCAGGCGCAAACGCCAGGCTAACACCCGACATTGAACCAATCAGCTCAGCCAACTCCATACCTGATTCGTTGGATATAATCAGCACGGGAATGGTCACAGAATCACCTGTTAAAGGGTTGGTTATAAAGCTTGGAATAAATTGATTGATGCCATTATTCACAACAATAACAGCTATAGCGCCAGCACGTTGGGCATTTAAAGCCTTATCACTAATTGGACAGGCTCCTCTGAATACCATCGCTACCTTACCTTGCAAGCTAGTTCCAGTAATCGGACCACAGGCCAATGAATCACCCACACTGCCATCCCTCGCAATCACCACATCACCAGTAAAATTAGCGGCAGTACCCTGCGGTACATTGATCCAACCACTACTTGCCAATACATTTCTGTAGGGAAGCTGACGTACAGGGCTTCCTTGAAGATTCAAAGTCAATAGCTGTTGAGGCACAGTGCTAAAATTAGTATTGACCGCCTGTCCTGCCTGATAATGCAAAGGTCCATTCACATTTACATTGGCCTGGTGAGGCATGGTCACTACCACATTAATACTATTTGTGGTGTCAATACACCCATTTATAAAATGTACAACAGCTACATATTCTCCGTCTGAACGGGCATCCACATTAGTTCCATTCACTTGCGGAATGAATCGGCCATTCACAAACCATTCAACAAAGTTAATTGGATCACCACTATTCACAGTTAAGGTTACAAACTGGTCTAAACATAAATTCGTATTGCCCTGAGCCACCAATGTAGCTTGACAAGTAGCAGATTGCGGAACCATTACTGCAGCTATGGTAAACACCGTTTGGGATCCAAAACCGTTAGTAGACCAAACACCGTTGCTGCTAAATACGGCAGTAGTTGGCTCACCAGTATAGTTGTTCGTAGCTATGTAATTACTCAAGGGGTCTGTATTAGCAAATACTTCAAAAGCAAATCCTGTATAAGTCACAGCGAATAAATAGCGTGCACCATTTGTAAGTGTAACCCCTGGCTGGTTTGTTACGTTGTCAAACATAAGCATACTGCGCTCCTGGCTAATACCATTGTCGGGATATAAATAATCGCCTCTTCCTACTTGAGTCATCTCATTTACCTCCACAAAGCCGTTTGAATCTAGATCGTCCCAACGATAAACAGCACCTTCTATGAGCTGATTGGTCAATACTGTTGGCGCGGTAGCAGTATACGAGAACTTCAATTCACTTACTTTCATCCGCCCAGCTTGAGGGGCTTTAAACCAATTACCAACTGTGTAAGGCCCAGCTACCGAAGGACGGTTACCATTACCAAAAATATTCAAGCCACCTGATCCATTTAAACTAGAAGCAGCATACAAATCCTGGGTGATCCGCAAATCCTGGAAATAAACATTGTCGGCGGGGCCCTCATCACTTCCTATGCTTGGTAGCACTTCATAACGAATACGGTGGTTACCAATACCCAAGACCGATAAATCAAACGGCGCAGTCACCGCAACATGCGATTGACCTAAACCAATGCTCGCGCCGCTTACATTTTGAAAATAAACCACATCCTGTGAGGAGCCATTGCGCCACACTTGCACATTTAGATTAAAGCTGGTAGATGATAAACCGATGTTCTGTACCTGCGCACCTAAGTCAACTACGTAATCGCCCGGCTGGCTAACTAAGTTTAATGGAAGCGCAAAAGCCAAAGGCTTGATTACATCGCCACTACCTATTACCAAATCTAAATTGTTGCCCCCAAACTTATTGCCTATAAATGCTCTTACCAAGCCATTATCAATCATAGGTCTTAGATTGACACCATCAAAGGCAGAAATCATGACCACCGGAATGGTAACATTGGCCCCGTTCACACCACCCGACATATTGATGAGACCTGGTTGATTGTTTACGATAATTACACCTACAGCACCAGCTCGTTGAGCCGAGAGTGCTTTTAAACCAAACTCACATGCGCCACGATACAATACTACAATCTTACCTTTCAATTCAGCCGTATTCATTAAAGTGCCATCACAGCCTAAAGAGTCGCTTTGCGCTGCCCTACCAACAACTAATGGTCCTTGAACCGCAATGGTATCAATCTCATAATTCCAAAGACTGCTTGCTCCTGCACCCAAGCCGTAGCCATAACTACCAGCTGCGGTTGCTGGATCGGTGATATCAAATGTAATGCGAGCAGGATGTGTCCCTAAAGCAGCGAACGTGCGGAAGAGAATTTGATTGCCGAAAGTAGTTTGACCAGCACTATCCGTAACAAAGGTCCGTGCATAATACTGTGTTGCAGGAAGTAAATTGCTGATAGCCGCATAAATGCTGTTTCCTGTGCTGGAATCAACAACCGACATGTTCGCCAAGGTTGGAGCTGGGTTCTGACCATAAACAACTCCTTTTGAAACAAAATTGGCACCTGAAGTGTGGCTGCCTACAACAACTGCACTGCTGAAACCACGACTTCTAATCGCATCAGTGAAGATGGATTGGCTTCCAGCAACATTACAGTTTCCAAATAAATAGGCAGGCAAAACGGTTGCTGTGCTAGGCACTACCGTATGCCGATTTGGCCCTATTGCACATGCTGCAGGAACCACTTCGCTATAATCCACATAAAAACCAGTGGTTGTATCTAAAAATCCCCAATCATTTCCATTCACAAACTTATACTCAACGGCTGTACCTGCAGCAATTTGAGCAGTGTACGTATATACATTAGGCAAGGTAGGGTGCGCAGTCATTGGACTATTAGCGGGATTCCAACCCTGGAAATTACCAGCCATGTGAACCCCCGTTGACCGAATAACCTGACCCGTCATGTCAACTTGGAAGGTTACTGCTACCAATGGACCCAAACTAGTATTGCACTGACCATAAATAACTGCCGGTAAAACCACATCGCTTGTAGGCACCACCAAGCCACGGTTACCACTATTATTAAAATTACACGCGGATGGAACTTGCTCCTCACTTCCCCATGCATTGCCATTGATAAACTTATACTCAACAGACGTACCTTCAGGAATACTTGCAGTATGTTCCCAAACATTGTTACCAGCGTTGATCATTGAGGTCGAACCCGGGTTCCAAACAGGATTTTGGAAACTTCCCGCAATGTGAACGCCTAAAGGAGATACATTAATACCGGTCATGTTTACGCGGAAAGTCACGTTGCGATTCACCGGCATGGTTGACAACCCACTCACCACCAAACTAAAGTGCTGTGCACTTGCTAAGCTCCCCTTATGAGATACCCGCACCAGATAGTTACCCGGCGTCGGATTATTGAGCAAAATCTGCTCCACATTATCGCGGTTGTTGTCTCCTGATGTAGCTGCGGCAGCAGGATTTGCTGGGTTCAATACCCATGGTTGGAATTGGGTAGAATCACTCAATCGAATGATGCGTACATCCAAATTATTTATCAAATTACTTGTTGTGCCATTTAAGATGTACGGAGCTGTGGGTGCAGCAGGATCTGTCCACGACAAAGTCGCTTTCAAAGGTGCTGTACCATCGGTATAAAGGTTGTAGGTATACGTTGCACCGTTGGCTAAAGAGGCTTCGACAAAATCATGCTGGCCATTCTTTCTAGCTACCACATCCGAGGCCTTGGCTGTATTCATCAAACCCCATCCATAAACATAATCAGGACCAGGGTTCGTGCCGGCTTCATCGGCTGTATGAATGGCAATTGCCTTCAAGGTTGCTGCTCTCATTATGTTATCGCTATACAACTGCTTATGCCGCTGCTGCAACAAGGCCAATGAACCGGTCACCGTTGGTGAGGCCATGGACGTGCCATTCCAGCTGTCATAACTGGTATTGCTTGTTGCGGTTGCAGAATACACTTGCACACCCTTGGCAACTAAATCCGGCTTTATTCGGCCGTCGTCCGTTGGACCCCAACCATGAAAAGAGCTCGAAATTACCTGAGAAGCATTGGTGTAGCCACCGGAAATCCCTTGAACCGCCCCTACAGTTAAAACATTTTTAGAAACACCTGCATGTGAAATGCAATCAAAGCCACTCGTACCACCTGCTTTCTCACGCGTAAGCGATGAGTTAACCCAAACCGAACCATTCCAAACCCTGTGAGATGTACCCGCAGCCGGACCATAATTCCGATCATTTCCAGCGGCCTTGACAATTAAATAATTAGGAGCACTGGCAGCAATTAAATCCCAATCGCGTGATTCTATTGAATACCGTCCATAATTTTCATCAACAGACCCAGTAGTGCTTCCAAACCAATACCAATTATCACCTGTATTTTCAATATTTCCAAAATACCAGCCAGTAATTATTCCGTAAGAATGATTAGAAAGCAACATACCTGCAGAAGCTGCATTAGCCATTTCTGCTTCGTCGTTACTCCAATCATAGGCATTCAAAACACCTTGATAAGCCATTCCTTTTGCAAGAGGATCTGTACCAGCTCCAATCATGGTAGCAGCCACATGGGTTGCATGGCTATTCAGTATATTCGCGCCATCAGCCATGGTAACTCTCCCGCCAAACTCTTGGTGGGACACCCTCACAGCTCCACCATCCCATTCCCCCATTGGGATACCTTGTCCTGATAATGACAAACCTGACAAGCCACCTGGCCAAACCTTGTGAGTTGAAATGGTTTGTGCACCCCCGACATTTGACGTCACATAAAAAAGAGGTGCGGCATTACCATTAAAACTTTTATATTGTGCTATGGTATTTCCTGAAACTATTTGAGTCATCGGAATGACATCCGTTTTGCTTAGAAGGAGCTGTTGCGCCGCTCTATACTCGCTTTGAAATCTCGCAGCTAATTGGGCTAAGGCTACTCTATCGGTAGGGTCTCCTTTGTCGAAAGCAGCTAACTGCGCAGTATTGCTAACTTTAAACATGCCTGTTTGATCTTCAAGCTGTTGAAGAATTGGCAATTCAAGCGCATTAGATTTATTGAAAACAGATTGAATTTCTGAACTTGCCTCAGTACGGGGCGCAGCAGGTGCTTGGGAGGACAACAACACACTGTTTTGAGCATAGGCAACAAAAGCTGTAGCTAGGCACGCGCAGGCAGTCATCAGCGCGACTGACAATAATCTTTTCATAGGTTTCAAAGTTTGGTCCTTTCGCAAGAGCGACTCCTGCTAAGATGTGCTAATTACGAAAACTTTACTTCCACCCACAATACCCAAAAGAGGGTAATTTTGAAATTTTTTGACAACTGATGGAAGCCTTTAAATATAGCCATTCTTTTAACTTTCCTCATAAGCCTTATTTGGCCTACCAAAACTACTAAGCAGTATGTAATGACCCCAAAGCTCCAATCCGCTGCGCGGTCTTGCTTTTTTCCACCGCTCGAAACTTCATCCGGATTGACTCGCTGTGCTCGTCCATCCGACACAGCTCTATTAAAAAACACACCCAAAGCTCCAGTCCGCTGCGCGGTCCGTGCTTTTTTCATTTCTCGAAATTTGCTCAAGCTTGCAGCTTAGCAAATTTCTCTAAATCGAGTAGGAAGGTAGGGATTAATTCCCTACCTGTCCTCTCACACCACCGTACGTACCGTTCGGTATACGGCGGTTCCTTGCTTTACACCATTGAAGGCGTGTTTGACATTGCTTTCAGTTATCCCCTTTGGTTTTTATTTTGAATCGCTCTTATCTATTTTTCGGATTCCGTCCTATTCTTGTGATAAGGAGCCTCGCTAACGAGCATCTGATACATGGCCATGTTGGTAACATTCAATTACTGTCAAGCTGCAAGGTTCGGGCCTTCCTAGATTAACTAGTAATCCAGTACTATGCCCGCTGCTGACTCCTCATGGCAAGCTTTACTCCGTGTTTCAAAATTCATCTCCACACGTCCATGAGGCCTCCCGTGGTAAGACAATCTACTTTCACGCCATCTCCCCGCCTCATTTACACTCCAATGTCCGTGTAATCTTTGGACTTCGACTTGTTTGGCAGCCTCATCCCATTGGATATGCCTGATAAGGTTCGTGTTCCTCGGGGCAGCGTTTTGCCGCCGGCTTCCTTCAGATTCCACCTCACGATGGACACCCTTGCCTTAAGCTAGTGGTTGGCGATTACATACCCCCACAGTGGACTTGCACCACCTAGTTGATTGCCATGCACGGCACACAAAAAAAAGCTCCACTCTTTCGAGTGGAGCTTTGGGTGTGGGCGCACACGGATTCGAACCGCGGACCCTCTGCTTGTAAGGCAGATGCTCTGAACCAGCTGAGCTATGCGCCCTAAGGGACTGCAAAGATAGAAGAGAGATTTAATAGAACAACTACTGGCCAGAAAAAAAACAAAAAAATCTTCCAGCAAGGAATTCGAAAAGACTGGATGAGCTGCTTTCACAATTTAGCAGCGATATTTGGGTTATATTTCCACTTGCTTTAGATGCCAAAACGCTTCCAAACCCTTCTGAAAATATTTGTAGCCTTGCTGCTGGCCTTTGCTCTGCTAATAGGCAGCTTGATACTGTATGTCTACATGCATCAAGAGGAAATTAAAGGCCGCATTGTTACCGTACTTAATGGTCACCTCAACAGTCCTGTAACGGTTGGCGGACCTATCTACGTCTCCATTTTCGAAAATTTCCCAAGTATCTCCCTAAGCTTCCCTAATATCAGCATCAAAGCAGTAAGCCAAACTGAGGTCCAAGACTACCCCCTCCTTAGCGCTGAAAAACTATCCCTTTCCTTCAGTTTGCTCGACCTTTTCGCAGGCCGTTACACCCTTGAGCAGCTTACAATTACCGACGCGTCTATTGATCTGCGTTTTGATGCCGAGGGCAACCCCAACTACAACATCTGGAAAGCCGATAACAGCACCAGCAGTACTGAAGCCAATTTTGCCATTAACAAATTGGTGCTTCGCCGCGTTAAACTCAATTATGTAAACGCCAGCGAAAACCAACTACTGTCGGCTAGCTTTACCGATGCCGATTTCCGGGGAGACTTTAGCCAGCGTAAATTCCGCCTCCTAGCCAAAGCTTCACTCGAAGGGGGCAGTTTGCAGCTCGAAGACAAACAATTCCTCAAAAACCAGCAATTAGAAGTGAACCTGAGCATGGAAGTGGACCTAGATGCTGAAACCGTCACCTTCCCCAACAGCGCGCTGCGCCTCAACCGAGAGCGGCTACAGCTACAGGGCTTCCACCGCTGGGGCGAACCTTTTGAAACCGACCTCAATTTCTCAGCCGAGCGGTTTCGAGCTGCTCAACTGTTGGCTTTTTATCAGGATGACGATGGCTTTTTTAAAGAATTAGAAGTGGATGGCGACCTCAACCTCCAAGGCCGCTGGCACTATACCCCCAATGCACCGGAGTTAAGTCTAACCGCCTCCCTACGCGATGCCAAACTTGCCTACAAAGCCTACGATTTGCAATACCGCGGTAGCACCAACATCCGCGCCACTTACAGTCGACAAGCGCTGCTTGATTTACACTTCGACGAGTTGCAACTGAGCCAAAAAGCTGGTGATTTACGCGGTAAACTGCATTATCGCCAGCGCGATAATCTGCTGGAAGGAGAAGTGCGCGGTCAAATTGAACTTGCTCACTATCAAAAAGCACTGGCGGCTTTCGACCTCAGTCAGGTCAGCGGCACTGCACAACTCAATCACCGTTTTCAACTGTATCCAGGCACCAATAAGCCCCTGCTCATTGCAGGCACCTTGCAGCTTCAAAATGCAGCGGGCCAGTACCCCGGCTACCCCTTCAGCGCACTCACTGGCAGCTTTACTACCACTGCCGGCAGCAAACCTGAATTGCAAATGCAGCTTGAACGGCTGCAACTCGACACGGTGGCCTTAAGCGGGAAGCTACGTATTGCCAATTACCCAGCCTTGTACGACCAAAAAGCCGGCAGTGTGCAAGTCAGCGGTCAACTCAAAGCCGATCGCTGGCGCTGGGTAACAGAAAGCAACAGCAATACATCGGCAAGCAGCAGCCCCCTGCCCATCAGTGCATTCGACCTCCAGCTCGCAGTAGATCGTTTTTATTGGTACGACTACACCTTCCAGAGTCTCGACGTACAACTCACCGGCCATGCCGGCGATATGCGCATTCAACTCAACAACTGGCTACTCGCCCAAGGCAAGCTCAGCGGCAGGCTTCGTTGGCAAGAAGTGCCCAGCGGCTTCGTGCTCCAAGGTGCCTTACAAGGCAAAAAGATGGATATCAGTAGCCTTTTCAGCACCTTCAATAACTTCGACCAATCGTTTTTGACGCATCAACATCTAAGCGGTCAGCTTGATGTAAAAAGCACCATACTGCTACGTTTCGATAAAAATTACAACCTCTTGCCCAAGCAGATGGAGGTATTGGCCGACCTTGACCTGCAACAAGGCGGCCTTACCAACTTCGAGCCCCTCAACGGCCTTTCCAAATTTGTAGATGCCAAAGAGCTTCAAAATCTACGCTTCCAAAGGCTTACCAACCACGTCGAAATCATCAATGGCGTGATCGATATTCCACAAATGGACATCAACTCCAACGCCACGCGCATGAGCATCAGTGGCACACATACCCTCGATAATGCTTACACCTATTATATCCAATTGTCGCTCAGCGATCTTTGGAAAAAGCGTCAAAAACAAATCAGCTTCGATCCTAATTTGGCCGAAGACAAGCCCGATGGCGGGGTGAAATTGTTTTTGGTACTCACGGGGCAGGGCGACAATTTCAGCATCCGCTACAACAAAATAGAAGTGCGCGACCAGCTCAGACAAGGGGCCACAGCAGTGCGCAAAGACCTCGGCAAGCTATTGAAGGAAGAATTTGACGGTACCGCCCGCCAAAAAACATACGAAAACAACCGGCTCGATGACATCGCCCCTATTCCTGTAGAGGCTGATACCTTACAAAAAGAGCCCGAAAAAGAATTCGATCCCGTTTATTTGCGTAAACCTAAAAGTCGCCGAGGTGGCTAATCCCCTGCATGCTATCCATCTACTACAAAAAAAACAACTGGAAAATTGTTCTTCTCCTCGTGGCGATTGTCATTGGAGCGGTATCCCTTTATTATACCAGTCAGATTGTGCACAACATCGAAAAGCAAGAGAAGAAAAAAATGCTACTTTGGGCTAGGGCTACGCGCGATCTGAGTTCAAACACCGACCTCGATCAAAATCAAGAGTTTTTACTTGATATACTGCGTGAGAACGACAACATCCCTGTCATCCTCACAGACGACAATCTGCAAATTCTATCTTATCTCAACATCGACCCACTACAGGCCGAAAAACCAGGTTACCTCGAGCGACAGTTGGTGATCATGCGCCAGCAGCACGAACCTATTTTAATAGAACCCATAGAAGGCATTCGACAATACATCTTCTTCAAAGACAGCGACCTGCTTTACCAATTACGTTATTACCCCTACTTCCAGCTGGCGGTGATCAGTATTTTTTTGCTGGTCAGCTACCTCGCCTTTAGCGTGAGTCGCCGCTACGAACAAGATTTTTTATGGGTGGGAATGGCCAAAGAAACAGCGCACCAGCTAGGCACCCCCATCAGCTCCTTGATGGCTTGGCAAGAATACCTGAAAAGCACCACAGCAGAAGAAGAACAGGAAATGGTGACCGAGGTAGGCAAGGACATCGAACGACTACAAACCATTACTGAGCGTTTTTCGAAAATCGGCTCTGTGCCGGTGTTAGAGCCGGTGGATATGCGTGAAGTGATTGAGCGCGGCATGGGCTATATGCGCAAACGCGCCTCCGAAAAAGTAGTTTTCCAAATCGAAACTGGCGATCAACCGGTGATGGTAGCTCTCAACGCCCCGCTTTTCGACTGGGTAATCGAAAACCTCACAAAAAACGCACTCGATGCCATGAGCGGTGCGGGCACCATCCGTCTCCAACTCTGTACGGCCCAAAAAATGGCAGTAATCGACTTCACAGACAGCGGCAAGGGCATCCCCGCCCATCAATTCCAAGCTATTTTTAAACCGGGCATCACCACCCGCAAACGAGGTTGGGGTCTGGGCCTTACTTTAGTCAAGCGCATTATCGAAAAGTACCACGACGGGAAAATATTTGTGAAGTGGTCGGAGCAAGGCAAGGGCACCACCTTCCGTATTCTATTACCGCTTTCCTAAGAGCAAATGTTTATTTTTACGCCATGAAGTTAGTGTACCCCTTCCTTTTACTCCTGCTTTTTGTCTTGTTTACCGCTTCGGCCCAAGCACAGCAAAACACCGCCAAGGATGGTTTAGGTATTGTGCTCATTAAAACTCATTTAGGCGGTTATGCCCCTATCGGCATCCTGGCCGAACGCTTTGGTCCTGGCGCTACCGTTGGACTAGACATCAGTTATAAAACCACCAAAGGTTGGATTTTTAGCCTAAGCGGCAGCCATATGTTTGGCGGTCCGGTACGCGAACGCAACATCCTGAGCAATATTAGCACCGAGGGAGGCGATATCATTACTCAAACGGGGGTGTTTGAAGACTACCGACTCAAGCAATTTGGCTGGTTATTGTACGGCCGCATAGGCAAGATGTTTACTTTCATAGGCCCCAATCCAAATAGTGGACTTGTAGTAGAGCTAGGTACAGGCTTGATGCAACATAAAATTTGGATAGAAACCCCTGTTAACAACTCTCCGCAGCTTAGTACAGAATATAAGCGGGGCTACGATCGGTTGAGTAATGGCCTTAGCTTAAACCCTTTTATAGGCTACCAGCATCTTTCGAATAACAAGCTGATTAACTATTATGTAGGACTAGATGTGCATATTGGTATGACCGAAAACCGCCGCACCATTAACTACGACACCGGCTTGCGCGATGATCGGCAACGCACCGACCTCATGATAGGCATCAAAGCCGGCTGGATATTGCCGCTGTACAAACGGGCCGAAAAAGCCATGCTTTTTTATTGATGCAGTTGCTGTACAACTTTGGCATTTGGTTGTACGGGATGGTAGTGCGCCTACTAGCCCTGTTCGGGCATGCCCAAGCCCAACGCTGGGTAGCAGGCCGTCAGAATATTTGGAAGGCGCTCGAAAAACTTCCGCAAAATCGAAAGCTGATCTGGTTTCATACCGCCTCAGCGGGAGAATTTGAGCAAGGCCGTCCCTTAATCGAAGCCTATCGAACAGCTTATCCCACACACCTCGTTTTGATTAGCTTTTTTTCCCCTTCTGGCTATGAGTTACGGAAAAATTACAGTGGAGCCGATCTCATTTGCTATTTACCCGAGGATAAACCCGCCTTGGTAAAACGCTGGCTTGAAATTGTCCGGCCCAGTTTAGCTATTTTTGTAAAATATGAATTCTGGTTTCACCATTATACGCAATTAAAAACCCATAACATTCCTCTTTTGCTAGTTTCTGCACCCTTTAGGCCTAATCAGGCCTTTTTCAACTGGCCAACCCAGGCTTTTTGGGGGAAGATGTTAGCGGCTGTAAAACATTTTTACGTGCAGGATACGGCATCAGCACAACTGCTTACTGGTTTGGGTTATCAAAACGTAAGCATTTGCGGAGACACCCGTTTGGATCGGGTGCTTGCCTTGCCAAAAACGAGGTTCAGCGATCCCATCCTAACCGCATTTAGCCAAGGTCAGTCTGTTTTAGTAGCTGGCAGCACCTGGGCAGCCGACGAAAAAATACTCTCCAGCCTGTTGCAAATGCCAGGCTTCGAGCAGTTGAAGTTATTGATAGTTCCACACGAAATTAAGGCAGGAAGTCTGGCCCGAACCACTGCGCTTTTTAATGCCAACGTCGAAGTTTACAGCCAAACACATCCTGAAAAAGCTACCCACGCACGTGTGCTAGTGCTCGATACCATGGGTATGTTGAGCAAGGTATATCGTTACGGACAAGCGGCCTATGTAGGCGGTGGCTTCGGCAAAGGCATCCATAATTTGTTAGAACCCGCGGTATATGGTATTCCTGTTTTTTTTGGCCCCAAAAACCAAAAGTTTCTGGAAGCAGCGGCCTTACAAAAAGCGCATATAGGCTTTGAAATTAACTCTGTAAAGGCATTAACATCCGCCCTCCAGCCTTTTTTAACTTCTGAAACCGCCCACCAAGAGCTTCGGGCTGCTACCACAGCCTGGTTTGCCGCTCAGGCAGGTGCTACAAACACCATCTTGGCCGACATCCGTCAGATGGGACTTTGACACCCTGTTTTTACCCATTACCAATTCTCCAGCCGAAGATCTCCCGGCGATTCACATAAATTCTTACCTTTGTGTCCGGTTTAAGTATGCACCTTATTACCCCCTTTCATGACACAACTACACAATCGCGTAGACCGCCGTTTACTCAAACAGCGTCTGCAAGAGGAGGATTTCAAGCGAGTCACCCTCTCCTTTTACCGCTACGTTATTCTTGAAAATCCCCAAGAAGTGCGCGATCGCCTCTTTCTCCAGTGGCAACATCTCAATTGCTTAGGCCGTATTTATGTAGCCAGGGAAGGCATCAATGCGCAAATGAGCGTGCCAGAAGAGCATTATCAGCGGTTTATCGATGAATTATACGCCTGGCCTGAGTTTAAAGCTGTTCCCTTCAAAATTGCCGTCGAAGATGATGGCAAATCCTTTTTCAAACTCGCTGTTAAACTCCGAGAGAAGATTGTAGCCGACGGCCTCCATGATGGCGATTACGACGTAACCAATGTAGGCCGCCACCTCAGCGCCGAAGAGTTTAATGAGGCCCTGGCATTGCCCGATACCATTGTGGTAGACATGCGCAACCATTACGAAAGTGAAGTGGGACATTTCGAAGGGGCTATTTGTCCCGATGTAGACACCTTTCGCGAAGAATTGCCACTGGTAGCCGATATGCTACAGGATAAAAAAGACAAAAAATTACTGCTCTATTGTACAGGCGGTATCCGTTGTGAAAAGGCCAGTGCCTACTTTAAGCATTTAGGCTTTGAGGATGTAAACCAGTTGCACGGCGGCATCATTGAATATGCCCGGCAAGTGACCTATAAAGGCCTTCCCAGCAAATTTAAAGGCAAAAACTTTGTCTTCGACGAGCGTTTGGGCGAACGTATAAGCGATGAAGTCATTGCCCACTGCCACCAATGCGGCACGCCTGCCGATTCGCATACCAATTGTAACAACGAGGCATGTCACTTGCTCTTTATTCAGTGCGATGCCTGTGCACAAAAGTACAATGGTTGTTGCAGCGAAGCCTGTCAGCTTATATACCAATTGCCTGAAGACAAGCAAAAAATCATTCGAAAAGGGCTTTCCAAGGAGCAAAACAATATTTTCCGCAAAGGCCGCTTCAATGAAAAAGCCGGTACGGTGCTTGAAAAATTAGGTGGTTTAGAAATGAAGCTTTAAAGCATCGCTACCGAAATTATACTAAATTTGACAAAAAAACATACTCATGAACTTTCCCGCTAACTTAAAGTACACCAAAGAACACGAATGGGTTGCCATCGAAGGCAACATTGCCACTGTAGGCATCACTGATTTTGCGCAGAGCGAATTGGGCGACATTGTGTTTGTTGAAATTGAAACCGTAGGCCAAACCGTGGGACGCGATGAGGTTTTTGGCACGGTAGAAGCTGTAAAAACTGTTTCTGACTTATTTATGCCCATCAGCGGCGAGATTTTAGAAAAAAACGCAGAGCTCGACAACGCACCCGAAGTACTCAACAGCGACCCTTATACTGCTGGTTGGATGATTAAAATCAAAGTTGCAGACGCCTCTGAAATCGACAGCTTGATGTCAGCTGATGATTACAAACAACATATTGGGCAATAATTTAGGCGGCCAAATCCGACGCATCAATCGGGCTGGCATAGGCAATTTATTTAACTTTTGCCTACCGGCCTTGTTGTGGATGGCCCTTATTTTGTTGCTGATTGGTTTACCCGGTTACAGTTTCCCGAAGAATGAGCTTGTCAGTACAGATAAGTTCATTCATTTCGGGCTTTTTTTTGTACAAACGTTGCTTTGGATGCAAGCCTTTCGAAAGCAAAACGCAATTCCTATGCTGCGTTTCGAAGCCGGTTTTTACAGTTTACTCATTGGCATATTATTTAGTGGTATCACTGAAATCATGCAAGGCTTTATTTTCATCCAGCGCTCGGCAGATTTAATGGATTACTTGGCCAATACTGCGGGCGTGCTCGGTGGCTGGTGGTTTTTCAAACTTTTTATTCAGAAATGAGATGCTGAATTACTTGCGGGAACTCAATGCCAAGCGACTCATTTTTTTTGAGATAGGACTAATCATTGCTTTAAGCATCATGCTCATCCTTTTTAACTGGAAGCACGTAGAACGCGAATTCAATGCGCCAATTGACTACGATCCCGACTGGGATCGGGTACAAACGCTGGAAACACCCACTCCCCAAACCCGGCAACGCACCTTTGCCCCGCCACCACCCGAAGTAACCATCTCTAAAGCCCCGCTTTCAGGGAACATCGAAACTGTATTGCTCGACATGTTGGAAGCAGAATTAGCAAGTACCGAAATCAATGAAAACGATGTGGCCTTGCCAGCAAGTGCTTTTACTGGCGAATCGCCCGCGGTTGCAGTACCTGCCGAAGACCGCATAGGAGGCGAGTCAGAGATTTTTGTGGTAGTGGAAGAAATGCCAAGTTTCCCTGGCGGCGATCAAGCATTGTTGCGTTTTCTTTCCGATAATTTGCGTTATCCCTCCTTGGCTCTTGAAAGCAGGATACAAGGATTAGTAGTTGTGCAGTTCATTATTGATGAAAAAGGACAAATTTCGGCACCAACTATTTTACGAGGCATTGGCGGTGGCTGTGATGAAGAGGCCATCCGCGTAGTGAAGCTGATGCCAGCTTGGAAGCCTGGCAAACAACGTAATCGCGCTGTTAAGGTACGCTACAACTTACCTGTACGCTTCCAACTCAAAACCGATTAAAGCAAACACATTCTTTAAAGGTCTAAGATTGCTTGGCACCAAAAAATATTGGGAATGAATTGTAATATTTGTGTAAGCTCCTTGGCTTTTCGGTGGGGAATGCATTAATTTGTACATAATTACGTTGTCGTAAAGAAACACGGTCAAATGGAATATAAAAAGAATCCAAACGTAGATTTGAATAAACAGCGCGGTCTGTTTTTTCAGATTGGTATGATTGCCTCGTTGGGCATCATGCTAACCGCTTTTAATTGGGCAGATCGCGAAGGTGGACCTGCTAACTTGGGAGATTTGGTAATTGAAGAGCCCGTAGAAGTGGAAATCCCACAAACCGAACAAAAAGTTCAGCCACCGCCACCACCACCGCCACCACAATTGGAGGTAGTAGAAGACGATGAATTAATCGAAGAAGACGATATTCAATCGACCGAGGTAAACCAGGATACCAAAATTGACATTCCGGTAATTGAGCCTGAAGAAGGGCCTTCTGAACCTGAAATTTTCACCATCGTAGAAGACATGCCATCGTTCCCTGGTGGAGACCAAGCCTTGCTCGAATACATGGCCAAAAACACGAAGTATCCGCCCCTCGCCCGTGAAAACGGTTTACAGGGCATTGTGGTAGTAACCTTTGTGGTAGACAAAAACGGCAATATCAACAATGTACAAGTGCTTCGTGGTATTGGCGGCGGTTGCGATGAAGAAGCCATTCGCGTAGTTAAATCAATGCCATCTTGGAAGCCAGGCAAACAGCGTGGCATGCCGGTGAGCGTACAATACAACTTACCTTTCCGCTTCAGCTTACGCTAAGCTCATACATGAAAAGAAACCGACTTTCGAGTCGGTTTTTTTTTGCCCTTTGCTTTCAAAACCTTTGTACATGATAAAAAAAATCCCCTACCGATTGGTTGGGGACTATCCTATGATTTTGAGAGCTTAAATACCCATCAACATCCGGGCTGGATCCTCGAGGTACTCTTTTACGCGGTAAAGGAAGCTCACCGACTCACGGCCATCGATGATGCGGTGGTCGTAGCTGAGGGCAATGTACATCACCGGACGAATCACCACCTCGCCGTTCAAGGCAATGGGGCGCTCTACGATGTTGTGCATGCCTAAGATGGCACTCTGTGGGGCATTGATAATGGGGGTCGATAGCATCGAGCCAAACACACCACCATTGGTAATGGTGAAGGTGCCACCTGTCATTTCCTCGAGGGTAAGTTGGTTTTCGCGGGCGCGCTTAGCAAGGCGGCCTACTTCGGCTTCAATTTCATGCAGACCGAGCTTTTCAGCATTGCGAATCACCGGCACTACCAAGCCACGCGGCGCCGAAACAGCAATCGATATGTCACAATAGTCGTTATACACCAGCTCTTCGCCGTCGATCATGCCATTTACGGCTGGGAATTCTTGCAAGGCCAGGCACACCGCACGTGTGAAGAACGACATGAAGCCGAGACCTACGCCATACTTCTCTTTGAATTTGTCTTTGTACCGGCTGCGCAATTCCATTACCGGCCCCATGTTCACCTCGTTAAAGGTGGTGAGCATGGCGGTTTCGTTTTTCACACTTACCAGGCGACGGGCAACGGTTTTACGGAGCTGACTCATGCGCTCCCGGCGTTGGTTGCGCTCCCCAGCTGGGGCAGCAGGAGCGGCAGCTGCAGTACTAGCTGCTGGGGCAGCGGCTTTAGGGGCAGCAGCTTCTGCCTTGAGGGCATCTTCTTTGGTTACGCGACCATCTTTACCAGTACCGGCTACAGCGCTGGCATCCATGCCCTTTTCTGCCAAAATTTTGGCAGCGGCAGGTGATGGGTGACCGCTGGCATAGGTCTGTTGACCTGCAGGTGCAGCAGCCGAAGGTGCAGCCGCAGTAGCTGGAGCAGCTTCCGCAGCAGGAGCCGCGGCAGCAGGTGCTTTGGCATCGGTATCTAACGAGCAAACCACGTCGCCAATGGCTAAAGTGGCGCCTTCAGCAGCAATGATTTTTAGCACACCAGCTTGCTCAGCATTGAGCTCCATGGTGGCCTTGTCGGTTTCGAGTTCGCACAGCACCTCGTCCATTTTAACGAAATCGCCGTCTTTTTTAAGCCATTTGGCAATCACCACCTCGCTGATGGATTCGCCCAAGGCGGGAATTTTAACTTCTAAAGCCATGATCTATTGCTATTAAAGGGTAAATGCTTGATTGATAATTTGTTGTTGCTCTTGCTCGTGGATTTTGGCATAACCAGTAGCTGGCGATGCGCTCGATTTGCGGGCGATGAGCTTGAGGTTGCGGTTTTGCTCATAACGGAGCATATAAGTCCAGGCACCCATATTCTTCGGCTCTTCCTGTACCCAAAAGAATTCGGCTTTGGGGTATCGGGCGTACACCGCATCCAGCTGGGTTTCGGCCATGGGATATAGCTGCTCGACGCGTACAATGGCCACATCTTTGCGCTTTTCTTCTTGTTGACGGGCGAGCAGGTCGTAATATACCTTGCCATTGCACAACAAAACGCGCTTCACCTTTTTAGGATCGGCTTGTTCGTCGTCGATGATTTCGCGGAAACCGCCGTTGTAAAGCTCTTCTACCGGCGACACACACAGTGGATGACGCAAGAGGGCCTTGGGCGACATCACTACTAGCGGCTTGCGGAAATCCCAGCTGAGCTGGCGGCGCAGGAGGTGGAAGAAGTTGGCAGGACTCGTACAATTGGCCACAATGATGTTCATTTCGGCGGCAAGTTGCAAAAAGCGCTCGGGACGGGCGTTGGAGTGCTCCGGGCCTTGACCTTCGTAACCATGCGGCAGTAACAGCACAATGCCGTTCATGCGGCGCCACTTTGATTCACCTGAGGTGATAAACTGGTCGATGATGGTTTGTGCACCGTTGGCAAAATCGCCAAACTGCGCTTCCCACACACTCAAAACGTTGGGCGAAGCCATGCCGTAACCATATTCGAAGCCGAGCACAGCGTATTCCGACAAAAGTGAATTATAAATACTGAAGCGGCCTTGTTTGTCGCTGATGTTTTGCAAGCCAATGTGCAGCTCGTTGGTGTTTTCGTCGCGCATGCCGGCATGGCGGTGCGAGAAGGTACCACGAATCACATCCTGACCGCTGATGCGTACCTTTTTACCTTCGCTGAGTAGCGTGCCGTAAGCAAGCAACTCGGCCAGCGACCAGTTGATTTGTCCAGATGCAAACAAACTTGCCCGTTCATCCATCACCTTTTGCACCTTGCGCATCACCGTAAAGCCTTTTGGCACGTGGGTAATGGCTTCGAGCACTTGCTGCGCTATTTCAGGCTTCACGGCCGTAGCTGGCGAACTGTTGAAATCCTCGTAAGTAGAGCGGCGCATTTGCTCCCACTCCTTGTCGAGGGCGTGCGGCTTGTAAGCTACTTCCTTCTGTTTTACGAGGTTGAGGCGGTCTTGGAGGAGGTTTTTGAAATCCTCTTCCATTTGCGTGGCCAGCTCTGCGGTAATATCTCCCCGCTTTTCGAGCTCGGCAGAATATACTTTGCGTGGATCGGGGTGTTTATCAATGATGGAGTACAACGTAGGCTGCGTGAATTTGGGCTCATCGCTTTCGTTGTGGCCGTGGCGACGGTAGCAGAGCATGTCTACAAATACATCGCGCTTGAACTCCTGGCGGAAAGCCACTGCAAACTCCACTGCAAAGGTTACGGCTTCAGCATCATCGCCATTTACGTGAAGCACGGGCGCGCCTATGGCATTGGCCACGGCGGTTGAATAATCAGAGGTACGGGCATCGTCGAAATCGGTAGTAAAACCAATTTGGTTGTTGATAGTAAAGTGCAACGTACCACCGGTATGGTAGCCTTTGAGCTGCGACATCTGCGCTACTTCGTAAACTACACCTTGTCCTGCCAACGCCGCATCTCCATGGATAAGGATGGGCAAAATTTTGCTGTAATCCTTGCTGTAAAGCATATCTGCTTTGGCGCGTACAAAACCCTCGAGAACGGGGTCTACCGCTTCGAGGTGTGAAGGATTGGGCACCAGGTCGAGGTTCACCTTTTTACCTGCCGTGGTATTCATTTGGCTGGAAAAGCCGAGGTGGTATTTTACGTCGCCATCGCCGAAACTGAGGTCGGGATTGGCGATGCCTTCAAATTCGTTGAAGATATACTCATAGGTTTTGCCGAGGATGTTGGCAAGTACATTGAGACGACCGCGGTGGGCCATGCCAATGGCAACCGACTCAACCCCGAGCTCTGCCCCTTTGTTAATGGCAGCGTCGAGGGCAGGAATGGTGTTTTCACCGCCTTCGAGCGAAAAGCGCTTTTGACCTACGTATTTTTTATGAAGGAAGCTCTCAAAAACAACGGCCTCGTTGAGTTTGCTGAGAATGCGTTTCTTTTTGTCGATGCTGTAATCGTAGTGATAAGCGTGCTTCTCGAAATACTGCTTACACCATTCGCGGATTTCGGTTTGGCGGATGTGCATGTATTCGAAGGCGAGCGAGCGGCAATAAATCGACTCGAGCTTTTCGATGATTTGCTTGAGGGTAGCGTTGGGTGACCCAATGAGGGTGCCGGCAGCGAAGCTGGTGCCTAAATCGGCATCAGTAAGGCCGTGGTACTTGAGCGCTACGCCGGGGTCGCGGTCTTTGCGCGGACGAATGGGATTGGTTTTCGACAGCAGGTGCCCGCGCGAACGGTACGCATGAATGAGGTGAACCACATTCAGCTCTTTGATCATATGCTCGTTGCTCACAGGACCCGCATTGCCTTCGGCATGCTGGGCGGCAAACTCAAAGCCTTCAAAGAACTTCATCCAACCTTGATCCACGGAGGCAGGGTCAGACTTATACTGCTGATAATAATCGTCGATCACGGCTGGATCGGCATTGGAGAGGTACGAAAACTTATCCATTTCGATTTTTAGATGTAAACAGGCTGCAAAGCTACGAAGCCTTTTGATGCAATTTAGCTTAATAAATGCAACAGAGGCAGTTTTTAGGAAAATTTGGGTGATTTTTTGTTGCAGTTGCAACAATTATTTGTCCCCAAGCGCCAAGAAGCACCTCCATCAAAACAAAAACCTTAATGCGGAGCGTCTCAGCTGGTTCACATGAGCTTCTGCAACCAGCGGCGTAAGGTAGGCGACTGATTTCCAAGCCAACCAACAGCATACAAGACACGATAACGATGTGCAAAGACATTTACCATCCAAGCTTTGGCGCGCATCTCTTTCCACCAGCGTTTGTTTACAGCTTTTTGATAAGGCGCCAATGCCGCTTCGCTCCAATTGTCTTGCTTCAGTGCTTTTATGGCTTGCTCTGCTGCCATTTTACCACTTTGAATGGCCAGCATGATGCCTTCACCGTTACTTGGGTCTATTAAAGAAGCTGCATCACCAACGAGCATATAGCCATCTCCATGAATTTTAAACTCTTTGGAATAAAATGGCAAGCCAAATCCCTGTAATGATCCTTCTAACTGAGCTTCACCCAATTTAGACTGCAACACTGGGTTCTGTTCGATGAAATCATAAAACCGCGCCTTCAAATCTACCTTGTGTTTCGTAATGTGCCTCGAATGCATCCCTATACCCACATTTGCACTGTCGTCACCCACCGGAAACAGCCAAAAATAGCCCGGCACCACGTCTTTATGCACATAAACTTCATTGGCCGAGGCTCTGATATTTTTAACGCCTTTAAAATAGGCACGTACTGAGCCCCCATAATGTTCACGATCTACACTATAGCCTGCTAGCTGACGGGCTACCACTGAGTGTGCACCATCTGCGCCAATAATCAAATGACCATTGAACATTTGCCCATTCTGACAACTAAGTTCAAAATCTCTTCCTACCCTTTTAATTTGTTTTATCGCATGCCCAGGGTAAAAATCTATGTTTTTCGTGGCCACTACTTCTTCCACTAACAAATTATCGAAATCCACCCGACGGATTGTGTAAGACTTATTTTTCCAAAAAAACTCCATCGGTTTGGTGTTACCTATGAAAAGCAATGTGCTTTTATTTTCTGCCTTCTGTGGGAAATTTATTAAACGGATATAGGCATTAGGCGATATCTCTCGCAACACCCTAATCCCATGACCAGCAATAAAATCCCCACAAACCTTGTCCCTCGGAAAAATCGCCTTGTCTATAAGCGCCACCCGAAGCCCGCTATGAGCTAAACTCAGTGCCGCTGCGCTACCCCCGGGGCCTGCACCAACAATAATCACATCATACACTGAAAGCATGACACAAGAAACGTAAAAAGGACAAAAAAACAAGTGATAAATACAGCTTTCAAAGCAAAAAACCTATTTGATTTTGTAATTTGGCTGCATGTCGAAAGTACTCATCACCGGAGGAAGTGGCTTGGTTGGGCGGCGCCTCACAGAACGATTGCAGCAAAAGGGTTATGAAGTAGTACATGTGGGTCGAACTGCACGCGGCGAGCCAGTACCAACCTACGCTTGGGACATTGCCGAAAGCAAGCTCGATCCTACAGTATTTGATGGGGTAGACCATGTGGTACATTTGGCAGGTGCCGGTGTAGCCGACAAGGCTTGGAGCGTAAGTCGCAAGCAAGAAATCATGAACAGTCGGGTAAAAGGCACCCAGCTGTTGCTCGACGCCATGGATTGGCCAGCTAAAAAGCCCAAAACCCTCATTTCGGCCTCGGCCATTGGCTATTATGGAGATGCCGGCATGGAACTTTGCACCGAAGAAAGTGCGCCAGGTAACGATTTCCTAGCCGATGTATGCAAGGAATGGGAAGCAGCTGCCTTGCCAGCTGAAGCCTTTACCCGACTTTGTACCATTCGAATTGGCATTGTTCTGAGTGAAAAAGGGGGTGCCTTGCCCAAAATGATGCTGCCCTTTAAGCTCTTCTCGGGCAGCGTACTCGGCTCAGGCAAGCAAATGATGAGCTGGATTCACCTCGACGACCTCTGCGATATGATCATTTTCTTAATCGAAAATGAAAACTGCACAGGACCCTACAATGCCGTTGCCCCGCTACCCGTGGCCCAATACAGCTTTATGAAAGCCCTTGGCCGCACTATGAAACGCCCCTTATGGATGTGGGTGCCCGGTTTCGTGCTCAAATTAGTACTCGGAGAAATGGCGGCTACCGTGCTTGCCTCTCAGTTTGTTTCGAATGAAAAAATACAGCAGGCTGGCTTTCGTTTTGAATACGAAAACGTGTACAAAGCCCTGAAACAGCTTTTGCAGAAGTAATTATTGTTGCTGCAGCCACTGCAACCAAGGGAGCTGTGTTTCAAGATTGCTCAACTTCACATATTTGCCATTGGGTGCAATGAGCCAGGTGGTGGGATATGCTTTCAATTGCATCGCTGCATTTTCATGCTTCTCAATTTCCTCCACTGGAAAAGTGTAGGCATTTTGCTGCATAAAATGCTTTAAGTCTGTTGATTTGTAACTCAAGGTTACAATTTGTAAGTCAGAATTCAGTTGTTGGGCTTGTTGGGCATACAGTCTTTGTATAGCAGGCAGCTGCCGGCGGCAAGGACCACACCAAGTGCCCCACACATCTATTAAGGTCCATTTGCCCTGCCTCACCAAATCAGGATAGTGCCTCATCAACACTTGATCATAAGGCCAAGGCGCCCAAGTTTGGGTGAGGGTATTTATCCATGATTGAGCAACAGCTTCCTCCTTCAAAGCCCGCTCCAAAGCCGCCATGTTCCCTTTATTTGGATCGGCAAATGCCGCTAAAATGCACCACTCATTTTCAACTTTTTCAGAAGTAGGTTCCGAACCTTGTACGAGCAACGTTTCTAAACATACAAAGGCAGGATGTTCCTCCTGAAAGCGTTGCATGAAGCGTAAGTCGTGTTTTTGAAGGGAGACAGGCAGCACAGGAGACAACTCACTTTGCCCCTGCAATCCCAGTTGATGCACATAAAGCAGCTCCAAATACCCATAAATACTCGATAAATCTGGAGAGATCACTGGCGCCAATGACCGCAGCCGCTTTTGCAAGGCGAGCAAATCGGCGGTGGCTTGAGCTCCACTGACTTGCGTTTGGGTGTGCAGCTCAAAGCAAAACAAGCTGAGATATACTTGCGGCCACAGCGCGTACGGGGGACGAGTCTGTAGGATTTCATCGAAAGTTACCCTAGCTTCCTCCAGTGATAAAATGCCTTTTTTAAATTTGAAGTAAGCACTCAACGGAGCTACATAGGCTTTGAAAGCCGGTGTTAACTCTTCGAGCATAAAAAAAGCCTGGGCTTTGGCATCGTCATTTAAAGAGCGCGTAACCAATACTCCATAAAAGTTTTCATTGAGGGCCTTTTCATTTTCGAATAGGTTGGCAAACTGTGAGGCTGCTTGCTCAAAGTAGTTTTGGTCATAGGCTAGCTTAGCTACTGAGGAGATGTGCACAGCATCAATATGCCTATTTTGAGCGCACACAGATGTCCGTGGCCCCAACAATGCAAACAGCCCACACACCAAAAAGGAAATTCTGAAAAGGCGCATGAAACAGTTCATGCACCAAGTTAAGCATTTCTGCTAAAAACGGCCAGCACCGGCAAAATAGCGCTTGTAATAGGCTTCGTTGAGATCGCTGATCATCACGCCACCATGAACCGTAGCGTGCACAAACTTATCATTCGACAAATACATCCCTACATGCGAAATGCGGCCTTTGCGGATATTAAAAAATACCAAATCCCCTTCTTGCAGCTCTTCTTTGGGAATACGTTGCACCTTGGTATAAATAGTAGCACTGCCTCCAGGTATTTGAACATCATATACCTCGCCCAGCAAAACGTTCACAAAACCTGAACAGTCAATACCTTTGGCAGTTCTTCCACCATAACGGTAAGGAGTGGCACGCCAGTTTTCAAAAATGAGTAACAATTCAGGTCTATTAATTTCGCCTGGATGCAAGCCATATTGATGGGCTTTGGGAAGGAGGAAATCGTCGCTGCAAAGACTATCGTAATCTATTAGCAGCGATTCCATGCCCTTTCCTAAACTATCGAGTGGCTTTACTACAGTACTATCAGGGTTCGAAGCTTGCGCCATCGAAACCAATAAAAACGACCATATAGTAAGCAACAAGATTTTCATGGGAGGCCAAAGATACAAAGTAAGCTCCTCATTACAAGCTTACTATTTCACCACTTTTCCACCAACATAGGTGGCCAGCACCTTGGTTTTCAGCAGTTGTGAAGCTCCAATCTCCATTAAATTGCGGTCTAGCACCACCAAATCAGCCTGTTTGCCAGCTTCCAAGCTCCCTTTTTCATTTTCCTCGAAGCCGGCCCGCGCTGCCCAAATGGTCATGCCACGCAACGCTTGCTCACGGCTCAAGGCATTTTCGGCTTGGAAGCCCCCTTCAGGGTATCCAATACTATCTACCCTAAATACCGCCGCATAAAAAGTTTTCAACGGAGAGATGTCTTCTACGGGGAAGTCGGTGCCCAGTGGCAACCATCCTTGCAACTGCAACAAATTTTGATAGGCATAGGCATGGGCAATGCGTTGAGGGCCTAAGCGCTCGCCCGCCCAGTACATATCACTTGTAGCATGGGTAGGCTGCACCGAGGGCACGATGCCCGCTTGCTTGTAAATCGACAAATCAGTGGGCGTTACTACCTGGGCATGTTCAATGCGCCAGCGGTGGTTGGCTTGCTGCCCCACGAATGCGGCATAAATCTCGGGCACTTGCTTGTTGGCTGCATCGCCAATGCAGTGGGTATTCATTTGGTAGCCGGCAGCAGCCAAAAGTGGAGCGTAATAAGCCAAGGTATCGGGCTCGGTAACCCACAAACCAAAATGATTGTGCTCGTCGTGGTAACTTTCTTTTAAGCGGGCGCCACGTGACCCCAATGCCCCGTCGGCATAAAACTTAAAGGAGCGCACATGCAGCTTGGGGCCTCGATAAGGCGGTTTGGCCAGGTAATAAGCCAGCTCTTCGGGAAAAGCGCTGATCATGCCATAAACGCCCATGCTTAATTCGCCAGCCGCTTCCATTTGCTCAAGTACCTCGAGCTGAAGGCGGTTCAAACCAGCGTCGTGTACCGATGTGAGGCCCACTGCATGGCAAGCAGCCTGGGCATCAAGGATGGCTTCACGCCAAGCAACGGCATCAGGCGCAGGCAATACCGCCTCTAATCGGTTCGCTGCATTGTCGATGAGCAAACCACTGAGGCTGCCATCGGGCCGTTTAATTAATTGACCACCGGCGATTTGCGTATCAGGTCCCATTTCGGCAGCAGCTAAAGCTACCGCATTGGCAACAGCTGCATGACCATCCACCCGGCTTAAATACACTGGGCGGTTGGGGAAAAGACTATCGAGTTGTACCCGATCGGGATAAGCGGCAACGGGCCAATCGTTCTGGTCCCAGCCCCTGCCAATGAGCCAACCATCGGGATTTTCGGCTGCAAAAGCCTGCAAGCGTTCCAAAACCTCCTCCCACGAGCGGGTGCCTTTTAAGTCCACCTGCTGCAAATTGAGACCATAATACACAAAATGACAATGGGCATCGATGAAGCCAGGGTACACAAAGGCCCCTTGCAAATCGCGCGATTCGGTAAATTGATAGGCTTTTTCGAGTGTAGTGCGATCGCCTGTAGCCAGCACTTTGCCTTCGTGAATGGCAATGGCTTCAGCCGTAGAAAAAGCACTGTCGACCGTAAAAACGGTGGCATTGTACAGCAGCAAATCGGCTTGTGGGCGACTGCTACAAGCGGCCACGGCCATGCATAAAACGACCAAAAATATACGCATCTGCATTATTTAAAGGTGATAATTTCGAAACTATTAGGCGCCAAGGTGGTGATTAGCAATTTGCCATCTTGCATGGCTACCGGATTGCCAAAGTGCCCCATTACTTCCTGCTGGCGCAGGTGCTTCGGCAGCGGCAAGTTGAGGGTAGCCGCTTCTTTGCTTTTATTGAAACACACAATCACCGCTTCGCCAAAAAACGAGCGCATATAGGCCATTTGCTGTTCGCCCTGCATTAAAAACTCGGTTTCGCCATAGTTGAGGGCCATACTGTTGCGGCGCATTTGCAAAATGGTCTCGAGGCGATAGCGGGTGCTGGCTTCGTTATCAGTCCAATTATCGAACTTCATCGGCCGGCGGTTGTCGGGGTCACCAGCGCCTACCATGCCAATATCGTCGCCAGCGTACACCACCGGCACCCCGGGGATGGTGCTGATGAACACCAGCAACTGTTGCAGTTTGAGATAGCCTACAGGGTCTTTGATTTGCACATCGCGGTTCCAGCCGGCGGCAATGGGGTCTTCGTCGAAAGCCAAGGCGCCCGATGCAAAGCTGATGAAGCGCGGTAAATCGTGGTTGCCACTGATGTTGCCCATGAGGTTGTGGTAGCCGTAATAACGGAAACTCTCGTCGAGCGATTGGCTGAGGCGGGTAAACGACTGCCCATCTTCGGCAAACACCGAGCGCGCGTCGAAATAGAGGTTGAAGTCGAACTGCCCGTCTAACATGCCACTGCCAATGTAGCTGCCAATGAGTTGGCGGGAGCCAAAAGTTTCTCCAATTTGATACAACGAACGCGATTTACCCGCCAATACCCGCTGCTTGATTTTTTGGGTGAGTCGGCGCCAAAACACCTCGGGAATGTGCTTGGTAGCATCGTGCCTAAAGCCGTCAAAGCCATAGTTCTCCATCCAAAACAGCGCGCTGTCGGTCATGGCTTCTATCACTTCCGGATTTTCGAGATCCAACGTAGGCATAAACGAATCGAACCAAGTAGTTAACCGGTGCTCGTCCCAAATACGGATGTTTTTGCGGCCATCGGGCAAATCGAGCTGGGTTTTCCAGTCGGGCCGCTGCTGCATCAACGGGTGTTCTTCGTGCACATGATTGGCCACATAATCGAGCAACACACTGATGCCGTTGGCATGCGCCACCTCTAACAGCTCTTTCAATTCGTCGGAAGTGCCCATGCGGTGGTCTACCAAGCTCGAAGATGTTGGCCAATAGCCGTGGTAACCCGAGTACATGCGGTTAGGCTTGGGCCACTCGCGGTAGGCTCCGGCGGGATTTTGAGTGATGGGCGAAATCCACAAACTGTTCACGCCTAGATCCTTAAAAAAGCCGCTTTTGATTTTTTCGGTGATGCCCTTGAGGTCGCCACCCCAATAATTGGCCTTGGGATGCACTTCGGGATGGTTAACCTGCTGGTCGTTGCCCGGATTGCCATTGTGAAAACGGTCTACCATAATAAAATACATCACCTGAGCATGGGCATCTTGCCGCGTTAAAGCGGTAGCATCTTGCAAAACCTCGCCTTTTTGGAGGGGGATTAGCAAATCGTTGGACTCGCCAGCTTCATTAAAGGCATATACCCGAATGAACGAGCGCTCCATGCCTTTGGCAGCCTCGGGAATTTGAATCTGGTATGTCCCTGCTTCTCCAGCTGTAATCAGGTGCGGTGGCAAAAGCGCATTTTGCCAAAAAACGAGTATTTCGCCTGCAGCACGACTCTTTTCTACCTCTAAAGCTCCCTCCAACAAAGCGGTAGTGCGCAACAAAGGCAAGTCAGCAGGTGCAGGCGGCGAAACTTCTAAAACCGAATTGTAGCCACCTATACCGTTGTCTTTCTTTTTGAGATTGGCAGGATCTAACATCCATTGCCCATCTACCACCAATTGGTAGGCGTAAATGCCAGGATCAAGCTGTAAGCTGCACTTCCATACGCCCTCTTTCAGGGTCAAAGGGGTATTGTCGGGATTCCAATTGTTCACATCACCCACCAAAGCTACTTTTTGAACGGCAGCATCCCCGGGGATATACCTAAATTCAACGGTTTGCAGGCGCGAGCGGCGTAGCAACAAAGCGTACTGCTCTTCGAGATGGGTAATATGCAAGACCGAAAGCACAGTCGGCTGCTCAGAATACGTCAAAACAAGCTGTTTGCCATCAGCTGAACGGATAGCTGTCATGCCCTCTGGAGCCTTGATCTCTCCAATGCCCGCAACATCCAGAAAATAATCTTCCAAAAAAACGGTCGTACTGTCTGGCTGCAATTGCACCACACTCGCCAAGCCCAAAATGGCATCGCCCGTATTTAATTTTTCTTTGAAAGGCTTACAGGCCGCTAAAAACAGCAGGCTCACAACTAAAAGTCTCGCTTTCATCTCAACAGATTTAGAAGGCAAACTACAAAAAAGCGCTGGATTCACCTGCACATTCGGCTGGCTATTGCCTTGTGACTAGGAGAAACTTTCTGTTTTCAACAGGGGACAAAGCTTGTAGCGCGGGTCTTGAGTATCGGCATAAAGGGCTTCGAGCAGGCCTCGCACCTCAACCAAACCAATTTCGGCGGCCCATTCAAAAGGACCTTTGGGGTAATTGGTGCCCAGTTTCATGCCCAAATCAATGTCGGTCTTGCTCGCCGTGCCTTCTTGCAAAGTATAATAGGCCTCGTTGATGATCATACAAATAACGCGGGGCGTCACCATCCCCACCCGATCGGCTACTAAGAGCTGCTTTACTCCCAAAGCCTCACATTTTTCCTGCAGCAATTCCTTCGCATTTTCGGTGGCAATGCTCATTTCCCAAGGCTCTGCGGCCAAACATCCCGGCCAGGCGTTCAGTCCCGACACATTAAACAGCGGCAAGCGCACGCCCAAATCGGCAGCCACCGCCTGCAACTGTACCCTATTGGCATGCAGCATAAAAAAGGAGTTGGGCTGGGTGGCGTACAAACCCAAGCGATCGGGATGGGCGTCAAACTCCGCGTCAATCACGAGCTCCATACCTTGCAAATCGGCGGCGGTAACTGCCTTGCCGTGAGGATGGCGTTGGAGGGTATGCGCAGCCAATTTTTCGGTGAGGCCAGCCAGGCGATTTTCGGGACCAATAAGGAGTATCTGCATGGGTATCGTATATTCGCTGTAAAGATAACCTTAGCAGCATGCAAATCATAACCTCTTCAAAAGCTCCGGCACCGATTGGCCCGTACAACCAAGCCGTGATTCACAATGGCCTTTTGTATATGTCGGGACAAATCGCCATCGACCCTGCCACGGGCAATATGGTGCTCGACAACATCCAAACCGAAACACACCAAGTGATGCGCAATTTGCAAGCGGTGTTGGAAGCGGCTGGCACCAACTTCAACAAGGCCATCAAAACCACCATCTTTTTAAGCGATATGTCGCTTTTCACCGAAGTAAACGAGGTGTACGGCGGCTTTTTCGACGGACATTACCCAGCGCGCGAAACCGTAGCAGTAAAGGGCTTGCCTAAAGGGGTAAATGTGGAGATTTCGATGCTGGTGGCGATTTAATCTACTGGCTCGCCTTCGATATCTACCAAAATTTTGCGGCCATTTAACACCGCTTCGGCCACTCCTTTTTTGAATTCGCCCAATTGATCGAATTTGGGCTCTATTTGGAGGCGGCCCGATTGGTGAAAAAGGCCCCATTTACCTTTGCGTTGCACGCGCACCAAGCCGTCGTCAAAAACGCCAATGTGCTCGTATTCAAAGGGAATCACCTGCGCTCCATTTTCATCCAGAACCCCAAATTTTCCCTTGCGTTTGGCGCGGTAATAGCCTAAACCCAGGTCTTCTAGCCCTTCCAGTTTCGGAGCAATGGTCCATTTGAGTTCATCATTCAGCAAACCCCAGCGGCCTTTGTGCTGGGCAATGGCCCTCCCGTTTTCAAAGTTTTGCAGCTGCTGCAGCTTGATTTTGCTTTTCCAGCGCCCGCTTTCATCGATGTAGCCAAGGGTGGTACCCTCAATGGCCAAGGCCCGGCCCTGCTCAAACCGATCAATAAAATCAAATTTTACAGGAATCACCTCGAGCCCAGCTCGGTTCAAATAGCCCGTTTTTTCTGCCCGATAAGCCCTTGCCCAGCGGCCTTCAAAGGGCTCAATTTCGTCGTATATGGCAGGAATTACCACCTTGCCGCTGGCATCTTTAGCCCCTTTGAGGTTGTTCTGGTAGAAGAAACTAAGCTCTTGGGCCGATGCAACTGCACTGCTTAATAAAAACCATAGGAGGATATAAAAGCGCATAAAAAAAGGCCAGGCGTGTGCCCGATTTCCAAATTTACACATCTTCTAGCATTCAGCCTTTAAGAATACAATACTAGTGCAGCAATACCTGCACTCCATTTTCGTCGAACTCAATTTGCACATTGTCTTGCAGGGTAGTGGCCAAACTCAGGCCCATAAAATCGGCATGCACAGGATAGGTTTTGTGCGCACGATCTACCAAGACCGCAATCTGAAGACGCTTGTACAGCTCCCCCATAAATGGCTTCAAGGCATACAAAAGGGTGCGGCCAGTATGCGCTACATCATCCACCACCACAACTACACCTTCCTTCCAGTCGGCAGGATTTACACCCGTGGTAATTTCATCAAATACCGGATTGTCCTTATTCAGGCGAATGAAGGTCACCGCAACCTCGATGCCCGATATCTCCCGTAAATCGGCTGCCAACAGCTCGGCCAATTGCAAGCCGCGGTTTTTTACGCCTGCAAGTAAAATGCGCTTTTCGTCGAAATTGGCTTCCCAAATTTGAAAGGCCAGGCGGCGAATTTTCTGCTTTACTTGTTCCGGATGGAGGATAATGGTAGGCTGCGACATGGTGATTGGCTTAAGCGCGTCCGCTAAGATCGCGATATTTATTTTTACGGATGGCACTGTCGCCCTTGCGCTTCTTCAAATTTTCTTCGTATTCGCTGTAGTTGCCATCGAAGAAGTAAAATTCGCCATTGCCTTCAAAAGCCAGCATGTGGGTACACACACGGTCGAGGAACCAGCGGTCGTGCGAAATAATCACCGCGCAACCAGCAAAGTTTTCGATGGCTTCTTCCAAAGCACGTAAAGTATTTACGTCGATGTCGTTGGTAGGTTCGTCGAGCAACAAAACGTTGGCACCTTGCTTGAGGGTCATGGCCAAATGCACCCGGTTGCGCTCACCGCCCGAAAGCTCCTTGAGCTTTTTGCTTTGATCCTGCCCGGTAAAATTGAATTTGCCGATGTAAGCGCGCGAATTAACCTGGCGGCCGGCGAGCATCATCATTTCGGTGCCACCAGAAATCACTTCAAATACACTCTTTTCGGGGTCTAAACCGTCATGCGACTGATCTACATAAGCGATTTGCACCGTTTCACCGACTTTAAAATCACCAGCATCAGGCTGCTCAAGGCCCATCACCATTTTAAAGAGGGTGGTTTTACCTACGCCATTCGGACCAATAATACCTACCACACCCGCTGGTGGCAGTGAAAAATTCAGGTCTTTGATCAGCTCCCGATCGCCAAAACCTTTGTTTACGCCGGTGGCTTCAATCACCACATTGCCGAGTCGCGGTCCTGCCGGAATAAACAATTCCAACTTCATTTCCTGCTCCTTGGCGTCTTCGTTCAAGAGGTTATTGTAAGCGCTGATACGGGCTTTAGATTTCGCGTGACGAGCTTTCGGCGCCATCCGCACCCATTCCAATTCGCGTTGGAGGGTCTTTTGACGCTTGCTTTCGCTCTTCTCTTCCTGCGCCAAACGCTTGCTCTTTTGCTCCAACCAGCTCGAATAATTGCCTTCAAACGGAATGCCTTCACCCCGGTCGAGCTCCAAAATCCAGCCAGCCACGTTGTCAAGGAAGTAGCGGTCGTGTGTTACAGCGATTACAGTGCCTTTGTAACGCTGCAAATGCTGCTCCAACCAGTCGATGCTCTCAGCATCCAAGTGGTTGGTAGGTTCGTCGAGCAACAACACATCGGGCTCTTGCAACAACAAGCGGCAAAGGGCCACGCGGCGGCGCTCACCACCCGATAAAACGCCAATTTTAGAATCGGCAGGCGGACACATCAGCGCCTCCATGGCCATCTCTAAGCGGTGGTCGATGGTCCAGGCATTGGCTGCATCCAGCTTTTCCTGCACCTCAGCCTGACGCGCCAGCAACTTATCAAAATCGGCATCGGCATCGCCAAAAGCCTCATTAATTTGGTCAAATTCTTTCAGCAAATCCATCACCTCCTGCACCCCTTCTTGCACAATCTCTTTTACCGTTTTGTTCGGATCGAGTTGCGGCTCCTGCGACAAATACCCTACGGTATAGCCTGGCGAAAACACCACTTCGCCGTTGTAGGACTTATCGAGACCAGCAATGATTTTGAGCAAAGTAGACTTACCCGCACCGTTTAAACCCAAAACGCCAATTTTGGCACCGTAGAAAAACGACAAATAGATGTCCTTGAGGATGGTTTTACCCGATGGGATGGTCTTGCTAAGACCTGCCATCGAAAAGATGATCTTGTGATCTGACATGGTTAAAAATTACGGGGCAAAGATAGGCTTTCTCTTGCTTTCTATACAAGCGGGCTCTTGTAACAAATATTAAGCTTTCTTTTGAATAAAGCTGTTGATCTCTTTTTTCAAATCCTTAAAATTTTAGCATCTGTAATTCAATTACATAAATATGATGAAATAGGGGAATAGAATCATAAATCAGCCTTTTAACCTCAAAGTGCATGGCCAAACGAATACTTTTCACAAAATTGCAGGACTAAACCATGCTAAAACATGAGGCCATCCTTTTACAAACAGGTGTCTTTTTGGACCATTATATTGTTTTTTAATACTCTTCAAGTCGTTTTCGGTCAGGCACAAACCCAATCCATTTCTACAACCATGCAACCTGGTCCTGCAGCCAATGGACCAGAAGTACGCATAACGCTTACCTACAAATTCATCAATGTATTCGGAGAAGTTGTAATTCCAATGAGTGCCAGCACCCAAGCAACCTCAGAAGCTTATTGGTACAAAGGCAAGCGATACACTGCGGACCAAATAGGCAAAGAAGTATTTGCAAAAATGCGTTTCAACTGTCCCGACATCACCGCCGATATTTTCAAAGGTGCTGCTCGTGTCAGTACTTTTAGTAAAAATTGTGTTATTGAGGGCATGGCATCCGCCCTTGGAGAGACATACAACCCCGGTTGGAAAACAAGCGATCTGGGTGGAGAAGCCGTATTGGCACAATATAGCATACGCAATTTTAGGGTGAAGGAAAAAAACATGGCTGATAACTGGTATGCGTTCGAGTCGGTGATTAATCAATACGAACGCGAGCAAACCGAAAAAGCTAATCTTGAAAAATACAATCAGCTCATTACCCGTGCCGACCAAGCCTTTCAGCAGCAACAATGGGATCAGGCAAGCGAATTGTACAAAGAAGCGCAGCCATTGAACCGTAGTAGTGACTACCCGAAGCAACAACTTTCAAAAATAGCGGAGCAACAAAAAGCCAAACAACGTGCAGATGAATATCAGGCCAAATTAGCAGCTGGAAACGATGCTTTGGCACAAAAAGACTACGCAGCTGCCAAACGAAATTATCAAGAAGCTACACGCCTCAGCGACAACCCTAGCGAAGCACAAGCGGGCTTGAAGCGTGTAGAAGATGCCGAAAATGCTCAAAAATCAGAAGCCAGTAAGTCGGCAGAGGCCAGCAAACAGGAAGCTTCAGACAAAGCAAGCACTGAAAATGAAAACACCAAAAACGCATCTAGCAGCGAGCGTGGCGCTGAAACAAGCAGGGAGGATCCGCAAATAGCTGCTCAAAAAGCCGAAGCCGAAAGGAAGCGCCAAGAATTTGAGCGGCAGCAGCGTGTAAAAGAGTACCAAACACGCATGGACCAAGAACGCACCGAAAACATGGCTGTAGCCGCTGGGGCCGGGGCGAGTATGTTGCTGATGCATTACTACGTTGCAGAACGAATCTTCAGCGACGTAGGTGTTTACCATCCAGAGAATACTTTTTATGCCAACGCATTAAAGCTGCGCGGTCAGCTTGGCTATCAAATAAGTTCTGCCCCCATTTTTAAAAATGTTTCACAGGAAGAATATGATGGTAACAGCTATAAATATGTGACCAGCACACAGAACTACCAAACAGGTACGCTCGATTTTGTTGCACAAGGCGAGCTATGGCCCGTTTATGGCGATAAATTTGGGCTTGGTTTAAATGCAGGCGGTTATGCAGGCCATGGCTTTTTATTCCAAAACTTCTCGTGGGGATACAATTATGGCTTACGCACCTTTCTAGGAAGCAGCACCTTGCAATTGCAATTGGACTATCAGGGTGGCTTACGCAATTTTTCCTATTTCAATTGGATTGAACCCACGCAATTTGCAGATGGAAAAAGTCGCTACAATTTCATCCGATACGGTGTTGGCCCGCGCTTTGTATGGGAAAAAGATCAGCGGAAAAATTCCCATAGTTTTAGTCTTCAGGCCATTTTTGAAAACCCCGACTTCCGTCAATTGGCCCAAAGTAACAATCCCATCATTTGGCGTTGGTTTTCCGGAATTCGTGCCGAATTCGACATGCTTCATGGCGTCAATGGCTTTATGGAGGTCATTCCTTCATACCAAAGAAGTGGTGTTGTAGAATATGCCTACGACGATGATGCCACTTTTGGAGAACTATATTTCCGTATTGGTGTGGTTCGAAATTTTGATCTGTTTGGCGGTTCAGCCTACGACCTCTCTTACGACCAGGCCAAAAAAGCGCTATCCGTTACCAATCGTACTACTTTATTACTTCCATCTGTCGGATTTACTTGGTTTGAGGCCGATAGCGCCGGGTCGGCCTTTAATCACTTCCTCAAACCTGTTGTGAATGTGTTTGGGGTGGAGAAGGAATGGGACCTGCTCCCTTGGTTGAGCATGGGCAGCGGTGTAAGCGCAGCCGCCTTCCAAGGTGCCGAATACAAACTCAAAGGCATTGGCAACATCCGTTATCGCTATCAGGAATTTGGCCTAGACATCCCCCTGCACGCACGCATCTACACCAAACAAGGTGCCATTAGCAATAGTTGGCTACTCGCAGGCATCAAGGCTTACGTGCCCCTGTACAGGCAATGGCAGGAGCAGCAGCTACCTGATGGTATTGGCTTTAACGACCGGCCATTGACCACTGCCCAGTTCGGCACTTTCCGCTTGTCGAATGTATTGGGTGCGGGCATCGATTTTCCGACGGGTGATGCTAAATTACTGCGGATAGGTTTGGTTTATGAACGTACACGGTCAGTGATAGAGGCTAGTTTGTTGCCCTATCATTTACAAGGACTTCAATTTATGATTGGCTTAATTTATTAAGATGAAGAAACAACTTTTAACCGCAATGGTGGTGGCGTTGAGCTTTATTTCAAGCCAGGCCCAAGACAAATGGATTGAATTCCTCGATTTTCAGCTGCGTGCCGAGGCAGGCTTACATGGTTTATACTTGCCCAGTCGACAAAACACTGTTTACTTTTCAAGAAGCAGTTTTGGAGATACAAGTCTTTTCAATCCCGGCATCCACCTCAAACTCGCAGCGGCTCCCATTGTACATAAAAACTTTGGTGTAAGTGCCTTTTGGGAACGCATGCAGGGCTATGCCATTACCTCCGACCATGTAGTGAAAAGCAGTGGCTTTGAAGCTTACTTGGGAACCCCTAATCTTCAATTTGTTTATGGGCAACAGCAAATAAGCAGACAAGCTTATATGAATCGATCTGAATACATTTCAGCAACTACTGTCAATCAGTGGATTGGAGGCAGTGTGTATGCAGGCATAACACGGAAGCAATACGGCATTCGCGTGCTAACCAATAAAAGGCAGCGCATCGACTTGACCTATTTTTCGGAATATTGGCCCCAACGCGACTTAACGTATGCAGGTTATGGGTTTGCTTTTTTAGGCCAAAACAGCTGGCAGTTTGCAGCAGAAGTGATCCCAATGCATCCTGTTATTGGCTTTAATTTCATTGGTAATATACCAGCCGATATCAAAACCGAAAGCCTCATGGCACAGCTTAAAATCACCAAGCATTTAGTTTACAACGGCAACTACCGCAAGGTTTGGAAGTACGGGCCATAGCTAAATATCAATAGTGATAAATTAAGAGTAAACTGCTTTTTTGCAAAACGCAGAAAGGCACCTAGGTCCCAAAACCATTTAATAGGCTGCGAAAAACACACTTTTGCCTAGTTGATAGAACGTTAAAAACATGTCTCTTCAAGCTCACAGCACCTACACCCTCCGACCCGACGTTGCCGATGTGCTGCGGGCAACGATTTACGGCCTTCCTGGCAAATTACGTTACCGCCAGTTAGATGCTGCCGAAAAATGCGCCCGCATACCCAGCACCCGCTGGTTGTTGCTCGAAAAAAGCGGCAGACTGTTGGGAAACGCCGCTTTATTGGAGCGCAGCAGCGAAATGGCAGGCCAGACTACAAGCACTGCTTATGTGCGTTATTTGAGCATTCCTACCGGGCGGCAATCAACACACAGTAGGGCCACTGAGCCCAAACGCCACAACCACATTCGTGATTTGCTGGCCCAAGAATTAGCTACTTCGCCTCATGCCAGCAAGGTGCAACCCAGGGTGCTTTTTGCCTATGTAGAAGCCGATAACCTGCCATCGCAGCAATTGTGCGCCTCCTTTGGTTTAAAAAACTACCGCCAATTGCGCACCCACATCAGCTCACGCTTTTTCACCCAGTCGCATCCGCGTTTTCGTCCTTTACGGGAAACCGAGAAGCCCTTCCTCCTTGAACAATTGCAGACTCAATATCAGCATTACCATTTCTTTTATCCTGATGAGTTGTTTAGCCATGGCAACTATTATGTAATCACCAATGAAAACGACGAACCACTGCTCGGCTGTCTTGTTTTTAGATGCGATTGGGAAATAGTTGAGATGCCAGGTGTAGGGGGATGGCTCATCAAGCACCTCTTCCCCAAGCTACCTTTGTTACGGCGACTTTTCCCGAAAGACAAACTCAGCTTTGCAGCCATCGAAGGCCTCTGGTGCCCGCCTGCCCAACAGCATTTACTCGATGCGCTTTTTGAGAGCTGCTCCCAGCAACTTGGTCTGCATGTTTGCATGTTTTGGGATGATTTTGACTCAGAAATAGGCAAAAAAGTCGAAAAAAACGTAAAAAAAGGTCTGGTTGGCAACTTAAATGAAACAGTGAAAGCCGACATCCTTATGAAGACTTGGCACAGTTCAGAAGCCCTAGAGGAAGCTTTACATAGCCAGCCGGTGTATGTTTCGGCACATGATTTAACGTAATAGCTACACCCTAACGGGTATCAGCGTGCTTGTCCCGCCTCAAAGGCCCGTACCAAAGCATCGGCATGACGCACCGACTTTAGTAGCCAGTCTTCGTACAAATTCTCTGCATCTGCCGGCTCCAGCTGCCAATGGGGCTGCTCCCGTTCGAGTCGCTGCCGTAATTGCGCCAGTAAAATGCCCGCACTTACACTAATATTGAAACTTTCAGTGAAGCCCACCATCGGAATATGGATGCGCGCATCGGCCATATCCAGTGTTTGCGGCGCAACCCCTGTGCTTTCCGTCCCAAAAATCAGGGCCACAGGCTTGGTCAAATCCAAATTCTCAGCTGTACAACTGCCGGGCTGTGGATCAGTAGCCACCAATTGGTAGCCGCGCTCCTTTAAGGAACGGTAACAAGCTGTTGCGCCACCATTTTCGGTGCCATACGCATGTAATTCCGTCCACTTAGCGGCTCCTCTAGCTATTTTCAAGCTGTACTTCCAGTCGTACATCTCCTGAATCACATGCATTTCCTGCAAACCAAAACACTCAACCGAACGCATCACAGCATTGCCATTTTCGGGATGGTATAAATTCTCAAGCACTACGGTCAAATGCCTGGTTCGTGCCGCTAAAACTTTTTTCAATTTATCCAACCGTGCAGCGTTGATGTGCTGCTCCAAAAACGCAACGCGTTCTTTACGCCCTTCTTCCATGTTCAAGCGGGTTTGCGCAAGAGCAACATATCCTGAAAACCTTCACACTGCGCTTTTTCTCTTCCAGGCCAATAGCCCGGAAAATTGCGCTCTATTTGCAAGCCGGCTCCTGCCACTTTTTCCTGCAACCAAGCCTCCTCAAAGGCAATGTTGGCCTCTTTTACCGAGGCGTCAAGCAAGGCGTAATGCCCATGCTGGTGTACAAACTGCAGTCCTTTATAGCGCATCATGCCGCTTTTGCTGTCCTCTGTTAAGATAAAAAAAGTTGCCAAACACCTGCCACCAGGCTTCAATACCCGGGCAATTTGTTGGAGATAGTTGGCCGTATCGTCGGGCATCATATGGGTGAATACAGAAAACAAAAACACCACATCAAAACGGGCGTCGGTGTACGGGAACACAAAGCCTTTCGCTTCCTTCTCGGTGCTCAGGTTATATAAATCGTTCTTTAAGTCGATGTGCGTGAAGCGAAAGTTCGGGTGCGCGCTGCTAATCTTCCGCCGACACCAGTCCACACCCTCCCGCACAATGTCGATGCCCTCATAACTTCCTTCCTGGTTCAAATAATTTGTAAGCGGTACCGCTGCACGACCAATGCCCGAGCCCACATCAAGCACCTGTTCGTGTGGCTGCAATCCCGCCAACTTCACCAACTGGCCCAGCATGATTTGTCCCTGCACCTTAAAATCGCCCGACCCGACAAAAATCATCCCCCGCGGAGGGGTGAGCGTGTCGCGTTTACCCGTAACTCCCTCTACCAAATCAACAGGCAAGTAAAATAGGCGGCGGGCGAGCAAGCGCATGCGTGGACTCAAGGCATAATACAGTTGTCTGGCTGTCATGATACGGCTTTGCGGCAAATATAGGTATAAGGCGGGACCACCAACAGCTTTATAACTGAATTTGCGTTCATTTATCGGGAAAAGCAGTTATTTTGTGCCATGCGCCAAAAAGACCCTCGAAAAACCGCTGCCATTTTCAAGGCCTTGTTGCAGGTTTTGCAAGAAGAGGGCGCTGCGGGCTTGCAGATGGCTAAAATTGCCAAAACATCCGGTTTGGCAACAGGCACCCTCTATCTCTATTTTGAAAGCAAAGAACAATTGCTACGTGCCGCGCTTCCTTATTTCGGCAGCATGATTTATGACGCCTGGCAACCCAAAATCAATAATGAAGCAGCATATGAGTCACAAGTAAGAGGACTCTGGCTGCAGTACCTGCACTTTTTAGAGCAGCACCCCAGCTTCTTTATCTTGGCCGAACTCCTGTCGCCAAACGAGCGTATTGAACTCGAAGGAGCCTTTTTGCAGCCACTAAAAGAGCTCTTAACCGATGGATTGAAGCGAAACCAACTCAAAGAAGTGTCACTTTACACCTTAACCACCACGGTCTATGGCATTCTAATCGGCTTTTTCCGCCTGCAAACCGACGACCCCAACAGTCGCCCCACCTTTCAAGCCCACCACTTATGGGCCATTAGCTGGGATGCCATCCGGAAGTAACAAATACATCTTACTATTTTGCATAAAGCGCTAGTAGCCTGTTAACAAATTCTTTATATTTGCACCTCGTTTTCAAGCGCAAGCCAACCCAGCATGTCCGATAACAGTCCAATTTCAGCTTACAAACACCACGACACCAAGATGTTTAGCGGAGATGCCACCAAGTTTCTCGGCGAAAAAATTGCGGAATCTTATGGTAAGCCTTTAGGCGACATGACCGTTTTGCGTTTTAGCGATGGCGAATTCCAGCCTTGCATCAACGAATCGGTGCGTGGATGCGACGTTTTCCTCATCCAAAGCACCTTTGCTCCTGGCGATAATTTACTCGAGTTAATGCTTTTGATTGATGCTTGTAAAAGAGCTTCTGCCCACTACATCACAGCGGTAATTCCGTATTTTGGACTGGCGCGGCAGGACCGTAAAGACAAGCCGCGTGTGCCGATAGGCGCCCGCATGGTAGCCGACATGCTGACGAATGCCGGGGCAACCCGCATCATGACCATGGACTTGCATGCTCCTCAAATTCAAGGGTTTTTTAATGTACCTGTAGATCACCTCGACTCTACTACCATTTTTGTACCTTATATCAAGCATCTCAACCTGCCCAACCTCACCATTGCTGCTCCCGATATGGGAGCTGCAGCGCGTGCCAAGGTCTTCACCAAGCACCTCAATTGCGATATGATTGTGTGTGACAAAACCCGGGCCCGTGCCAATGTGGTAGAAAAAATCACCATCATCGGTGATGTAGAAGGCCGCGACGTGGTAATTGTAGATGACATCGTAGACACCGCCGGTACCATTTGCAAGGTGGCCGACGAAATCATGAAGAATGGCGCCAAGAGCGTGCGTGCTTTTTGTACCCACCCTGTACTTTCAGGCAATGCTTACGAAAACATTGAAAATTCACAGCTTACCGAGTTGGTGGTGTGTAACACCCTTCCGCTCAAAAAAACATCCCCAAAAATTAAACAGCTGAGCGTTGCTGACTTATTCGCCAAGTCGATCCGCAGCGTTAAGGAGTTCAACTCCATCAGCCACCTCTTCGAAATCACAGTAAAACAATAATTTATCCATTAATTTTTAATCACCTTAACAAGATGAAGTCAATCAATTTGAGCGGTTCCCTCCGGGGGAACGTAGGGAAGTCAGATGCTGGTCAGTTAAGGGCTGAGGGAAAAATCCCTTGCGTATTGTACGGAAACGAAAGCCAGACCCACTTTTGGGCCTTCGCTTACGATTTGAAGACCGTATTGTACACGCCTGAAACTTACAAAGTGCATCTCGACATTGATGGCACCAAGTATGAAGCAATCGTACAGGAAGCCCAGTTCCACCCATTAAACGAAGGCATCCTGCACGTCGATTTTCTCGCGCTGCAAGCCGACAAAGAAGTTAAACTCGAGCTGCCTTTGGAGTTCGTTGGTACTTCTCCTGGCGTACGTGCCGGTGGTAAATTCGCCGCACGTATCCGTAAAATCAAAGTAAAAGGTTTGCCAAAAGATCTTCCTGCCTCTATTCAGGTAGACATCAGCGAGCTGGAGCTTGGTAAAGTAGTTCGGGTGAAAGACATCGTAGTAGGAAAATACAAAATCCTGGATGTACCTAACAACCCAATTGCTGCCGTAACCATTCCACGTGCCCTCAAGGGTCAAATGGCTGCTGACAGTAAGTAAGCTACACAAAAGTGAAGTATCTGATTGTTGGTTTAGGGAACATTGGCGCAGAATATGCGGCCACCCGACACAACATCGGTTTTATGATATTGGACGCTCTGGCAATCGGAGCGTCCAATGTTGTTTTTGAGCAGGACCGCTATGCCTTCCGGGCCGAGCTCAAGCACGCTGGTCGTACCCTCGTGCTCATCAAGCCCACCACCTATATGAACCTGAGCGGCAAAGCCGTTCGCTATTGGATGGACGCCGAAAAAGTGCCAGCAGAGCGGGTGTTAGTGATTACCGACGACCTCAGCCTGCCCACGGGTAAAATTCGCATTCGCGCCAAAGGCAGCGCTGGCGGCCACAATGGCCTCAAAAACATTGAAGAAGTACTCGGCAACCAAGAGTACCCTCGTTTACGCTTCGGTGTAGGCGATAATTTCCCCAAAGGCCGGCAAGTAGACTATGTGCTCGGCAAATTCCCCGAAAAAGAAATTACAGAAGTAGAACTCGGTATCCATAAATCGATGGACGCTGTGAAAAGCTTCGTGACCCGTGGCTTGGGCTTAACCATGACCGAGTTCAATAAATAAAAAGCCGCTTTTTTTAGGAAGCGGCTTTTTACGAAAGAAGTGGAAGCGGTTATTCTACGGTTACCGACTTCGCTAAATTCCGAGGCTGGTCAACGTTACAACCGCGCATTACCGCGATGTGGTACGACAGCAGCTGCAGCGGAATGGTACTCACCAATGGCATAAAGGGCTCGATGGTATCGGGCACTTCGATTACATAATCGGATAGCTTTTCTACTTCGATATCGCCTTCAGTAACCACGCTGATAATTTTACCTTTGCGGGCTTTTACCTCTTGAATATTACTCAACACCTTGTCGTATTGAGAATTTTGGGTGGCAATAATTACCACCGGCATCTCTTCATCGATCAAGGCAATAGGACCGTGTTTCATTTCCGCTGCCGGATAACCTTCGGCATGGATGTAAGAAATTTCCTTCAGCTTTAAAGCACCTTCAAGGGCTACAGGGAAATTATAGCCACGACCGAGGTATAAGAAGTTGCGCGCATCTTTATAAACGGCCGCAATTTGCTTGGTAATTTCATTGCACTCCAGCGCCCGCTCTACTTTAGAAGGAATTTGCTCCAACTCATATAAATACGTATTGAGTTGGCTTTGAGAGATGGCTCCCTTTTTATAACCAATCCACAATGCCATCTCAGCCAATACCGTTACCTGTGCAGTAAAGGCTTTGGTAGATGCCACCCCAATTTCTGGTCCAGCATGCGTATACGCTCCTGAATGCGTAGCCCGCGGAATTGATGAGCCCACCACATTACAAACACCCAATACTGTAGCGCCTTTCGACTTAGCCAATTCAATGGCTGCTAAGGTGTCGGCGGTTTCACCAGATTGGGAAATCGCTATCACGATATCGTCCTGAAAAATCACAGGATCACGGTAACGGAATTCTGAAGCATACTCTACTTCAACCGGAATACGGGCAAAATCTTCGAATAAATATTCGGCTACTAAACCAGCATGCCAGCTTGTACCGCAAGCTACAATGATAATGCGCTTCGCATTCATCAATTTATATTGGTGCTCATGCAAGCCACCCATGTGGATATGACCGGTTTTTGAATCGATGCGACCACGCATTGAATCGAAAATAGAGCGTGGCTGCTCATAAATTTCCTTCAACATGAAGTGCTCGTAGCCACCCTTTTCAATCATCTCCAACTGCAAATTCAGTTCTTGTACAAAAGCCGTCTTGTTCTCGTTAGCAATTGTCTTGATCGACAACGTACGGTTGTGGATGATGGCCATCTCACTATCGTTCAAATAAACCACGCTTTTGGTATACTCAATGATTGGTGAAGCATCAGAAGCCAGAAAAAACTCGTTAACACCAATGCCTACTACCAAAGGCGAACCCTTACGTGCAGCCACAATCATCTCTGGATCTAACTTCGAAATTACCACAATTGCATATGCTCCGTGCACCTGATTTAGGGCCAATCGAACCGCTTCATCGAAAGTTACTTTTTCATTGAGATAAATCTCTTCGATTAAGTGAATCAATACTTCGGTATCGGTCTGGCTTTCAAATACATGTCCACGGGTTTGCAATTGAGCTTTGATGGCAGCATAATTTTCAATGATACCATTGTGCACCAACGATAAAGTCTTATTCTGCCCAAAGTGTGGGTGTGCATTTACGTCATTTGGCTCACCATGGGTTGCCCAGCGTGTATGGCCAATGCCAATATTTCCTTGCGCATCAGAACCTTCCAATAAACCCTCTAAAGCCGATACTTTACCTGCCTTCTTATAGGTTTTAATATTTTTGTCTTTATCAAGAATGGCAATGCCGGCACTGTCATAGCCTCGGTATTCTAATCTTTTCAGGCCTTTAATAAGAATGGGAGCCGCCTGTTGATCTCCTACATATGCTACAATTCCGCACATAGGCTTTATTTTAGTTTGGTAAAAGTAATAATCATTTTTGGCTTGTACATGGCGTTGTTTGAGGAGCCAATCACAACCCTGTTGGTTGAACTAATCGTATTATTAGCGATGAGCACCATGCCAAAATCCGTGCGTTTACTGAGCAGTAAATCTTGCACATAGCGCGTAATCACAAATTTATATTGCCCGTTTTTTAGATTCCCATCGTAATACGGCTCTACCAAATCGGGTACAATAAATCCAGAATTCCCATTAAGGGTATCCGCCCGTAGCAAAAATAAACGACTCGGGGGTGTGAAAGGAGCGTTATCACTACCAGGAATAACCTCGAAAATAACTTCAGCTTTGTTGATGGCCACATCAAAGTCCTTCACCAAATTACGCAAATAAGGCATGTCCACTTTGAGCTTTACACTTCCACCCGCTTGTACGTAACCAAATTGCACCAAATCACTGGTGTCATTTATGCGACCACCTACTTCAGTACCCTGGTAATTAAAATTAAAAACGTTGCGGCGAGCCGACTGATCGGTTAGCAACATATCGAAACGGCGACGCAGGGTATCTGTTTTATAATACATAAACAACCCATTACGCGCAGAAGTAGTACTAAACAACATTACCGAACCAGTGGCCGAACTACTAACTCTTTCAGCAGTGATATAAAAGCCCTTAAAAAAATTGAGGAAATTGGTGTTGTTCTGTAGGTCGGGCCCGCCGCTTGCCGCCAAAATGCGATTACTTAGATCGGCGCTTAGTGGAATCCGCAACAAACCCGGATAATTAAATACTGTATCAATGCCATTCACCCGGGGCTCGTCGACAGGCACAGTACCTTTGGGCCGTGGATGATAGGTGAAAGTAGCCAACGGAGTGCTTTTGTAAGCTGGAACTTGATTGGAGTAGTAAACCGAATCACGGTAAATGGTCTCATCCAGCTCGTACACTTTCAACAACAGCTGATCAGTAGTGTCGCCGTAATAATTATCAAAGCTTAAGGCCAGTACCAAAGAATCTACCTGTACATTATTGCCCAGATTGATGTTTTCATTGGTCAAACGCACTTGATAAGTAATGCCCACCTTACTCAAACCAAATATCGGATCGCTAACTTCTCCTAAGGCGAAAATGGGCGGCTGTTGCACTTCTAAAGAATCCTCCGTAACGGTGTAGGTTCGCAAGCTAAAGGTATCCAAACGAAAAACACCAATCCCATCCGGGTTTGGCAGGAGGTCTAGACCCACCGCACCATCATCGTTACAAGATGCAAATAGCCCTGTCATCAACAGAGCTATCCACAAAAATTTATGTTTCAATTTCATACAAGTGCCGGCTGAGAGGCAAGGAGCTTTTGATAAAACTCGAAATGGGTTTCAGCTAAATTGTCTTGGTTTTGCCCATTCAACAACGGCTTTTCCATCGCATGTGCCAAGTCCTTCACTTCACTGTCTACTTGATCATTGGCGAGCACCACGGCATCGGCATAGGTAATGCCGCCAAGGTTGAGGGACTTGTCATTTAAGCCCGTAAATGGCGCTAAATCGGCTGCTTCCACATCTTCCATCAAGGCCTTCTCCATAAAGTCGGCACCCAATTGCTCGTTAAACTGATTTTCGTAGGCGGTGTAAACCACCTTCGATTCCTTGAAAACGGCAGTATGGCGGTAATATTTTTTAACGTACAAAGGAATTAAGCTCGTCATCCAACCACTGCAATGGATAATGTCGGGTGCCCATCCTAGCTTTAAAACGGTTTCGAGTACCCCTTTGTTAAAAAAGATCATGCGCTCGTGGTTGTCGTCGAAAAACTGCTCTTTATCGTCGCGCAAAGCATGCTTGCGCTGGAAAAAATCTTCGTTGTCCAAAAAATACACCTGCATTTTGGCCTGCGGCAATGAAGCCACTTTGATAATCAATGGATTGTCGCTGTCGCCCAGCACAATGTTTATTCCCGATAATCGAACTACCTCGTGTAAACGGTGGCGGCGCTCGTTGATAGAGCCGTAACGCGGCATCAGAACGCGGATTTCCATGCCTTTTTCTTGCATGGATTTCGGGAGTTCTAAGGCTGCATTGGCAATTTCGGAGAGATTGAGGTAAGGTTGCATCTCATGTGCAACAAAGAGAATCCTTGTCTTCCTACTCATAAAGCTTTCAGTAAAATCAATAATAAGGATACAAAAATATAGAAAAAAAACGGAATAAACCACAAAAGGCTTTGTAAATAAGGGAAAAAGGCGAATTTTGAAGCCCATTAAGCCCTATTGTGTACCTCTTCCAGCAAGCTTCTTCCCTCGGTCGCACGCTCCAAGCCGCGCGCCAAAACCAGCTAACCCTTGGGTTTGTACCCACCATGGGGGCCTTGCATGAAGGGCATCTCGACCTCATTCGAGCTGCCAAAAAGCACTATAACCGCGTAATTTGCAGCATTTTTGTAAATCCCACTCAGTTTAACGACCCGGCCGACCTGGCCAAATACCCGCGTACCATCGAAAAAGACCTCGAAGCACTGGCCTGCTCAGGTGCCGATTATGTGTATTTCCCGGAGGTTAGCGATGTATATCCACCTAACAGCTCCCCCGAAACCTATCAGTTTGGAGCGCTGGAAAGCGTTTTGGAAGGCGCCCATCGGCCAGGCCACTTCGAAGGGGTGGGCATGGTAGTGGCCCGCTTGCTTCGGATTACAGAACCTCATGGCCTCTTTCTAGGCGAAAAAGACTACCAACAATGCATGGTACTAAAATCGCTACTAAAGCAAATGCAATGGGATACTAAGGTGCAGCTGCATATTTGTCCCACCCGCCGCGAAAGCAACGGCTTGGCCATGAGCTCACGCAACCAACGCCTGTCGGCTGCCGGTAAAAGGCATGCAGCCCTCTTGTTCGAAATAATGAACAGTTGCAAGGACCGTTACCAGGAGTTTAGTCCCGACCAGCTCAGCGATTGGGCCATCCACAGCCTTGAAGCACAAGGCAACATTCGGGTCGAGTACTTCAGCTTTGCCGATGCTACCCATTTGCAGGCCGTGCAAAACTGGAACGAAAGTGCTTCAGTACGTGTTTTGGTGGCTGCTTGGGTAGAAGATGTTCGATTAATAGATAATGCCCTGCTGTTTTAGTATTTTTGCGGCGAAATTTCAATTTGATGTTTATACACGTTTTAAAGTCGAAAATCCACAGGGTGCGCGTAACGCAAGCTGAATTGCATTATGTAGGCAGCATCACCATTGATGAAGACCTGATGGATGCGGCTCATTTAATAGAGAATGAAAAGGTTCAGGTGGTAAATATTAACAATGGCGAACGCCTCGAGACCTATGTAATCAAGGGCGAACGCGGCACTGGCACCATTTGTTTAAATGGCCCCGCTGCCCGCAAAGCCGCCGTTGGAGATGTGCTCATCGTCATTGCCTACGGCATGATGACCCAAGAAGAAGCCAAAAGCTTTAAGCCTACCTTGGTGTTTCCCGACCAACACAACAAACCTGTTCTCTAGTGCCAGCTTGGCTCAAAAAAACCTTACAGTTTAGTGCTTCGCTGGTAGCGGGCCTTTTCATTCTGTGGCTGGTTTTTCGTGGCCAAGACCTGGATACCATCAAAAGCACCCTGGCCTCAGCCAAATTCGAATGGATCCTCGCCTCTGGCGTAGCCGCCATTGTAGCACACGGCTTTAGAGCCGCTCGCTGGGCCATGTTAATCGAGCCCTTGGGTACCAAACCTGGATTTTTTCTAAGCTTTAATGCCGTAATGTTTGGTTACCTGGCCAATCTTGCCCTGCCACGCATGGGCGAAATTACCCGCTGTGGCGCCATTTCCCGCAAGACGAAAATCCCCATCAATGGCCTCATTGGAACGGTAATCATTGAACGCGCCATCGATATGGTGTTGCTGGTACTCATTACCGGACTCACTGTGCTGTTTAATTTGGGATTGTTACAAGGCCCCATCACCCGCTTCTCCAGCCGCATGGCCGAAGCGCAGCTGCTTGGTTTGCCCCTTTGGGTATATCCATTGGTTTTGGTTCCGGCTGGACTATTCGCGCTCTATTTCTATCGAAAAAAACTGGCCCACCGCCTTCAACACCCCTTCTTCGTCAAGCTAAAAGGATTTATACGCGGCCTGCTCACTGGCGTAAAATCGATTCGCGAGCTTAAACACCCTTTTTTGTTTGTAGGCTATTCAGTGGGCATTTGGGTGGGGTATTACCTCATGACCTATTTCTGCGTTTTTGCATTTACCAGTACGTCAATGCTCGATCCTAACGAAGGCCTCTTGATTTTAGTGGCAGGTAGTTTTGGATTCGTGGCTCCCGTGCAAGGCGGCATTGGCGCATACCATGCCGTAATTTCCAAACTGTTGGTAATGTTGCCTGGTCGTGGCATCAGCACCACCGATGCCCTCAGCTTTGCAACCCTAACCCATGCCGCTCAAACCATTCTCATCATGGTGGTAGGCTTTATTTCTGTCTTATTTTTGTTTGGTTTGAAGTCGAAACATGGCACAGCTACCAAACATTAAAGCCAAAATCATGAGCCCCGAGGCGCTTCAGCAGCAGGTGCAGCTTTGGCAAGCGGCAGGCGAAACAGTGGTGTTTACAAACGGCTGCTTCGATATATTACATTATGGCCATGTAGATTACCTACACAAAGCCGCCGCACTAGGCAACCGACTGGTGGTAGCCCTCAATACCGATGCTTCGGTGAGCCGACTCAAAGGCCCCCACCGTCCGTTGCAAAATCAAGACTCACGAAGCTTGGTCATGGCCGCCTTGGGTTGCGTTGATGCACTCACACTTTTCGATGAGGAAACGCCCCTGGAGCTAATAAAAACGTTGAAGCCAGATGTTTTAGCCAAAGGGGCGGATTATAGTATCGATCAAATTGTAGGGGCCAAAGAAGTACTGGCCAGAGGAGGCAGGGTTGAAACAGTAGCCCTCAGTGCTGGCTATTCCACAACTGCTATCGAACAACGGATACAGGGTTCTAAGTGAAAGAAGTTCGTCAAAATACCTTATATTCGACATCCGAATATACTTATCGCATGACCTTGAACCGCAAATTGATCTTCTCAAAATGGCTTTTTGCAGTATTTATAAGCTGTTTTTCGCTTTTAGAAGCGTCTGCTCAGTATGCACAAGACTGGCGCTTTGGTTACTCATCACGTATCCTCTTTACCGGCCCAACTCCTGTGGGGGCTCCCGGCAGCCAACTTTTTTCTGATTTTGGGCAAGCAGGTATTACCAACGCCGCTGGCGTGATGCAGTTTTACACTTCGGGAGAACGTGCTTACAACCGCAACAATACCGACTTGCTGAATGGCAACAATCTCCGAGGAAGCCAATTGGTTACCCAGTCGAGTCTCATCATTCCTTATCCCAATCGTCCCAATCGCCATATTTTATTTACACTCAATCGTACTACCGATTCGAGTGGTTTAAATTACAATGTGATCGACATGACGCTGGACGGAGGCCTCGGAGGTATCGTTCCGGGTTTAAAAAACCTGAACTTGCTACGTGGGGCGCCTGTAAATTTTCTCACCGAAAAAATGACGGCTACACGGCAGTGCAACGGCACTGACTTTTGGGTTGTTGTTCACCGGTACAACAGTAATGAGTTCATTATTTACCCGGTAGATAGTAATGGCGTTGGTGCGCCCTTGTTTCAGCAAATTGGCACAGCACACACACCAGCCATCGCGGGCAATCCCCTGCGGGCACAGCGGGGCTACATGGTTTTTTCGCCAGATGGAAGGCGTTTGGCACTTACCCTCAATGGTCAAGGAAGCAATAACCTCATCGAAGTATTCGACTTTAATAAAACCACCGGGCAGCTAAGCAATCCTCAAGCCCTACCGGCTTCAGGTGGGGAGTTTGGGCTAGCCTTTTCTCCCGATAACGGCAAATTATTTGTGTCAGGAGGCGTCGATACCATCATTGGCACCAATATCGGATCGCGCAATCACCTCAGTGTTTTCAATATGGTTGCGAGGAACCCAGCGGGCACCAAGACCGCTGTTGAAACGCAAATATTACCTGATTCGAGGCGTTTCGCCGCTTTACAAAATGCCCCAGATGGTAAAATTTACGCCCTGCTTTCACTCACCGATGCCCTCAATTGCATCAATACGCCAAATTCACCCCCTTACGGCTACCAAGACAGCACGGTATTCCCTATTAATGGCACCACCCGAAGCGGCTTACCCAATTTTGTAAATGATGAGTTTTCTAAACCATTCATTGCCAATTTCAGCTTTGATTTTACTTGTATTGGACAACCCATGTCGTTTACCGACTCGAGCTTAACCAATGCTCGTATTTGGAGGTGGAATTTTGGAGATGCCAGTGCAGCAGGTGCAGATACCAGCAGCTTGCAAGACCCAGTTTATACCTACAGCGCACCCGGAACCTATACGGTTACCTTGATTGCCGGAGATGGCTGTAGTGTTTTTGACACCATCACCAAACAAGTGGAAGTTGGCGTGAATTTGCCAGTAAATTTGGGTAGTGATACCGCTTTCTTTTGTATTGGAGATACAGCGCGCATTAGCAGTAACATAACCGCGGGTGTTTTTGAATGGTCAACAGGACAACCTGGTGGCCCTTGGGTATCCTTGCCCGACACCACCCCGGTTTACAGTACTACCATCACTGGCTGGTATAAACTGCGAGCCGATAATGGCAATTGCGCTGGAGAAGACAGCATTTATGTATTCATCAACAACAACCCCATTTCGGTAGATTTAGGGCCCGATTTTCCATTGTGCATAGGGGTAACTGAGCTTTTAGATGCCGGTAATCCAAACGCCACACGTTACATCTGGAGCACAGGCGATAGCACGCGCACCATCAGCATTACCCAACCTGATACCTTTTGGGTAGTGGTAATAGATCGGGGATGTGTTGCTACCGATACCATCATCGTAGGACTTGATAGCACCACGAGCATTCAGGTCATGGCAGACACAACCCTTTGTCCTGGCGAATCGCTACGCATTGATGCCGCTGCCTTTGGCATTTCGTTCTTATGGTCAACCGGTCAAACTACACCAGCCATTACCGTGATAGACACAGGTACATACATTGTGGAAGTCACAAGTAATAACGGTTGTATTTTATACGACACCATCCGTGTTAAATACCGATGCGATACTCGCGTATTTATGCCAACCGCCTTTACTCCAAACGGTGATGGATTAAACGACATTTTTCTACCTGCCTTGCAATCTGTGGATGAAGGCGATTATGAACTTTCAATTTATGACCGGTGGGGACAATTGGTTTTCTTTACCAGTGACCCCCGCACAGGATGGAATGGTGAAATACGTGGTCAACCTGCCCAGCAAGGGGCATATCAATATGTGGTACGTTACTTTACCAATGTGCAACGGGTGAATACCTTTTTGTCGGATACTTTTTACCTCTTACGATGACTTTGGCGCTGGCCTTTTTGGTCGGTTCGGCTACCGGAAGTCTGCTGTTGTGGTGGATTTTGCAGCAGAAACTCCGGGGAGTCCAAGGAAAGTTGCAGCAGCAGCAATTACAAACTGGGCAATTGCAAAATAAGCTCGAGCTCGTTCAGGACGATCGCGGCAAAATGGAGCAGCGCTTGTTGCAAAAGGAACAAGATTTTCAGCAACAATTGCAAACGTTGAGTAGACTGGAGGCCCAAAACCGTCAGTTATCCGAAAAAATGGCTGCGCATGACCAAACCTTGGCCAGCAGCATGGAGCAGATGCAGCTACAATTCAAAAACATGGCCAATGCCATTTTTGAAGATAAAAGCAAAAGTTTTAGCGACCTCAACCGCCAGCAACTCGATCAGGTGCTGCAGCCGCTGCGTGAGCGATTGAAGGATTTTGAAACGCAAGTTCAAACCACCCACAAAGAAAGCATCGCCCAGCAAGCCGGTTTGTTTAACGAGCTCAAACATCTCAAAGAGCTCAACCAGCAAATGAGTACCGAGGCGCGCAACCTTACCAAAGCACTCAAAGGCGAAAACAAAACCCAAGGCAATTGGGGGGAAGTGGTGCTACTCCGGATTCTGGAGCGCAGCGGACTTACACTTAACCAGGAATACCGCATTCAAGAGTCGCTGGCCAGTGAAGATGGGCGGCGCCAGCAGCCCGATGTAACCATACTGCTGCCGGAACAAAAGTACCTGGTAATTGACAGCAAGGTTTCGTTGCTCGATTATGAGCGCTTTGTAAGTAGCGAAGAAGAGGCCGAGCAGCAAGCCGCCCTCAAACGGCACCTGCAATCGATGCGCAAGCATGTGCAAGGACTCAGTGGCAAGGCCTACGACCAATTGTACGGAGCTGGTTCGCCTGATTTTGTGCTGTTGTTTGTGCCCATCGAGCCTGCTTTTATAGTGGCCGTACAAAACGACCCAGAACTATTCAACGAGGCCTTCGATAAAAACATCGTTTTGGTAAGTACCTCCACCCTGCTCGCAACTTTACGCACCATTGCCAGCATTTGGCGGCAGGAAAACCAAAACCGCAATGCTCAGGAAATTGCCCGGCAGGCCGGAAGCTTGTATGATAAGTTTACTGCCTTTGCCGAAGATTTAAAAAAGGTAGGGAATCAAATTGAGTTGGCTGGTAAGAGCCATGAGAGCGCCATGAACAAATTGGTACTGGGCAAAGACAATTTGGTGCGCAAAGCTGAACGCTTGCGGGAACTCGGAGCCAAAACTACCAAGCAACAAGAGCAGCGCCTGCTAGACGAAGCTCAAGACAATGAACCTTCCGAAGATTAGGTCATAATAAATCATTCAAGCTGAAATAACCCTATTCAGGCTGCATTCTAACGAGTTCAGGCTGCAAAATTTTGAATAGGAACGAAAAAACTTTCTGCAGAGGAACTTGTTTCTATATTTGACTTGTTATAAAGAGGGTTTAGGGTTAACCCCTTTATTCAAATTGCCGTTGTGTGGCTGTTGGCTTTCAGGGTTTATGCCTTCAGTCGAAAGCACTTCGGCAAAAGTTGGGTTGAGAGCCGTCCTTTGGGCGGCTCTTTTTGTTTTCAACGTTAATTGTCTTAATTGATTCCCCGCGCCTTCTTCACCTGCTCCCAAGCTTGGTTGAGCTGCTGGAATTTTTCTTTGGCAGCTTGCTGCACTTCTTCGCCCAGGTGGGCTACTTTGTCGGGGTGGTGCTTGGCAGCGAGGCGGCGGTAGGCCTTTTTGAGCTCATCGTCGGTGGCAGTAGCGGCCACTTCGAGCACGGTGTAGGCGTCTTCGGTGCTGTGGCCAAACATGGCCCGGGTGGAGTTGTAGTCGGCGGTGCTGATGCGCATCAAATGTGCAATCTCTTCGAGCACTTTGAGCTCGGCATTCGACAGTTCGCCATCGGCCAGCGCCAATCCGAAGAGCAAATGTAGCAGCTCCAAACGCCCCGCATGATCCATATACTGCGCAATTTGCCGGCAAACAGGACGGAAATCAAAGTCTTTTTCAACAATTTCCCGCAGTGCCAAGGTCATATCTTTGGCCTGTTGCAAGCCAAAACTGCGCTTCAAAAAATCTTTCACATAATCCAACTCGGCCTTTACTACGCGGCCATCAGCTTTCATCACCGCAGCAGTAAGCACCAAAAGGGTAACACTGAAGTCGGAAGGAGTGGTTTGTGGCCTGCCGTAGGGTTGTCCTGTGCCGTCGTAAGTGCGTGTACCGCGTCCATTATCAACCGCCGAACCCAGCATAAAGCCAATGATGGCGCCAATCGGACCACCCAGTACCCATCCCAAACCCCCACCTAACCATTTTGTATAACTACTCATGCTGCGAATTTAGGCTTTTGGAGGCATACGCTGTATCATCCACTTTAGCCAAAAAAGCTCAAAAAATAAGATGAGGTACACAAAGAGGTATTCGTTGAACCAGTTCTCGGCGGGATTGGCAGCCGTTTGGGTAAAGCTATACTTCGCCAGGAAGTAGGCCAGCGGCAGTATCAGCAGGTACATCCAGGTGGTTTTGGCCATGTTCGCCATCCGGGCTTCGGTCTCTTGGTACATGCTTTTTACCGCGACCGCCAACCAAGGCCAAGCCAAAATCAGCGGCAGGGCAAAAAGTCGGGCTTCGCGTGCCCTGGCCGTAGCCAATACCACCACCGTATTGAGCAACAAAGCCATCCAAAAAGCCTGACGCTCGCGTTTGGGCCAGCTGCCTGGGAATAACAAACTCAGTTGCAGGGGAATTCCTACCACCAAAAACAGCATCCATAAGGTCTCTGACAGATGGCCAGCATCAAAATTTTGCGCCAAGAGGGTGAAGCGTAACAGCACCTCCGAGCTTGCATCTTGCGACACCCCAAACAGTTGTTCACTGGCGAAAAACCAAGCCGCGTAAAGCACGAGCACCACTACTGAGCCCCGTTTGAAACCTGCTAATCGGCCATCCCCCCAGCCAAAAAGCCAAAAAAAGGCCGGCCAGAGTAGCCAGGAAGTCTCCCGCGCCACCAAAGCCGTTATAAGCAGCAGCATGCCCAGCCAAAGTTTTTGCGACCGCCAAGCAGCTACACTGCCAAACAGCAAAAGGTATTGCAAAGGCTCGTCGTAGGTGTAAATGGGCGGAAACCATGCGAAAAACAGGCTAAATCCGAGTAAAAATAAGGACTGGTTTAGGAGGCCTTGCCGGTGCGAAGGCGACAGTGCATACAAAGCCAAGGCCACCATCCAACACAAAAACAGCTGCAGCAGCACAAAACTTTTGGCCAGAGAAATGCCGCTCAGCGCTGCCAAGCCTTGTATTAACCAAGTAGTGAGGGGCCGCCGTGCAAAAGCCTGCTCGGTTTGGTGGTAGTGCACCACCTCGGCCAGGTAGTCGGAGCTCAGTCCGCTCGCATCCGGACCATAATTTTCGAACCGTAAATTCCACATACTGTTGTGTTGTGGCAGCAGGTGGAGGTAGGCCACGAGCAGCAGCAGCAAGAGCGGCCAAAAAAGGGCAAAAAGCTCGTTGACTTTCACGGATTTCATGCTGCAAGATAAGCAGCCGCGGTGCATCTGTGCGGCATTTGCGCTAAATTCGCGGCATGCCTCAGTTGATCCCCCTTCCGAAAATCCGTCGTTTTGTTGCCCAAGACCTAAAAATTAGTCGCTGGGAAGACGTGCAGCCCTATTTTGAACAGCTTTTAGCCCAAGATGTGAGCACTTTAAGTGCCCTTCAAAACTGGCTGCAGCAGCGTTCCGAGCTCGAATCGGTGCTGGACGAGGATTTGGCTTGGCGCTACATCCGCATGACCTGCGATACGGCCAACGAAGCGCATCGGCAGGCTTATGAGTTTTTTATTGGGGAGATTTTTCCGCAGATGGCGCCTTACGACGACCAGCTCAACCGGCAGTTGCTGGGCAGTGCGGCCATCGACCAAATAACCGAGCCCGCCTTTTTGCTGTACAAGCGCCGGGTAGAGGGTGCCATTCGACTCTACCGCGCCGAAAACATCGCTTTACAAGCCGAGCAAAAGCAGCTTGAAAGTGCTTATGGCGCATTGATTGGGGCCATGTCGATTACCCACGAAGGTGCCGAGCTCACCTTGCCGCAAGCCGCCCAGCTGCTCAAAGCACCCGATCGGGTACTGCGCCAGCAGGTGTGGCAAAAAATAAGCGACCGTCGGCAGCAAGACCAAGCCCAACTTGATGAGCTTTTTAGCAAACTTATTGCCCTGCGCCATCAGATTGCAGTGAATGCAGGCTTCGATAGCTATACTGCCTACCGTTTTGTAGAGCTAGGTCGTTTTGATTATACCGAGCAAGACTGCCTCGATTTCCACGACACCATCCGTGCTTTGGTGGTGCCGCTCAAAGCGCAGTTTGATGCTGACCGTGTGCAAGCCCTTGGCCTGCCGAGCCTCCGTCCCTGGGACACCAAAGCTGAGCCCGCCGATAAGCCCGCTCTCAGACCCTTTAACGACGAAGCCGACCTCATTGCCAAAAGCATCGAAGCCTTCGCCCAAATCGACCCCTACTTTGGCGATTGCCTCTACAGCATGCAACAAATGGGGCATTTCGACCTCAGCTCGCGCAAGGGCAAGGCACCTGGTGGTTACAACTACCCCCTCATGGAAAGCGGCGCACCTTTTATCTTCATGAACGCCGCGGGTTCGATGGAAGACCTCGAAACCATGATGCATGAAGGCGGACATGCCGTGCACTCCTTTCTTACCAAAGATTTGCAGTTGAGTGCTTACAAAGCCTTGCCCTCTGAAACGGCCGAGTTGGCTTCTATGTCGATGGAGTTGATGTCGATGACCCAGTACCCGCTCTTTTTTGCTACCGAAATAGAACAAAAACGGGCCCGTTACGAGCAAATACAACGTGCGGTAACCGTTTTACCCTGGATTGCCGCCATCGATGCCTTCCAACACTGGATTTATGCACATCCGCAGCACCTGATAGCCGAGCGAGCACAAAAATGGGCCGAAATTTTTACCGCGTACGGTTCGCCTGAAGTAGATTGGTCTGGCCTCGAAGACCGCCTTCCCATGCAATGGCAAGCGCAATTGCACCTGTTTGAAGTGCCTTTTTACTATATCGAATATGGTTTTGCGCAATTAGGCGCCCTGGGCGTTTGGAAGAATTTTGTGGCTGATCCGCAACAGGCTGTAGCGCAATACAAGCAGGCTTTATCGCTGGGTCATACCGCCAGCATTCCAGAAGTATATGCAGCAGCTGGCGTAAAATTCGACTTCAGTAAAACCTATTTAGCCGACTTACTGGCCTTTGTGAAGGAGCAATTATTGATATTAAAGAGTTCTTAAATCTTCTATTTCAGCTTGTTAAAAACCAATAAGGTGGTACTTTCGTTAATACCAACAAATTCAAACCATGCTAAAAAGACTAACCCTGCTTCTCGTTGTGCTTTTTATTGGTCTATTGGCAGTAGATCAGGCCTACACCAATTCTGGAGGAGCACCAACTGGCCATACAGGCGCTCCAGGCGAAAGTAATTGCACCTCTTGCCATGGAGGAGCAGCTTTGAACCCCGCCAATGCCATTCGAACCTTGGTATTTAACGGCAATACCGGCTTGACATCCTACATTCCAGGAACCACCTACACCGTGGTTTATACCGTGAGCAATCCTGCAACCTCTGTTTTTGGCTTTCAGATGATAGCGAAAAGAGCCAATGGAACCAACGCAGGCACCTTTGTAGTCACGAGTCCTACCCAAACGCAATTGGTTTCGGGCTACCTTCAACAAACCTTTTCAGGTTCACAGGCCAGTCCAGCCGGCAGCAAAAGCTGGAGTTTTAGCTGGACGGCGCCAGCGGCAGGTGCTGGTACGGTGAGTTTTTACGTAGCAACCAATGTGGCCAATGGCAACGGAGGTACTTCTGGCGATGAAATTTACACCAATGTATTCACCTTAACAGAAGCAGCTGCTTCAGCCAGCATCGCCTCACCTATCGTTCCAGCCTCAGCTTATTGTGTAGGTGCTACTTTGCAACTCACTTTTAACGCTACCGGTACCTTTGGGAGCGGCAACGTATTTACAGCACAACTCAGTGATGCCAACGGCAATTTTGCATCACCCACCACCATTGGCAGCCTCAGCAGTCTCACGCCTGCTCCCATTTCTGCAAATATTCCTACTGGCGCTGCTGCTGGCACTGGGTATAAAATCAGAGTTGTAGCCAGTAACCCTGCTACCACTGGAGCAGAAAGCACCCCTTTCACCGTTAGCATCCCCGCAGCAACCCCTGTGATTAGCTCCAATGGCTTTAATCTGAGCAGTTCAGGTAGCGGTCCATTCGTATGGTTCCTCAATGGAAACCCCATTTCTGGAGCCACCAATGCCACTTACACGCCTACTCAGCTGGGCAGCTATATGGTTGGTATCGAGAACAACGGTTGTTCGCCCAGTATCAGTACGCCTTTTACGGTGGCAGCGCTTATCTCTGGTGTACAGCAGCCCACCACACCGGCTGTTTGCGAAGAAACAGGTTTGCTGCGGGGTTTCAACACCCTTGGTAATTTTGACCCTGTCAACCAGTTTACCTTGGTTTTAATAGCATCCAATGGTACTGAAACATCCTTAGCTACTACCTTAACAACCAGCAGCAGTCTACTCGCTTTATTGCCTCCAGGTCTTACTGGCAACGGCTTCCGCTATCGCCTGCGGGCGAGCAGTCCGCTTGCCCTATCGGCCCTCAGCAATACTTTCGACATCCTACCTAATCCCCCAGCCGCCATCATCAGTCAAAGTGGTTTTACGCTCACTTCCTCCGTACAGCAAGGAAATACTTGGTTTAAGGATGGTATAGCCATTTCAGGGGCTTTTCAACAGACCTACACAGTAACCGAAAACGGGGAGTACAGCGTGCGCTATTCTGCAAACAATTGTCAATCGCCTTTCTCTAATAGCATCACCATCACCAATGTATCGGTAGTTGATCAGGCCCATCCCGGCTTCCGCATTTTCCCCAATCCTGTTCAAGAGCTGTTGCAGCTGGTAGCCCCTGAAGCTGGACATATGCAAGTACGCGATTTACAAGGAAGAAGCTTGTTGCAACAAAGTTTAGACGCCGGCAATCATGAACTGGCATTGAGCGAATTGGCGGCAGGCTTGTATGTATTGTATTGGGAAGACAGTCGCGGTACTAGCCTGCGCCGTTTTGTGAAGCAGTAACCTTCTCCGGCCGAATGCTCGCCGTATAAGGTCAGCATTCGGCTTTTTTGTGTCCATTCCACAGCAAAACACAGCGGTTTTGCTATTTTTGACGCATGAAAATCATTTGTGTGGGTCGCAATTACGCCGACCATGCCCGCGAGCTCAACAACGAAGTGCCCACCGAGCCGGTAATCTTCCTCAAACCCGATTCGGCCATCCTGAAAGATGGAAAAGCCTTTTACCTACCCGAACACCTCGGCGAAATACACCACGAGCTTGAAGTAGTATTGCGGGTTTGCAAAAATGGCAAGCACATCCACGAAAAATTTGCATCGGCTTATTACGACCAAATTGGGTTAGGCATAGATTTTACGGCCCGTGATTTACAGAGCAAACTCAAAAGCAAAGGCTTGCCGTGGGAGCTGGCCAAAGGCTTCGATGGCTCAGCTGTATTAGGGAATTTTGTGGCGAAAGAAACGCTGGGGGAACTCCAAGAGCTGGAGCTACGCCTCGAAATCAACGGCAGCGAGCGGCAGCAGGGCAATACCCGCGATTTGCTTTTCTCCTTCGAAAAAATCATTGCCTTTGTATCGCAATACTTCACCTTGAGGCAGGGCGACCTCATTTTTACCGGTACCCCAGCCGGAGTAAGCGCCGTAAAGCCCGGCGACCACTTGCAAGGCTATCTCAATGAGACTTGTTTGCTGGATTTTGAAGTGAAATAAGACGCACAAACTGCGACTAATGGCCAAAAGTCATAACCATTCGCCATTATAATAGCCAAAAGTTATAACCATCCGCCATTAGGGCACCATCGAATATCCCTAAAAAGCTTATTGCCCCGTGAAATTCGGCTTGCGTTTTTCGTTGAAGGCAGTCACCCCTTCTTTGTAATCGGCACTGTCGCCGGCAATTTTTTGGCAGTAGGCTTCGTAGTCGAGCATGCTGTCTAAATCGCTGTTAAAGCTCTTATTCAGCATTTTTTTCATCATGGCGATGGCTTTGGTGGGTGCAGACTTGTAATAGTCGGTGTACACCGTCACGGCGGCATCTAACTCAGCATCAGGCGCCACTTTGTTTACCATGCCCCAGTCGTAGGCCTGTTGGGCACTTACCCGCGAGCCCATGGTGCTCATTTCGAAAGCACGAGCTGAGCCCACCAAACGCGGCAGGAAGTAGGAGGAACCTGAATCTAACACCAAGCCTACATTCACAAACACTTCAATAAACTTGGCGCTTTCGGCGGCTACCACCAGGTCACAGGCCAGGGCCAGGGAACAGCCGGCACCAGCCGCTACGCCATTTACTCGGGCAATCAAAGGCTTGGGCAAGGCACGCATGGCCCGGATAATGGGATTGTAGCGCTTGTGCAACGATTCCGACAAATCACGCTTGCCCGTGCTATCGGCAATGGCTTTGAGGTCTTGACCAGAACAAAAGGCCTTTCCTGCACCTGTGAGCACTACTACCCGAACCGCTGCATCGCGCGCCACTTGCTTGAGGGCGTCTTGGAGCTCATAGCTTTGCTCGTCGTTAAAGGCGTTGAACACATCTGGACGGTTGAGGGTGATGGTAGCGATACCCTCTTGCACTTGGTAAAGGAGACTGTTGTACATGGTTAAATTTTAAGCCAATAAGGAAGCATGGCGAGCAGCATGCAGCTGATTCCGAGGAAATAGCCCGCGTAAATTTGTTTGGGACTGTGCGCCTGCAGCTGCAAACGTGCACTGCCTACAATTCCAGCAAAGATAATCGCAAAAAGTAAAGGCAAAAACACGGGCTGATGCGCACTTTGGTTGAGCGTAAAGATGAAAGCCACCATGCCCCCCATGCCAATGGCATGCGCGCTGATTTTCCAGCGGCGGTTGATGTACCAGGCGACCAGAACAGCTAGCATGGCTCCCACCACGCTCATCACCAACACATTGGCTACGCCCATGCGGCGAAATACAAACACCAAACTCGCCAAACAAAGGGCTTGAATGAGGTACGGCAAACTGCGTTCGCTGCGATTTTCGACCATCACCGAACTCACCCGATTGAGGCGCATGAGCAGCAGCACCGCTCCCATGGGCAGGGCCGTGGCCATCACAAAAACCTGCAACAAAATCATCATTTGCAGCTGTGGCGGATAATAAAGTAATTCAAAGGGCTGCAGCCAAAAAGCCAGCAAAGCCACAAAAGTGGGCAGGAAAATAGGATGGAAAAAGCCCGACCAAAACAACGACCAACCGCGCATCACAACTCTTTGCGTAAGCGCGCCACGGGAATGCCAATTTGCTCGCGGTACTTGGCCACGGTGCGGCGAGCGATGTTGTAGCCTTTTTCGTTGAGCAATTCAGCCAATTTATCGTCGCTCAGCGGTTTGCGTTTTTGCTCTGCACCAATCAAATCGGTCAAAATCTGCTTCACCTCCTTGCTCGACGCCTCCTCTCCGCTGTCGGTCATGATGCCTTCGCTGAAAAACGACTTGAGTAAAAAAGTACCGAACTCGGTTTGCACGTATTTGCTGTTGGCTACCCGCGAGATGGTCGAAATGTCGAGGTTTACCTTGTCGGCAATGTCTTTTAAGATCATGGGCTTGAGCTTCACCTGGTCGCCGGTGAGGAAAAACTCGTATTGGTGGTCCATGATGGCGTCCATAGTGCTCAGCAGCGTATGTTGCCTTTGACGGATGGCGTCGATGAACCACTTGGCAGAATCGAGTTTTTGCTTCACAAAAGTGACCGCCTCTTTCATCTTTTTATCGCCTTTTTCGGCCTTTTCGTAGTGCCGGAACATGTCTTTATAGGTGTCGCTGATGCGTAAATCAGGCGCGTTGCGCGCGTTCAAACGCAGTTGCAGCTCCCCATCCTCGTTGTGGATCACAAAATCGGGAATCACCTGTAACACCTTGCTATTGTCTTGCTGGGTGTTACCCGGCCGCGGATTGAGGCGAATAATTTCGTGGTGTGCTGCGCGCATGGCCTCCTCGCTGAGGTTCAAGCTGCGGGCAATTTTATCGAAGTGCTTCTTGGTGTATTCGTCGAAAAAACGGTTGAGAATGCGGATGGCATCATGGGCGGCGGGCTGATCGGCACGGCGCTCAAGCTGCAGCAGCAGGCACTCTTGCAAATCGCGCGCACCCACACCAGCTGGATCAAATTTTTGCACCACCCGCAACATGCGCTCTACCACTTCTTGCTCCACCATGATGTTTTGGGTAAAGGCAAGGTCATCGACCAAAGACTCCAAAGGCCTGCGCAAATAGCCATCCTCATCAATGCTACCCACCAACTGCTGTCCTACCAAATAATCTTCATCGCTCAAAGCCAGCAAATGCAATTGGTCCATAAGCTGCTCGTGAAAGCTATTCACCACGCTGATAGCCGGATGGTAGTCCTTCTCATCCTCGTCGCTTCGGTAATTATTGTCATCGAGTTTGTACTCCGGGGTATCGTCCCCATCCAGGTACTCGCTCACATCCACATCGGCATTTGAGGTATCATCGTACTCATCAGTGCTGTCCGATACCCGTTCTTCGTCCAAATCGCTGTACTCATCCACCACTGGTTGGTCTTCCCAACCCTCCTCCAAGGCAGGATTCTCTTCCAGCTCCTCTTTGATCCGCTGCTCCAGCATAGCCGTAGGTACCTGCAACAGTTTGATGAACTGAATTTGTTGCGGGGAAAGCTTCTGAAGTAATTTTTGCTGTAGCGTTTGCTTTAGCATAATTTTTGCGGCGAATTTTTGGTCGCATAAAAATACAATTGTCATTGTATTAAATCGCTATTTTTGAGCGATTTTTAATGAATGTTGGATATGACCATCGAGCGACTGAGTGCAGCGGTTGGAGAAAAAGTTACCCTACAAGGTTGGGTAATGGGCAAACGCACAGGTAAAGGACTTGTTTTTCTGATAGTTAGAGATGGCTCTGGCCTCTGCCAGTGCATTGTTGACGAGAGCAAGGTAGATAACGCGATTTTTGAAGATGCCAAGCGCATCAGCCAGGAGAGTTCCTTGCGGATTACCGGCCAGGTAGTGGCCGACGAGCGCCAGGTAGGCGGCTACGAACTGCATGTGAGCGGCTTGGAAATTGTAAGTTTGAGTCAAGATTTCCCCATCACGCCCAAGGAACATGGGGTTGATTTTTTAATGGACCACCGCCATTTGTGGTTAAGGTCGAAGCGGCAGTGGGCCATTATGCGCATCCGCAATACCATCATCATGGCCATCCATGAGTTTTTTCAAGGCGAAGGTTTCATTCAAACCGATGCGCCCATTTTTACAGGCAATGCGGTGGAAGGTACTTCCACTTTATTTGAAACCGATTTTTACGGTGAGCCAGCTTATTTGAGTCAGAGCGGACAGCTCTACGGCGAGGCCATGGCCATGGCTTTTGGCAAAATTTACACTTTCGGTCCTACCTTCCGGGCCGAAAAATCAAAAACCCGCCGCCACCTCAGCGAATTTTGGATGATTGAGCCAGAGATGGCTTTCCACAACCTCGATATGAACATGGACACCATTGAGCGCTTCTTGCGATTTGTGGTGTTAAAAGTTTTAGATAAAAACACCTTGGAGCTCGACATGATTGGGCGCGATACCACCGTACTTAAGCAAATCACCGAGCCTTTCCCGCGCATTACATACGAAGATGCCGTAAAAATCCTGAAAGGCGAGCTCGAAGTTGATGGCAAAAATGCAATCAAAACCTTAGAAGCCGATTTGGTAGAGGTGCAAGCCCGCATCGCTGCCATTCAAGCGGAGATTGCCGAACGCGAAGCCAAGATTGCCGTGCCTGGCATGAAAAAAGGAGAAATTGGTTTCCATCAATCCAAAATCCAGCAGCTCAAAGAAGAGCTCAGCGAGCAAGAAGAGGCAGGTCGTAACATCCCGATGTGGCTGAAGAGCGCCCGCGACTTCCGCATGGGCAACGACTTTGGTGGCTCCGACGAAACCGTTCTCACCCGTTTGTTCAACACCCCTATCATGGTGTACAACTGGCCGCATGAGGTAAAAGCCTTTTACATGAAGCGCGACGAGCAGGATGCCCGTTGGGCCAAAGGCGTGGACGTATTGGCCCCAGAAGGTTATGGCGAGATTGTAGGCGGTGGCGAGCGCGAAACGCAGCTCGACCTGCTCATCGAAAAAATTCACGAGCACGAACTACCCATGGAAGCCTTTGAATGGTACCTCGACTTGCGCAGGTTTGGTTCGGTGCCGCATGCCGGCTTTGGCTTGGGCTTGGAGCGCCTCATTGCATGGACTTGCAAATTACCACACGTGCGTGAAACCATTCCTTTCCCACGCATGTACGGCCGCATTGCACCATAACTGCTAAGTATCCCATAAAAAAACCCGCACCGAATGAACGGTGCGGGTTTTTTATTGGTGCCTAATGAATTAAGCAGTGGCCTTCTTAGCTGAAGAAGATACAGCCATTTGGTAAACTACCAAACCGAAACCGATCTTGTTCACAGCATCACCAAGGTTGTACAACAAATCAATGTTGAGTGTACCTGCGAAGCCAGCCATCAAGTTACCTGGCATCAGCATGTAGCCGATAGGGTAAATTGCCCAACCTACCAATACGAAGTTGCGGAGCAAACGGATAGCCTTCTGCAAATTGGCATCGCCAGAAGCTTGTGCCATTTTAGCTACGCTACCTGCAGTTGCTTCGTACACGATACCTGCCCAACCTACAGTAGAGATGATACCCCAAAGGATAGTCTGCTCAGGCTGGATGGCTTCGCCGATGTAACCAGCTACGAGCATCAATACGCTGTAACCGATCATCTTCCAAAGCAACGACTGCTTCGCACCGTATGGACGGAGCAACAAGAAAAACTCCACACACATCAAAGGCACAGTAAGTGTCCAGTCGATGTAGCGGAACTGTGTTGGCGAAGGATTGATGTAAGTCGCACCTTCAACAAGATTGTTGGCAACGGCTGCCAGATAGAAATCGCGCATGTAATAATAGTGCGCGGCGGCTATCATGGTAATCAAACCACTAACCAACAATGAAGTCTTCCACTTGCCGTCAACATTGCTTCTTTCAAAGAAAAAGAAAACTGATGCGGCAAACATGGCCATCAGACCCACGAAAAATGTGAATCCGGTTACATCACCCGGTTGTAGGGTAGATGAGAGAAAAAGATAAGCTGTTTTCATAAACAACAATTTTTTTAGGTTCTCTTCACAACCATTAACAAATGCAGAGGTTTTAAATTTGTATATATATTTATTTTGCTATATATTGAAAATCAGTATATTACAGTCATTTTTTTAGATATAGCGTCAATAGTTAAGCTTTTAGTGTCAAACACTAAACAAAACGCATTAAAAAAAATTTACATAAATTAAGTCTCTTTTTTTCAGCCGCTTACACAAAGTAGGCATTTGAGCCTAGTTCCGCTTGCGATTCACCAGCCAAATGCCCATGAGAATGGCCAGCATTCCCAAAACATGCGGCCAGCCCAGTAGCTCGCCATCTAAAAATCCCCAAAAAAGAGCCACAATCGGCATGAGATAAGTGGTGGTTGAGGCGAAAATAGGCCCACTCATCTGAATTAGCTTGTTAAAGGCTACCAAACTGGCGGCAGAGCCCACCAAGCCGAGTATACTCAGGTAGCCAACAGCTTCCCAAGCGCCGGGTAAAGTAAGGCGGTCGGTAAAATCGGTGCTAAATAATATAATGGTAGCGGGAATGCCGGCCAAGACCAAGGGCACTGCCGCTGTTACCACTGGTTTTACCTCGCGTAAAAAGCGACTAACGGTATTTACACTAGTACCATACATCAAGGTAGCCAACACTACCAGCAAGCCCCATGCCCAATTCGGGTCAAACAACCCATTGCCCCTCAACAAAATGAGCACCATGGCGCCTAGCAGTCCAATGATAACCCCCCAAAGTTTGCTTCGGGTAAAAGGCATGTGAAACAACCAAACGCCTAGCACTAAGGTAAACAAAGGCGTGAGTGCGTTTAAGGCCCCGGCAGTAGAACTGGTAATGCGGGTTTGGGCCGCTGCAAACAAAAAAGCTGGAATGCCATTACCCACCAAACCCACCACCGCAAAGTAGCGCAACTTTTTACGGATGGCAGGGCCAAAATTGGCGATTACGACCGGACTTAGGGCCAAGGCAGCAATGGCCAAACGGAAGGCGCCAACCTGTACCGGACTGAAAACCGATAAGCCGCGCTTCATCAATATAAAGGAGCTTCCCCAGATGAGTGAAAGCACCAACAATATGATCAAGGGCAAAAAACGGTGGGGCTGCTGGCTCATGTGGAATTTGACGCTGCAAAGATGCAAAAATCAAGCGCAGCAGTTCGAACAAATTCTAGCCAGCCCTGGCGAACCGTCCTAGTTATTTAAATGTGCCTTTTTGATGCGATGTGGAGGCTCGTAGATCAAACGCACAAAGCTGCTCAGTCCCTCCCTTGGATTGTTAATGGCGATGCCCGACACAATCCCAACCAACAAGTTCTCATTGATGCTCAAACGCATCTGCGGGCGCAACCACAGTTGATTACCCGTTCCGGAAAAATAGGAATTCACCTCCAAGCCTACAAAATTACGGCTGTCGGGAATCATATAATGCAAATTGGCATGCAATTCGTAACGTCTATCCCAGCCACCATCTTTAAAATGATAGGTGTACTGTGGGCCTGTATAAACCAAACTGTGCCAATTGGTCCCTAGGCGTTTAGCCGCCACCAAAAAAGGATTAAACAGATTTCCTGTTACAAAGGCCTCGCGCCCCATCCTTTCAATATCCACAAATTCAAACTCATTGATGTAACCCAGTGCTAAGGTGGTTCGATACTTCTGCGAAACAAAAAAGCTCCATTGGGCGGCAAGCTTTAATCCTTCAATGCGATTGGAGGGCTTTATTGAATCCAAATTCTCTGGAACCCTCGCAAAAAAGGTCATGGGCACTTCTACCTCCAAGCCGAGCCGGTCGATGGGCGCCCATTCATATTCTACTAAAGCCTCATATCGATCAAAGCGCAAACGATCTACATTGGCCGCACCTACGTTCCATTCACGCTCCCCTTTGCGAGCTCCTAAGTCGCGAATGAGGTCAATGTATAAAGGCTCAGCATGGAGCACCTTGGGGCGTAATGACTTATCAGTAGAAAAATGGAGCGAATCGTCAGCTTCGTAGTCTTGTGCAAAAAGCGGCTGTGTGCAGCAAAATACCACACCTAAAGCCACGAGCATTTTATAAATGTTCATGATTTTTTTAATTGATTGAAATTGAAATGCGCCGTGCGCTTGGTCTATGCGAGGGGCAGACCGTCGGGAGGAGGCAGCAAGACCTCTCCACTAAAATTCAAACAAATACCCAAAAGCCCTTCCCAGCTTTGTTTTTGGGGTAAAGCAGGCAGAAAACCCAGTCGCATGGCTTCCATCTCGCACTGCCAATGTAGTACATTAGCTACTTTGAGCTTACGACTGCCTTGATCTTGCTCATCAGTCGGCATGTCATCTTCTAAATCAAGCAACGACTCCATCACAAGCTCCGACAAACTGTTCACAGGATCAAAGCCCGCAACACCCTGTGTTCGGAAACACGTTTGGAACATGGTGTTTAGTACCAACACCATCCAAATCCACGCAAAAATGTGACTGGTGAGCTTCATGCCATTTTCAAGAATTGCAAAAATACGGCTAATAAACGCCTTTGTCAAGGGCATATTGCGTCAAAAACCTTGTTAAAGCTCGCATTTTCATTAAGTCAAGGCCATCAATTGCTTATCTTTGCAGCAAATTTTGAAAATGAGTAAGCCCGTACGCGTACGTTTTGCCCCTAGTCCCACCGGCCCGCTCCACCCCGGTGGTGTGCGCACAGCCCTTTTTAACTATTTGCTGGCCCGTCAGCTGGGTGGCACTTTTATATTGCGCATCGAAGACACCGACCAAACCCGCTTCGTACCAGGTGCCGAGCAGTTCATCATTGAGTCGCTTGAATGGTGCGGCATGCAATTCGACGAAGGGGTGCATGTGGGCGGTCCTTACGGTCCTTACCGCCAAAGCGAGCGCAAGCCTATGTACCGGGCCTATGCCGATCAACTCATCGAAAATGGCCACGCTTATTATGCCTTCGACACCGAGCAAGAGCTCGAAGAGATGCGTGAACGCTTGAAAAAAGCCAATGTGGCTTCTCCCCAATACAACAGCATCACCCGCGTAAACATGAAAAACTCGTTGAGCCTGCCGGCCGACGAGGTGCAGCGCCGCTTAGATGCCGGCGATGAGTTTGTGATTCGCTTTAAAATGCCGCGCAACGAAGAAGTGCGGGTGAAAGACATCATTCGCGGCTGGGTAGTGGTAAACAGTTCGCAGCTCGACGATAAAGTGCTGTTCAAAAGCGATGGTATGCCCACCTATCACCTCGCCAATGTGGTAGACGACTACCTAATGAAAATCAGTCATGTGATCCGCGGCGAAGAATGGCTGCCGAGCACCCCCCTGCACGTATTGCTGTACCAGGCTTTTGGCTGGGAAGAGGCCATGCCCGAGTTTGCGCACCTGCCTTTGCTGCTCAAGCCCGATGGCGATGGCAAGCTAAGCAAGCGCGATGGCGACCGGTTGGGACTGCCTTTTTATGCCATCAACTGGACCAATCCCGAGACCGGCGAAACCACCTTGGGCTACCGCGAAACCGGATATTTCCCTGAAGCCTACATCAACTTTTTATCGTTGTTGGGCTGGAACCCTGGCGACAACCGCGAGATTTTCAGTTTAGACGAACTGGTGCAAGCCTTCAGCTTAGAGCGTGTAAACAAACACGGGGCACGTTACGACTTTGGTAAGCTCAACTGGTTTAACCAGCAGTATTTGCGGTCGAAGCCGCATGCCGAGCTGGCCGAAATGGTGGCGCCACAAGTTGCCGCAGCCGGACATGCCATCGATATGGCCTTCATTACCGAGGTTTGTCGCTTGATGAACGAGCGCATGACCTTGGTGAGCGATTTTTACAAAATCAGCACCTATTTCTTTGTAGCGCCCACCAAATTTGAAGAAGAAGTAGCGGCCAAACGCTGGAAAGACGCGGTGCCAGGTTTTGTAACAGGTTTAAAAACGGCTTTCGAAGGGCTTAGTACTTGGGATGCCAGCAGCACCGAAGCTTGTTTCAACGAAACAGCTGCTGCCATGGAACTCAAGCCTGGTCAATTGATGCAAGCGTATCGCTTGGCGGTGAGCGGACAAGGGGCGGGACCAGCCATTTTTGAGCTTACAGCCTTGTTGGGCAAGGATGAAATTGTAGCACGACTCGCTTACGCCCTCACTACTTTAGGCAAGGCTTAATTCATTTTCTTCTTTGGCTAACTCCTTATTTTTATAAGGAGGCGGATTCCAATACCTTGAATTTAGGCCAGCTTGGAGAACCTTAATGCCCTGCTGCTTCCATCAAATCAACATCCCGCTAATAAAAAGATAATTTTGTCTAAAATGTAGAGTTTTGTAAATTGTGCTTCTAAAGGTCTATACCCCATGGAAGACAAGTTGCGACAATTAGCCGAAAAACTAATCAACGACGGCTTGGTACAGGCGGAAGCCGAGCAGCAAAAAATATTGGCAGCGGCCCAAGCCGAGGCAGCTCGTTTAGTAGCAACTGCCAAGCAAGAAGCCGCCTCCATCCTCCAAAAGGCCGAAAAGGAAGCCGAAAAGGAGCGTGTACGCGTACGCAGTGAGTTGCAGCAACTCGGCAGGCGGACCAAGGAAGGCTTGCGGGCCGACCTGCGCCAATTGATTCATGCCCAAGTGCTTCATACACCATTGAAATTGCAGTTTGAGCAACAGTTACCGGCCATTTTAACGACTGTCATCCAGCATTTGTATCGCGATGAAAAAGGCCGTTTGGACATCCGCTTGCCAGAAAACACTCGCGAGGAGCTCCGAACGCAACTCGAACAAGCCCTGCACCAGCATTTAGATACGACGCCAAAACTTGGTACCGACGCCCGCATCGGTAGTGGTTTTAGCATTCAACGGGCGGGCGACAAATATGTAATTGACTTCACAGAAGCCGATTTTGAAGCTGTTTTATCGGGATTGATGTCTGAAAGTCTGCATAAACTCCTCGGCGATGCTGATTGAAAGCCAATATTACGGCTTGGTGAGCGCCCTGCCTGTCCTGGAGCTCGGCAAATGCCCGTCCCCGCCCTGGGAAGCCCTGTGGCAAAGTTCGGCGGCTTATGTAGATGCCAACACCCAGCGCTTGCTAACCGGCTTGTACTTGCCTTTAGAGCACCTGCCTTGTTTGCTGGGCCGATTGCCCGAGCATCACCCTTATCCTTTGCAGCTTGAAGTGGCCCAGTTGAAGGGCGCCCGCCAACAGCTACTGCCCTATGTTCAGCGGGAAGAACTGCTTGCTTTGCGACAACAGCCTTTGGCAACAGGACTAGCATCCTTGCAGCTGGCTTGGGAAAACTGGATCCGCCAGTTTGAAGTACCCCTGCTGCAACAGTACCTCGATTTTTCGAATGAAATAGAAAACTATCGCTTGCAATGGCAGGCATCGGAACAAAATGCTTTGCGCGACTTGCTACACGAGCAGGAAATTCCCGCCCTTTCAACACTTGAAGCAGCCTTGGAGCAGCGCCTCATGCCGGGGGAACTGCAACAGCTGGTGCACAGCAGCAACAGCTACGACGAAAGCTTGCAGGCCGATGGCTTGCGCTGGCGTTGGCTCGAAGACCAGGTTTTTCACGAACAATTTGGGTTGAATGCTTTGATTTCTTATGCCCTGCGACAGCAAATCAGCTGGCAATGGTATGTAACGCCTGAATTCAACGCCAACAGCTTCCTCAGCTCCACCCTTCAAAAAATGCTCGCCTGATATGACCAAAGGAAAAGTAACCGGACTCATTGCCAACCTCCTGAGGGTAAAACCCGAGGGGCCTGTGCGGCAAAACGAAATTTGCTACCTGCTCACGGGTGGCGACCGGCTCATGGCCGAAATCATCAAAATTGAAGGCGAAACGGTGTTTGCGCAAGTGTACGACAGCACCCGGGGGGCGGCTCCCGGCGATAAAGTGGAATTTACTGGGCAGTTGCTTTCGGTGCAACTTGGTCCGGGCATGCTCAGCAAAAAGTACGACGGCTTGCAAAACGACCTAGACGGTTTGGAAGGCATTTTCCTGCATCGGGGTTTGCGGGCGGCGCCCATCGACTTGAGTGAATTGTGGCCCGTGAGTCCGCTGGTAAGCTTAGGCGACAGGCTGCAAGCCGGCGATTGGCTGGTTGAAACCACTGAAAACGGTCTGCCCCACCGCATCATGCTGCCCTTTCATTTGAGCGGGCATTGGCGGGTTACTTATATTTGTCCCACCGGCAACTACCCCGTAACCCACACTGTAGCGCGGGTAGAACAAGACGGCCGCGAAATCAACATCAGCATGTTGCAGGAGTGGCCGGTGCGCTTGGCCATGGGTGCCTACCGCGAAAAAACACGTCCTTTTAAAATGATGATCACCGGGGTGCGTACCATCGACACCCTCAATCCCATGCTGGAAGGCGGTACGGGTTTCATTCCTGGTCCGTTTGGCAGCGGCAAAACCGTGCTCCAGCAAGCCATTGCCAGGCAAGCCGATGCCGATGTGGTGATTATTGCTGCCTGCGGGGAACGCGCCAATGAGGTGGTGGAGATTTTTCATGAATTTCCGAGGCTCGACGACCCCACCACGGGCCGCAAGCTCATGGAGCGCACCGTCATTGTTGCCAATACCTCCAACATGCCAGTGGCTGCGCGTGAAGCCAGTGTGTACACCGCCATGACCATGGCCGAATACTATCGCAATATGGGTTTACGCGTGCTGCTGCTCGCCGACTCCACCTCCCGTTGGGCGCAAGCGTTGAGGGAGATGTCGAATCGGCTAGAAGATTTGCCCGGGCCCGACGCCTTCCCCATGGACCTCAGCGCCACCATCTCCTCCTTTTATGGAAGGGCTGGCACGGTGCTGCTTAACAACGGCCAACGCGGTGCCATTACCTTCATTGGCACGGTATCACCGGCGGGTGGCAATCTCAAAGAGCCCGTTACCGAAGCCACCAAAAAAGCCGCTCGTTGCTTTTTCGCCCTGTCGCAGCGGCGAGCCGACAGCAAGCGCTACCCAGCCATCGACCCCATTGAGAGTTATTCGAAATACCTCGAGTATCCTGAATTTGCCGCTTATATGGAAGATTTGGAGCAAGCCGACTGGATTGCACAGGCCTATCACATCAAAAATCTCTTGCAACGCGGACGCGAGGCTGCTGATCAAATCAGCATTTTGGGGGATGACGGCGTGCAGCTCGTTACACATCTTTTGTATTGGCGGGCCGAGTTGCTCGACTTTGTGCTGCTGCAACAAGATGCTTTCGACGAGGTCGACAAATATTGTCCCACCGATCGCCAAGCCTATATGCGCCGGCTGCTGCTCGACATTTGCGATCGCAACTACCAATACGACCACTTCAACGAAGTGCGACCCCATTTCAACGGCATGATCAATGCCTGCAAACAAATGAACTATGCCCCCATGGGCTCCCCCATCTTTGAGCAACATTTGCAAAAGCTAGAGGAACTCGCCGGCCAATTTTTAGACGCAACAAGCCCTGTATAACATGGAAACTACCGCCTTCAACCGCCATTATACCGAGATATCGCACATCACCAAAGCCACGGTGAGCTTGCAAGCCGATGGGGTAAGCAACGAAGAGCTGGCGCTGGTGGAAGGCCGCTTGGCCCAGGTGGTGCGGCTGCAAGATGGGCAGGTGACATTGCAGGTGTTTGCCGGAACCGAAGGCATATCGAACGACGCTCGGGTGACTTTTTTGGGGAATGCGCCGGTTTTGCAGGTATCGGAAGCCTTGCTGGGCCGGTTCATGAATGCTTACGGCTTACCGCTCGACGGCATGGAGCCAGCAGTGGGTGTGCGCACCGAAATTGGCGGTCCATCCGTGAATCCAGTACGACGGGCCCAACCTTTTGAGCCCATATTGACTGGCATTGCTGGCATCGACCTCAACAACACCTTGTTGGGTGGACAAAAAATTCCGTTTTTCGCCGATCCCGACCAGCCCTACAACGAAGTAATGGCCACGGTGGCCTTGCGTGCCGATGCCGATGTGATTGTGTTGGGGGGCATGGGACTCACCAACGACGACTACATTTACTACCGGCAGCGCTTTGAAACGGCGGGGGTACTGCACAAGCTGGTGGCCTTCATCAACACCAGTGAAAATCCCGCTGTAGAGCGTTTGCTGGTGCCCGATATGGCCCTCACAGCCGCCGAATATTTCGCTGTGGAGCATCATAAAAAAGTGTTGGTGCTGCTCACCGACATGACCCTCTTTGCCGACGCGCTCAGCATTGTAAGCAACCGCATGGACCAAATTCCCTCCAAAGATGCCATGCCTGGCTCCCTATACAGCGATTTGGCGCGTTTATACGAGAAGGCCGTGCAGTTGCCCAGCGGCGGCTCCATCACCATCATTGCCGTTACCACCCTTAACCAAGGCGATATTACGCACGCCATCCCCGACAATACTGGCTACATCACCGAAGGACAGCTGTTTTTGCGGCAAGACACCGAAACGGGGGAGGTCATTGTAGACCCCTTCCGCTCGCTTTCGCGTCTCAAACAACTGGTGATTGGCAAAAAAACGCGGGAAGACCACCCGCAAATCATGAACGCCTGCATCCGCTTGTACGCAGATGCTGCTGATGCCAAGGTGAAGCAAGAAAATGGCTTCGACCTTACCGATTACGACCAAAGGTGCTTGCAGTTTGCCAAGGCCTATACCCGGGAACTGCTTTCGATAAGGGTGCAATTGTCGATGGAAGCCATGCTCAACAAGGCCTGGCAGCTGGTTGCCGACTGGTTTCGTCCCGAAGAAACAGGCCTCAAGTCGGAGTTAGTAGCCCGTTACTGGAAAGGAAAAAAATGAAGCTCATCCAGTATAATAAAATCGCCCTGCAGCAGTACCAGAAGGCCCTCAACATCCGACTGGCGGCCTTGCCTGTGATTCGCAGCAAGGAAAGTGCTTTGCGTACTGAAGTCAAGTTGCAGCAGCAGCAAGCCCGGACACTGGAAGCTTTATTACAAGAAAAAATGGCTGCTGCCGAAGCACTTGGGGGTTTGTGGCAGCATTGGCAAGTCGATTTTTTGCGATTGAAAAGCGTCCAAACCGAAACCCACAATTTTGCCGGAGTGAAGTTGCAGCGGTATTTGGGACTGGATTTGGCTGACTGTACATTGCAGGCGGATTCGCATCCCGCTTGGCTGTTCGACGCCTGGTTATTGCTACGCGATTTACTGGAAGTGCAAGTGCAAAGTCGGCTCAAAGCCACCGAGCTGCAGCTGCTCGAAGCCGAGCGCAAGCGCACCACCCAAAAGCTCAATCTTTTCGAAAAAGTACAAATTCCGCATTTCGAGGAGGCCATCAGGAAAATCAAGCGCTTTTTAGAGGACGAAGAAACCCTCATCAAAGCCACCCAAAAAATCGTCAAAAAGAAGAAGGAGGCCGCGTTGTGATTACGCCCATGCGGAAATACGAGCTGCTGCTACACGAAAGCGATTATCCGGCCTTTTTAGAAGCGCTGGCTGAGCTAGGTGTGGCCCATGTGCAAACCATCCGCAACGACTTGCCAGCGGGGGCGGAGTACGGGTTGCGGCAACTCAAGCACCTCGACGAGCTCATTGGCTTTTTACAGGGACTGAATGAGCCGGCAGAGGCACCTACTGCCGGAGCTACGCTGGAGGAGGCCTCCAAAATGGTGCATCGCATCGACGAGCTGCGCAACCGCTTGCAAGAACTCGAGCGACAACAGGAGCAGCTTCAAAATAAAAAACGGCATTGGGTGCCTTGGGGCGATTTGCCGGTGGCAGCACTGCAGCAATTGCGTGAAAAAGGCCTGCATTTCCATTTGTTTGTTTGTCCCCGCAACGCCTTCGATCCCAACTGGCGCAACGAGTTATTGCTGGAGCAAATCTGGGAAAACGAACGGGACCTTGGTTTTGTAATCATCAGTGAAGCGGCTGAAATAAGCCTGCCCATGGCAAGTGGACAGCAGTTTGCCGCCGAAGACATCAGTTTGTGGGCCGCCAGCTGGCAGCAGCACGAAACCGAAATGGCGAAAATACAGGCTGATTTATGGGCCGCGCGCAGCGCATTGCCCCAGCTCGAAGCCGAACGCGACGCCCAAACCATGGCCCTGCGACAGGCGCATGTAGCGCACCATACCGAACAGGCGGGGGGCGCCCGCTTGCGGCTGCTGGGCTTGTTTGTGCCGGCGCATAAAACCGAGGCCCTCGACCAGCTGCTTGCAAATAGTCCGATTTTGTACCAGCACCAGCGCCCTGGTCCCGCCGACGAAGTGCCCGTTTTACTCAACAACAAGCGTTTTAGCCGCCTTTTTCACCCCATTGGCGATCTTTTTGCCTTGCCCAGCTACCAGGAGCTCGACCTCACTCCCTTCTTTGCGCCCTTCTTTACTTTATTTTTTGGGATGTGTTTGGGGGATGTGGGTTATGGACTTTTGATTGTAATTGGGGTGCTGCTGGCGCAGAGGCGACCTGCTTGGGCCGCATACAAGCGCATTTTTACGCTTGCGCTCATTTTAGGCAGTGCGGCAGTGGGCTTTGGTCTGCTTACCGGCACCCTCTTTGGCGCCAACTTAGCCGCTGTGGATTGGCCCTGGCTGCAAAACTGGAAGCTGCGCTTTTTAAATACCGACGAGCTTTTCAACCTGGCCTTGATCTTAGGGCTCGTGCAAATCCTTTTTGGCATGGGCTTGCGCATGGTAAACCGCGTGCGGATGTATGGCTGGGTGCATGGGCTGTCTACTTTGGGCTGGATCGTAGGCATTGTAGGGGGACTGCTGTTTGCGGGCGGGGAAAGTTTGGCGCTCGGAGCCAAGGTGCTGGTGGGGGCGGGCATCAGCCTCATCCTATTCTTCAACGATCCCGGCAAACCCCTTTGGAAGCAGTTTGGTAAAGGCCTTTGGGACCTCTACGGTATCACCGGCTTGTTCGGCGATGTGCTGTCGTACATCCGGCTATTTGCACTCGGCCTCGCCTCGGGCATTTTGGGTTTGGTGGTCAACAGCATTGCTTTTTCGGTCCTCGACGGTCCCCCTGTGATTTCTTGGCTGTTTTTTGTGCTCATCCTGCTGGTGGGCCACGGCCTCAACTTCGCCATCTCCACTTTAAGTGCCTTTGTGCACCCGGTGCGACTCACTTTCGTAGAATTTTACAAAAACGCGGGCTTTTTAGGAGGCGGGAAAGAATACGATCCCTACCGAAAACCCAACACCAAAGCTTCCATCTTTAAAACACAACCACTATGATTACTGCAGTTACATTGGCCTACATTGGCCTCGGATTAATGCTGGCGCTTTCAGGCGTAGGCAGCGCCATTGGCGTTTCTACCGGCGGGAAAGCCACATTGGGGGCCCTCAAAAAGCGGCCCGAAGCCTTTGGCAATTATATGTTGCTGAGCGCCTTGCCTGGGTCGCAGGGCATTTACGGATTTGCAGGCTTTTTTGTGATCAATGGGCGCATTGCAGGTTTAGAAAGCATGACCATTTTCCAAGGTGGGATGGTGCTGGCGGCAGGCATTGCCTTGGGCGTGGTGGGCTTGTTTTCGGCCATGCAGCAGGGACAAGTGACTGCCCATGGCATCGAAGGCATGGCCTCGGGGCATGATGTGTTTGGCAAAACCATGGTATTGGCGGTTTTTCCCGAATTATACGCCATTGTAGCTTTTGCAGCCACCTTCCTCATTTCGGCTGGCATCTGATTGGCCTTTACGAAAGCTTCACACGGCTTGCGGCGAGATTTCGTATCTTTGACGCTGTGGCGCGTCTCAGCTTGCCTAGACGAATCTGCCCTTTAAAACAGCTCCCAATGGCTAAAAAAGATAAGAATAAACCTCAGCTCGACCCTCGTTTGGCGGGTTTTAACATCACTGTGAATGAGTTTGGTGAAATAAAAAGCACCATGGATATTCGTAGAATAAACGAGTTTTTAGACGAAACCGTGGCCGACAAAAAGCTCGTAGACCGCGACGACCATGTGAACCACAAGCTCAAAGATGAGTTTGAAGCAGATAAAGATAGTAACCCTAAAAAAGACAAATAAAATGGCCTACGACAACCTCCTTTACAGCATAGAAGACGGCATTGCGGTGATCACCATCAACCGTCCCGACAAGCTCAACGCCCTCAACCGCGCCACCTTGGCAGATATTGAATCAGCGATTGAAGATGCGCAGGCCAATCCAGGTGTGAGTGGCATTTTGCTCACCGGATCAGGCGAAAAGGCCTTTGCAGCAGGCGCCGACATCAGTGAGTTCGCTGATTTTACTCCAGAGCAGGGCATGGAACTATCGGCTACCGGTCACGACATCTTCAACGAAATTGAAAATTCAGAGAAACCTGTAATTGCGGCCGTGAACGGTTTTGCCTTAGGTGGCGGCTGCGAGTTGGCCATGGCTTGTCACATGCGCATTGCTTCGGCCAACGCCCGTTTTGGTCAACCCGAAGTGAACCTTGGCTTGATACCCGGTTATGCCGGCACCCAACGCTTGGTGCAGCTGGTAGGCAAGGGCAAGGCCATCGAGTTATTGCTGACGGGCGACGCCATCAAAGCCGACGAAGCCCATCGTTTGGGATTGGTAAACCATGTGGTAGAGACCGTAGCCGATTTGAAGCCGAAGGCCATGGAAATCTTGAAGAAAATTGCGGGAAAAGGTCCAATTGCCGTAGCTAACTGCATTGCCTTGGTGAACGACTTTTACGATATGGAAGAGAATGGCTTCGAAAACGAGGTGGAGACCTTTGGCGCACTGTTCCAAACACCTGAATTTAAGGAAGGCACACAGGCGTTTTTGGAGAAAAGGGCGCCGAAATTCCGGTAAAACACGAGCGTTTCTTTTGAAACACGGAGATCACGGAGATTTCCGATTTGTGATTTCTGATTTCAGATTTATGATTCGCTTTAGCAATTTTGACTTTTGCTTTCCGAACTTTTCAACTTTAAACTTTGAACGCATATAGCATGAATTACCGCATCGAAAAAGACACCATGGGCGAGGTGCAAGTACCTGCCGACAAATATTGGGGCGCACAAACCGAGCGCTCGCGTAACAACTTTAAGATTGGTCCTGAGGCCAGCATGCCCAAGGAAATCATCCGCGCCTTTGCCTATTTGAAGAAGGCCGCGGCGCATGCCAACCACGATTTGGGCGTATTAACGGCTGAAAAGCGCGACCTCATCAGCGGTGCTTGCGACGAGATTTTGGCAGGCAAACTCGATGGCGAATTCCCCTTGGTGATTTGGCAAACCGGCTCGGGCACGCAGAGCAATATGAATTGCAATGAGGTAATTGCCTACCGCGCGCACGTGATGTCGGGCGGCTCGCTGAACGACGAAAAAAAGGTGCTGCACCCCAACGACGATGTGAACAAATCGCAGAGTTCGAACGACACCTTCCCTACGGCCATGCACATTGCGGCTTATCAGCAAATTACGGAAGTGACTTTGCCGGGCATCCAAAAACTGCGTGATACCTTGGCTAAAAAGTCGGCCGATTTTAAAGACATCGTAAAAACGGGTCGCACCCACTTTATGGATGCCACGCCCTTGACACTTGGTCAAGAATTTGGCGGCTATGTACAGCAGCTCGACAATGGCATGCGTGCTTTGCGCAACGCTTTGGAAATGGTGCGTGAATTGGCATTAGGTGGCACAGCCGTAGGCACCGGCTTAAATGCCCCGAAAGGGTACGATGTGCTGGTAGCACAAAAGATTGCTGAGTTTACTGGTTGGCCATTTGTAACTGCTCCTAATAAATTTGAAGCTTTGGCGGCCCATGATGCCATGGTAGAATTGAGCGGCGCCCTCAAGCGCGTGGCTGTGTCACTGATGAAAATTGCCAACGACATTCGCATGTTGAGCAGTGGTCCCCGCTCGGGTATCGGTGAAATTGTAATTCCCGACAATGAACCTGGTTCATCGATCATGCCTGGTAAAGTAAATCCAACCCAACCTGAGGCCATGACCATGGTCGCTGCACAAGTCATTGGCAACGATGTAGCGGTATCTATTGGTGGTAGCAATGGTCACTTTGAGCTCAACGTATTCAAGCCCGTGATTGCAGCCAACGTTTTGCAAAGCGCCCGTTTGATTGGGGATGCTTGTGTGTCGTTCAATGATAAATGTGCCGTAGGTATTGAGCCTAATCTGCCCATCTTGCAGCGCCATCTTGAGAACTCCTTGATGTTGGTAACGGCTTTGAATCCACACATTGGCTATGAAAATGCTGCCAAAATCGCCAAAACTGCTCACAAAGAAGGAACCACCTTGCGTGAAGCCGCCATAGGCCTCGGCTTGGTAACCAATGAACAATTTGATGCTTGGGTAGATCCGAAGCAGATGATTTGAGTTCAAGATACACACTCGCATTTCCTATGATCAGATAATACACAGCCCACCAAACATTTACTTTGGTGGGCTGTTTTAGTTTCAAAGCACAACAAGATGGATCAGCAACGCAATAAAATCAACATCTTACGCAAAACAGCAGCGCGATTGGCCAATAGCGAGCATTACGCCTGGGGTCATATGGGTAGCTGCAATTGCGGTCATTTGGCGCAAGAAATAACGCAGTTGAGCAAGGCCGAAATTCATGCTTTTGCCATGCAGCGGTATGGCGATTGGAGCACCCAGGTGCGGGAATATTGCGTTGATTCGGGCTTACCTATCGATTGGATTATTGAGCAGCTGTTGAAAGAAGGGTTCAGCACACGTGAGCTGCATGAGTTAGAATGGCTCGAAAACGACCAAGTGCTGAAGTATTTAGAAGGCGGCAAGCGTTGGTTGGCCCGCAACAAGCGCGAAGACGTAGTGGCATACATGGACGCCTGGGCCAATATGCTCGAAGGCGAAATGTTGCTAGAAAACTTACAAGAAGCGGTAAATCCAGTTCTATACTCCTAAAAAGCCAAGAGCCAAATTAAGCTTTTGGTTTTTAGTCACATTGCTTTTTCATTCCTGCTGAATTAACGAACTTTAAGCCTTTAATTTAGGTGTATGTCGTTGAGGCGGTTTTTTATTTTTTTAATTGGATTTTTTGCGGCTTTAGTAAATACGGCCGCACAAACACAGTTATCAATTCACAATTTTCAAGATGTAGCTACAGCTAGCAGTGTGGCGGCCAATCTGCAAGTTTCGGCGGTGAGTGTATCATCAGGCACCCTTGGTTATCAAAACGGTACTGATGATGGGGGTACAAAAATAGGTAACAGCTCAAGTTGGAACCAGGGCAATTTCAATCTCACAGGAAAGTACCTGGAATTTAGCATTAGCCCATTAAATAGCTACACCTTAGCATTAAGTACATTATCCTTTCGTTTTGGAAGAACTTCAAGTGGACCAACAGCCGTAACAATTGCCTGGAGTGACGATGGTTTTGACCAAAACATCCAATATTTGATAGATAGTGGCATTGTAAGTAGCACGAATGAAAACGCTTTAAATGCCTTTTCTTTAACTAGCAACCTGCCTGGCTCTAGCAGCAATGCTATCAGCATCCGAATCTGGGGTCATAACGCCAGCAGCACTGGCAATCTACGGTTCAATAACTTTCGGCTTTTTGGCACCCTAACAGCACCTCCTCCGGTACTAAGTTTACAGCCAGCTTTGCTCACTGGCTTGAACACGGATACCTCCAGAGCTTCATCAAGTCGAAGTTTCCAGTTAGGTGGCAATCACTTTACTACAGCTGGTCAAATATTATTAGATGCCACTGGCACCGCCTATGAACTTTCAAGCAACAACAGCAGCTTCAGTAATCAACTTTCGATTACACATGGCATAGGGGCTTTAGCGGCCCAAACGTTATACGTTCGCCTTAAATCGGGTTTGGCGGTCGGCACCTATAACCAAAATATTGCCATCAGCGGCGGTGGGGCACCAGCTTTGCAGTTACAAATGCAAGGTAACGTGAGTTTGCCCGTGGTGGCGAGTGCAGTTGGTGGTAGTTTACGTTTGAGCATCGACAGTTTAGTTTTTGGTACTGTAAACGAACTGCAGCGCGATAGCGGCTTTGTAACGCTTTACAATGAAGGGGGAAGCAGTTTAAGTGGGCGTATCCTCAGCTTCCACATCTACAACCATAAACCATTTTGGACACCAGATTCGGTATTTAGCATTGCCGCTGGAGACAGTTTACGCCTCAAAATCTACTTCCAACCACGCCACAACATTCTCAACAAAGGTGTTTTGGTGGTAGATGTGCGCACCGGCACCGGACCTAAAACCATTCAATTACGCGGTCAAGGCAGCTACAGTAGAGCCTACTATAGCAGCACCCAAAACTTGGAAGGGGCAGCCCTTACGACCGCACTTCGTACCCTAACAGGGAGTCCTTACACACAAATTGGCTACAGCACTACGGTGAGCGCTCGTCACCGGATGTTTTACATTATTGACAACTGGAAGGTCAATGGCCGCGACCCAGCCCACAACGAAGGGTTTAAAAACGAATGTGTTTATACGGGCCGGTTTATTTCCTACAACAGTGAAATCGGAACGGGCACTTTGAACAATTCACCCTATCTAATGAATACGGAGCATACCTGGCCTCAGAGTCAGGGTGCCGACCCAGAACCTATGAAAAGTGATCTCCACCACTTGTTCATAACCGATGGTGCCACCAATTCAGCACGAGGCAACAAACCTTTGGGTTGGGTAAGTTCACCTACACTCACCTATACAGGAGGCAGCAAGGCTAACAGTGTAGTTTTTGAGCCTCGCGATGTACATAAAGGGGCAGCGGCTCGTGCGCTTTTGTATTTTGCCATGCGCTATGGCAATTTGGGAACCACCAATCTTGGCTTCATTGCTCCATATGAAGCCGATTTACGTGAATGGCATGCCCTGTACCCACCTACGGCCATCGACCGAAAGCGCAATGATGATGTACAAACCTACCAGCTCAATCGCAATCCTTTTGTAGACTATCCGCAATTGCTCGACCGCATTGCAGACATTGCGGGAGGATCTTCAACACCGGTATTAAGGGGATTTTATGTGCCTGACAGCTTGATTGGCGGCAAAATTTCGCAGGGCCAAGCACGCAGCTATCAGCTGCCTGTGGTGAACACTGGCAATCAAAACATCACGCTCAGCAATATCAGTGTTACGGGCAGCGGCCTAACCTATGGAGGAACCTCTGGCACAACCTTAGCCCCTGGAGAACGCATATTGCTATCGGTTGAAATGAATTTTGCAAGCACCAATTCGGTCAGTGGTCATTTACAGTTTAATACCGACGTTGCTGGCCGGACCAGTGTAGTAGTGCCACTTCAAATCACAATAGAACGAAGCAGATGGAACGGCACTGGCAACTGGACTCAGCAAGCCAATTGGAACAATGGATTTGTACCCGTAAGCAGCTCTCAGCCACTTATCGAAAGTGGGAGCGCGCAATTGAACGATACCCTATCGGTTACACTGCTAGAAGTAGCCAGCGGCGCAAGCCTACAAATCAATGGCCAAGGCGGCATACGTACCTCTGGCAATTTAATCAACAACGGCAGTATCATTATTGAGGCAGATGGCTCCCTTCGGCCAGGAAACAATGCCTCAGTGCTCGGTAATGGCAGTTATGCAGTAAAGCGCAATGGACAAAGCAGCAATTTACGCATCAACTTTTGGAGCAGTCCGGTTGAAAACGCCAACCTTGCCACCACCTTTCCAGCCGCCAATCCCCTCGACATTCGCCAATTTGACCCTGGTAACAATACAGTAGCTGCTTGGCAGGTGGCTAGTGGCACCATGACAGCCGGCAGGGGATACACAGTGGCCGGTGCGGGTGCAGTCACCTTTAATGGTAAAATCCACCACGGTGAATATATCCCCGTAAGTACCAATGGTACCACCTCGGGCTGGTATTTAATAGGAAATCCTTACCCTGCACCCTTGGATGCAGATGCTTTTTTAGCCTTTAATGGCCCAGCAGGTACCCAAGCCATCGGTGGGTCGCTGTATTTTTGGGCACAGCAGCAAAATGCAACTGGCAGTAATTTTTCGAACGGCGATTATGCCATTTGGGCGGGTGGCACTGGCACTGCGGGCTCAGGCTCCAATTTAGGAAGCCAAACGCCCTCAGGACAAATTGCAAGCGGACAAGGCTTTTTTGTTAGTGATGGAGGCATTCCTGCGAGCCTACAAGTGATTATAAAGAACGATATGCGTAGCAGCAGTCGTAATGGCCAGTTTTTCCGTACAGGGGGGCCTGTTGGTCGTCTGTGGCTCAAAGCGCTTGGCGAAAATCAAACCTTCAGTCAGCTCGCCATCGTACTTCGTGACGATGCCACAGCTGGCTTTGATCCCCAATTTGATGCTCCTAGATTAGCTACTGGTGCAGGATTAGCTTTTTCCTCTGAATGGGGTGGCAGTCCATTCGCCATACAAGCCCTACCCTGGCCTATACATGAACAAGAAATACCGCTGCACTTACAATTGGCTGCCGGAACGCTGGTGACTTTAGCATTGGATTCCTTGGCGGGCATCGACAGTAACGTGGGCATCTACCTGGAAGATCGCGCAAAAAATCGTTTTTTCAATCTGCGACAAGATAGTCTTATTTTCAGGCCCTCCGCTGGACCACATGCCAATCGCTTTTTTCTGCACTTACGTAAACAAAACATCAGTACAAGCATCGAGAAACTCCATTCTACCGATTCAGAGATAGAAATATATGCGCACCAAAAAAGGCTTTATTTTAATGCTCTTCCGGTAGATGCCACCGTTCAGGTATACAATGTAGCTGGACAGCTCATTCACCAACACCGCCCTCAAGCAGCGCAGTATGAAATGGCACTCCCAGAGGGCGGTCGTCAGATTTGGATGGTGCGGGTGATCAGTAGTCAAGGCAGTTTGAGCCGCAAGCTGCTAGACTAGCTCTTTTTCCACTTGATGGTGCAGCCCACGGCCTTGGTATTGCCGTGGCGTACATAAGTACCTTCCATCAAATCTTGCAAGGCATCCTCGGCGTAACGCTGTGATACCCGATCGGGATACTCGGTATTATCGTCTATGGCGCCGATGTAACGCACCATCAAGCCTTCTGCTTCTTTATTCAAAATGTAAACGTGCGGGGTTCGGGTAGCTCCATAATCTTTGGCCACACCTTGGTCCTCGTCTACCAAATACGGGAAAGTGTAGCCGTATTTTTTCGCACGCTTTTTCATTTCCTCAAACGAATCCTGTGGCTGTTGGTCGGGATCGTTTGGGTTTAAAGCGATTACCGGGTAGCCCAAGGGCTTGTACTTTTTATCGAGGTCGATAATGCGCTGCTCATAGGCCTGCGACCAAGGGCAATGATTGCAGGTAAAAATTACAATGAAGCCTTTGGCCTCTTTGTATTGACTCATCGATACCTTTTTGCCATCAATGTTTTTGAGCTTAAAGTCGCGGGCCTTATCGCCTGTTTTGTACTGCGCTGCGGCGCCAAAGCTGATGAGAAAGGCCACCAAGGCCAGGGAAAACTGTTTCATGGTGATTGAGATTTTATTTGTTGAACATATTTATACAGATCGGCTTCGCTGAGTTGGCCTTCATAAAAAAGGCGTTTGCCTTTGTAAAGGAAGAGGGTAGCGGGGATGGAGCCGCTCCAACGGGGTTCCACGCGGTCGATCCATTGATTTGGATCGCCACCATCAAGCAGCAAAACTGTAGCAGTGAGCTTGCGTTTTTTGACGAAAGGGACTACCCTTTTTTGAAGTTGCGAAGGAAAATCGAGACTCACCAGTATCACCTTCAGGGGTTTGTCGTGGTGGTTGCGTTGCAATTTTTCGAAATGTGGCAATTCTTGCACGCAGGGACCGCACCAGGTGGCCCAAAAATTTACCACCCGCAGGGTATCATCTCGTTTGGCGAGCAGTGCATACAAATCGGCCTGTTTGATGATGGGGATGTTTTGGGCCTGCAGCACCGAAGTGCTAAGCAAAAGAAGCAGAAAAAGGCTGCGCATCTATAAATAACGCCAAAATGCCTCAAAAGTGCAAGTCGGATGCTGGTTTTAGGTTATTTGTAGCCTCCATCCTTAAAACAAATGCCTAAAGTTGAAAATGCACTTGCAGCTGCGCGTTGATTTTTTCTGTAAGCAAGTTCACCAACACCGGATCCATAAAGGCAAAATCGTCGGCAATTTGCAGAACCTCGAGGGGTGGCAGTTGAAGACCGGGGAACTGACTGTGCAGCTTACCGCGCTGCTTGTGCTCCATTACCAGCACCAAATCGGCCCAGCGGAGATCCCCCTCCGCTACTTTACGGTCGCTTTTGGGACTCAAACCTGCTGATCGGATGCTGAAACGAGCGTCATTTTTGAAAATGGCCTCAGCGGTGCGACTTCGTTTTTTGTTTCTGCCGCAGAGCACCAATACATTCGGCCGGTGCCGGTGCTCCATGTTGGATGCGATTGTTTCGGAAACAGCGACAGACCTGGCAGCCTTGGGCTTCGGCGCCGCAACCCCTTTGCTATTGGCGGTATTAACCACTCCCACTTCCACACCAAAAGTTTGCAGCACTTGATTCACCTTGTCGAGCCGAACACTTGGCTTTCCTCGTTCTAACTCACGTAAAAAACGCAGGCCAACGCCTACTTGCTGAGCAAAGGCAGGCTGCGTTAAACCCAGCTCAGCCCGTTTGGCTTTGATGAAGTCGGAGATATTCATGACAATACCTTTTAGGGTACAAGTAACACAATTTATTTTAATCTGTATGATTATGAGCCGACGCTATGGGAGTGTTCACTAAACTGTGTCAAAGGTAATGAGCGGTAGCCTTCCGGGGGGTACCCCCCGGAAGGCTACCGCTCAAATTTATGGATTTGTAGCCGCTCCCCAAATATTATGTTAAGCTGGGTCAAGGTTTGCCCCCA
>JAUXNJ010000013.1 GCA_030682795.1 Sphingobacteriaceae bacterium
ATTTGCTCAACCAAGAGCGGATACCTGTTGCTAGTGGCGCGTACATCATTCACGTAAACGCTCCTGGCATTGGTGAAAAAGTGGTGAAGTGGTTTGGTGTAATGCGTCCAATTGACCTTGATACTTTCTAATCATAAATGATCATGATGACACCCTCCCTTTGCTTAGGGCGCTTTTGATTAAAGTTTTCAGGCATTTTTCTCATGCAATTTAATAAATTCGTGGGGAGAATAATCATCCAAACTAAACCAACAACCCATAATCAAAGCCCTCGTTTTTGTTCTGCTGTGCAGCCTGGCGCTAAATACCGCTGCGCAAGATTTTAAAGCCAATGTGTCGGCCTCCGTTGGTTTGACACTGCCACGTGTGCGCTTACAACTTGAATTGCCTATTAGAAGCAGTGCAAGCTACGGTCTGAATACTACAGCCTACTTTGTTACTTGGTCTGGCTTGGTGTTCGAACCCTTTGTTCGATTTTACGAAGATGGCTACCGAAACGACAAAGGCTCGTTTGTTCAATTAAAAATGCTGTATGGCCTACTTTCGTCAGATAGATATGCCGAGTTTAGTTCAAATATTTTCAGAAATACTGACCCTCACTATGGGGCTGGTTTGGCTGCTGGAAGAAAGTATGTGATTTTGGAGCATTTTTCTATAGAGATCATCGGCGGCGTTCGTTTTCTCACCCAACCAAAATCCTTGGATTTTAACAATGGAACGGGCAATTTCAATTTTTCAGATGGGTTTGTGTGGTATATCTCCAACGGTATGCCTATTGATTTTCAAGTTAAATTTGGTATTCAATTATAGCGAGCAAGACGGCGGTAGCTGTCTTGAGCAGTATATTGCCAATAGTTAGACTTCCTTGCCAGGTACTTGCTAAATAGACACTTCATTCGATGCACCCTTCTGAAGTTGTGGCTCGCTGCTAATGAAAATCAGTAAGATCGACCTCTTAAATGTATAGGGATGCATTTTTTTAAACCGATTTTTATTAATTCGCTTCTCATGGAAGTTGTGATAGATTGCTTAAATTGCATTGAAAGCTGTCTGTAAACGCGAGTTAATATCAACTAAGCCCATGGCCTCTACCTATTTTTTACCCCAGGTTAGAAGTCTATTCATCTACCCCAATTACTATCCAAACTAAATGTAAACGCCTATTAGCTATGCGGATTTTTATCACCGGCATTACTGGTTTTTTAGGATTTCATGTAGCTAAGGCGTGTGCGCAAGCGGGACATGAGGTGGTGGCTTTGGTGCGTAGTCCAGCACAACTGTCCCTTCGGTTTCCCTTTCCTGTTGAATTACTCTGTGGGGAGTTGACGCAGCTGGAGGTACTACGAAAGGGACTGGCGTTGGTAGATGCTGTAATTCATTGTGCAGCAGATGCGCGTATGGGGGCATTCGAAAACGACGCGCAAAAGCAAACCAATATAGCAGGCTTGAAATGCCTGATGGTAGCATCCCAACTATGCGGCGTAAACCGTTTTATCTATATCAGCACTGCCAATACCATCCAGCCGGGCACTGCAGAAAAGCCGGCCGATGAGACCGTGGCTTTGGACTGCTCTCGGCACTTGCTTCCTTATGTAAATTCCAAAATAGTTGCTGAGGCTATATTACGCCAAGCCTTTCAAAAAAGCGGTTTCCCAATGATCATTTTGAATCCCACTTTCATCCTTGGTCCGGAGGGAGTAGAAAAAAGCTCAGGGAAGTTGCTTTTGAAAGCTTTGGGCAGAAAGCTTTTATTTGTTCCAAGTGGTGGGAAGAATGTTGTTGATGTGCGAGATGTAGGGACTGCCGTATTGCAAAGCTTGGCCCACGGGAAGCTCGGGGAGGCCTATTTGCTTAGTAATCAAAATATGAGTTATAAAGAGCTTTTTAATAGCTGTTGTGCAGTAGCTCAGTTTAAACCGGTTCAATGCGCTATTCCGAACCACCTATTGTGGCTATTAGGAGCCTTGGGAACAGCTTATGAACGACTCACCGGTAAGAGCTTTGCTGTTAATCATAAAACCATGGCTCTCGCTACTCAGCAACATTTTTACACCTCAGCAAAAGCAAAAAGGGAACTAGGGTTTGAGCCAAGAAATGTTCAAGAAACACTGGAAGACACTATAAAATACCTTAGAGATGGAGCGTTTTTTTCTTAAAATGGTAAGTACTCGGCAGGATAAAGCGGCATTCCATCGTTTGCCGTTTCAGATTTATGCTGGGGATCCTAACTGGGTACCTCAAATCAGACAAGAGGTGGACGCGGTATTTGATCCAAAGCAGAATAAGTATTTTACACATGGCCGATGTGAACGCTGGTTGCTTTACAATGCGCACTCGCAAGTGATAGGAAGAATTGCGGCGTTTATTAATGATAAAAAGGCTAATACTTTTAAGCAACCAACGGGTGGGATTGGTTTTTTTGAATGTATCAATGAGCAATTGGCTGCTAATTATTTGTTTGATCACGCCAAAAATTGGTTGAAGCAGCAGGGGATGGAGGCGATGGATGGACCTATTAATTTTGGGGAGAACAATAAATTTTGGGGATTGCTTATCTCTAATTATGACTTCCCGACTTATTTCGGTCAAAACTACAATCCATCCTATTATAAAACACTCTTTGAGCAATACGGCTTTCAGGTATATTACAATCAACTAGTCAATTACCGGCGCATAAATGAACCTGTGCCCCTAAAATACCGTCAAAAAGCGGAAATGGTGTTGGCCGATCCAGCCTATCGCATACAACCAATGGAGGTGAAAAAACTCACAAAATTTGCTGAGGATTTCAGGTCTGTATACAATGCTGCCTGGGTAACCCACGATAACTTTAAGCCCATGACAGCGGAAATGGCGAGGTCAATATTTAAAAAGATGAAGCCTATTATTGATGAACGCTTGGTTTGTTTTGTATATCATCATGAGCAACCAGTGGCCTTTTGTTTGGGTATTCCCGATTTAAATCCGGTATTCAAGCGGCTGTCGGGCAATCTCAATCTGCTGGGGAAATTGAAGTTTTTAATATTTAGGCAGCTGACAGCAATTAAAAGGGTCAATGGGGTAGCCATAGGTGTGCACCCTGATTTTCAAAGGCGTGGCATTGAAGGAGCGATTTTTACCGATTTAGCTAACCGCCTTCAAGGCAAATCGAACTACCACGATGTTGTGGTTACTTGGGTGGGGGATTTTAATCCAAAAATGCAATTCATATTTGAAGACCTAGGCTTTGTTGTAGCTGCTAGAATGGCAACATACCGATGTTTATTCGATCCTACAGCCGTATTTGAAAGAAGTCCGATCATCGAAAAATGACTTGCTGCTGTTTTATGGGTGTTTAATTAGCGAGGCATACTTAAAGCTGTTGCAGAGCATAATGCCACTGGGACTAGCCCTGTTAAATAGGACTTATAGGGTTGGAGGCAAGATCAAAAAAATCCTTCCTATCTTGCCTTGGCACAGAACAAAGCTTCAATGAAAAAACTAGCCTTACTTCTTTTCCTATTGCTACTGCATTTTTGTGCTTTTGCCCAGAGCAGATATGTTTCGGAAACAACCAAGAAGATTGTCTACGCACGCGATGGGGGTATTTGTAAGTGCTGCGGAAGTGCTTTGAATTTAGAATACGACCACATTACGCCTTTTTCATGCGGGGGAGGGAATGAAGCGGCGAACATCCAACTCCTTTGTCAAAAATGCAATCGCAGCAAATCAAACAGTTGCTATTGCAAGCTGCATAATAGAAAAGTGGGCACCAATTGTTGCGATGGCGCTACTACGTCCCAAAAGAAAAGTCCTGCCCGGCAGTGCTCAGGCATCACCAAAAAAGGGGCGGGTTGCAAAAACAGAACTACCAATGCAAATGGCCGTTGTCACTTACACCAATAATTACTTAAACCAGCGATATGAGTTTATTATTTGCCATTCATCCAACTGCTGAAGCAGTCATGATATCGGAATCTTTGAAAGGAAGCAATCAAATTACGTTCCTTGAGCAGATTGCACGTCGTGAGAATGAAGCATTTTACCTGGCGGTTGAAACTTTAACGAGTCTCAGCAGGTCGCCTGACCTGGATGTTAAGATTTTTAAGGCGATGGACAAGGTTTGCCAAATGATGTACGAGCAGCACAAGGGACGGTGAAATAGGAGGTGCTTAGTAAGCTGAGGAAATTAAGTTTCTGCCGCCCAGTATGTAGCTGGGTTTTAACTTCAGTACAAGCAAAATCAATTTGAAAGCCATTAAAATGAATAGAATAGGCATCTTGTTTTTCGTTTTGATGCTGTGCGCTGGCCTGGCCGATGCCCAATCCATGTACGATGGGTCGGGCCGCCAAATAGGCAGGGTAGATGGCGAGCGCTATTACGACGGCAGTGGCAGGTTTATAGGCAGGGTAGCTGGCGAACGCATTTATGATGGTGCGGGCAGGCTACTGGGCAGGATAGACGGGGAACGCATTTACGACGGACAAGGACGCCTGCTTGGGCGGGTAGATGGAGACAGGCTTTACAACAGCACCGGCAGCCGTTTGGGGAGGATTGATGGCGACAGGATTTACGATGCCTCAGGGCGTTTCATCGCCAGAGCAGATGGATTGCGTAGAAGGCAGGTCGTTTTATTCTTTTATTTTTATTGGTAGGGAGCTAAAAAAACACGACTTACTGTAATGTTTCCTTATTTGTTGGTGCCGCTCAGGTTATTACGCTTATTAATCGGCTTGTTTTTGCTGAGGTACTGCCCCCACTTCATGCCCAAACATCTGCAACACCTGGTTTACCTTGTCGAGCCGTAAATTTTCTTTGCCTTGCTCGAGTTCACGCAAGAATCGTAAACCTACACCTGCTTTTATCGCAAATTCGGGCTGGGTGAGTTTTACAGCTTTTCTTTTGGTTTTAACAAAATCAGACAAGCTCATTTTATACCTTTTAGGGTGTAAAAATGCGTTTTTTTGTTTAAATACACCTCTTAAGGTATAATTTTGGATTTTTTGCATTAATTATACCCTCTAGGGTGTTTTTTTGATAGTATTTTAGAATTATACCTAAAAAGGTATAAAATACTTGTTACTTCTTCAATCCTGAGTAGCCGTCAGCCTCCTAAAATAACTTAATGCCATGCGCAACGCAACAAATGCTTTAGCCTCAAGTCAGGATTTTTTAGAATTGTGCGAATTACTTAGCTTGCAAGCTAATCCCCTTAAAAATGCCCACTTTTTTTGCAACTCCATCCAAGTCGAAAAGCTTTTTGCAGCAATTTAGCAAGCTACAAGTTGGGCTGTTGTGCTTATTGCTAACCACAGCGGGCTGTAAAAAAGACGGGCCCAACAATCCTATCAACCCGGTAACGCCCTCTGTTCGCCCAGGATATGGCCAGCCCTTTACAGCTTTGCCGGCCATCGAAGACATTGTGATGTACGAGGTCAACCTGCGGGCCTTTGGTCCAGGCAGCAATTTGCAAGCCGTCATCGCCAAGCTCGACCACATTAAAAGTCTAGGCACCAACGTCATTTGGCTTATGCCCATCCATCCCATTGGTACGCTGAAATCAGTAAATTCTCCCTATTCGGTACGCGATTACAAGGCCGTGGCCAGCGAATATGGCAGCTTGGCCGATCTGCGGCAATTGACCGACGCCGCCCACGCGCGCGGCATGGCCGTGATGCTTGATTGGGTGGCCAACCATACGGCTTGGGACCACCCTTGGCTCGACAGTACCAGTTGGTACACCCAAGACGCCAGTGGCACCATCATTCATCCGCCTCTAACCAATTGGTTGGATGTGGCAGATTTGAATTTTAACAACCAAAACATGCGCAAGGCCATGATCGAGGCCATGCACTACTGGATTTATGAGGCCAACATCGACGGTTTTCGGTGCGATTATGCCGATGGCGTACCCTTCGATTTTTGGCAACAGGCCATTCAAAGCACCGATACCATGGCGCAGCGTAACATCATATTTTTTGCCGAGGGAAAGCGTAGCAATCATTTTGAGGCAGGATTTGATTTGTGTTTTGGTTGGTCTTTCAACACGGCTTTGAAGAATATTTTCATTGCTGAACCTGCCTACAATTTGTACGCCGCCAGCAGCAATGAATATCGCAATACCCCTCCAGGGAAGCATTGGGTGCGTTTCACTACCAATCACGATGCATCGGCCTGGGAAGCTACTCCCATTCAAATTTTTAATGGGCAGGCAGGTGCTATGTCGGCTTGGGTCATTACCAATTTTTTGAATGGCGTTCCGCTTATTTACAGCAGTCAAGAAGTAGCCACGGTTAACACTGTGCCTTTTTTCAGTCGCTCCACCATCAATTGGAATGCAAACCCTGCTTTTTTAGCCGCCAAACAACGCATGCTGCAGTTTTATGCCAGCTCCGCAGCCGCAAAAAAGGGAACGATCACCAGTTTTTCTCACTTTGATGTGGTTGCTTTTACCAAATCGCACGCAGCCGAAACAGTAGCCATTATAGCCAATGTGCGCAACAGCCAGCAATCGATGAGTTTGCCTGCCGAGCTGGCCAACAAAACCTGGTGGGATGTGATGGCGCAAGATTCGCTCAGCTTGGGTGCCGAATTAACCCTGGCGCCGTATCAGTATTATATTTTAAGATGAGGCAGTAACGCTGGTCTTGTAATCTTGTAAGCCAAAGAGGTGCTTTTTCTGGAAAAAGAAGGCAAGTTGTTAGCCTAAGTACAAAAGGCTTTGGCGAGAAAAATTGGCACCTCAAGCCTAAACCAAATCGAATAGTTATAAGCCATGTTAATGTGCTAATAGGTTTAATTTACGCACAGTTTTGTTGCGATTTAACTTTTGGGAGGGTATACAGCTTCTTTTAAGACCATGTTTCTGGTTTTTTCAGGGTGTAGCCATCTTTTTTCTTGACTTTTTCGGGAAATTGGTTGTCCAATAATTTCTTGCGGCCGATTATTAACGATCCCTTGGCTACCAATTCAACAGAATTATTGTAGCGATTTGGTGGAAAGGCCACAAAGACTCGTTTTTGCTTGAAGTTTTCGTGAATGGCTTTTATCGGCGGTACCAAATCACTATCTCCCGAAATAAGCATCGCCATATCATATTTATCTTGGTAAGCATCTATGAGCATTTGGGTGGCGATATTTACGTCAGTCATCTTTTCGTTGTATTTAGGCCAAAAATGAGCGCAATGCTTGCATACAATGCTGTCTTTTTGATAATGGCCATAAAACATATGAATGTCTTCAGTTTCTAAGGCTTCAATGTAGGCAGTCTGACGGCGCTGTTTGCTGGGGTTGTTGCTTACCCTGCTCGTAAAATAATTGATGCTGTGGAGTTCTTGATTGGGTTTCAATAGTGACAATGCAAGCGCTTTTAAATTGAGCCATTTGCAATTGTGATAGCCAGCTTCTAGCATGCCAAAATAAAGGTTAAAGCCATCAACATACACCGTCACGCGCTCTTTTTCGACATTTGGTATTGCCTCATTCATTTTTTTACGTAATTTTGCAACTATAACATCGTTGGAGATAGCATCTCCAGCCCGACGCTCCGCAAGGAGCGTTTCTTTTTCTAGGCAATCTCAACGCGAGTAACCTTTCATGAATATGCTGAAGCTGCGCTCAGACATACAAAAATAACAAATAAAACAATCCGAGCTAGGTTTGCGACATTGCTAAGCGCCTTTTCCGTCTCTACTAGCTTGACGTTTTTCAGGCCATGCTCTTCAAAACTGATTTGAGAGATATCCAAACTCAAAGTAAAATACCTTGTTACCAGCATTAGCCGTAAAGGCCAAAAAGCAGGGGCATGGGCAAAAGAACTTCGGTGAAAGACGTAAACGAGCTCGAAGATTTGAATGATTTGAGCAGTTTGGTAAAAGACAAGCGGCAACACAAAAGGGCCAGCGCAAAAAAGGAGCGCCGCAATCGGCATTATGTGAAGTTGTTGATCCGGCAGCAGCTGCAAGAATAAAGCATTTTTTGCTAAACAAAGCTGGAGTTACACCTCTAAAACCAGTAGGGTTCCAAGTATTTCACATGTTGATTACATAAATTTCATACAGGTGCGATTTTGGGCATATCGATTCACACAAGCTTAATTTAGCCACAGGCTTAATTTACTTGGGCGTAAAATTCTAATAACATAGGTGGCGGACTTTTGGAGTTCAAACCATCGTTATGAGAATCGATTTACGCACACTTCTTTTGACCCTTTTGTTGCTCGTTAGCAGTGAAGGAATGCAAGCCCAGGTCTTGCGGCATTATTGGAACTTTAATAACTCTGCAACCGAGGCTGAATTATTGGCCCCAACGTTGGGTACTGGAACCATTCAACACATTGTAGGAGGCACCAGTGTTATTCAAACCACCAGCAATACTGGGCAGGGTTTCGAAATCACCAATCCCAATGCACGTAACAACGACGCTTCGGGTACCCATCTGCGCTTCAATAATCCTATTGGCGGCACCTTAGAATTTTCGCTGCCAACCGTTGGTTTACAGCAAATTACGATTAAGTACGCAACACGCCGTTCAGGATCTGGCGCAGGGGTTCAATATATTCACTACAGTACCGATGGCAGCAATTTTGCTTTGTTCGATAGTATTTTTCCTGTCGACGGCAATCCGACCATGCAAACGCTCAACTTTAGCGCTTTACCAGCTGTGAATAATAATGGCAATTTTAAACTAAGGTTAACCTTTGCCGCCGGTGCAGCTGGTACCGTAGGTAACAATCGATTTGATAATTTTACCTTGGAAGGAAATGCGCTTCCAAGCTTGGTGCATTACTGGAATTTCAACAATTCAAGCAGTGAGTCGACCCTCTTAACACCCAATATAGGTAACGGCAGCATTCAGCACTTGCAAGGTGGCATCAGCGCTATTGCCATTACCAGCAATACTACCGGACAAGGTTTTGAAATTACCAATCCCAATGCCCGCAATGGTGACCCAGCTGGCAGCCATCTGCGATTTAACGATCCCATTGGAGGCGCTTTGGTATTCAGTTTACCAACCCCAGGCGTGCAACAGGTTGTGATTAAGTATGCCACCCGCCGATCTGGTTCAGGTGCAGGTACTCAATTTGTGCACTATACCACAGATGGTACAAATTTTCAGTTTTTTGATAGCATTTTACCTGTGAATGGTGACCCAAGCTTACAAACCCTCAATTTTAGCAGCCTCACCGCAGTTGAAAACAATGCTAACTTCAAAATCCGATTTACCTTTGCAGCAGGTGCTGGTGGCACCGTGGGTAATAATCGCTTTGATAACTTTACCTTAGAAGGGGTTACCGCCAATGCCGCTGTAGATACCTTTGCCCCAATCGCATTGCTGTTCCCTGCAAACAATAGCAGCGGTCAAGCAGTCAATATTCGTCCACGGATAACTTTTAACGAAAGTGTGCGCTTGGCTAGTGGACAAAGCCTCACTACTGCCATTGCCGACACGGTTCTTCGTTTGTTCGCAACGGCTTCGAACCAAACGGTAGCCTTTGGCACACAACTTTCGGGCGATACCATCACCGTTATCCCCGCTTCAAATTTACAGCCAGGCACCAGCTATACGCTCCAAATTCGCGATGGATTGTTAAGCGATTTGGCAGGCAATGCACTGGCAGCAGGCTATCAAAGCACTTTCAGCACCTTGGCCTTGCAAACGCAATTCCAGCCAGGTGATTTGCTACCAGTAGCCTATCGCATGAACGCAACAGGGACTCCTGATGCCGCCGCTTTTTTGACTTTTGTAGATATTTTACCTGGTACCATCATTAACGTTACGGATGCCAAGTACACCGATAATACACCTGCACAGTGCCCGGGTGGTTTGGTTTGGACAGCTCCAAGCACTGGCGTGAGTCGTGGTACGGTGATAGTTTTAGGCACCGATGCAGGTACAGCCTCTATAGGCACCCTCACGGGCAGCACTTTTGGTTTGAGCTCCGGTGGCGACCAGGTGATTTTATATACCGGTAGCAATACCCAACCTGCCTTTGTTTCTGCCTTGAGTGCCAACGCATGGGTGGCTAACAACACCAGCTGTGGTGGTAGTTTTAGCAAATTGCCAGCAGGTTTGGTAGATGGAGTTTCTGCTCTAAATTTAAGCACTGCACCAGGAAATGCCGCTGGATTGTCGGTGAATGCCTATTACAATGGACCTCAAATAGGTCCGGCTTTCCGCGACAGCATTTTATTGCCTGCCTATTGGGTAGTGGCTGGTAGCGGTACTCCAGCTCAAACGTGGCCAAATTGGTCGTTCCCCGGCCCACCTGCAGTAGCTTCGGCTAGGGTACTCACCAACAATACGTTGCAGGTTGCTTTTAACCAGGATATTTTATTCTCGTCCTTGACAGATACTGCCAATTATACCAATATTCCCGGATTGGTATCGATAAGCGGCACGAACAATGGCAGCTTACCAGATACAGCTGTGCTGACTTTCAACCCAGGCTTTGTAAATGGCAGCAATTATACCTTGGTTGTGAACAATGTTCGTAACAGCAGCAACTTGGCCATGTCGCAGCCTTTCCAATTCAATTTTGCCTACAACACCACCATTTCTTTTGCCAGCAGATACTTGGTGGTAGATGAAAACGTGGGTACAGTGAGTTTGCCAATTAATTTACAATTCCCTTCTGCAGCTAGTTTCCGCATTCGTTTGCGTTCGCAACTCACAGCAAACGCACAAGATCATGGCTTCGTAGCACAAACTGTGCAAATTACCGGAAGCAGTCAGGGCAACCAATTGGTGCAGTTTACCATCAATGACGATATTTTGGTAGAAGATGACGAATACCTCATTTTTGAAATCGACAGTCTGCAAGGCGTTCAGCTGCAAGGCCCGAACTACTTCACACTATATATCCGCGATAACGACCGCAGCATGCCTGTACGAGATTCAGCGGTTACCATGACTTTAGTAAGCAGCTTCGACCCGTCTCCAACCGGCAGTACGACCGAAGTAGTGGTGTACGATAAATTGAGCCGCAGGTTGTTTGCCACCAGCTCCATCGAAAACCGCTTCGACATCATCAACTTTAACAACCCAGCCAACCCAACAACCATCAGCAGCGTGTCGATGGCGCCCTATGGTGGTCTTACCAGCATCGCAGTGAAGCCAGGCTTGGTGGCAGTAGCATCTCCCAACATCAACGAGCAATTACCAGGCAAAGTCGTGTTTTTTGATACTTTAGGTAATTACATCAGTCAAGTTACCGTAGGATCCTTGCCCGATATGTTGGTGTTTAGTCCCGATGGCAACCGCCTCCTCGTAGCCAACGAAGGTCAACCCAATACAACCTTTACCGTCGATCCCGAAGGCTCTGTGAGCATCATCAATACTTCTGGAAGCACCATTACCCAATCCAATGTAACTACCCTCGATTTCACTGCTTTTAATGCGCAAGAAGCTAGCTTGATTGCAGCCGGGGTGAGAAAAGGTTCAACCATCGGCACCTTATCGCAAAATTTGGAGCCAGAATATATCGCGGTTTCAGATGACAATACCAAAGCTTGGGTTACCCTCCAGGAAAACAACAGCATTGCAGAAATCAATTTGCTGAACAATACCATCACCAGCATCAGAGGTTTGGGGCTGAAAGACAACAGCGTGCCAGGTAATGGCTTCGATGCATCCGACAATATCCCAGAAGTGTTGCTGGTAGCTTGGCCTACTAAAATGTACTATATGCCCGATGCCTTGGGACAGTTTACCGTAGGTGGCAATACCTATCTGGTTTCTGCCAATGAAGGCGATGAGCGCGAGTATAGTGCCTTAAATGAGCGTACTACCGTAGGTGCTGCTTCTACAGTGCTCGATCCAATGGCTTTCCCGAATGGCGATATGCTCAAGGAGAACCATGCCATTGGTCGTTTACGCATTACTAATTTGAACGGCGACAACGATTCGGATGGCGATTACGACAACCTCATTAACGTAGGCGCTCGTTCCTTCAGCATTTGGAACAGCCAAACAGGCACCCAAGTGTGGGATAGTAAAAACCAATTGGAAGTAATTACTCAACTCGACCCTGTATTCGGCGCCTTGTTTAATGCCGATCACGAAAGCAATACGCGCAAAAACCGCAGCCGCTCTAAAGGTCCTGAGCCAGAAGGATTGGCAATGGCCAAAGTTGGTAACAGGCACTTTGCCTTTATCGGCTTAGAGCGTATTGGTGGTGTAGTGGCTTATGAAGTAACCGACCCGACCGCACCTGTATTCAATGGCTACCTCAACCCACGCAGTGTAAGCAGCGTAGCGGGCGACCGTGGTGCCGAAACCATGATTTACATTGCTGCAAATGAGAGTGCTAATGGCAAGCCTTACCTCGTCGTGGCCAATGAAATCAGCGGGACTTTAAGCATCATTGAGCTGAGCTTTAATGTGCAGCCACAAAACAACAGCTATACCCTCCAGATTTTGCATGCATCCGATATGGAAGGTGGATTGGATGCTCCGAAAGATGCTCCGAATTTTGCTGCGGTGATTGATAAATTGGAAGATGAGTTTGCCAATACGGTGATTTTATCGAGTGGCGACAACTTCATTCCAAGTCCGTTTTTGAGCGCGGGTGAAGACCCAAGCTTGCAAACGCCTTTGCGCAATGCTACCAATTTGTTCTACCCGGGCCAGCACTTGGTGCGTCCGGCGATTGGTCGCCCCGACATTGCCATCATGAACCTCATTGGTTTCAATGCAAGTGTGTTTGGTAACCACGAATTTGATTTGGGTACCGGGGAGCTCAACAGCATGATTGGTGTCGACATCCGTAACAATGGCGCCGACAAGCGTTGGGTGGGAGCACAGTTCCCGTACTTGAGCGCGAACTTGAACTTCTCGGCAGACGTGAACTTAAACTACTTGGTTACGGCCGATGGACAATTAGACACGGCCTTCCGTACCCCTGCCAACATCACCAACAACAACCAAAAGAAGGGCATTGCCCGTTCAGCGGTCATTGAGCGTGGTGGTCAAAAAATCGGTATTGTAGGCGCCACTACCCAGGTATTGGCCACCATCAGCTCACCGGGTGCAACCACCATGGTTGGTCCATCTGTAAACGATATGCCTGCTTTGGCAGCGATTTTGCAGCCGGTAATCGACAGCCTGCGTTTTGGTCAGGGCATCAACAAAATCATCGTGCTCTCACACCTGCAGCAGTTGAGCTTGGAGCAAGCTTTAGCCCCATTGTTAACTGGTGTAGACGTAATCATTGCAGGTGGCTCGCACAGTTTGTTGGCCGATGCCAATGATATTTTGCGCCCTGGCGATGTAGCCGTAGGCACTTATCCGCAAATCCGCACGGGTGCCAACGGTCAGCCTACCTTGTTGGTGAACACCGAGAGCGAATACAAATATGTTGGTCGCTTGGTGTTAGCATTTGATAGCCTGGGTGTAATTGATACCACGGCATTAAATCCATTGATCAACGGCGCTTATGCCACCGACTCAGCTGGTGTAGCCCGCGTTTGGGGATCTTATGCAGCTGGCTTCCTGCCTGGCAGCAAGGGTGCAAACGTAAAAGCACTTACCGATGCGGTTCGGACGGTGATTGTAGCCAAGGATGGCAATGTGTTTGGTAAGTCAACGGTGTTCTTAGAAGGCCGTCGCGAGTTAACCCGCACCGAAGAAACCAACTTGGGTAATTTGAGTTCCGATGCCAACTTGTGGCAGGCACGCCAGGTAGATCCAACCGTGACGCTTTCATTGAAGAATGGTGGTGGTATCCGTCAGGCGATGGGAACGGTGAATGCTGTAGGCAGCACCGTAACCTTGCAGCCAACGGCAGCCAACCCGGCAGCGGGCAAGCAACAGGGCGATATTAGTCAATTAGACATTGAAAACGCCTTGCGCTTCAACAACCGTTTGAGTGTATTGACCATTCCTGTTACAGGTATCAAGGCGCTACTTGAGCATGGCTTGGCGCAAACAGCGCCTGGTGCAACACCTGGTCGCTTCCCACAAGTTGGTGGTATGGCCTTCAGCTATGACCCAACCTTGCCTGTAAACAGCCGCATCCGTTCGTTGGTGCGCATCGACTCAGCGGGCAATACGGTAGATACATTGGTGCGCAATGGACAGATCCACGGCAACCCGGCCCGTACCTACAAAATGGTTACCTTGAATTTCTTAGCAGGTGGTGGCGACGGTTATCCGTTTGCACCATATGCTGCCACGCGTGTTGATTTGGATACGGTGCTAACTGCTGCAGGCGGAGCAACTTTTACGGTGCCGGGCTCTGAGCAAGATGCCTTTGCAGAGTATATGTTGGTGAAGCATCCAGCCGCTACACCTTATGCTGTAGCCGACCGGCCAGCTGCGTTGGATACCCGTATTCAAGACTTGAGTCGTAGAAATGACAGCTTGTTGCCATTCGACATCGCAACCTTGTTAACGCCGGCCAACAACAGCCGCTTGGTTACCAATCCAGGTAACACTACTGCAGTTCAAATCAGCTGGCTGCGTGCCCTCAATGCGCAATCGTACAAATGGTCACTGACCACCGCTGCCGGCAATTTTGCACCAGGCTTGGTAAATCTGCTTTCAAACAACAACGGTACCGATACCGTGCTTACACTCACAGTAGGTGCGATTGATAATTTATTGGCCTCTTTAGGGGTGGCTGCAGGCGACTCAATCGATACTCGCTGGACGGTAAAAGCCTTCTACCGCAATGGAAGCGACAGTACCTTGGCCATGCCATTTAATTTGCGCTTGGTTCGTCAGCCAGTGCAATTGGGTGCGTTTAATTTGGTAGGTCCTGCCAACAATAGTCGTGTATTTACAGAGCCAACCAACAACACACCAATTGTGATCAACTGGCAGCAATCAGCAAACGCCCTCACATATGAGTGGTTGGTAGATTTCCCAACAGGAAACTTCAGTGCGCCAATTTTGACCTTGCCAGCTGCCAATGCAGGTGCCGATAGCTTCTTGGTCTTGTTGAATCGCTCGGTTGACTCCTTGTTGCAAAGTTTCTTAGTAAATCCAGGCGATTCATCCGAGTTAATTTGGACGGTACGCGCTACCAACGGCAATGTGAGTCGCTTGGCCAGTGCTCCTTTCAACATTCGCTTGGTGCGCAGTGCTCAAATTGCAGCCTTTAGTTTGATTGGACCAGCCAATAACGCTAGGGTAGAAGTGCGAGGACCAGCCAGCACGCCAGTGATCATTACTTGGCAAGCAGCTACCAGTCTTGCAACCGCCCCAATTCGCTACACCTGGTTGGCCGACCCTGCTGCTAATTTCAACTCGCCTTTGTTAAATTTCAGTTCCGACAATGCGGGCGCAGCCACCCAGTTGAGCCTCACCACAGGTGCCATCGATACCATCTTAGCCAACGCAGGCATAGTAATTGGCGACAGTGTTACCTTGCAGTGGACCGTAGAAGCCCGCACGGGTGTAAGTTCAAGATTGGCAAGCAGCACTTTCAGCGTTCGCCTCATTCGCGTTGGACTCACCAGCAGTGTAGAGGCCCTCAATCAGGTACAACTGAAGCTGTACCCGAATCCAGCAACCGACCGTGTACACATCCGCACGGCTGGCGTTATCATGGAAACCATTACAGTTTACAGTCTCAACGGCAGTGAAATGTTGAAATTGCAGCCGCAAACCAATGAGGCAGCTATCGAGCTGGCTCATTTTGCAGCCGGCACCTATTTGGTGCGCATTCAAACGCCGGTAGGAGTTATCAACCGCCGCTTGGTGATCAATCGCTAAGCTGTTTCTAACCAATAAATAAGCCCCTGTCTGCAAAGGCAGGGGCTTTTTTTTCAGGGAAAATTAATTTTGAATGTCCGATTTTCGGGTGGGAGAGGATGCTAGTTTATGGTTGAAATGACTAGGATAACTCGTGATTTTTTTTCTTCCTTTATTTAAATTGTAAAAAATACTATAACTTGTCCTTTCAAATTAAGAAATCTGTAATGACCTGTTGTAGAAGCTTAATCATTCTCACGCTTACTTGGCTGTTGCTGCAGTCTGCCAAGGCGCAGCCCATCCATACCGAAGTAGGCAAAAACGCGGCAGGCGAGTACACCTTGCTCCGAAATGGCGAGCCCTACTACGTAAAAGGCGCGGGCGGCTCGGTTTACTTAAAAGAAGTGGTGGCCGCAGGGGGCAATTCCATCCGCACCTGGGGCACCGAAAATGCCAAAGCCATCTTAGACGAAGCCCACAAACACGGACTCACGGTAATGATGGGACTTTGGCTGCAGCACGAGCGGCATGGCTTCGATTACGACGATTCCGTGGCGGTGCGCCGGCAAAAAGAAGCCTTCCGCAAAGAGGTGATGGCGCTGAAAGACCATCCGGCCTTGTTGGCTTGGGGCGTGGGCAACGAGGTAGACCTCAATTACAGCAATACCAATGTGTGGTACGCGGTGGAAGACATCGCCCGCATGATCAAAGAAATAGATCCGCACCATCCTACAACTACCATTACCGCTGGCCTCGACTCGGTAGAGGTGCAGCTGATCAAAGCCCGCTGTCCGAGCCTCGATTTTTACAGCATCAACACCTATGGCGACCTCGACAAACTGCCGAGTCAGATACAGCGCTTCGGCTGGACCGGTCCTTATATGATTACCGAATGGGGCCCCAATGGCCACTGGGAGGTGAAACGCAGTCCTTGGGGCGCACCACTCGAACAAACATCCGCCCAAAAGGCCGAAAGCTACACCCGCCGCTATCAGGATAAAATTTGGGCCGAAAAGTCGCATTGCATGGGTTCTTACGTGTTTTTGTGGGGACAAAAACAGGAAACCACACCTACCTGGTACGGCATTTTTACCGAATACAAAGAAAAAACCGAAACCCTTTGGGCCATCAAACAGGCCTGGATGGGCACCCAAGAGGCCGCACCGGTATCGCTGCTTGCCTTTGACCAGCCGTATATCTTAACCAAAGCCGGGGGAAAGGTAGAAGTAAAGCTCCATATGAAAAAAACCAGCAGCAAAAAGGGCACGCTACGCTATGAAATCATTCCCGAGAGTCAGGACATTAAAGCTGGTGGAGACGTAGAAAACCGCCCCCCAAGCGTGAGCCGTAAAAAGTTGCGGTCGCTCGATTGGGACTTTTTGTCAGTGAAGATGCCCATGGTAGAAGGGGCCTACCGCATTTTTATATATGCAGAAGCCGAAGGATGGGTGGCTTATGGCAATGTGCCCGTTTTTGTGCAGCCCCTGCCCGCCGGCGATCGGCCTCGCAAAGCCATTCAGTTCGAAACCTTTAGTCAGCTGCCATGAAGTGTATGAAGTTGTTTTTCCTCCTTGGGGGGATGTGGCTTGGAGGAGCGACAGCAGCTCTGGCCCAAATGCAGCAAGCTGGCGAGCTGGCGCCAGTGCCGGTAACCGACAGCAGTCTGCAAGTCGCCAAAGTGGTTCCAAAAAGCGAGTTGCGCGCGCGATTGTTGCGATTGCTGGTCGACAGCACCCAAGCCAACAGCGGCCTGGCGACAACCGATTGGGGCAATTTCCCGAAGCAGGAGCCAAGCCGCCTGCGCTCGCTCAACGTAAATGGATTTTACCGCTTTTTTGGCACCTACCGCAATATGCCGGGAGATTATGCCTTTGTAACGGGTGGCACCTTGCCACAGCGTGAGATTTTTATTGGAGATGACACCCAGCTGCCAAATTTGATGTTCAACATCAGCGGCAAATCGCGGCCGGGCATGAGTTGGGGAATGGATATTTTTGCCTTCCAATTCCTCGATCGGCCGGGTTTAACGGCATACAGTCCGAGCACCCCCGACACCGCGCGGCCCAACATCGACCGCCCGCTCGAAAGTCCGCGCCTCGGTCAAAGTCTGCTCCTCAACCTCGGTCTCAACCTCTATTCCACCATCCAAACCTCCCTGGGTCCGCTCAGCATCAAGCTCGGGGGCATTCACTGGGTGCAAATGACCGACCTCACCATGGGCGCATACACCGCCTATGAACGCTATATGTTGTTCGACCGCAACCCTTGGGATCCCATTGGTGCCAATGTTTTTGAGCGCTATAATCGGTATGTTGACCAAGGTCAAGTAGACCAAGAAGAACGTTGGGGCCAGCGTGCTTTTGCTGGGATAGTGGTCGACATGGCGCAGCTGCCGCACAACCAGTCGCTCAAAGTGATGTTTGGCAAAAACGAGCAAAACGGTGGCTTCGACCTGCGTCCCAATACCGCCTACGGAGGTCAATATGCCTACGCCCCCAATGCCGAGTGGAAGCTCAGCTTGCAAACCATGAACCAGTTGGCGTATCAAGACAGCCTGTTGCTCAAGCCTTTTGGCTCGATGATCCACACCTTAAAGGTTGACCACCGCCTGTCGAAACTACATTGGCAGCTCGAAACGGGCTATTCGGGCTACCAATCGCAGCAAACCGGCCAACTCGGCGGCTGGCTGGCACAAGCCAAATACGACTACCGCTTCAACAAAACCTGGAAACTCTTTGGTCAGGCTTATGCCATCGATCCTTCAGCAGTAAACAACGTAGGCGCCTTTGTAAATACCAGTGTGAGAGAAGCCACCACCACCGATATCCCAGCAGGACAAGCAGGCAGCGGGGCTTTGCTCTTCCCCACCAATTCATCGCTGCTCGGCTTTGGTCAGCTGGCCAACAACCGCATGGGTTTCGACGCCAACCTTTCCTACAAACCCACCAACATTCACTTCACCCTCGGCTACAGCCTGAGTCGCGAAATCAATACCGGTGCTACCAGTTTGTCGTTTGGCCGCCCAGTGAACGCCCTCACCCGTTCGCGCTTCTGGCGCTGGGGTTTTCCGCAAAATGTGGGTCCTTACGGCCGCACCAATTTGCTGTACCGCAACACCTTCGACAAAGTAGCCTTTACCGACACCCTCCAGTCGCATTTGCACTTCTCCCAAATCGAGTTCCAGGCGCTGTATCGGGTACGGGTGTGGGACAAAGTGCTGGTGTTTAACCATTTTTTACGCACCCAGTCGGTGCAAGATGCCGCCAGCTTCCTCAACACCAGTCCCCAAGCCATTCTCCGCCAATACGCCTCCGAAAACGAACTCTATTTGCAGTGGAACGACCGCTTTACGCTGGTATTCCTCGGCAGTGCCGATGTAACGCTGGGCGGCGTACTCACCGGCGTAAATGCCATCGGTCGTCCCTTAGAGCAATACGGCAGTGCCTACGGCTTTGGCTTTGATATTTGGGCCGCCGACAACGTTTGCCTGTATTTCCGCCAGCGTTATTTTAATTTTGAAGACCGCAGTTTTACCCTCGACACCTACCGCGGCGTTGAATCCACCCTTGAACTTAAGCTCATTTTCTAATGAAGAAGTTATTATACCTGCCGCTGCTCTTGGCCAGTCAAATGCTTTTGGCGCAGTCGCCACCCCCCAAATACGCCATCAACGGCGGGGCGCGGGCGGTGTATTTCGCCGATCAGTTTAACAAGACGGGCGACAGCACCACTTTGCCGCGTGAAAATTCGGGCCATGTGCTGGCCGATTTGGGCGTGAATGTGCGGCCAAATGCAGCCACTGAAATACAAGCCATGGTGCGCATCCGCAACGATTATGGCGGATTTTGGGGCTCTGGCGTGAGCTTCGACATTCGGCAGTTGCAGGTCAAAGGCCTCATCCAAAATAAATTCCGCTATACTTTGGGGGATATGGACTATGCCCTTACCCCATTTACCATGCATCGAACAGCGCCTGTGCTGGAGGCAACCACGCATTTGCCTGCTTTGGCACTCTTTCAGCAACAAATGGCTGGCTACGATGTGTTTATGAATCCAGATGGCACCTGGCGTACCCAGGGCGGTTCGTTGGATTTTAATTTTTTGTTCCGCAAAGGACCAGAACGCATGAAAAACTCACTTTTTGCCATGCGTTTACGGCCGAGTTTCGGCGGTGCAGCCACTGAGCAATGGTCGTTTGGCGGCCGAACCGAGTTTTTGTGGAAGACTTTCCCGCTGCGTATCGGTGGCACGGCCGTCTCCATCCGCGATTTGGCCGGTACCAGCGCCGATACCAACTTATATGCCAGCAATGTATTTACTACCGACGGCGGCTTGGGCAACGGCTTCCTACAGTTGAACTGGGAAACCGGCATTGCCAATGCCAGTTTTAGGGATGTAAACGCTACCCAAAAGACCGACTATTTTTACACCCTCGGCCTTAAAGTGGGTAAAAGCCTACATTTTAGTTACCGCGACGTAGGTCCCGATTTCTTCAGTCCCGCCGCCCAAACCACCGCCTACAATCCTACAGGAGCCCCGCGCTCGTTCCGCACCATTGGCAACGACCGCGCCATTCGCCAGGCCAGCATCTACGACTTCACCCGCGAGGCCGGTTTGTACCGATCTACTTGGAACAGCACCTTGGGCAACGACCAATCGACCTACCTCTTGCTCGACCCCTTCGGTGAAGCCACCCCCAATCGCCGTGGCCTCTCTGCCAGCTGGCAGCCAAAAATGGGGATAGAGGCCCTAACGCTAGCCCTCAAAGTAGACCGTTTTTCTGAGATCAGAGGCAGCGGCACCAATGCCCTTACCCAGTTTTCAAGGGCAGAGTTAACGGCAGTTTACACGCTCAAAGACTGGATTTTTAGCGGGATGTACCGCGACCAACGTGCCTGGCGTGCCGATAACGAGGCCGAGGTGCCCGATTTGCAACTCCAGCAACCTTGGATCAGTGTGAATGTTGGCCGTCAATTTGGCGACAACCTCCGCCTCGATGCCGGTGTGCTGCAACTCCAAAGCAGAGGTTTTGTGCACGATGCCCAGCGCAATGCGCAAAACGAGATTGTTAATTATGTTGGAAGGGACGTAGATTATAGCGAACTTTTACCTGCTTTTTCGTTGAGCTACAAGGCCTTCGGTAAATCCACCCTGCAGTTGGGCTTTATCTCCAGCAGCATTACCAATGCCGGCAGCTTCTTTAACATACGTTCTGGATTTTTAGCTTACTTCATTCAATTTTAAGATGCGTAAATCACTTCTTTTCGGACTTTGTTTGCTGGGTTTACTGGCTTGTAAGCGCGATTTAGATCCCGCCGGGCCTTTACTCACTGATCTTTATGGGGACTTTAGAGTGCTAGAACCACTGTCCCGCTCGGCTGGGCAAATCGACTTCAGTACAGGCCAAAGAGCCCATTTTACGGCACGGGTAAGTGTGCTTTCCGACTGGGAAATTCAAATTACTGGCCGCAACTCGGGAGCCGTAAAGGTCATCACCGGCCGCTCGCGCGAAATTGATGTTACCAATGCCAGTTGGGGAGGTGAAACCACCCGTTTTCCAACCTTCCAAACCGAAGCCTGCGATGTGCAGCTTACTTTTCCTGGCAGAACCGACACCTTGCGTTCTAGCATCGAAGTTACAGGCCTCCGTGCCATCGACGCCATTATACTGGATGATTTTGAAACGGGCTTGTCGACCGCCTGGACCACCTTTGTGCAAACCGGCGCCGATATGAAGTTCCTGGGCGCCACCACGCCACCACTGGCCGAAGGCTTGCAGTATTACCGCATGGGTGGCACGGTGGGCTGGGACTGGCTTAAAGGCCTCCTCACCCTCAATGCTTCAGCCTATAACAGTACCACTGGTTTTGGTTTGCCTAACAATGCAACTCAAGTGCATTTTAACGGCATTTTCCGTCAACGTAGCGACCTTACCAACGGCATTGTGCTTTTTCAGTTTAGAGAAGATGAAAATGGAGATGGTGTTTTTACGCCTGCTACAGAAGATATGTGGGCCATCGAAATAAGACCAGGCGCCAATTGGAAGCTTGAAAGCATTCGTTATGCCGATTTAACGGCTTTGGAGAACGGCGCACCCACGGCACCTAAAGGCAATGGGGTGCATGAACCACAAAAACTGTTGCGGGTAGATGTGCTTTTCTTGGCCAACCCTACCAGCGGTTATTCGGAATGCGATATGGATTTATTGGCCTTTTCACTCAACGGACCCGTTCAACCATGAGTTTAAGAAGCTGTGTTTTCGTCCTGCTCCTGCTTGGAAGCATGCCGCTGCTGGCACAAACCAGCGATAGCATGCGCACCATCGACCTTCAACCCGTGGAGGTGGAGGGCAAGCGTAGTTGGCTCAAGGCGGTACCCATTTCGATGTACGAATACAGCAATCCCGACAACGATTACGAACAAATTGCAGGCTTTGCTTCTCTGGTGATTTTAGAAGGCGCCAGCGGGGATGAGCTTTGGAGCGATAGTAAAAAAGGCTGCATGAGTTTGCGGCTGCAGCAGGATACGGCTTATCGGGTGCGGTGGGACAAACCCGGCGGCGGCTGTACTTGGGTGGGGATGGGTGTGGGCTGGGACCAATGGTCGGGCAAAAACCTCGCACCGCTGCTCGACAGTGCGGCCATCGAGCTCCGTGTGCGCATCCCTGAAGGTCGTGCCGTGCAAACCCTACCGCTGGCTTTTGGCCTCGAAGACTACAGCAACCGCCAAGCCTGGATGGGCATGTCGGCCAAATGGGTGGTTGATGGTCCGATTGGGCAACAATACGCCAACATCCGCCTGCCTTTGCAGCAGTTTAACTGGGATGAACAACGCGCAGATCCCTCCAACGTTAAACAATTTATCATCCAGTTTGAAGCCTCTGGGGAAGTCGATTTGCGGCACATCAAAATAGTGCGCCACCAAGCAGCTAGCCGAAACCAAGCCGTGGCCCTTTATGCAAACAGCCTATGGAGCACACCTTGGCAGGCCGTTGGCGCCGACTCGGTGCGTTTGCGTTGGGATGAAAAGCATTTGTACGTACAAGCCATGTTGGCCGATACGCAAGCGCTTGTGAATACCCGAACCGGTGCGGATTTGTGGCAAGGCGACGCCCTCGAACTGGCTTTTGCAGCCCAACCCGAGCTCAGCAGCCGTCCCCGCGCCCGCATGCTTTTCAGCGACATCCACCTGGGCATCTCCCTGGGCGAAAAGGCTGAAGCCATGGAGTTCCGCACCCAAACCAATTTGCCGCTGCAACGCGAACTCAAAGCCTTGCCGGATGGGGGTTATTGGTTAGAAGTGGCCATCAAATGGTCGGATTTAGGTCGCGATCCCTGGGCCTTAACCGGTCGTTACCTGCTCGAAATAGCCCGCGACCAAGGCAATGCCAGCGGTCGCCAGGCACAAATACGTTGGAACAGTCCCGAATCTGAAGGCTTCCACACTTCGCCCTCCTATTGGGGAGAGCTGGTGGTGCCTGGTAAAATCAATAACTGATGAAAACATTCCGTCACCTGGCAGCAGCGAGCCTGCTTTTTATACTGATGGCCTGTGAATTGGCCACCTTGCCTGCACCCCAAGGCCGCTCAGGCGATCAGCTGAACTTCAGCGGCCGTATCTGGACAGTCAAAGGCGGGGAGCAGCTGTTTGGTCCCGGCCCCAATTACTTCAGCAAAGATTTGTATGCCGCTTATACCGACTCCAACGGCTACCTGCACCTCAACATCCGCAAACTGGCCGACGGCAACTGGCACTGCTCCGAAATCATCTCCAACGACGTGGTCGGCTACGGCCGCTATGTTTGGGTGGTAGAGTCCGACATGGTGAACATTCCCGACAATACCGTGCTGGGGCTTTTTACTTGGGACAACAACACCCTCATGACCCAAGCCAACAGCGAAGTCGATATCGAATTCAGTCGCTGGGGCATAGCCGGCGACCCCAAAACCCTGCACATGTCGGTGCAACCGGTGTGGTTCGGTCCCTTCAAACCCGAGCGCACCCGCGGCTACCAAATGCCTGCCGCTGCCGCCAATTCGCATACCACCCACGAGTTTATCTGGACCGACAGCCTCATCACTTGGAAAAGCTGGCTGGGCGATAAAAGCAATGAGCCCCCCATGGCCAGCTGGGAATTTAACCTCAACAATCCTGCGCGGGTAAAAGAAGAAGGGGGCATGATCAGCGCGCCCATCATCATCCCAGCGCCAGGGCCCACCACCAACGCCCGCATCAACCTCTGGCTGGTGAACAACCAGGCAACAGGACCAAGCACCGGCCGCAATTATGAAATTGTGATCCGCTCTTTCCAATACGACCCGCTTTAAACAGCCTCCGCATGTCTTTTCGCAGCCTTTTTTTTGTTCTGCTCAGCAGCCTGCTGTCAGCCGCCACCACCGCCCAAAGCATCGAGCAGCGCGTTGATTCGGTGCTTCGCCTCATGACCCTCGACGAAAAAATAGGGCAGATGAACCAGTTCAATGGCTTTTGGAATGCTACTGGGCCGGTGCCTGCCGAAGGCAACTCCCTAGAGCGCTATGAGCTTTTGCGCAAGGGCGGGGTAGGAGCCGTATTAAATGTGCAGGGCGTAAAAGAAGTGCGGGCTTTGCAAAAAATAGCCGTGGAGCAAACCCGCTTGGGCATCCCGCTGCTATTCGGTTGCGACGTAATTCATGGTTATAAAACCCTCACGCCTATTCCTTTGGCGGAGGCAGCCAGCTGGGACCTGCAGGCCATCGAAACCTCGGCGCGCAATGCGGCCATCGAAGCTACGGCGGCGGGCATCAACTGGACTTTCGCGCCTATGGTAGACATTTCGCGCGACCCACGCTGGGGTCGGGTGATGGAAGGTGCTGGGGAAGACCATTTTTTGGGCGCCAAAATTGCCACCGCCCGGGTCAAAGGCTTTCAGGGCACCGACTTAAGCGCCCCCAACACCCTCGCGGCTTGCGCCAAACACTTTGCCGGCTACGGCTTTGTGCAGGCCGGTCGCGATTACCACCATACCGACTTTAGCGCCTACACCCTCTACAACACCATTCTTCCGCCCTTCAAAGCTGCGCAAGAGGCTGGTGTAGCCACTTTTATGAACGCCTTTACCGCTTACAATGGCATTCCTTCGTCGGCCGACTCCTTTTTGATGCGCCAGGTGCTCAAAAAAGACTGGGCTTTTGAGGGGATGGTGGTGTCGGATTGGGGCTCGATCCAGGAAATGATGGCCCACGGTTATGCAGCTTCTTTGCAAGAAGTGGCGGAGCTGGCGGCTTTGGCAGGTTGCGATATGGACATGGAATCGAGCGCCTACGTGAAGCATTTGGCCGAGGCAGTACTGCAAAAGCGAGTGCCAGAAGCGCGCATCAACGAAGCCGTGCGACGCATCCTGCGTTTGAAATTCCAGTTGGGCCTGTTCGACGATCCTTACCGCTATTGCGACGAAAAACGGGAGGCAGCCACCATTGGCAGCGCCACTTTGCACAAAGATGCCCTCGACATGGCCAAAAAATCGATGGTATTACTCGAAAACAAAGGGGTGCTTCCCCTTCAAGCCAAGGATGAGGTAGTGCTATTAGGTGCCATCGCCAACGATCGTACCGCGCCCTTGGGTAATTGGCGCGTATCGGCCGATAACGGTACCGCCATTCCGTTGACCGAAGGCTTGCAGGCCTATTTCCCCAACTTACGCTGGGCAACCGGTCCAATGGCCTGGAGCGGTCCCGAAGCTTTTCACGCCCCCATTCAAGTAAACGAAACCGATACTTCGGGCTGGGCGGCGGCCATGCAGCTGGCTGCAACTTCCAAAACGGTGGTGGTGGCCCTCGGTGAACACGGCTACCAATCGGGAGAGGGGCGCAGTCGCAGCTCCATTCGTCTGCCAGGCTTGCAAGAGGCTTTCCTCCGTGAACTGGTGCAGCAGCACCCCCGGGTAGTGCTGGTGCTTTTCGCTGGCCGGCCGCTCATCATCCCCGAGGACATCCGAAGCAAACTAGGCGCACTGCTTTTGGCTTGGCAGCCGGGCACCCATACCGGCGATGCCGTGGCTGCTGTATTGATGGGCCAGCACAATCCTTCGGGCCGCCTGCCCATGACCTTCCCACGCCACGAAGGCCAAATTCCCATGGCCTACAACGACCCCACTGGTGGCAGGCCTGGTCCTTCCAGCGATGTGTTTTGGTCGCAGTACAACGACCTGCCCAATAGTCCCGCCTATCCCTTCGGCTATGGCCTCAGCTACAGCAAAATCAGCTACAGCAAGCCCAAAATGCAGGCGCTACCCGATGGTCGCAAAGTGCTCAGCGTTGAAATTACCAATAACTCGGCACGCCCCGCCACCGAAACCGTGCAGCTGTATGTAAAACTGCATGCCAACAAAGCAGGCATTCCGGCAGGCAAGCAACTCGCTGGTTTCCAGCAGCTGCAACTAGGTCCTGGCGCCAAGCAGTCAGCCATTTTTGTGCTCACTGCCGAAAGCCTTGCGCTGTTCGATGCCAACGGCCGTAAACATCCCGCCAAAGGCAAAGTCACCGCCTGGATTGTGCCCAATAGCGCGGATGAAACCGATTCTATTAACTTTGTACTCGACTAACGCAAAACCCATGATGCAAGTCAATACCAGCTCCGACCTCCAAGAGGAACGCCAACGTCTCGATGCCTTTTTTCGTTTTGGCATCTCGGTCGACTGTGTGGTTTTTGGCTACGATGGCGAAAACCTCCAAGTGCTGCTCATCGAACGCGGCGCAGAACCCTACAAAGGCTTTGAGGCCATTCCCGGTGATTTGGTGAGTTTAAATGAAGACATTGACCAAGCCACCAAACGTGTTTTGAATGATTTAACAGGACTGCCCGACATCTACCTCGAACAACTCAGTACGTTTGGGGCCGTGGAGCGACATCCCATGGGACGTGTAGTTACCGTGGTGTATTATGCCCTGCTCGATAAAAACTTGTATAACCCACACCCAGCCTCCTGGGCCAGCGAGGCTTATTGGAAAAATTTAGACGAAATAGGGGAGATGGCCTTTGACCACCGCCAAATTCTGGAGGCAGCAGTGCAGCACTTACACCACAAAGTGCAGCATCAACCCATTGGCTTTGAGCTTTTGCCTGAAGAATTTACACTCGCACAATTGCAGCACCTGTACGAAACCATCCTCAATACCTCTTTTGATAAAGGGAACTTTAGGAAGAAGATGTTGTCGATGAATGTGCTCATTCCCCTCGATAAAATGCAAAAGGAAGTGCGCCATCGGCCTGCGCGGCTTTACCGATTCGACCAACAACGCTACGAGCAGTTGGTGCAAAAGGGCTATCTATTCGAGCTGTAACAGCCGTTAGTGCGCTGCTGCAGCCGCTTCTTCCAATACAATACCCCGTTTGCGCAATACCACTTGCATGCGGTAAGCGTAAAAGGCCAAGTAAGCAAAACAAACCACACCTACCCAGTAGGAAGCTCGGATGCCCAACATTTCGTCGGAGCCCAACCAGCCTTGAAACACACTTACAAAGCCACCGCCCATGATCATCATGATCAAGGCGTTTGATACCTGCGAGGTGCGGGTGCCCATGCCTGCAATGGCTAAGGTAAAGATGCAAGGCCAGAGGGTAGAGCAAAACAAACCCACCGCAATAAAGGAGTAGATGGCCAAAGGACCTTCGGCATACATGCCCATCAAGGTAGCTACAATTCCCAGACTGGCGTAGAGGAAGAGCTGCTTCACAGGATTGCCTTTTACCAACCAATCAGCCACTACCAACAGCAATACGGCCGCTACAAAGGGCAAAAACTGACTTACGTCGTAGCCGCCCAGGGTGTTTACGAACATAAAGATGCCAAATGCTACCAAAGGCAAAGCCCAGCGCAGCAGTTGACGCTGGCTACCTTTCGCACCCAAAGCTCCCGAAGCAGCGGTCCAGCGGCCAATCATTAAACTGGCCCAAAACAGCGAGATGTATGGCGCCATCTGATCAAGCGCTATGCCATGGTACTTGATGAGATACTCGGGCAAGTTGCTGGCGGTGCTCACTTCTACCCCTACATATAAAAAGATGGCAATCATGCCCATCCATACCTGGGGCGATTTAAAAATGCTTTCGGCGGGGAGGGCGTCGGGACTTTCATCCAAAACTGCTTCCTCGGGTTTGCCAAGCTCCATGCGCCAAAACATCAGGCCAAAAAGCACAAAAAAGGCACCCAGAATGAGGTAAGGGATTTTAACTGCGGCGATGTCGAGTGTGGGCGCAGCACCGGTACCCGCTTGTCCGAATATGGCAAAACTCAGCAGCAAAGGACCAAGGGTAGTGCCCAGGTTGTTAATGCCCCCCGCCATGCTGAGGCGCTGGGAGCCGGTTTCGGGACTTCCCAGGGAGATGGCCAAAGGGTTTGCCACCGTTTGTTGCAAACTAAATCCGATGCCCACTACAATCAAACCCATCAGCAACAAAGGGAAGGAAGCATTGTTGGCCGCAGGAATGAACAACAAAGTGCCCGCCGCCGATATAAACAGGCCGATGGCCAAAGATTTGCCGTAGCCCCAACTCGATACTAAATCACGTCCCCGCATCCTCGAAATGGCCAAATAGCTCAGCGAACCCAAGGTATAGGCCACATAAAAAGCAAAGGCAATCATCTGACTTTGCCACTGCTCAAGTTGGAGTTTTTCTTTGAAAACAGGGATGAGGATGTCGTTACTGGCAGCCACAAAGCCCCAAAAGAAAAACACCGAGACGATAAATATGAGTGATTTACGCATAAGTTGGTTTTAGGCAAAAAAAAGCCCTCTACAGGGAGAGGGCTCTAAGATAAGGGAGAATTTTATTGTACAATGAGGCGGAGGCTTTGCGTCGATTTTTGTCCTTGCCATTGTGCCACATACAAGCCAGCCTTGAGGCCCTCAAGGGAAATGTTTTGCGTGCCGATTTCAAGTGTCGTTTGAAGTACCAAGCGACCAGTCAAGTCGAATAATTGTAAAGCACCAGCTTCTTCACTTTCAAATGTTACATTTCCTTGGGCGGGATTCGGGAACATACGTAACGCAGCGGCCGTGGTGGTTTCTTTCACATTGCTGCTCAAACCACATGGCAAGCAGCTTCCCCAACAAACGGCAGGCAATAAGGCGTTGCCAGTAACTACCAATACACGATTGGTGAATTGAAGGTTACCGTTGGTGCAGGCGCCGGCTGGATTGTTGGTTTCTTGTCCTGCCCAATTGTCGTGCGAGAATTTGTATTCCAAAGTGTCGCCAATTGGCAAATTGATGGTGATTTCCCAAATATCGTCGTTGTTGGCATCGGTCATGGGCGCACAATTGCCACACCAGTTGTTGAAAGTGCCATTGATTTCAGGGGTAGTGAACGTTCCTGTGAATTCATTCATGTCAACCCGGAAGGTAATGTTGGCAGTGGTTGGGGATGCTGCACATGGCAGGCATGAACCCCAACAAACCACACCAAGGGTGGTGTCAGCGGTAGGTACAACCAAAACGCGATTTGTGAATTGGGTGTTTCCGTTGGTGCAGGGGGCGCTCGGACTGTTCATTTCCTGGCCAGCCCAGTTATCGTACGAGTATTTGAACTCAACCGTTGCTCCTGTAGGAAGGGGGAGCGTTACTGTCCATACACCGTCATTGTTTGGATCGGCCATGGGGTTGCAATTGCCACACCAACTGTTCCAGGTGCCATTCACCTCGGGTGTGGTAAAATTGCCAGTAAAGGTATTCATATCAAGCTGGAAGGTAACGTTCGTGGTTTGCGCTTGAACGAAATATCCAAAGGTTGTGAACACCAATAGGAGTAGTGCTTTTTTCATATAAATGTTTTTGTTTTGAGTGTTAAGGTGTTGAAATCGTGACCAAAATAATAAGAAATTGTTAATTGTACTATAAGTCTCCGCTTTTTTTTCAACTTTTCGTTGAAGCAGCAGTGCAAAAGGCATTTAAAAGCATGCCTAGCCGCACTTCTAGAGTCGTTTTCCAATGACCATACTTGCTTTTCGAGCTCGGCTACACGGGTTGACAACCTTAAATAGCGTTAATTTTCTCCCATCTACCATCCTTTTGGTATCTTGTGCGTTACCAAAATAAAAAAGATGGCTGAAGATTTTAACTGGAAATACTACGAATACATATTGCGTAAATACGCCATGAGGATTGTATACGGCTTGTTGATTGTGATTGGTTTGGCCACTTCTATCCGCACCATAGGCCCTGAAGAAGAGGGAGTGGTCATCAATCTCGGCAAATTTAGCCGCACCCTGCCGCCTGGACTTAATTTTATCTTGCCATTTGGCGTTGAAAAAATGTATAAGATACCAGTGCAACGGCAACTGAAGCACGAATTTGGCTTCAGAACTGCCAATGCTGCTACTCGCAGCGAGTATGGTACAGGTAGCTATGTCGACGAATCGAGCATGCTCAGCGGCGACCTCAATATGGCCGACGTAGAGTGGGTGGTGCAGTACCGCATTGTTGATTCTTACAAATACCTTTTCAAAGTGCGTGATGCGGAGCAATCGTTGCGCGACATGGCAGAATCGGCCATGCGCAAAACCGTAGGCGATCGAACGGTGAACGAAGTGCTCACTGTGGGGCGCCAGGAAGTGGCCTCTAATGTGGAGGTTTTGCTGCAGAAGTTGTGTGATGAGTACGAAAACGGTATCCGCATCGATCAAGTAGTGCTGCAGGATGTAAATCCCCCTGAACCAGTACGAGCCAGCTTTAATGCGGTAAACCAGGCGCAGCAAGAGCGTGAAACACTCATAAATAAGGCAGAATCGGAATATAATCGCGTAGTACCTCGTGCCAAAGGGGAAGCACAAGAAACCGTGCAGCTCGCCGAAGCCTATGCACTCACCCGGGTCAATGGTGCCCGAGGCGAAGCCGCGCGTTTTAATTCGCTCTACACCGAGTATATGAAAGCGCCCGAAGTGACCAAAAAGCGCATCTACCTCGAAACCATGGAGCGCATCTTGCCGAAACTAGGCAACAAAGTAATTGTAGACGAAAAGGGCAACAACGTTTTGCCACTCTTGAATTTGGAGCAAATTAAAAAGACCAGCAAATGAACCGTTCTTATCTATACATGTTGATTCCGATAGCCATTGCGCTTATCGTAGGTTTTGGAAGCATATTTGTGCTCAGCGAAACCCAACAAGCCATTGTTACCCAATTTGGTAAGCCGGTAGGAGCGCCTCGCACCGAGCCAGGCATTCACTTTAAAGTGCCTTTTGTACAAAAAGTACAGTACTTCGATAAGCGTTTTCTGGCTTGGGATGGAGACCCTAATCAGGTGCCTACCAAAGACAAAAAATTCATCTTCGTAGATACCTATGCCCGCTGGCAGATTACCGACCCGCTGCAGTTTTTCATCCGCCTGCGTGACGAACGCTCGGCACAGTCGCGCCTCGATGATATCCTCGATGGCGAAACACGCAACGCTGTGGCTTCTAATGAATTACTCGACATAGTGCGCTCCACCAACCGGGCGCCACAAATATCAGAGGCCTTCATGAAAGAACTCGAAAACCTCGACAGTGTTGGGGTAGGTCGTGATAAAATTGAAGCCGCCATCTTGGCCAAAGCCAATGCCAGATGCGCCGATCTTGGCGTTCGAATCCTTGATTTTCGTTTTAAAAGGGTGAATTATGTGGAGGAGGTAAGACGACGCGTTTACGACCGGATGATATCTGAACGGAATCGCATCGCTGACCAGTTCCGCTCGGAAGGGGAAGGCGAAGCCCGCAAAATTGAAGGCGATAAAGAACGCGACCTGGCACAAATACAATCTACCGCTGTACGTGATGCAGCCATCATCAGAGGTAAAGCCGACGCTGAAGCCACCGCGATTTATGCCTCGGCATACAATAAATCGCCCCAAGCACGCGACTTATATACCTTCCTTAAGTCGATGGAGACCCTCGAAAAATCACTCGATGGTCAAACCAGCATCATTCTCACTACCGATAGCGAGTTGTTTCGTTATCTTAAAAAAACATATTAATAATTTCACTTTGCTGATTTGAGGAGGAAGCGGCTGGAGCACTGTTGCATTCCAACGGAACTTGTATATTTGACCCATATTTGAAGCAGATGTTAGTAGGATTACTCAAAGAACCCGACTTCGAAACACGGGTAGCGCTAACGCCCGAGGTAGTGAAAACCTTGATCGACAAAGGCGCGAAAGTTTTGGTAGAAACAGATGCTGGCTTAGCGGCTTCCTTTCGCAATAGCGATTATGAAGCTGTTGGGGCCGAAATCAGCAGCCGTTCCGCTGTCTTAGCCGCCGAGCTGTTGGTGGCTATTCAGCCACTAGCAACCGAATTCTTCGAACAACTCAAGGCGGGGCAGCTGCTGTTTGGCATGTACCAGCCCTTGGTTAATGGCTTCCGCATGCAAAAGCTGGCCGAAAAAGGGGTGAGTTGCATCAGCATGGATGCCATTCCCCGCATCACTCGTGCCCAAAGCATGGATGTGCTCTCGAGCCAAGCTTCTTTAGCAGGCTACCAGGCTGTACTGCGGGCCGCTGGCCTATTGCCACGTTTGTTTCCAATGATGATGACTGCAGCAGGCACCATTGCACCAGCTAAAGTGCTGGTGATAGGTGCTGGCGTAGCAGGGTTGCAGGCCATTGCCACAGCCAAACGCTTGGGTGCGGTGGTAGAAGCCTTTGATACCCGGCCGTCAGTGAAGGAACAAGTAGAAAGTTTGGGTGGCCGTTTTGTAGAAGTGCCAGGCGCGGTGGAAGACAAAGGCGCCGGAGGCTATGCGGTGGAGCAGAGCGCCGAATACAAACAAAAACAATCTGAAGAGCTCGAAAAACGTATTGTTGCTGCAGATGTGGTGATTACCACGGCCTTGATTCCAGGCCGACCAGCACCCGTGCTCATCACTGCTTCGATGGTAGAGCGCATGCGGGCAGGCAGTGTAATCATCGACATGGCCGCGGCGGCAGGAGGCAACTGCGAACTCACTAAAAACAACGAAATATGCACCATACACGAGGTGCAAATTGTTGGAAACGGTAATTTGCCAGCAGAAAAGCCACAAGACGCAAGTCGCATGTATGCTAAAAACATGCTCAATTACCTGATGCCTTGCCTGAAAGACGGTAAGTTTACGCTCAATTTCGAAGACGAAATCATCAAAGGCAGTGTCATTACCCATGGGGGCGCTGTGGTTTGGGGACCGCTAAATAAATAAGAATGGAAAATTTACTTGCACTCATTTCCGAGAACCTGCAGCTGATTTATGTGCTGGTACTGGCGGTCTTTGTAGGCGTTGAGGTCATCAGCAAAGTGCCTCAAGTGCTGCACACCCCCTTGATGTCGGGTTCCAATGCACTTTCTGGCGTGGTGATCATCGGCTCTATTTTGGTGATGGGCAAAACCGATGCAGACAATTACCTCGCCCTTGCCTTGGGCTTTTTGGCCGTGGTACTGGCCACCCTCAATGTGGTGGGCGGCTTTGCGGTAACCGATCGTATGTTAGACATGTTTCGTAAAAAGAAGAAGTAATGCTGAGTCAACTCATTGATATAAGTTACCTGGTTGCCGTGGTGCTCTTTGTGCTGGGCATCAAATACATGGGCCACCCCGACAGTGCTCGCAAGGGCAATCTGATGGCGGCAGGCGGTATGGCCTTGGCCGTTTTAGCTACCTTTTTTACGCCAGGCTTGAACAACATCGGGCTGAGCATTGCCGGCATTGCCATTGGCAGTGTGGTCGGCTGGTTAATGTCGAACCGCATCAAAATGACCGATATGCCGCAAATGGTGTCGTTTTTTAACGGCATGGGTGGTGCTGCAGCGGCTTTAATTGCCATTGCTGAGGTGTATGGCATTTACCATGGCTCCGACATTGGCATGGCGACACTGATGCTGAATCCGAACAGCACATTTTACTTTTACTTCGCTGCTTTACTGGTAAGTTTGGTTGTGGGAGGGGTGTCGTTTACTGGCTCCATCATTGCCATGGGTAAACTACAAGGCTTCGTGAGTGGTAAATCGGTGCGCTGGCCCATGCAAAAGCTTACCAACAACGGCTTGCTGGTGGTCATTGCCGCTTTGTCGGTGCTGTTTTTCTTCTTGGGAGAAGGTAATGAAATGGTGATTTACATCATTTTGGCCTTATCGCTGTTGTTTGGGGTGCTGTTCGTGATGCCAATTGGTGGAGCGGATATGCCGGTGGTGATTTCATTGTTAAACTCCTTCACCGGACTTACAGCTGCTACTACCGGTTTGCTTTTCGATAATAAAGTGATGTTGATGGGGGGAGTATTGGTGGGTTCTGCGGGCTTTTTGCTCACTGTGCTCATGTGTAAGGCCATGAACCGCTCGCTCACGGCAGTGTTGTTAGGGGCATTCAATAGTGGCACAGGCGCCGCTTCTGACCGCGAAATCGATACCACCTACCGCGAAATCAATTTAAGTGATGCGTCCATTCTGTTGGCCTATGCCCGCAAAGTGGTTATCATTCCCGGTTATGGTTTGGCCGTTGCCCAAGCCCAACACGTGGTGCACGAGCTCGAAAAACTGCTCGAAGCCAAAGGGGTAGAGGTAAAGTATGGCATCCACCCGGTAGCGGGCCGCATGCCTGGGCACATGAACGTACTATTGGCCGAGTCAGACGTATCGTACGACAAGCTCATTGAGATGGAGAAAATCAACGATGAGTTTCCACAAACCGATGTGGTGGTGGTCATCGGCGCTAACGACGTAGTGAATCCAGCCGCAGAACTCGATCCTGCCAGTCCCATCTATGGCATGCCAATTTTACAAGCCGATCGCGCCCAAAACATCATCGTTATCAAACGTTCCATGAGCGCGGGTTATGCGGGTATCGAAAACGAACTGTTCTACAATCCTAAAACCAGAATGCTCTTTGGCGATGCCAAATCTGCACTCAGTAGTTTGGTAGAGGCCGTGAAGGCACTGTAAACGGCTTTACTACAGTATCTCGTTGATGGCAGCAGCCATTTGCGCATCCAAGGCGGTTACCCCGCCCCGATCGTGAGTGCTGAGCTGTATCTCAACTTGGTTGTATACATTGCTCCAGTGCGGGTGGTGGTCGAGCTTTTCAGCTAGTAATGCAACCCGGTTCAAAAAGGCCCAAGCTTCGCTGAAATTGACGAAATTGAGCTTTCTCTCTAGGGATTTAGCACTAACTTTCCAGTCTTTTAGTTGCAGCTGCAACATTTCTAAGGCTTCGGGTGTAAGGAGTTGGCGTGTTGACATGTTTTTTCTTGTAATAGAAACTTTTTTCTGCTTTATGCGCTTTGTGAGAGAACGGATTAAAAAAAAGCCGATATAGCTGTGAAAAATCCTCCTTTTTGTGGATTTTTACGCTGTCAAGCGCTCCCAGGCCGCAATCAGCTCTAAAACACTAAAATTACAACATATATATGTCTCAATTTGCAGAAATACATTACGGCGACAAATCTTATAAACTTCCAGTAATCGTTGGTACTGAAAACGAAACAGCCATCGATATCTCTAAGTTACGCGATGATTCTGGTCTCATAACCCTCGATATTGGTTATAAAAATACGGGCGCTACCAAAAGTGCCATCACTTTTATTGATGGTGACGAAGGCATTCTGAGCTACCGCGGTTACTCCATCGAACAGTTGGCCGAAAACTCCACCTTCATGGAGGTAAGTTATTTGTTAATCAACGGCGAATTGCCAACAGCGGCACAACTTGAAAATTTCAATTATTCGATCTCGCGGCGCACCCTCGTACACGAGAACATCAAAAAATTCCTAGATGCTTATCCCGGAGGCACCCATCCAATGGGTGTGCTCATGTGTACCGTCGCTTCTTTGTCGAGCTTCTACCCAAACTCACTTAATCCAAATCGCTCTGCTGAAGAAGTAGACCGCACCATTCACCGCCTCATTGCTAAAATGGGTACGATTGCGGCTTGGACTTACAAAAAGTCGACCGGTCACCCTTATATGTATCCAAATAATAAATTGGATTATGTGAGCAACTTCTTGCAAATGATGTTTGGTCACCGCACCGAAGAGTACATGCCAGATCCAGTGGTTGTAGATGCATTGAATAAATTATTGATTCTACATGCCGATCATGAGCAAAATTGCTCCACTTCAACAGTGCGTATCGTGGGGTCGTCACAAGCAAATATTTATGCTTCAGTAGCGGCGGGTATTGGTGCTTTGTGGGGACCACTGCATGGTGGCGCTAACCAAGCGGTGATAGAAATGCTTGAGCAAATCAAAGCAGATGGTGGCGATGCCATGAAGTACATCAACAAGGCAAAAGATAAGAATGATCCGTTCCGCCTCATGGGCTTCGGACACCGGGTTTACAAGAACTTCGACCCACGCGCCAAAATCATCAAAGTTGCATGCGATCAGGTATTGAACAAACTGGGCATCAACGACCCAATCCTCGATATTGCCAAACAACTCGAAACAGTGGCGTTAAGCGATCCTTATTTCATTGAGCGCAAGTTGTACCCGAACGTCGATTTCTACTCAGGTATCATTTACCGGGCAATTGGCATTCCAACCGATATGTTCACCGTGATGTTTGCCTTGGGCCGCCTCCCAGGTTGGATAGCGCAGTGGAAAGAGATGCGTGAAGGCAACGAGCCAATCGGTCGCCCACGTCAGGTGTACATCGGTCACCCTAAGCGCGAATATGTACCCATTACCAAGCGATAATCCGCTTACAAATGATAAAAATGAGGCTTCGGCCTCATTTTTTTTGCCCGAACTTTTGGTAGAGGGAGGGGCTTGATCAATGGTGCAGGGGCCTGTCTTCCTGCAAAACCATAGCGGCTCCTTTGTAAAAGTACCAGGCAGCAAGGGCCATGAGTGTGTGACTGATGTCGAGGTGATTAAACCAGCGGTGTAGACCGAGTTCGAACAAATGAACCCCAGCCGCCGCTGTTGCAACGCCTATGGCAATCAGGAATTGCTGACTGCCTAGCGATGTGGTTTTTCGGTAGATGTACAGTTCCAACGAGAGTACCACCACCAGCATCCCATAAGCAGCATGTGCTTCTACAAAGAAGAAGTTTTGGGTGTAGGCTACGATGGCACATAAACTAAACAGCTCCACCAGGTTCAGCCGCGCAAACCACCGTCCTGTATTTTTAGAAAGCAGGGGTTGGGCGTGAAAAATGGCAGCACGCTCTAACAAGGCTACCGAAAACATGGAAACATACCAGCCCGGCATCTTCCAAACAAAACCCAATTGCACTATAAAGCCGTGACCAATGATGCCGCCGTAAGCCGTGGCGAGTCCCATGGTTAAAAAATAGGCTCTAAATAGCCACCGGAGTTGGCCTGCAGGTGCGTTTTTCAATTGATAAAAGGCGTACCAGCATACTGCCGTCACCAATAAATCGGTGAGTACGGTTACAGGCTCATACAGTACAAAGTTGCCAAAATCCCAGGAGGTATCAGGAAGAGTTAACATGCTGCAAAATTAGCTGATTTTCGGACGTTTTGCGCCAATGCCGCTTCTATAGCTGAAGCCAGTTAGGGACATGTGTTTTGGTATTTCCAAGCCATTCAAAGGCTCGGGAAACAGGCGTACACCTGCCAGCAGTATTCCTTAATAATCAGGGCCAAGGTAGCCTTTCAACAAAAACGGATGCTGTTCCTTTTTAGCCATATACAGCCATAAACTTAGGCTGATTCGGCTGACTATGCAAGCTGAATAACGCATTTTGCGTATTGCAAAATGCGTAATATATACTGCAAAGTATCGATTCAATTCCCTTATTTCCCTGCCAGCATTACCTCTTCAATTTCTTCGGTTTCAATAGGAATGCCAGCCATTAGATTAACCGGTCCGTTTTTGGTAATCAGGATGTCGTTTTCGATGCGAATGCCCAGGCCTTCTTCAGCAATGTATATGCCCGGTTCGCAGGTAATCACCATGCCTTCGTCGAGCTTGCCATAGCGCGCACCAATGTCGTGTACGTCGATGCCCAAAAAGTGACCCGTTCCATGTGGGAAGTACTTTTTATAAGCGGGCCAATGAGGATTTTCCTTGGCAATATCGTCGCGGGTAATGAGCCCTAGACTGAGTAACTCATCTTGCATGATCAAGGCCGCCTCGCGGTTGTACTCGTCGAGGGTGCGACCCGGCACCAGCAGCTTGGTGGCAGCGTAATTTACCCGCAGTACGGCATCGTACACTTCTTTTTGGCGCTTGCTAAAGCGACCGTTTACCGGAAAGCAGCGCGTCATATCGCCGGCATAATTGGCATAGTCGGCACCAAAGTCGAGCAACATCAAATCGCCGTCTTTACACTGCTTGTCGTTTTTTACATAATGCAGCACACAAGCACTCGCCCCGCTGGCAATGATGGGCTCAAAAGAGAAGCCATTGGCGCGGTTACTGAGGAAGTGCTTGAGGATGGTGCCTTCAATTTCAAATTCCCAGGTGCCGGACTTTACCATTTTCAGTACTTCATGGAAACCGCCAGCCGTAATATGGATAGCGCGTTTAATGAGCTCCACTTCGAGTGCATGTTTGCGCGAGCGGTGTTGCTCCATGATTTTGGCAGCACGCTTATAAGTATGTAGGGGGAATTGCTGCTGCAACTCACGGGCAAAACGCAGTTCGGCCGTGGCCAAAGGATTGCTGGCGCGGTCGTTTTCATTGGTGTTGAGGTAGCACACATCGGCATACTTCATATAGGTGTTGAGGGTGCTGCGAAACTCCTTGTTCCAAAGTACGGTGGTGATGCCCGACATGGCAGCGGCTTCGGCTTGCGAATATTTATGACCTTCCCAAACGGCAATGTGGTCGTTGGTTTCTAATATAAATAGGACTTCCCGGAAACGTGGGTTCGGACAATCGGGGTAGAGCATTAAAAAGGTGTCTTCCTGATCGATGCCCGTGAGCCAAAAAAGCTCGCTGTTTTGCCGGAAATAAAAATTGGCATCGGCATTGCGCGGAAATTGGTCGTTCGACACAAAAAAGGCAACGCTATTGGGCTGCATATCGGCCGTAAAACGGGCGCGGTTGTGGATAAAGAGCTGGGGATCGATGGGTTCGTAACGCATGCTTTTGAATTAAGAGCACCAAATTAGGAGTTTTCCACGGTTTTTTCGGGGCAAATACACTTTATCAAACTTATCTTGAAAATAGTATGAGGGGGTGAATATGGCGAATGGAGCGCATTAGAGGCTTTTTTGACTGCTTTGAGGGCTGGCTTATCCACATATAACCCGCTCGATTCCAAAAATTTGGACGAGTCGTTTTGCAATTATTCAGGAATTAAATACCTTTGCAGTCCCTTGAAGATAGGGAGTAGTGTGTTTATTAGAATAGCGTATTAAATTATAGCATGCCAACCATACAGCAACTCGTAAGAAAAGGCCGTGAGCATAAGGCTGATAAGAGCAAATCACCGGCATTGGATGCTTGCCCGCAACGTCGCGGTGTTTGCACCCGGGTGTATACAACTACACCTAAAAAACCAAACTCCGCCATGCGTAAAGTGGCGCGTGTTAGATTGACCAACCAGAAAGAAGTGAATGCTTACATTCCAGGTGAAGGTCACAACCTCCAGGAGCACTCTATTGTGTTGATCCGTGGCGGTCGTGTGAAAGACCTTCCAGGTGTACGTTACCACATCATTCGTGGTGCACTTGACACCGCTGGTGTTAACGGTCGCAAACAAGGACGTTCAAAGTACGGTGCAAAAGCCAAGCAGGTTGCAGCACCAGCAAAAGGCGCAAAAAAGAAGTAATATTTAAGCGATGAGAAAGACTCGTGCGAAAAAACGGATCATAGAGCAGGATCCAAAGTTTCAGGACATTGTGGTGACCAAGTTCATCAACAACATGATGCTCGACGGTAAGAAGAGTACCGCTTCAGAGATTTTCTATGAAGCCATGGCTGTTATTGAAAAGCGTACTACGGAGCCAGGCATCGAAGTTTGGCGTCGTGCGTTGAATAACGTAATGCCGAACGTGGAAGTAAAAAGCCGCCGTGTTGGTGGTGCTACTTTCCAGGTGCCTATCGAAGTAAATCCTTTCCGTAAGCAAGCCTTGGGCATGCGTTGGTTGATTGGTTATGCTCGCAAGCGTAACGAAAAAACTATGGTAGACCGTCTCGCTGGTGAAGTGATCGCGGCTGCTAAAGGTGAAGGCGCTGCTGTAAAGAAGAAAGAAGATACATATAAGATGGCGGAAGCCAACAAGGCGTTCTCGCATTTCAGATTCTAATCATGGCACAGAAAGATTTAAAGTTTACACGCAATATTGGCATCGCTGCTCACATCGATGCTGGTAAAACCACTACTACTGAGCGTATTCTTTATTACACCGGTATGACTCACAAAATTGGTGAGGTACACGACGGTGCAGCTACCATGGACTGGATGGCACAAGAGCAAGAGCGTGGTATTACCATTACCTCTGCGGCCACCAAGACTACCTGGAAATGGCATGATAACGAATATGCTGTAAACATCATTGATACCCCAGGTCACGTTGACTTTACCGTAGAAGTGAACCGTTCACTCCGCGTACTCGACGGCTTGGTATTTTTGTTTTCTGCCGTTGACGGTGTGGAGCCTCAGTCTGAGACCAACTGGCGTTTGGCCGATAATTATAATGTTCCCCGCATTGGATTCGTGAACAAGATGGACCGTCAAGGTGCCGACTTTTTCAAGGTGTGCAAGCAGGTTAAAGATATGTTGGGTTCAACAGCTATTCCATTGCAAGTTCCAATCGGCAACGAAGAAACTTTCAAAGGTGTAGTTGATTTGATCGCAAACAAAGCCATCATTTGGGATGAGGAATCGAAGGGTATGACGTATACTGAAATCGAAATCCCTGCTGATTTGGTAGAACAAGTGCAAGAGTTTCGTCAGCAATTGATCGAAATCACTGCCGAATATGATGATGTATTGATGGAGAAGTTTTTCGACGATCCAGACAGCATCACTGAAGCTGAAATGCGTGTAGCCATCCGCCAAGCGGTAATCGACGGTAAGTTTGTGCCGATGATGTGTGGTTCATCATTCAAAAACAAAGGTGTACAGGCCGTATTAGACGCAGTTTGCGCCTTCTTGCCTTCACCCATGGATACAGAAGCCGTAACAGGTACCAACCCTAAAACCGATGAGCCTACTTCACGTAAGCCTTCAGTAGACGAGCCTTTCTGTGCCCTTGCCTTCAAAGTAGCTACCGACCCATTCGTAGGTCGCCTTGTATTCTTCCGTGTATATTCTGGTCGTCTCGACGCTGGTTCATACATCTCCAAGGTGCGCAGCGATCCAGACAAAGGTGTTACCATCGACAAAGAGCGTATTTCGCGTTTGTTCCAGATGCACGCCAACGACCGTAAGTCGATTGACTTTGTAGAAGCTGGTGACATTTGCGCGGCGGTAGGTTTCAAAGACATCAAAACTGGTGATACTTTGTGCGACGAGAAGCACCTCATCATCCTCGAGGCGATGAACTTCCCAGAGCCGGTAATCGGTTTGGCGATTGAGCCTAAGACCCAAGCGGATTCTGACAAATTAGGCAACGCCTTGGCGAAGCTTTCTGAAGAGGATCCTACCTTCCGTGTTCACACGGACGAAGATTCAGGTCAAACCATCATCCAAGGTATGGGTGAGTTGCACCTCGAAATCATTGTAGACCGCTTGCGTCGTGAATTTAAAGTAGAGTGTAACCAGGGGGCTCCTCAGGTTACTTACAAAGAAGCGATCACTACGCCAGTTACACACCGCGAAACTTACAAGAAGCAAACCGGTGGTCGTGGTAAGTTTGCCGATATCCAGGTAGAAGTAATGCCAGGAGATCCAGACAAGCCAGGTTTAGAGTTCATCAATGAGGTTGTGGGTGGATCAATTCCACGTGAATTCATCCCATCGGTAGAAAAAGGTTTTGCATCAGCCATGTCAAATGGTGTGTTAGCCGGCTTCGCCATCGATAACCTCAAAGTACGTTTGTTCGACGGTTCATTCCACGCAGTTGACTCCGACTCACTTTCATTCGAAATTGCAGCTCGTTCAGCTTTCCGTGAAGCTTGTCGCAAAGCCAACCCGATCCTCCTTGAGCCAATCATGAAGGTTGAGGTAATCACCCCAGAAGATTATATGGGTGATGTAATTGGTGACTTGAACAAGCGTCGTGGTCAGATGCAAGGTATGGACTCTCGTAATGGAGCCCAAGTAATCAAAGCATTGGTGCCTTTGGCCGAGATGTTCGGTTACGTAACCATCTTGCGTACCCTCACTTCGGGTCGTGCAACTTCTACCATGGAGTTCTCACACTTCGCTGAAACCCCTAGAAACATCGCGGACGACGTACTTGCTAAGTACAAGGCCATGAAAGCTGAAAAAGATTAATAATAACGGAAATGAGTCATCGTATTCGCATAAAATTGAAGTCTTACGACCACAATCTCGTTGACAAGTCAGCAGAGAAAATCGTGAAGACAGTGAAAACTACCGGTGCAGTGGTTAGTGGTCCTATCCCATTGCCTACCGAGAAGCGCATCTTCACAGTGTTGAAGTCGCCTCACGTAAACAAAAAAGCCCGTGAGCAATTCCAGTTGTGCTCTTACAAGCGCATTTTGGATATCTACAGCTCTTCTTCGAAGACAGTAGATGCCCTGATGAAATTGGAGCTCCCGAGCGGTGTAGATGTAGAAATTAAAGTTTGATAACCGACAATCATGTCAGGAATAATTGGTAAAAAAGTTGGAATGACCAGCATTTTCAGTGCCGATGGTAAAAATGTACCATGCACAGTTTTGGAAGCTGGTCCTTGCGTAATTACGCAAGTGAAGACCGTTGAAACAGACGGTTATGACGCCTACCAGCTTGCTTATGGTGATAAGAAGGAGAAATCCACCACCAAGGCAATGCTAGGACACTTCAAGAAAGCCGGAACTACTCCTAAGCGCAAGCTTACAGAGCTCACCTTCGAACAGGAGTTGGGTTTGGGAGATACCGTAACGGTGGATATTTTTTCAGAAGGCGAATTTGTTGACGTCGTTGGCGTGAGCAAAGGTAAAGGCTTCCAGGGCGTTGTAAAGCGTCACGGATTCAGCGGTGTGGGTGGACAAACCCACGGTCAGCATAACCGCTTACGTGCACCAGGTTCATTGGGTGCGTCGTCATGGCCTTCAAGAGTTTTCAAAGGCATGCGCATGGGTGGTCAAACAGGTAATGTACGCGTTAAGGCGTTAAACCTCGAGATCCTGAAAGTGTTTCCTGAGCAAAACCTGCTGGTAGTTAAAGGTTCCGTTCCTGGAGCCAAGGGTTCATTCGTAATCGTGGAGAAATAAGATGCAACTACCTGTATTTAATATCGAAGGTCAGGAGACCAAAGCAAAAGTTACGCTTCCCGAAGGAGTTTTCGGAATCGAGCCTAACGATCATGCGATCTACCTAGACGTAAAGCAGTACTTGGCCAATCAGCGTCAAGGCACGCACAAATCAAAAGAGCGTTGGGAAATTGCGGGTTCTACTCGTAAGCTCCACAAGCAAAAAGGAACCGGTGGCGCTCGTAAGGGTGATATCAACAGCCCACTCCTCAAAGGTGGTGCCCGTGTATTCGGTCCTCAGCCGCGCGACTACAGCTTCAAGCTGAATAAAAAAGTGAAGGTATTGGCTCGTAAGTCAGCATTGGCTTACAAAGCTCAAGGCAACAACATCACCGTTGTAGAAGACTTTACATTTGATGCTCCTAAAACAAAAGCGTTTGCAGCCATGCTCAAGAGCTTTAATGTTACTGGACAGCGTGTATTGCTCGTTACTGGTGAGAAGAACGACAACATCGTATTGTCAGGTCGTAACCTGCAAAAGACGAAGATTGTGGTTGCTGGTGACCTAAACACATACGATGTGATGAACGCCTCTAAGGTGTTGTTGTTAAACAGCGCGATCGTTAAGATCGAGGAAACTTTAAACAAGTAAGCCACATGGAGATTTTAAAGAAGCCGATCATCACAGAGAAGATGACCATGTTAGGCGAAAAGCGCAATCAATTTGCTTTTCGTGTAGATAAAAGAGCCAACAAAATTCAAATCCGCAAGGCTATTGAAGAGATGTATGGCGTAACCATAGAAGCCATCAACACCATGGTGTATGCTGGTAAAACGAAGAGCCGCAATACAAAAGGCGGTGTTGTAACAGGTAGAACCGACAGTTTCAAAAAAGCTATCGTTACCCTCAAGGACGGTGAAACAATCGATTTCTACAGTAACATTTAAGGAAAATGGCAGTAAAAAGATTTAGACCGCTAACTCCGGGATTGCGCTTCAAAGTTGCAAACACGTTTGAGGCTATCACTACCGATACCCCAGAGAAAAGCTTGCTCGCCCCGATCAAAAGATCAGGTGGTCGTAATAGCAGAGGTAAAATGACCATGCGCTATATGGGTGGTGGTCATAAGAAAATGTACCGTATCATTGATTTCAAGCGTAATAAGTTTGATATCCCAGCCACTGTAAAGTCGGTTGAATACGATCCGAACCGTTCAGCTTTCATCGCTTTGTTGGTGTATGCTGATGGCGAGAAGCGTTATATCCTTGCCCCAAAAGGCATTGAGGTTGGCGCAACGCTCATTAGCGGCGAAAAGGCAACTCCTGATACTGGTAACGCCCTCTTTTTGAGTGCTATCCCATTGGGTTCAGCCATCCACAACATCGAGTTGCAGCCTGGTAAGGGCGGACAAATTGTTCGTACCGCTGGTGCTAAAGCTACTTTGGCAGCACGTGACGGCAAGTATGCCATCATCAAGTTGCCTTCTGGTGAAACGCGCATGATCCTCCAAACTTGTTTGGCTACCATGGGTGAGCTTTCAAACGAAGACCACTTCTTGGAAATTAGTGGTAAAGCTGGCCGCAGCCGCTGGTTGGGTCGTCGTCCACGCGTTCGTGGTGTTGCGATGAACCCTGTCGATCACCCTATGGGTGGTGGTGAAGGTCGTGCTTCAGGTGGACACCCACGTTCACGCAAAGGCTTGTTGGCGAAGGGCTTTAAAACCCGTGGACCGAAGAAGTCTTCAGATAGGTTGATTGTTAAACGTAGAAAAGCATAAGCAATGGCGCGTTCACTAAAAAAAGGCCCATTCGTAGAGTATACCCTTGAAAAGAAGGTGCTTACCATGAATGAGGGTGTAAAAAAGTCAGTAATCAAAACTTGGTCGAGAAGATCAATGATTACTCCGGATTTCGTAGGTCATACTTTTGCTGTGCACAATGGCAATAAGTTTATCCCTGTGTATGTAACGGAAAACATGGTAGGTCACAAACTGGGAGAGTTTGCTCCAACCCGTAACTTCCGTGGTCACGCAGCTAAAAAAGATAAAGGAAGAAAGTAATGGAAGCAGTAGCCGTATTACGTAATTGCCCTACTTCTCCACGCAAAATGCGTTTGGTAGTGGATTTGATCCGCGGTCAGAAAGTAGATCACGCAGCAAATATCTTGAAGTTCTCTAAGCAAGAAGCTTCAATCCGTTTAGAAAAACTGTTGCTTTCAGCAGTTTCTAACTGGGAAAAGAAAAACGAAGAGTTGAGCCTCGAAGAAGCCAACCTCTATGTAAAAAGTATACAGGTTGATGGCGGTCGCATGTTGAAGCGTCTGCGTCCTGCTCCGCAGGGTCGTGGGCACCGTATTCGCAAGCGGTCAAATCACGTGACCATCGTAGTTGACAGCTTACCAACCGTAACCGAATAATCAGCATGGGACAGAAAATCAATCCAATTAGCTTTCGTTTAGGTTACATCAAAGGTTGGGATTCCAACTGGTTCGGTGGTAACAACTACGCAGACAAGCTCGTAGAAGACGACAAAATCCGCAAATACTTAGCTGCTCGTATCAATAACGGTGGCATTTCTAAAGTAGTAATTGAGCGCACGCTCAAGCGGATCATCATCACTGTACACACCAGCCGTCCGGGTATCGTGATTGGTAAAGGTGGTTCAGAGGTGGATCGCATCAAAGAAGAAATCAAGAAGCTCACCAACACAGACGTTCAGATCAATATTTTTGAGATCAAGCGTCCGGAATTGGATGCGGCGCTGGTAGCAGAGGGCATCGCCCGTCAGCTCGAGGCACGTGTATCTTTCCGTCGTGCCATGAAAACCTCTATTGCCTCTACCATGCGTATGGGTGCTGAAGGTATCAAAGTAATGGTATCTGGTCGTTTAGGTGGTGCTGAAATTGCCCGCTCTGAGCAGTACAAAGAAGGACGTATTCCTTTGCACACCATTCGTGCAGATATTGACTACGCACTCAAGGAAGCTCAAACCGTTTACGGTAAGATCGGTGTAAAAGTATGGATCTGTAAAGGTGAAGTTTTCGGTAAGCGCGACTTGTCGCCGAACGTTGGTGCAGCTGCACAAGGACGTACAGGTGGTCCAGGAAGCAATGATCGTCCGGCCGGTGGTCGTGATTGTGATCGCAAAGGTGGCGGTCGTGGTGAGCGCCGTAGTGGCGGAGGCGGTGGTCCCCGTAACGAAGGCAGACCAAGGAAGTCATAATTAGCTAAAGAGAACAGAAGATGTTACAGCCAAAAAGAACGAAATTTAGAAAGATGCACAAGGGCCGTGTCAAAGGCATGGCAACCCGTGGCAGTGAGCTCGCTTTCGGCAGCTTCGGTCTCAAAACACTCGAGGCCAAGTGGATTACCTCGCGCCAGATTGAAGCGGCTCGTATTGCGGTTACCCGTTTTATGAAACGTGAAGGTCAAGTGTGGATCCGGATTTTCCCAGATAAACCCGTAACCAAGAAGCCTGCAGAGGTTCGTATGGGTAAAGGTAAGGGTGCTCCGGAATATTGGGTGGCAGTAGTTAAGCCTGGCACTTTGATATTTGAAGCAGAAGGTGTACCTTTGCCGGTCGCAAAAGAGGCCATGCGCCTTGCCGCTCAAAAATTGCCGGTGAGCACCTCGTTTGTAGTTAGAAGAGATTACGTAGAACAATAAGAAATATGAAGTACTCCGAAATAAAAGAACTTTCCACAGCAGAGATTGCTGAGCGGATCAAGGAGGAAAAGCTTCAGCTTACCAAGTTGAAGTTCAGCCACGCTGTGTCGGCAGTAGATAACCCGACAAAGCTTCGTGAAACGCGCAAGGTGATCGCACGACTGTTGACTGAGCTCGGCCAGCGTAGCAGCGAAGCAACTGTTGCAAATAATCAATAATTGCAGTGATGGAAGAAGTTAGAAACGCAAGAAAAGAAAGAGTCGGTAGTGTGGTTAGCAATAAAATGCAGAAGACCATCACTGTAGCTGTGGAACGTAAAGTGAAGCACCCGATCTATGGTAAGTTCGTTAAGAGCACGAAGAAATTCACTGCTCATGACGAAAACAACGATTGTAACATTGGGGACGTTGTCCGTATTATGGAAACCCGTCCTCTCAGTAAGAACAAGCGTTGGAGATTGGTAGAAATTGTTGAAAGGGCTAAGTAATGGTACAACAAGAAAGCAGATTAGCTGTTGCAGATAACAGCGGCGCCAAAGAAGTTCTCTGTATCCGCGTTTTGGGCGGTACAGGTAAGCGTTATGCCTCGGTAGGTGACAAGATTGTAGTTACAATCAAGTCGGCCATCCCGTCTGGCAACGCCAAAAAAGGAACCGTATCCAAGGCTGTGGTAGTACGTACCCGCAAAGAAGTTCGTCGCAGAGATGGTTCATACATCCGCTTCGGTGACAATGCAGTGGTATTGCTCAACAACCAAGATGAGCCCCGTGGCACCCGTATCTTCGGACCGGTTGCCCGCGAACTTCGTGAGAAGTCGTTTATGAAGATTGTTTCACTAGCTCCAGAAGTGCTTTAATAAAAGAACCATGGGTAACGTAAAACTGAAAATCAAAAAGGGAGACATCGTTCGTGTGATTGCGGGTGATGATAAAGGCAAAGAAGGCCGTGTGCTCGAGATTCGTCGCGAAGATAACCGCGCGTTTGTAGAAGGTGTGAACATGATCACCAAGCACAGCAAGCCGAATGCAGCTAATCCGAATGGAGGCATCGTTAAGAAAGAGGCTCCTGTACAAATATCAAACCTGATGGTGGTTGTTGGCGGTGTTGCTAGCAAAATCGGCAGGAAGCAAGATGAGAATGGTAAACTGGTCCGTTTCGCTAAGAAAACGGGTGAAATAATTAAGTGATGTCATACAGCGTACGACTCAAGACAAAATACAAAGAGGAGGTAATTCCTGCTCTCCAGACGAAATTTGGTTACAAAAATGTAATGCAAATTCCTCGCCTGACGAAAATCGCTATCAACCAGGGTGTTGGTGCGGCTGTTTCGGATAAGAAGCTGGTTGATTCAGCTGTAAACGAGATGACGATGATCGCTGGTCAAAAGGCAGTGCCTACCAAGTCGAAAAAAGCCATCTCTAACTTCAAACTCCGGGAAGAAATGCCAATTGGTGCTCGTGTAACTTTACGCGATAACCAGATGTATGAATTCCTCGATCGTTTGGTATCCATTGCATTGCCACGTGTACGTGACTTCAAAGGCATCAATCCTAAAGGATTTGACGGTCGTGGAAACTACACATTGGGTGTAACAGAGCACATCATTTTCCCTGAGATCAACATCGACAAGGTGGCTAAAATCACCGGTATGGATATAACCTTCGTGACTACTGCCAAAACGGATGAAGAAGCCTTGGCACTGCTCACAGAGTTGGGTCTTCCGTTTAAAACGAATAAAAACTAATCCATGGCTAAGGAAGGAATAAAGGCTAGAGGACGTAAGCGCGAAGCAACTGTTGCTAAGTATGCTGCGAAGCGTGCTGCGTTGAAAGAGGCAGGTGACTATTTGGGTCTCCAGAAGTTGCCAAGAAATGCTTCACCTGTAAGGTTGCACAACCGTTGTAAAATCACTGGTCGTCCGCGTGGTTACATGCGTCAATTCGGTATCTCACGGGTACTGTTTCGTAAGATGGCTTCAGAGGGAAAAATCCCGGGTGTAACTAAAGGTAGCTGGTAATAATAATTTAAAGGAGTAGAGAAATGACTGATCCTATAGCAGATTACCTCACCAGGTTGCGTAACGCCCTGAAGGCTAACCACCGTGTGGTAGAGATTCCGGCTTCAAACTTGAAGAAGGAAATCACAAAGGTTTTATTTGAAAAAGGTTATATAACCAATTATAAGTTCGAAGACGAAGGTCCTCAAGGCACTATCAAAATTGCATTGAAGTATCTCCCTGGAAGCAACGAGCCCGCGATCCGCAATTTGCGTCGTGTGAGCCGTCCAGGTCTTCGTAAATACTCAGGCGCCGGTGAGTTGCCACGTGTAATCAACGGTTTGGGTATTGCGATTGTTTCGACTTCAAGAGGGGTTATGACAGATAAGGAAGCTCGTCAGCAGCACGTTGGTGGCGAAGTATTGTGCTACGTTTATTAAGAAGTAAGAAATGTCACGAATAGGAAAACTTCCCGTTGTAATACCAGCAGGCGTAACGATCACCGTAAGTGATAAGAACGTGGTGACTGTAAAGGGACCAAAAGGACAACTTGATCGTTGGGTTGATACCGATATCAAGATTGAGATTGAGGGTAATGAGCTGAGAGTAGTTCGTCCCACTGAGAGCAAGCGTCACCGTGCACTCCACGGTTTGTACCGCTCGTTGATCAACAATATGGTTAAAGGTGTGAGCGAAGGCTATACTTTGAGCCAGGAATTAGTAGGTGTAGGTTACCGCGCCAATGCCAACGGACAACTGTTGGAGCTTTCACTTGGATATTCACACGACATCGTGATGCAGATTCCAGCTGAAGTAAGTTTGAAAACCGAGACCCTCAAGGGTAAGAATCCGGTGATCACTTTGGAGAGCATCGATAATGAATTGATTGGGCAGGTAGCTGCGAAAATCCGTTCACTCCGTAAGCCTGAGCCTTACAAAGGAAAAGGTATTAAGTTTGTTGGCGAAGTACTTCGTCGCAAAGCTGGTAAGTCAGCAGGTAAAAAATAAGAACAGAAAATGGCAAATAATAAGATTTCACGTCGTACTCGCATTAAGAGAGGAATTCGTAAGCGGATTACGGGCACTGCAGAGCGCCCACGCCTTTCTGTATACAGAAGTAATAAAGAGATTTACGCACAGCTCATCGATGATGTAGCGGGTCGTACCCTGGCAGCTGCTTCTTCTACAGAAAAAGAAGTGAGCACCGAGGTAGCTAACAAAGTAGACTCATCTATGAAAGTAGGTAAGGCTTTGGCAGCAAAGGCTATCGCAGCTGGCATTAGCAGTGTTGTATTCGATCGTAATGGTTACCTCTACCATGGCCGTGTGAAGGCTTTGGCTGAAGGTGCTCGTGAAGGTGGTTTGAATTTTTAAGAATTAAGCGAAATGTCAACATCGAACATAAGAAGAGTTAAGGCTAGTGAGATTGAGTTGAAGGACCGTCTCGTTAGTGTTCAGCGTGTGGCCAAGGTAACCAAGGGTGGTCGTACTTTCAGTTTCTCTGCTATCGTAGTGGTAGGTGATGAGAACGGTATTGTAGGCTACGGTTTGGGCAAAGCCAAAGAAGTTTCTGAAGCCATTGCTAAGGGAATCGACGACGCGAAGAAGTCATTGATTAAAGTGCCTATCATGAAAGGTACCATTCCACACGAGGCAGACGGTAAATTCGGCGGTGGTCGCGTTTACATCAAGCCAGCTTCACACGGTACAGGCGTTATCGCCGGTGGTGCGATGCGTGCGGTATTGGAGAGCGCTGGTATCACCGACGTATTGGCAAAGTCAAAAGGTTCTTCTAACCCACACAACGTGGTAAAAGCAACCATCGACGCTTTGGCGCAATTGCGTGATCCTTTCACGGTATCACAGCATCGTAACATCAAGATGTCTAACGTTTTTAACGGATAAGTCATGGCTAGAGTTAGAGTTACACAAATCAAAAGTGGTATTGGCCGTCCAGAACGTCAGAAGCGCACTTTATTGGCATTGGGCCTTCGCAAGCCGCATGCTACAGTAGAACATGAAGGTACAGCACAGGTTCTTGGCATGATCAAGAAGGTATTGCACCTGGTTAAAGTAGAGGAAATTTAAGATATGGAACTTAGCAATTTAAAGCCTGCAGCAGGTAGTATCAAAACGCGTAAGCGGATTGGTCGTGGCCAAGGTTCAGGTCGTGGTGGTACTTCTACCAAAGGTCACAAAGGTGCCCAAAGCCGTGCTGGTTTCAGCACCAAGCGTGGTTTCGAAGGCGGTCAGATGCCGTTGAAACTTCGTGTTCCAAAATTCGGATTTAAAAACCACAATCGCGTTGAATATAATGCTGTGAACTTGGACGTGCTTCAGGAAATGGCTACGAACTACAAGGTTGAATTGGTTGATCCAGCTTTCTTGGCTGCGCATGGCTTGATTGGCAATGCTAGCAAAAAAGTAAAGATTTTGGGTCGTGGCGAATTGACAGTGAAGTTAACCGTGAAAGCACATGCCTTCAGTGCATCTGCTAAGCAAATCATTGAAGCCGCTGGCGGCGTAGCTGAAGTTATCTAAGCAACATGAAGAATTTTATCAATACGATAAGGAATATCTTCAAGATCGAAGAGCTCAAGTCGAGGATCATCATGACCCTCGGCCTGTTGCTTATTTATCGCTTGGGTTCATACGTGGTATTGCCAGGTATTGATCCAGTGATTTTAGAGGATTTAACTCCAAAAGGTGGGGGTGCTGGCTTGACTGGTCTTATTGACTTGTTTGCCGGGGGTGCCTTCTCCAGAGCCTCTGTCTTCGCCTTGGGTATAATGCCTTACATCTCAGCCTCGATTGTGGTGCAATTGATGGGCATGGTGGTTCCCAGCTTCCAGAAAATGATGAAAGAGGGTGAAAGTGGTCGTAATAAGATCAACCAAATCACCCGTTACTTAACCATCGTAATCACCGGAGCGCAGGCCATTGGCTTTTTGATTAACCTCAAAGCGCAGTTTTTACCTGCTATCATTTTGCGTACAGGTGAGTCGCTAGACTTCTCGTTTGTGCTCTCTACAGTGGTGGTATTGACTGCAGGAACCATGTTTGTAATGTGGTTGGGTGAAAAAATCACCGACCGTGGCTTAGGTAATGGTATCTCTTTAATCATCATGGTGGGCATCATTGCTCGCCTCCCAGACGCTTTATTTGCTGAATTCCAATTCCGCGTTGGTTCTGGTGGTGGTGGTTTAGTGCCCTTCCTTATCGAAATAGTGATGTTGGCTGTAGTGGTTGGTTTAACCATCCTCTTGGTGCAAGGCACACGTAAAATTCCGATTCAGGTAGCCAAGCGTGTAGTAGGCAATCGCATGTATGGTGGTACCCGTCAGTACATTCCCCTCAAGGTGAATGCCGCTGGTGTAATGCCAATCATCTTTGCACAAGCCATCATGTTTTTACCAGCTACAGTAGCTCAGTTTTTCCCGAACAGTGACTTTAGTCAGGGTGTAGTATCAGCTTTCGTTGATTTTACATCGGTAACTTATAACGTGACCTTAGCAGTATTGATCATCGTGTTCACATACTTCTACACGTCTTTATCAGTAAATTCTAATCAAATGTCGGAAGACCTCAAGCGCAACGGTGCTTTCATCCCTGGGGTGAAGCCTGGTCGCAAGACCGCTGAGTTCCTCGACGATATCCTGGCAAGGATTACCCTGCCTGGTTCGATCTTCCTGGCTGCAGTAGCCATACTGCCTGCGATTGCAACAATTGCAGGTGTGAATTCTCAATTCGCCCAGTTTTATGGCGGTACCTCTTTGTTGATCATGGTAGGGGTTATCCTCGATACCTTGCAACAAATTGAAAGCCACTTGCTGATGCGTCACTATGATGGTTTAATGAAAACCGGTCGTATCAAGGGCCGGGCTGCTGTAGGTGCTGCTATCTAATTAAAAAATGGCAAAACAGACCTCCATCAAGCAAGACGGAACCATTCTCGAGGCACTTTCAAATGCTATGTTTCGGGTTGAATTGGAAAACGGTCACCAGATCGTTGCCCATATCTCTGGAAAAATGCGAATGAATTACATCAAAATCCTGCCGGGCGACCGGGTACAGGTGGAGATGTCGCCTTACGACTTGACAAAAGGAAGAATCTCATATAGATATTAATACCATGAAAGTAAGAACCTCAATCAAGAAGCGTAGCGTTGATTGTAAGATCGTACGTAGAAACGGAAAGCTCTACGTGATCAACAAGAAGAACCCTAAGTACAAACAAAGACAAGGATAAACCATCATTATGGCAAGGATAGCAGGTATTGACCTACCTAAGAACAAGAGGGGCGAAATCGGCCTTACCTACATCTACGGAGTAGGTCGCTCAGCAGCCCGTGAAATTCTGGAGCGCTGCGAAATTGACGTGAATGTCAAAGTTGGCGAGTGGACTGACGAACAGGCCAATCAGATTCGTACCATCATCACTGAGGAGTACAAAACTGAAGGCGAACTTCGATCAGAAGTTCAGCTGAACATCAAGCGATTGATGGACATCGGCTGCTACCGTGGATTGCGTCATCGTAAAGGTTTGCCTGTGAGAGGCCAGCGTACGAAGAACAACACACGTACACGTAAGGGTAAGCGTAAAACTGTGGCGAACAAGAAAAAAGCCACTAAGTAATAAATAGTAGCAATGGCTAAGAATACTAAAGTTGTAAAGAAGCGGGTAGTGAAAGTGGAGGCCATCGGTCAGATCCACATCAGTTCTACCTTCAATAACATCATCATCTCTATCACCAATAATGAGGGGCAGGTGATTTCATGGGCTTCTGCTGGTAAAGCAGGCTTCCGTGGTTCGAAGAAAAATACTCCTTACGCTGCTCAGGTAGCTGCTCAGGATTGCGGCAAGGTAGCCTATGATTTAGGTTTCCGTCGTGCAGAGGTTTTTGTAAAGGGCCCAGGTGCCGGTCGTGAATCAGCTATCCGTGCCTTAGGTGGTCTGGGTATCGAAATCACAACCATTACCGACGTGACTCCAATTCCTCACAATGGTTGTCGTCCTCCGAAGAGAAGAAGGGTTTAATTTTTAAAGAAAGAAGAAATGGCAAGATATACAGGCCCCAAAAGCAAAATCGCTCGTAAGTTCAAAGAGGCGATTTTCGGTCCGGACAAAGCGCTTCAGCGCAAGAACTACGGTCCAGGACAGCATGGCCCCGGCAAGCGTGCTCCGAAGAAGTCGGAATATGCGGTGCAGTTGATGGAGAAGCAGAAGGCGAAATACACTTACGGTGTATTGGAGCGCCAGTTCCGCAAAACCTTCGACAAGGCAAACCGCAAAAAAGGTACAACAGGTGAGAACCTCTTGAAATTCCTCGAAGCCCGTTTAGACAATACCGTTTACCGTTTGGGCATTGCGCCTACGCGTGATGGTGGCCGTCAGTTGGTTTCACACCGTCATATCACTGTAAATGGTGAAGTAGTAAATATCCCCTCTTACGAATTGCGTCCTGGTGATGTAGTTGCGGTACGTGAGAAGTCTAAGAGTCTTGAAACCATCACCAATTCATTGAGTGGTAAGCAAGGTTCTAAGTTCTCTTGGTTGGAGTGGGACAAAGAAAAGATGGAAGGTCGTTTCCTAGCCCTTCCTGAGCGTGATCAGATTCCTGAGAACATCAAGGAGCAGCTGATCGTAGAATTGTACTCTAAGTAATATTAACTAATCTGATAATCAATGTCGATCCTAGCTTTTCAGAAGCCCGATAAAGTATTAATGCAGAAGGCTACCGACTTCGAAGGCAGCTTCGAATTCAAGCCTTTGGAGCCCGGATTCGGGGTAACCATCGGTAATGCGCTTCGCAGGATCCTGCTTTCATCATTAGAAGGATATGCGATTACATCTATCCGTGTTCCTGGTGTAGACCACGAATTCACCACTGTTAAAGGTGTGGTAGAAGATGTTATCGAAATTGTTCTCAACCTCAAGCAAGTGCGTTTCAAAGCTAAATTTGAAAATGCAGATGCAGAGAAAGTATACGTAACCGTTAAAGGCAAGGACCAGTTTGTTGCCGGCGACATCGAGAAGTTCTCGTCGAACTTCGAAGTGCTCAACCCTGAGCTCCTCATTTGTACCATGGACAGTGGTGTGAATTTTGAGATCGAGTTGACCATTGAAAAAGGTCGTGGTTATGTTGCTGCTGATGAAAACAAGCAGGCTGATGCCGCCATAGGTGTAATTCCTATCGATAGCATTTTTACTCCTATTAAGAATGTAAAATATGCCGTAGAAAACACTCGTGTGGAGCAAAAGACCGACTATGAGAAGTTGATTATCGACCTCAAAACCGACGGTTCAATCCACCCAGAAGAGGCCCTCAAAGAAGCTGCGAAGATTTTGATCCAGCACTTCATGTTGTTCTCTGATGAGTCGATTACACTCGAGTCAAAGCCTAAGGATATTGCAAGTGAAGTGGACGAGAACATCCTCCACATGCGTAAAATCCTGAAGACCCCGTTGAGCGATTTGGACCTTTCAGTACGTGCCTACAACTGTTTGAAGGCTGCTGAAATCAAGTCACTTGGCGACCTGGTAAAATATGATATTGCCGACCTTTTAAAGTTCCGCAACTTCGGTAAGAAGTCGTTGACAGAGTTAGAAGAGTTAGTGAGGGAAAAAGGTCTCACTTTCGGTATGGAAATCACAAAGTATAAACTTGACGAGGAATAAGTCATATGCGTCACGGAAAGACATTTAACCATTTAGGCCGCACCACGCCACATCGCAAGGCGATGTTGCAAAACATGGCCGTATCTCTTATCATGAATAAGAGAATCAATACAACCGTAGCAAAAGCCAAGGCTTTGCGCAAGTTGATTGATCCGATCATCACCCGCTCTAAGGACGATAGCATGCACAGCCGTCGTATGACCTTTACTTATCTTCAGGATAAGGAAGCGGTGAAAGAATTGTTTGGCACCATCAGTGCTAAAGTTGCTGACCGTCCGGGTGGCTACACCCGCATCATCAAAACAGGTTTCCGTTTAGGTGACGCTGCTGAGATGTGCATGATGGAGTTGGTTGACTTCAACGAATTGATGTTGAACGATAGCAAAACCAAGAAGGCTAAGAACACCCGTCGCGGTCGTTCTGGTGCGAAGAAGGCTGCTCCTGCAGCTGTTGCAGCACCAGCCGAAGCACCAGTTGCTGAAGCCCCCGCGGTAGAAGCTGCTGCTGAAGAAGCACCTAAGGGGGAGTAATATCATCCCGCAAATAGGAGCCCTGAGATTTTCTCGGGGCTTTTTTGCGTTTAAGGAGGTGGTTTGGTAGGACTGTTTTACAGCAGTTTGGTACTGCATGGGGCTCCTAATTGTGGTGTTTTCCTTGGCGATTGTGGAAGGCTGTGGATTTCTACCTGCCTTTTACCTTGTTTGGCGACGCATATATGAGTAAATTTGTGAAACATTATTTTATGAAGCAGTTAGAGAAAGTTCCGGCAGTAGTTTTACTAGAAGACGGGACTTTTTTTTATGGCTATGCAGCCGGTAAAATAGGGACCACTTTTGGGGAAATTTGTTTCAATACCGGGATGACGGGTTACCAGGAGGTATTCACTGATCCATCCTATTTTGGACAGATTTTGGTGACTACCAACGTTCATATTGGTAATTATGGCATTTACGAGCTTGAGAGTGAGTCGAACAAGGTGCAGATCGCTGGTTTAATCACCCGCAATTACACCAATGCCTACTCGCGGCCTATGGCGGATGGTCCCATACAGGATTACCTTATCCAACATGGCTTAGTAGCCATTACCGACATTGATACCCGTGCCATCGTACGGCACATTCGTAGTAAAGGCGCTATGAATGCGGTAATTTCTTCAGAAACACTCGATTTAGAAGTTTTGAAAGCCAAGCTGAAAGCCGTTCCTAGCATGGAAGGTTTAGAGTTGGCTTCTAAAGTAAGTACACAACAGGCTTACGAATTAGGCGAAGCCGATGCACCTTTGCGGGTGGCGGTGCTTGATTATGGTGCCAAACGCAACATCCTGCGCTCATTGGCAGAGCGTGGTTGTTTGCTCCGGGTATTCCCGCATAACAGCAGCGTGGCCGACATCATGGCTTTTAAGCCGAATGGCATCATGCTGAGCAACGGTCCTGGCGACCCCGCCGTTATGCCAGCTGAAATCAAGGTGATTCAGGAGATTTTGCAGCAAGACATACCGGTATTCGGGATTTGTTTAGGGCATCAGTTATTGGCCAGTGCCGTGGGTGTAAAGACCTTCAAAATGCATCATGGACACCGCGGCATCAATCATCCTGTAAAAAACCTACTTACTGGCAAGAGTGAAATCACCAGTCAGAACCATGGTTTTGGCGTAGACCCCGACAGTGTGCGCAGCAATGAGCAGCTCGAAATCACGCACCTCAATCTTAACGACGATACCATTGAAGGCATCCGCCTCAAAAATAAAAAGGCATTTAGCGTGCAATATCACCCCGAGGCTTGTCCCGGACCACACGATTCCCGCTATTTGTTCGACGATTTTATTAAATTAATGCAAGCTTAAACCTAACGATATGCCCTTAATAGAAGACATTTTTGCAAGACAAATCCTCGATTCGCGAGGAAACCCTACCATTGAAGTAGATGTAATCACAAGCGATGGCTTTACAGGTCGCGCGGCGGTGCCTTCAGGGGCATCAACCGGCATCCACGAAGCTGTTGAGTTGCGTGATGGCGACGAAGAAGTTTACCTCGGAAAAGGTGTTTCCAAGGCGGTTGACCATGTAAACGAAATGATTGCCGAAGAGCTCATTGGTTTAGATGTATACGATCAAGCCATGATCGACGAAATCATGTTGGAGTTGGATGGCACTGCCAATAAGTCGAAGTTAGGTGCCAACGCTATTCTTGGGGTATCATTAGCCACGGCTCGTGCTGCTGCTGCCTCTTGTGGCATGCCTTTGTACCGCTATGTAGGCGGATTGAATGCCAATTTGCTGCCCATTCCCATGATGAACATCCTGAACGGAGGTGCACATGCCGATAACAGCATCGACTTCCAGGAGTTTATGGTGATGCCAGTGGGTGCTGCTAGCTTTAGCGAAGCCCTGCGCATGGGAACCGAAGTGTTTCACCACCTCAAGGCCGTGTTGAAGAAAAAGGGATTAAGCACCAATGTAGGTGACGAAGGTGGTTTTGCACCAAATATTGGTTCGAACGAGGAGGCAATTGAAATTGTGATCCAAGCCATTGAAGCGGCTGGTTACAAGCCTGGAGAAGATATCTACATTGCCATGGATGCTGCGGCAACCGAGTTTTACGACGAAAAAACAGGCCTTTACACTTTCAAAAAGTCAAGCGGTAAGAAACTCACTTCAGCCGAAATGGTAGGCTATTGGGCCGATTGGGCGTCGAAATATCCAATCATCAGCATCGAAGATGGCTTGGCAGAAGACGATTGGGACGGCTGGGCTGCCCACACTGCCTCTATTGGCAATAAGGTACAGTTAGTTGGCGATGATTTATTTGTAACCAATGTGAAGCGTTTGAAGCGTGGTATAGAAGGCGGAGTAGCTAATTCGATTCTCGTTAAAGTGAATCAAATAGGCACCCTCAGCGAAACCATGGATACTGTTCAAACTGCACAAGTGGCTTCTTACACCAGTGTAATGAGCCACCGTTCAGGCGAGACTGAGGATACCACCATTGCTGATTTGGCCGTGGCCTTGCGTACGGGGCAGATCAAAACCGGATCGGCTTCTCGTTCTGACCGGATCGCGAAGTACAACCAATTGCTGCGTATAGAAGAAGAATTGGGTGATAGTGCACAATTCCTCGGAAAAGCATTCAAATACGTTTAAGATGCAGCGCCTGAAAGTCTTGTTGCCCTTGCTCAAAAATCGCTTTGTGCTAGTGGGACTCGTCTTTTTGGTTTGGATGGTTTTTTTCGATAGCAACGACCTGATTTCGCAGTATAAATACAAGCGAAAGCTAAGGCAACTCGAAGAGAATAAGAACTTTTATCTAGAGCAAATAGAGCTTGTAAAAAAGGATAAAGAAGAACTCTTTACCAATTTAGAAAAGCTGGAGAAGTTTGCCCGGGAAAAGTATAAAATGAAGAAGGATGATGAAGATTTATTCATCGTTTTAAAAGAAGATTGATGGACAGGCACCCCCAACGGGTGCCTGTTTTTGTTAGGAGGCAGCCATGCTCCTTATCACTTGATTAATACCGCGTATAATCTGGTATAAAAGCAACTTGAATTGTTTATCTGGGTCAGGCACAAATGCTTAATAGCTACCTGCGTAGCGGCGCAAGAACCACTCCAGTGCCAACAAAAGCCCTAAGAGGATAAGAATTGCTTCAAAACTAATCAGCTCGCGTATTCGTGTTTCGTAATACACAACAGGACGAACACTTTCATTGGCTTGAAGCAGCTCAAAGAGCCGTTCCTTTTCTGACAATGGTAGCATATGGCCACCTGAGCGAGCCGATAAACTAGCAAGCATTTCATGATTAGCAACCGTATTGGTTTTTTCTAAATCAAGAACAGTAACTACAAAATTACCATTGGCTTGATAATTTATTCCACCAAGAGAGGTTGTTGCTGTATATGTGTAGGTTCCAGGCGGTAAAGCACCGGCATTAAAAAAATATTGTTGCTGGGTACGTCCCATGCTGAAAATATACCGCTGTTTATTTTCATCGAGCACAACCAAACGCACTTCGGGTTCATTTACAGGTTCGTAATTTTGATTGTATAACTCTGCTTCAAACAGAATGCTCTCCTGCTCGGGATAAAGCTTACGGTTGGTTCGGACTTGGAAGGGACGTTTATCTTGTTTCACCGCCAAAAACTGGATGGTTTTGCGAATCAACTCTGAGGTAATGTCGGTGGGGTATCTGCTTTCTGCTTGTGCTAGTTTCCATCGCCAGAGTCCTTCCGCAGTTAAAATAGCTTGGCGGGGGATGCTATTAGGTGCAAAGGCCCACAAGGGCATATCGGTATTCAGGCTGCCAATGCGCTGAAATAGCAATGGGGTTGCTTGGGGGCTCAGTCTAAAATCTCCAAAAGGAGCATCCATGGGGGGGAGTGTTCCTACTTTTTCTTGGATTGCGTTTTCTATAGTAAAGGCACGAAAGGCACTGTTAAAATCGGCTTGTATTTTTTGAATGCCTCCAGACCGACTACTGATTTGTAAAAGGCTTTGTGCTTTGTTGAACTGTGCAATATTGGTTTGGCTTCCCAGTATGTGCCAACTCGGTACTTGGAGTTGTTCTACGGCTTGTAACCACTGGCTGGAATAGGTGGCGGTACTTGGAAGCTGGTGTAAAATTACCACATCGGGCTTTTCCTTGATTTGAACTGCTTGACTGGCAAGCATTATGTCTACGCGGTACTGAGGATTTACCTCCAGTGCTTGGCGAATCGCACTCAAGTCGGGATGTGGTGCATGTGCCACCATCAAAATTTGTGTACGTTGATCCATCACCTCTACAAAGAGGTCTTTGCTGTTATTGCCCGCTTGTTCCTTTGCTTCAGCAGTAATATCTGCTGAAATACGGTAGCGATTAATTCCTGCTTTTTCTGCACTGGCAATAAATTGAATGGTTGTAAAAAAACGTTCTTTATCAATTACCACCTCTTGTTTGCTAATCAGCTTGCTACCATTGGGTCCAATCGATTCTAATTTAATGCTCGCCTTGCGACCGTTAAGGCGGTTAATTTCAAGATCTGCGAGAATTGTGAAATCAGAATTAATGTACACTACCTGATTGGCGCGAACAGCTTTTACAATCAAGTCTTGTCGCAGGGTGGTATCTCCTAAGGGGATGGTGTAAATGGGTACGCCGATGTTTTCACCCAAATTAATGGGCTCGAAGCCACGATTATAGATGCCGTCGCTCAGCAAAACTATCGCAGCCAGTTGTTGGCCACTGTAACGGTCTTCAATGCCTTGAAGCAAGCCGCTTATGTTGGTAGCTTTGGCTGTAAAGTCCCTTTTTAAACTGTCATCAATGCCCGCGCCAAAACTAAGAAGTCGTAGCTCGTGCTGTTGGGATAGGACGCCAGCGGCCTGATTAGCAAAATCATCTAAGCTTGCATGCAAAGTTGCACTGTCGGTTTCATGCAGCAGCGACTGACTGTTGTCGAAGGCAACGACTATCAGAGGCTTTTCAGTTACTTTTTGTTCTGATTTGAGGTAAGGATTAAAGAGCAAGAGTACCACCAAGGCCACAACGCTCCCGCGCAGCACGGCCAATGGATAACGCAACCAAGCCTGACTAAACTGGCTTCCACTGCGATAATACAGCAAAAGCGCGTAAAGCAAGCCAATCAGGATGCATCCCAAAAGGTACCAGGAAGAAACGGCTGTTAGTAGACTCATGCTGCTGGCCGCCTTTACATTTGCAAGCCGCCACACACATTAATCACCTGGCCAGTAATGTAGCCACTCGCGTCAGAAGCTAAAAACACGGTGAGATTGGCTACATCTTCGGTGCTTCCCGGACGCCCAAGGGGAATCATTTTGTTCCATTCTTCAACTACCTTCGGATCGAGTGCTTCAGTCATTTCAGTTTGTATAAACCCAGGTGCGATGGCATTACAGCGGATGTTGCGTGAGCCTAATTCTTTGGCGATGCTCTGGGTGAACCCAATCACACCTGCTTTTGAAGCTGAATAATTGGCTTGTCCAGCGTTTCCGTCGCGACCAACCACAGAGCTCATATTGATGATGCTACCTTTGCGGGCCTTCATCATATGGCGAGAAGCATGCTTGGTGATGTTGTAAACCGATTTGAGGTTGGTGTCAATCACCGCGTCCCATTGCTCTTCGCTCATGCGCATGAGCAAGCCGTCTTTGGTAATGCCTGCGTTGTTAACGATGATTTCAAGTGCTCCAAAATCAGCCATGATGTTGTTGATGAGCGCTTCAGCCTCGGCATAATTGCCGGCATCCGACTTATATCCTTTGGCACGAACGCCAGCCGCCTGAAGTTCGGCTTCGAGGGCGCGTGCTTTTTCTTCTGATGAAAGGTACGTAAAGGCAACATCTGCGCCTTCTTCGGCAAATTTTCGGGCAATGCCCAGGCCAATTCCTCTTGATGCGCCAGTGATTAACGCTACTTTTCCTTGCAATGCTTTCATTTCATTCGATTTGATATCTGGCAAAGATAAACGATAGTCCTATTCAAAGGTGGTTCCTTGTTATTGTTCAGGCGCTGAAGCTAGAATTAGTTTGCATTTTATTACATTTTATGTTTTTATATTTATTTGTACGGTCGCTGTTATTTTTGGCTTGAGAGATTGAAAAACACTTTATCTTGTGAAGGTATTGGTTTGGTATTATTCGTCTGAAATGGAACCTACGTCTTATAAGTATGAGCGTTTTTTTGAGTTATCTCCTGATTTGCTTTGCATAGCAGGTTTTGATGGGTACTTCAAAAAGGTGAATTGTGCTGTTACGCAACTTTTAGGCTATGATGAGGAAGAGATGTATGCACGTCCTATTAACGACTTCATCCATCCAGACGATCAGGAGATCACTTATCGTCATAGAACTGAATTATTCAACCTAAAGCCGTTATTCAATTTTGAAAATAGGTACCTAAAAAAGTCTGGCGAAGTCGTGTGGCTTTCGTGGACGTCTTTACCCGTAGAAACGGAGCAGTTGATTTTTGGTGTTGCCAAGGATGTTACTTACAAGATACAGCTGGAAACAGAGCGGAATTTAATGATGACGCAACTCTTGCAGATGAATCATGATCTGAAGCAATTACATTATACTACCACCCATAATTTGCGGTCACCCATCAATAATTTCATTGGAATTGTTGAATTATTATTGATGGAAAAACATTCGGCTGCCACGCAAGAACTACTGGTAGTGCTTAACCAAGCTGGTTTAAATTTGAAAAATACTTTAGAGGGCTATGTAGACGATTTGGGGATGCATGAGAATTCTAAACAGGGCTTTGAACCAGTGTCCGTGACAGAAACAATCCATGCGGTTACGAATTCTATTCACGAGCTCATAAGGAAGTCTAAAGCCAAAATCAATATCCAAATGCCAGAAAACACGATGTTTTTTGGTCGAAAGACCTATTTGCATAGCATCTTTTTGAATCTCATCACCAATGCTATTAAATACGCAAGGCCAGAGCTGCCTCCAATCATCGATATTGAAGCCAGTGCACATCAAACAAATTTTGTTATTAAAGTGAGCGACAACGGTCAAGGATTTGATGTGCAGGCCAACGAAGGCAAGCTTTTTGGTTTTCAACAAAAATTCCATAGTCATGCCGATAGCAAGGGTATAGGCTTGTTTTTAGTTTATCACCATGTGCAACGCATGAACGGACAGATTCAGCTGGAAAGCAAGCTCAATGAAGGCACGACCTTTATTATGACGTTTTTAAATCCAAATTAAATTTTAAGTGCATTTTGGCACTTTGCTCAAATCGGTTTATCATTACCACCTCAACTTATTGTATGAAGACATTATGGTTCATGCTGTTCCTAATGGCAGCAAGCAGCGCATCTCATGCGCAAATTACCCAAGAAGGCCGCATGGAATTAGAGTCTAAAGAAGGGGGGATAGGTTCGACCGCCGCTTTGGGGGAGAGGGGTGTACTCGTTTTTGGTAATTCTGAAAAGGCAAGTGATGGCATTTGGGAAGTTACGCGGTACGACACCAAGTTTGAGATGGTTTCTAAATCAGCCGTTAAACACAACAAGCGCACCAGCTTTTTAACGCATTTGTTCACAAACGATGGTAAAGAGGTGCTTTTTGTATTTGCAAATGCTTCCTTGGTTGAAGTAGTGAGGTATAATATCGAATCTAGCAATACCACCGAATTTCAATCGAAGCTAAGGTTCAAGCCTATTAATGCGTATTTGCTCAACAATACCTTGTTCTTAGAAGGTGTTGTGAAGAGTAAGCCTGTGGTGATGCAATTAAACCTGTTGACGGGCAATAGTAAAATGGTGATGGTGCCTGGTCCTGGTAAAAACACAATCATAAAAGACATTGCAATTGACCATGAACAACAAATTGTAGCCATTTCGGTAAGATATGGTTCTAAGAAAGACATGCGTAAGTGGAAGTTTGAGATTGGTATGTTTGATGAAAACGGTAGCCGGATTAGTGACCCCATTATCATCGAAAATGACCCGGATCGCTATACATTGGATGCCGATATTACTTGGTTAGGCAAAGACGAGTACCTCTTGTCGGGCAATTATTCCTCTGATACAAGGCCTTTGTCGAATGGCATCTTCATGGCAGCCTTTAAAAATGGCCGGCAGCAGTTTATCCGTTACCATAATTTTGCCGATATGAACAATTTCTTCCAGTACCTATCTGCAAAAAACAAAAGTAAGGTAGAAAAGAAGGTGGCTAAAAAGAAAGAAAAGGGTAAGGACAATGCCATTCAAGTGCATATGACGACCCACAAGATCTCAGAGTTTGCCGGTCAGTATGTGATTTTGGGCGAAGCCTATTTCCCCACTTATCGCACGGTGGTCACAACCACTTATGTGAATGGCAGTCCACAAACCACCACCTATCAGGTTTTTGATGGCTACCAATATACCCACGCCACGATTTTAGGGCTCGACAAGCAAGGTAATAAGCTATGGGACCATTGCTTTGAAATTGATATCCCCAAGAAGCCTTTTTATGTGCGGCAAAACATTCGAGGATTGATGACTGAAAAAGAAATTCGATTGTTTTATCCTTCTGGGGCCAATTTAAAATCTATGATCATTGCCAAGGACAATTCTCTTATTGAGAAAAACCTGGGCAAGCTTCAAACACAGCGAGTAGGTGATAAAATCAAGCGGGAGGATTTGCCAGATGTAAAGTATTGGTATGGCGATTATTTCTTGCTTTCTGGTAGTCAGCAAATTAAAAATACCCAAGATAAATCCAAAGGCAAAAACAGGAATGTGTATTACCTTGCCAAAATTAAAGTGGATGCTGAATTTGACCCTAATGCGCTTGATAACGATTCGGGGGAAGATGTTTGGGAAGAGGACGGCGATTAAGCTTCGTTTGGCTCAGGCCCAACGCTGATTTGACCTTTGGCCAAGGCCGTCCTGATGCTGTTTTCGGTGAATTTCCATAGCAGCGGGGCACCTTCGGCAATCACACTGAGTTTTTTGAGGATGACCGATAGCGGCACTTGGTGTTCTTTCCAGGTGCCGCCGCCGTTTGAGAGGTTTTGGAAAACCGGTTCGATGCGGTCGATGGCTTTGGCGTACTTGGCTTCGGGAGTTGTTCCTGCCTCAAATTCCATCCAAATGGCACGAAAGGCTGCTTTTTGGTCTGCAGGAAGTAAGCCAAAGATGCGTTCGGCAGCAGCTTCCTCCGCTTGGCTTTGTTGCGGTGCACGGGCAGGGTCAAAGAAGAAGGTATCACCTGCGTCTATTTCCACGATGTCGTGAATCAACAGCATTTTAATTACCCGGAGCAGGTCGATGGGTTCGTGGGCATGTTCCTGTAATACCATGGCCATTACGCAAAGGTGCCAACTGTGCTCTGCATCATTCTCGAAACGCGTGGGGTTGTTAATCAGCGTGGTTTTTCGGAAGATGTATTTCAGCTTGTCGATTTCGTGCAAAAAAGCGAGCTGTTGTTGCAAAGTAGTGCTTGGCATAAAGGAGTTTCTAAAATGCAAAATTAGCATTACCAGCCTTTACTATTTGTGAAAAGCTTTTCGAGCTTCGACTTTTAGCACCAGGAGCAAGTTGTGATGGTGATTTCAATCCTTTACAGGGCTTTTAAAAGCTGTGATAAGAGGTCAAATGAATCGTTTAATGACAACTTTTGAGCCCGCAGGATTGTTATCTTTGCACACCATGGCAACATCCCTAACCAACGAGGCCGTCTTAAAAAGTTTAAGCCGCGTACAAGAACCCGATTTAAAGCGCGATTTGGTGACGCTTAAAATGATTGAGGATTTAAATGTAAGCGCTTCTGGCATACAATTCACCATTTTACTTACCACGCCTGCTTGTCCGCTCAAAGACCAAATGGAAGCCGACTGTAAAGCAGTTTTGAAAGCAGATTTTGGAGCTATTCCTGTAACCATCGGGATGCGTGCGCGTACTTTGGCCCAAAAAACGGGGCGTGATTTGCTGCCTGGGGTGAAAAATGTGGTATTGGTAGCCTCTGGCAAAGGCGGTGTAGGCAAAAGCACGGTATCGGCCAATTTAGCGGTGGCCTTAGCGCAAACAGGGGCCAAAGTGGGTTTGATGGATGCCGATATTTACGGCCCTAGCGTGCCGATGATGTTCGGTCTTCAAGGCCAGCGACCTGAAATGGAAGGCGATAAAATCATCCCCATCCTCAAGCATGGTGTAAAGGTGCTCTCGATTGGCTTACTCATCGACGAAAAACAAGCCATTGTATGGCGTGGCCCTATGGCGAGCAATGCCCTTCGCCAGTTTTTTACGGATGTGAGTTGGGGGGAACTCGACTATCTACTCATTGATTTGCCGCCCGGCACCGGCGATATCCATTTAACTTTGGCGCAATTGCTGGAGGTGGGCGGTGCGGTGCTAGTAACTACGCCACAGCAAGTGGCTTTGGCCGATGCCCGCAAGGCAGCAGCCATGTTTAACATGACTTCCATCAACATCCCTATGCTTGGTGTGATTGAAAACATGAGCTGGTTTACACCACTGGCGCATGCCGATGAACGCTATTACATCTTCGGAAAAGGTGGCGGTCGTGCTTTGGCGGATGAGTTTGGGGTGGAGTTGCTCGGCCAGATACCCTTGGTACAGGGCATTGCAGAAGCTGCCGACCAAGGTCAGCCCGTGGTGCTACATGAAGGCAATCCTTCGGCCCATTATTATGCTCAGTTGGCCGGAAGCTTGGCCCAACAGCTTTCGGTTCGCAATGCCGCGCTCGCCCTTTAGTCGTTTTATTATTTAGATTGATTACATAGAATTCTGTATTTTTGTAAGATGAATGAGCTTTTTCAGAGGGTAGACCAAGCACTCGACGGCATTCGACCTTATTTGCAGGCGGATGGCGGAAACGTACAATTGTTGGAAGTGACTTCCGACATGGTAGTGCGCTTAAAATTGCTAGGTAGCTGCGAAAATTGTAGCATGAGCATGATGACCATGAAAGCTGGCATCGAAAAAACCATTCAAAAAGCCATCCCTGAAATTGTGAGGGTAGAGGCAGTTTCTGACCTTCAACCTACTGTTTGATGACCCGCCAAGTATTGCACGAGCAAATTGTACAAAAACAATCGTTTTTGTGTGTGGGACTCGATGCAGATATCCATAAACTCCCGAAACATTTGTTAACAGAGCGGGACCCTATCCTTACTTTCAATCGCGCCATCATTGATGCCACGTCTGATTTAGCTGTGGCCTATAAGCCGAATTTGGCTTTTTATGAGAGTTTGGGCATTCGTGGTTGGGAGAGCCTGCAACACAGTTTAGAGTATATTCCTTCCGAGTGCTTTACCATCGCAGATGCCAAACGTGGTGACATAGGCAACACTGCTGATATGTATGCCCGCACCTTTTTTAAAACCTATCCTTTCGATTCGGTGACCGTGAACCCTTACATGGGTAAAGATTCGGTGACCCCATTTTTAGCCTATGAAGGCAAGTGGGCCATTGTTTTGGGCTTAACGAGCAATCCCGGCGCTGCGGATTTTCAATATTTTGAAGGAAAAGACGAGAAATTGTACACGCATGCCATCAAAAAAATGGCGAGTTGGGGTACTCCCGACAACCTGATGTTTGTGGTAGGTGCCACCCGTGCCGATGAAATTGCCAGTATTCGTGCCTTAGTGCCTGAGCACTTCTTTTTGGTGCCAGGGGTAGGTGCGCAGGGCGGAAGTCTTTCAGAAGTTTATAAACATGGTGCGAATGGCGAGGTGGGCTTGCTGGTGAATGCCTCCCGTAGCATTTTATATGCTTCTTCCGGCAAAGATTTTGCTGAAGCCGCAAGGGCCGAGGCTTTGCGCATGCAGCAAGAAATGGCGGCCTTGATGGCCGGCTAAGTGGCCACCACCAAAAGCGGACTTGCTGGCAGGGCCGAGCAGCTCAAAAAATAGCCTTCCTCCAATTCTTTATCTGTAAGTACCTCGTTGATGAGGTGCCGCACCTTACCTTTTTCTAGCATCATGGTACAACTGCCGCATTGGCCGTTGTTGCAGCTGTAGGGCAATGGTAGGCCTGCCGTTTGAGCTCCGGCTAAAACCGTTTGCTCCGAACGCATGGTAAAATTTCGCTGCCCTAACTTTACTTGCACCTCAAAGGAAGGAAGTGGTTCTAGCGTTTTGGCTTGGAGTGGAATGCCTTCGGAAGCAAAGTTTTCGCGCTTTATTTGCTCAGCTGCATAGCCCATAAACTGCAGCGACAGCCGAATCATGCGCATATAGGCCATCGGACCGCAAAGGTAAAATTGGTATTTCTGGCGATCAGCGGCGGCTTTGTTGGCAAAGGCCTTTTCGATGATGTATTGGTTGAGGCGGCCATTGAGGTGGGTGCTGCGGTTTATGAGTTGACTAAAATGCCAGTGTATCTTTAGGTGATGCGGATGCTGGGATTGGAGATCGAGCAGGTCTTGGTAAAAAAGACAGTGCTCTGGGGTGCTTTCTGAATAGTACAGCTCCACAGAGGCTTCTTTGCCCTGTAAAGCTTGTCGAATCAGGGGCAAGATGGGGGTGATGCCACTTCCAGCAGCAAAAAACACTTGATGGCTTGCTTGCTGTAACGTAAATCTGCCGGTGGGGGCCAAACTTTGGAACACATCTCCTGGCTGCAACTGGGCAAGGAGGTAGCGCGAAACCTCCCCATTCACCACTTTGCGGATGGCGATGGCTGGGTAAGGGTCGGAGGGCAGCGTGCAAAGGGAGTAGGAGCGCCGCAATTCCCGCCCGTTACGCGTTATAAGTAGGGTAATGTGCTGGCCAGGGGTGTACGAAAAGGCAAGTGGTGGCTCAAAGTACACCACCATGCTGTCGGGCACCGGGCGGTTGATGTGGTGTATTTTCAGTGAAAGCAAGGACTGCATGGCTCGAAAATAGGAGTTGTTGTCCTGATTTTGAAGCATGCTGTCCTTGCCGGGCCATTATTCTGCTAAAAAACTGGCCGAAGCTTGCAAATCGGCTTGGGTAAGACCATGTCCACCCGCCATCAGCTGCAACTGCACCCGCTCGGGGTAAAATTGCTCCAGTATTTTTTGCCAGCGTTGGGGCATGCCTCCCGGCACGGTGGGGTCGATTTGTCCGCTCAGCAGCAAAACCTGTCCCGATGCACTCACCGTTGTTGCCTCCGGCTCAAAGGGAATCATAGGCCTCAGCAGCACGGTTTTTTGAAAGATACCGGGCGTTTTGAGCAGGGCTGCCCCGAGCAAATTGGCTCCGTTTGAATAGCCCAATGCGCTTAATTGGGATGCGTCAAAGCCATAGTGCGCTGCAGCGATAGGCAAATAAGCGGTGAGTTCTTGCGTACGTAAATGCAAATCTTCTACATCAAACACCCCAAAACCGAGGCGTTTAAAGAAGCGAGGCATGCCGTTTTCGAGCACCCGCCCGCGCAATGAAAGCAAATTGCCTTTCCAACCCATTTGCTTTGCCAATGGCAGCAGGTCGGTTTCATCGGCGCCAGTGCCGTGCAACAGCAGCAGGGTTTCGGGCCTGCTGCCGGCTTGGTAGATGTGGTGAAAATCTTGAATATCCATGTTAAAGAATGAGGCTAGGTAAAACTTTTTCGATATCACTGCGGCGACTTTCGTATTGCGGTGGCAGCATCAAGCCGTGGCCCAGGCTGTCTATACTTTCATCAGTGGCAAAGCCTGGGATGTCGGTAGCAATTTCAAACAACGCGCCGGCATCTTCTCTAAAGTAGAGCGACTTAAAATACTGCCGATCAATTTGGCCGGTGATGTTGTAGCCCGCATCGGCAATTACTTCTCGCATTTGCAACTGACTTTCGAAGTCGGGCAGACGGAAGGCCACATGGTGCACCGAGCCTGCAGCTACGCTTCCACGCTGTTCGTTGGGCAATACCACCAGGTCGATTTTATCGGCAAAAGCGCCTTTTTGGGCTTCAAAACGGTAGCGATTGGCGTTGCTTTTGGTAGCTTCGAAGCCGAAAACATCGGTCAGCAATTTGGCCGTGCCCTTTTCGTCGTTTACCGTTAAAGTAACCCCGTAAAAACCGCGGATGGCTTTGTCGGCAGGGATGTCGGTGCCGGTGTAGGGCGCGCGGGTATCACTGCTATCGGCTACCAATTCGAGTTTCAGACCATCGGGATCAACAAATACGAGGTAGTCGTTACCCAGCCGCTGGGAAGGCTTGTTGTAGATGGTGTTGGTTTTTTCGAAGCGCTCCATCCAATAATCGAAGCTATCGGCGGGTACGCTGAAGCTGGTTTCGGTGATTTGTCCTGCCCCCCGCATGCCTCTGCGCATATTTTCCCAAGGGAAAAAGGTGAGGATGGTGCCGGGGGTGCCTTCGTGGTCGCCGAAGTAGAAGTGATAGCTGCCGGGATCGTCGAAATTGACGGTTTTTTTAACCAAGCGTAAACCCAGCACTTTGGTGTAAAAGTCGTAATTGCGCTGGGCGTTTCCAGCGATGGCAGTCACGTGGTGGATGCCGTTGATGAGGTTTTTCATGCTATCTCCTGGTTTCAATTTTGATGTTTAAACATTAAACCTAGGTTGAGTTATATTGGTTCCTTTTTGAAGGTGTGATTGTGTGGATTTGGCGAAGCTGCTTATCTTGGCCCATGGTAACGTTGCAGGCCACAGTGGCCGATTTTCAGTCAACTTTATGGGGACATCACTTGCCGATTCCCGGGGAGCTGGTGCAGGAATTGATATCGGATGGCAGCCGGCGGGTGCTTTGTACCATCAACGACAAACATACTTTTCCTTGCGCTATGATGCCGCAGCATGGCGATTATTTCATTTTGTTAGGCAAAGAGGTGAGGACTAAGCTAGGTTTGCGCTTGAGTCAGCAAGTAAGAGTGGTTTTAGAAAAAGACACTTCTGAATTTGGCATGCCCATGCCAGAAGAGTTCTCGGAGGTCATGTCGCAAGACGAAGCTGGCAGTCGCTGGTTCAATGCCCTTACACCGGGCAAGCAACGGGCATTGATTCATATGGTAGGGAAGGTTAAGAATCCCGACAGCAGGATTCGAAAGGCGTTGGCCATCATGCAGCATCTCAATGAGGTAGGGGGGAAGTTGGATTTTAGGCAGCTGAACCAGACCATCAAATACTATAATTCACTTTAATAGCTGCCATTCAAAGCCAAATCCTCCCTTTGGTCGGATTTTCGGCTTTTGCCATCTATCTTCAAGTCGGGGTCTGGATTGCCGTCGCTGCGCTCCGGCCATCCAGTAGTGGGGAAGGAGATTCAATTCAAAGCCAAATCCTCCCGCTGGTCGGATTTTCGGCTTTTGCTTTTTTCGCCCATCCTCAAGCCTAGGCGGCTTGGTTTGGGCGAGAAAAAGCAAAAGCCATTTCGCTGATGCGAAATGGCTTTGAATTGTCGGGGTGACTGGATTCGAACCAGCGACCTCACGCCCCCCAGACGTGTACGCTAACCGGACTGCGCTACACCCCGAACTTTAGGGAGTGCAAATATAATAAAATGCTTAAGTTGGGGTAGGGCTGAGCTGAAAAAATGCAAAAACGCTTGCAGGCTGCCGCTCTAAATAAAACACAACACTGATTATCTCAAATTGCGCAACTTTTATCTCAAATTGCGCATTTTGCTTTTTTCGCTTGACATCAGTTAGGGGTACTTTGTAAATTGAGGTATGAATGAGTCTTTGCTTCATTTTATCTGGAAAAACCGCCTGCTGGAGGCAGGTGATTGGCGCACTACTGAGGGGCAGCCGCTCCGGGTATTTCAAACGGGGCAACATAACCAGCATGCAGGGCCAGATTTTAATGAAGCGCTCTTAGGAATTGGTCAGGAACGCTGGATGGGCAGCGTTGAAATCCATTGGCAGGACAAAGAATGGTGGCAGCATGGTCACCATCATGATCCAGCCTACAACAATGTGATTTTGCATGTGGTGTGGGAAGGGCAGCAAGCTGCGCAACGGGCGGATGGTAGTTTAATACCTGCTTTTGAGCTCAAAAACTGGGTGTCGGCAGAGATGCTGCAGCGTTACGAAGCCCTTCAATTCCAAAACAATCCTATCCCTTGTAGTCGCCTGCTTCAGCCAGAGGATGCGTCACTTTTTGGTGCCATGCTCGACCGGGCAGGGGTAGAGCGACTGGAACACCGGGTTCAGCTGATGGAGCAACAATTACAAGCATGCCAGGGCGACTGGGAACAAGCCTTTTGGGTATGGTTAGCGGGTGTTTATGGGTTGAAGGTAAACCGCGAGCCCATGGAAGCCCTTGCGCAAGCCGTCCCCATTCATTTGTTACACAAGTATCAACACGATTTAATAGCCCTAGAAGCCTTGTTGTTTGGTCAGGCCGGCTTTTTAGAGCAAAAAACGGAGGACCTCTATCTACAGTCTTTGCAGCAACAATATCAGTATCTAAAGCAAAAGCATAAACTTAAGCGCTATTATGCCGCAGAATGGCGCTTTTTAAGAATGCGGCCTGGGGGATTCCCAACGCGTCGGCTAGCGCAGTTAGCCCGTTTACTGCATCAAAATCTTCCTTTATTTCAAAAAATGCGTTCTCAAACCAGCATCAAAGCTATTTTACCCATGCTTTTGCAGCCGCCATCTCCTTATTGGCAGCAGCATTACCGACCCAACGATGAGGGCAAAGGAAAAACCGGCATCCCTGGGAAGGCCATGGCGGAGGTTTGGCTGATCAATGCCTTGATACCTGCTGTATTTTTGTACGGTAAATTGCAACATCAGCCTGAGGAACAAGAAAAAGCTGTGCATTGGCTGGAAGAATTAGGTGCAGAAGCAAACAATGTCTTACATTTGTATGTTCCGCTAGGCGTTAAACCTGCGAACGCCCTTCAATCTCAAGGCATTATAGAGTTGTATAAGCATTATTGTTCGGAGCAAAGATGTTTAGACTGCTCGGTAGGTTGTAAGTTGCTAACTCGAAAACAAACAGAACATGCAAAAACTGGTTAACACGATTAAAGATTTTTTTGAGAATCAGGCCTTTGGTGTGTGTGATTATTTGAGTGAAAAATTTGATTTGCCAACCGCAAGGGTGCGCAATGTGTTTATTTATGTGTCGCTGCTCTCGCTCGGATCGCCCATAGTGTTTTACATGATCACGGCTTTTTGGCTTAATTTGAAATCTTATTTCAAGCGCAAAAGCATTATCTGGGATTAATCTCCTGTTGGGCCTAGTCGATTGGCCCCATAACCATTTCCTTTTTTTATTATTGTGCCATGAAAATCATGGTAACAGGGAGCAACGGTTTGCTCGGACAAAAACTCATACACGCTTTGGTGCAGCGTTCGGATCTAGAACTCATTGCCACGGCCAGGGGTACGAACCGACTGCAGGCGCAAGCAGGATACACTTACTACTCCCTTGATGTTCGTGAGCAAGCTCAGGTGCTAGAGCTTTGTTTGGCGCTGAAGCCCGATGTCATCATTCACACTGCGGCCATGACCCAGGTGGACGACTGTGAGGATCAGCAGGAAGCTTGCTGGAAGCTAAATGTAACCGCTGTAGCGCACCTCATTGAGGCTTGCGATGCCATCAATGCCCATTTGGTGCATTTATCAACCGACTTTATTTTTGATGGGGCCGCCGGGCCTTACGATGAAATGGCTGCTGCCAATCCCCTAAGTTTTTATGGTAAATCAAAGTTAGCGGCTGAAAAACTGCTGCTCGATAGTTCTATTTCATATGCCATCATCCGTACTGTACTGGTGTACGGCGTGGCCGAGGACATGAGTCGTTCGAACATTGTGCTTTGGGCCAAAAGTGCGCTCGAAAAAGGCCAACCTTTGCGCATCGTTTCAGATCAATTTAGGACCCCTACTTTGGCAGAAGACCTTGCATCAGGTTGCATTTTGGCCGCCACTCAGCGTGCCCAGGGCATTTACAACATCAGTGGTAAAGATCAAATGTCGGTGCTTGAGCTGGTGAAACGTGTAGCAGCTTACTTTGACCTATCCACCGACCAAATCAGCGAAGTGAGTACCGATGAACTCAATCAAAAAGCCCGTCGACCCAAAATCACAGGCTTTGTGCTCGACAAGGCTCGTCGTGAATTGGGCTACGAACCGCACAGTTTTGAGGAGGGAATTGCCCTCGTAATGTCACAAACTGCGCAATAAGTTTCAATAACAGCACATGAGGCCGATAATAATTTGTATGCTTCGGTCTATTCTTCTATTTTGGCTGTCTCTTAAGATAAATCAACGATTTAATGTCACAAACAACTGATTCCTGGGGTACACGGGTTGGCTTAATCCTTGCGATGGCCGGCAATGCGGTAGGTCTGGGCAACTTCCTTCGTTTTCCTGTGCAAGCGGTGCAAAATGGAGGCGGCGCATTTATCATTCCTTATCTCGTTTGTTTTTTGGTTATGGGCATCCCCTTGCTCTGGATCGAATGGTCGGTAGGTCGCTATGGCGGTCGTTTTGGTAACCACTCCACCCCATTTATCCTCGATAACATGACCAAAAAGAGTATTTGGAAATACTTCGGGGTCTTTGGCATTTTCACCAATATTGCAGTGGCGGCCTATTATTGCTACATCGAATCTTGGACGCTTTCCTATGTTTACCACAGTTTGCGCCAAACCTTCAGCGGTATGGACCAAGGGCAGGTAGCTGATTTTTTTGTGAGTTATACCGATGTGGAGCATTCCACCACCGGCATTCCTTATGAAGCCGTGATCTTTTACATCATTTGTTTGGCACTCAATACTTGGATTTTATCGAAAGGACTCAAAGGCGGTGTTGAAAAAGTAGCGAAAGTAGGCATCCCGATGCTCTTGGGCTTTGGGGTGTTGTTGGCCTTGCGGGGATGGACACTGGGTGATGCGGGTGCGCCGGAAGGCTGTACCGATTGTAATAGCTTTTTAGGACTCAACTTTTTGTGGGAGCCCAATTTCGACAGTCTGCGCAATCCCAAAGTGTGGATGGCAGCGGCTGGACAAATCTTCTTTACGCTCTCAGTAGGCATGGGCACCATTCAGTGCTATGCCGCCTATGTGAAGCCCAAGGACGATATTGCCCTCAACGCCATGTCGGCCGGCTGGATGAATGGCTTTGTAGAAATTGTATTGGGTGCCAGCATCGTGATTCCAATTGCAGTAGGCTATTTAGGCCTCGATTGGGTAAAGAACAACGCAGGTTTTTCAATGGCTTTCCAAACCATGCCCTATCTGTTTGGCAAATGGGGTGTAATGCTTGGTACTGCCGCAGGAGTGATGTGGTTTGGCTTGCTGTTTTTTGCAGGCATTACTTCTTCCCTGGCCATGGGTACACCTTGGATGGGCTTTATGCGCGATGAATTTGGCTGGAATACCAAAAAGGCGGCTTGGTCGTTTGGCGCACTGGTGCTGGTAATGGGCTTGCCTACGGTTTTCTTCTTCCAAGAAGGTGTATTTGATGAATACGACTATTGGGCAGGAACGGTGGCCTTGGTAGTGTTTGCCTTGGCCGAAACCATCTTGTTTTCTTGGGTCTTTGGGCTCGACAAAGGTTGGGATGAGATTACACGGGGTGCCGATATGAAGGTGCCGCGCTTCTACCGACCGATCATTAAGTACGTTACGCCTTTGTTGTTGTTGATAGTATTCCTTGGGGCACTTTTCACGCCAAAAAACAACGACTGGGAGAAGGCTTTTAAAGAAGGCTGGGAACTAGATGCTAGTAGCATCATTGGTAACATCACCCACCAAGGGATGGTGGCCAACAAAGACTATGTAGCTGATTTTTTTGAAGCCGAGATAGACGGCATCGTGAGCAGCATCAGCAGTGATCGAAACAAACAAATTCTAGCCATCAGCAGTCCGGTTTCGGGTGTTGTGGTTAAAAAGTATGAGTTCACATCCGATCAAACCATTTTGGTAGCGGAGGGAGATGCAGTTCAGGTATCGCAGAAGATTGCTGAAGGCACTTTTTACAACAGGGTATTGTACTCAGATTTGTCGAGATTGTGGCTAACAGCACTGTTCCTCTTTATTGCCTGGCAAGTAAGAAGAGCAACCAACGTAAGGCGTTTAACAGGGAGGATTGATTAATGACAACTGGAGCATTTATATTAATGGTCACCGTGCAGCTCACCGTTACCATCATCACCGCTTACTTTTTTTGGAAGGTGTTAAAATCGCCGCTAAAGCCAGAGCCAGATTCTTACGCCGATAACGATAACGACCCCCGCTAAATGGCCATGCTATGCGCAAGTTGTGGATGGCATTTTGGACACTTAGTAAAGGCGAGCGCATTGGCGTGAGTTTGTTACTGGCGCTGCTGGGGCTGCATTTGAGCATTGATGCCTGGCTACCAGCCAAGGAAGCGGGGCCAGTAGCTCTAGATGCGGAGCTGGCTGCTTTTTTGCAGCAGGAGGCGCTTCTTTTGGCAGGCGCTTCCCCTGGGACTTCCGAAGAAGCCCCAGCAGTGGAGTTGTTTCCCTTTAACATCAACACCATTGACTCAGCAGGCATGCGGACTTTGGGTTTGTCGAGCCGTAGTATTTCTGGTCTACTGCGTTTTCGCAACAAAGGAGGTCAAATTCGCGATATAGCGGCCTTCGATAAATTATTTAGTTTGACTGATGCCGAAAAAGACCGCCTGCGGCCTTGGTTACGGTTTGAAGGTCAGGAGCCAGCAGAGCAAAATGCTTTTCCTGCCAACATTCGAAAAGCGCCAACTACCTGGCAAGCCATTGCCCTCAACCAAGCCGATTCCTTAAGCTTGTTAGAGGTGCCGGGCATTGGACCAGCCTTTGCCGGGCGTATTATTCGCTACCGGGAGCGGCTTGGCGGCTTCTCCCAGCTGCAGCAGCTACGGGAGGTGTACGGAATCGACTCAGTTCGTTACGAAGCCTTGGCGCCTTTATTTCAGCTCGAGACCACAAGTCTGAAGCCCTTATACCTCAACCAGGCTGAGGAGCTACAACTGGCAGGTCATCCGTACATAGGTAAGGTACTGGCCCGGCGTTTGGTTGCTTATCGCCAGCAGCATGGTCCCTTCAAAAAGCCTGAAGATTTGCTGCGCATCCATGGGCTTGATACGCTACGTTTTCAAAAGCTTTTACCTTATCTACAGTTGGAGGGGCTGCAACCAGCCGACTAAAAGCTATTTTTGTGACTTCCAAACAAAAATGAGGGAGCAATCCTTTAATAGCATAAAACAGCAGTATGAATTTTCAAAAGACAGAGAACCAGCAGATGATTGCCGAAATGGTTCGCAATTTTGGCGACAAGCACATCCGTCCGAAAATGATGGAGTGGGATGAGAGTCAGGAGTTTCCCATTGAAGTTTTTAAAGAAATGGGCAAGTTAGGCCTCATGGGCGTATTGGTTCCTGAGGAATATGGTGGCTCGGGCTTTGGCTATTTTGAATATGTAACAGCCATTGAAGAGTTGGCTAAAATCGACGGCTCTATTGGCTTGTCGATGGCGGCACATAACTCCCTTTGTACAGGGCATATTTTGTCGTTTGCCAATGAAGAGCAAAAACGCCGCTGGTTGCCAAAGTTGGCTACTGCCGAGTGGATTGGCGCTTGGGGTCTCACCGAGCCCAATACTGGTTCTGATGCCATGCGCATGATGACTGTGGGTGTTGAGGATGGCGATCACTGGGTAATCAATGGCGCCAAAAGCTGGATTACCCACGGCAAATCGAGCAATGTAGCAGTAGTAATGGTGCGTACAGGCGAGCTGCTCGATTCGCACGGCATGACTGCCTTTGTGATTGAAAAAGGAACGCCGGGCTTCACACATGGCCGGAAAGAAAATAAATTGGGCATGCGTGCCTCTGAAACCACAGAGTTGATTTTCGAAAACTGCCGGGTTCCCAAAGAAAACATTTTAGGCAAGGTAGGGGATGGCTTCATCCAAGCCATGAAAATTTTAGATGGCGGTCGTATCAGCATCGCAGCCCTGTCATTGGGCATTGCTAAAGGTGCTTTTGAGGCTTCCGTAAAATATTCAAAGGAACGTCAGCAGTTTGGTAAGCCGATCAGCGAGTTTCAAGGCATTAGCTTCAAATTGGCAGATATCGCTACAGAAATTGAAGCGGCGGAGTTGCTCACTTATCAGGCAGCTTACCTAAAGAATCAGGGCAAGCCAGTAACCAAAGAGTCGGCCATGGCCAAATATTATGCTTCTGAAGTGGCCGTAAGGGCTTCTGTAGAGGGCGTACAGATCTTCGGGGGCTACGGCTACACCAAGGATTATCCAGTGGAGAAGTTTTACCGCGACTCCAAACTTTGTACCATCGGTGAAGGCACAAGCGAAATTCAGAAGCTTGTAATTTCAAGACAAGTACTAAAGTGATTGTTTTTGTAAATCCTTTTATTACCTTTGCACCTCTCTAAATTATAGTCATGATCAAAATCGATATTAAAGAGAACGAGTCAGTAGACAAAGCGCTCAAGCGGTTCAAGAAGAAGTTTGAAAAAACGGGTGTGCTCAAAGAGCTCCGTCGTCGTCAAGCTTTTGAAAAGCCATCCATCGAAAATCGTCAGAAGAAGCTGAAGGCTGTGTACATTCAGCAGATGAACGCATCTGAAGGTATTTGATTTTTCGTAGCTTTATCGCTTGGTGCTAACTAGGCGAAATGCAGGCTGACGAATCTTTTCTGAATTATCTCAAGTACGAAAAGCGTGCTTCTGAGCATACGTTAAAAGCTTACGCTTCTGACCTCGCTCAAGTTGCAAGCTTTCTACAAAGTACTTTTGACATAAAAACCATCCACGAAGCAGGGCATGCCCAATTGCGTTCGTGGATGGTTTTTTTATTGCAGCAGGGCCAAGAGCCGCGTTCTATCAATCGCAAAATCTCAACACTCAAAGCTTACTTCAAATATCTACGCCGCTTGGGCAAGGTGGAGCAGGATCCTACGCAGCGCCTCATCCGCCCGAAAGTGGCCAAACGCCTGCCGATGGTGGTAGAGCACAGGCAAATGGGGCAGCTGCTCGACGAGGAAATATTTGAGGATAACTATGAAGGCGTACGCGACAAAACCATGCTAGAAATTTTTTACGGCTGTGGTATTCGTTTGTCGGAGCTCATTGGCCTGAAAGTCACGGATGTGGACCTGCTAGGGGGTACCATGCGCGTGCTTGGCAAGCGTAATAAAGAGCGAATTATACCCATGAGCGCTTTGCTTTCAGCGCAAATCAGCGTATATTTACTTCAACGAAACACTACTTTCGGGAACACGGAAAACAAGTCCCTGTTCCTGACCTCAAAAGGGCTAGCCATGTATCCGCGACTCGTATATAGCATCGTCAATCGTCACCTGTCACTGGTTACAACCATTACCCAACGCAGCCCGCACGTCCTTCGTCACACCTACGCAACGCACTTGCTCGATAATGGTGCGGATTTGAATGCAGTGAAAGAGTTGCTTGGACACAGCAGCTTGGCCGCTACGCAGGTGTACACGCACAATTCGATCGAGAAATTAAAAGAAGTTTATCGCAAAACACACCCAAAAGCTTAAAATAGGAGGAATTATGGAAATCAACATTCAATCGATTCATTTCGACGCCGACATCAAACTCATCGACTTCATCGAGAAAAAACTCGGGAAACTCGAAACTTTCAATAACAAGGTAATCAATGCCGAAGTATTTCTCCGTGTTGAGAATGCATCCGACACCGCCAATAAGATCACAGAAATAAAATTGCACCTGCCAGGAAAGACCCTCTTCTCGAAAGAACAGAGCAAAACTTTTGAAGAAGGCACCGACGAATGCGTAGAATCGCTACGTCGACAGCTGCGCAAACTTAAAGACTGAAATTTTTAAGCAAATTTTGAGAAACTCTCTTGCTTAATATAATTTATTGCTACATTTGCATTCCTTTTTGACGCCTACACCATTAGTCGTTGGAAAGGAATGTTCTTTTAAAACGTTGTGCCTCCTTAGCTCAGCTGGTAGAGCAACTGATTTGTAATCAGTAGGTCGCTGGTTCGATTCCGGCAGGAGGCTCAAATTTCATGGGGAGATACCAGAGTGGCCAAATGGGACCGACTGTAACTCGGTTGAGAGATCTTCGAAGGTTCGAATCCTTCTCTCCCCACCATGAAACCTCCTTCGGGAGACAAGCGGGAGTAGCTCAGTTGGTAGAGCGATAGCCTTCCAAGCTATAGGTCGCGAGTTCGAACCTCGTCTCCCGCTCGGAAACAAAAATAAAAAGACGAAAGACGTTCGTCTGTATATAAAGAGTCAGGCCGTTGTAGCTCAGTGGTAGAGCACTTCCTTGGTAAGGAAGAGGTCGACAGTTCAATTCTGTTCAACGGCTCTAGCACCAATACATCAACGTGTATTGGCTTGTCTATTTGAGGTTGCCAAGTCTCTAATAGAATTAACATTTGTACCAAACAGGATAAATTAAATAAAAACAAAATGGCAAAGGAAAAATTCGACCGTTCCAAACCGCACGTAAACATCGGTACTATCGGTCACGTTGACCACGGTAAAACTACCCTCACTGCGGCTATCACGAAGGTGTTGGCTGAAAAAGGTTGGTCAGAGGCTCGTTCATTCGAATCAATTGACTCAGCTCCAGAAGAAAAAGAGCGTGGTATCACCATCAACACTGCACACGTAGAATATCAGACTCAGAACCGTCACTACGCACACGTAGACTGTCCTGGTCACGCTGACTATGTAAAGAACATGGTTACCGGTGCTGCCCAAATGGACGGCGCTATCATCGTAGTAGCTTCTACCGATGGTCCAATGCCACAAACGCGTGAGCACATTCTCTTGGCTCGCCAGGTAGGTGTACCAGCGTTGGTTGTATTCATGAACAAAGTTGACATGGTTGACGACGAAGAGTTGTTGGACCTCGTTGAAATGGAAATTCGTGAGCTCCTCTCTTTCTATGACTACCCAGGTGATGATATCCCAGTAGTACGTGGTTCTGCACTTGGTGCTTTGAACGGCGAAGAGAAGTGGGTAAACACAGTAGTAGAGTTGATGGACGCGGTAGATAACCACATTCCATTGCCTCCACGTCAGATTGACCTTCCATTCTTGATGCCAGTTGAGGACGTGTTCTCAATCACTGGACGTGGTACTGTTGCTACAGGCCGTATCGAGCGTGGTGTAATCAACTCTGGTGATCCAGTTGATATCATTGGTATGGGTGCTGAGAACCTCAAGTCAACCGTAACTGGTGTTGAGATGTTCCGTAAGATCCTTGACCGTGGTGAAGCTGGTGACAACACAGGTTTGTTGCTCCGTGGTGTAGAAAAGACCGATATCCGTCGTGGTATGGTAATTTGTAAGCCAGGTTCAGTGAAGCCACACCATGAGTTCAAGGCTGAGGTGTACGTATTGTCAAAAGAAGAAGGTGGTCGTCATACACCATTCTTTAACAAATACCGTCCACAGTTCTATTTCCGTACTACAGACGTAACTGGTGAGATTTTCCTCCCAGACGGCGTAGAAATGGTAATGCCTGGTGACAACATTTCTATCACTGTAAACCTCATCGCTCCAATTGCGATGGAAAAAGGTTTGCGTTTCGCGATCCGCGAAGGTGGCCGTACCGTAGGTGCTGGTCAGGTGACTGAAATTATTGCATAATTCAATCAATTAATTGATCTGAAATCTTCTCGGGAGACCGGGGAGATTTCAGTGTCTATACGGGTGTAGCTCAATTGGCAGAGCGATGGTCTCCAAAACCATAGGCTGGGAGTTCGAGTCTCTCCACCCGTGCAGCAGATAAGCTCATGAATAAGATCAGATTATATATACAAGAAGCCAGTAACGAACTTTTACATAAAGTGAGTTGGCCTACATGGGAAGAGTTGCAAAGCAGTCTGGTAGTAGTACTGGTGGCTTCGCTGATTTTTTCCCTAGTGATTTATGCGATGGACTTGGCTTTCTCTAATATACTGAGTGCGTTTTACCACCTCTTTGTTTAATTCGGTATCAGTATGGAATTAAAGTGGTACGTGGTGAGAGCCATCAGTGGTAAAGAGCGCAAGGCGAAGGAGTATTTGGAGTCGGAAATTGCTCACATGGGCATCAAGGAGCTGATCCCTCAGATCCTGATTCCTATGGAAAAGGTACTTCAATTGCGTAACGGCAAGAAGGTAGTGAAGGAAAGAAACTTCTTCCCAGGCTACATCTTGATCGAAGCAGCGCTTAATGCCGATTTGGTAGGAACCATCATTCAGATTCCTAACGTGATTGGCTTCCTTGGAGGAGACAATCCAACCCCTCTGCGTGAATCAGAGGTGAACAAAATCCTCGGCAAGGTCGATGAAATGACCGAGCAGGGTGAGATCTTATCGAATCCATTCACCATTGGTGAGTCGGTGAAAGTGATGGACGGTCCGTTCAACGATTTCACTGGTGTGATTGAAGAGATTAACGAAGAGAAAAAGAAGCTCAAGGTAATGGTGAAGATTTTTGGTCGCCGTACGCCCATTGAGTTGAATTACATGCAAGTAGAAAAATTATCCTAATACATAGAATACAATGGCAAAGGAAATCAGCGCGTTTATCAAGCTCCAGATTAAAGGAGGAGCTGCCAACCCAGCACCTCCAGTAGGTCCAGCACTCGGTTCAAAGGGTGTGAACATCATGGAGTTCTGTAAGCAGTTTAACGCCAGAACCCAGGAAAAAGCTGGAAAAGTATTACCCGTAGTGATTACGGTTTACAGCGATAAGTCGTTCGACTTTATTGTGAAAACTCCACCGGTAGCGATTCAACTGATCGAAGCATCTAAGGTGCAAAAGGGATCAGCGCAGCCTAACCGTTTGAAAGTTGGAAATGTAAGCTGGGAGCAAGTACGTGCAATCGCAGAAGACAAAATGCAAGACATGAACGCTTTTAAAGTAGAGTCTGCCATGAAAATGGTAGCCGGTACTGCGCGCAGTCTTGGTATAAACATCACAGGGACAGCCCCCTGGGATAACTAATTTAAATAGTTAAAGTGGCTAAATTAACCAAAAATCAAAAATTGGCTAACGCTAAGTTCGATCGGACGAAGGCGTACAAGCTCAACGAGGCTACGGCTTTGGTGAAAGAAATTTCTTACACCAAGTTTGATCCTTCGGTAGACTTGAACGTTCGTCTCGGTGTGGACCCACGCAAGGCCAATCAAATGGTTAGGGGTACGGTAACCCTTCCTCATGGGACCGGAAAAGTAGCACGAGTTCTCGTGTTATGCACCCCAGACAAAGAAGCAGAAGCGAAAGCTGCAGGTGCTGACTTTGTAGGATTGGACGAGTTCATCGCAAAAATCGAGGGTGGATGGACTGACGTTGACGTAATTATCACTCAACCAAGTGTCATGGCGAAAGTCGGTCGTTTGGGACGTGTATTAGGCCCCCGTGGCTTGATGCCGAATCCTAAGACTGGTACCGTTACTGACAATGTTGGGCAGGCAGTTACAGACGTAAAAGGTGGCAAGATCGACTTTAAAGTAGATAAGTTCGGTATTGTTCACGCTGGTATTGGTAAGGCTTCATTTGAACCGAAGCAATTGGAAGAAAATGCTCTTGAGCTGATTCAGACCATTGTGAAGTTGAAGCCTTCAGCTGCGAAGGGTACGTACATCAAGACAATCTTTATGTCTAGTACGATGAGCCCTGGTATTAATATTGAACCTAAATCAATAACGGGGATCTAAGACATGACAAGAGAAGAAAAAGCAATCATCATTGATGATCTCGCCGCGAAGCTCTCTGAGAGCCCGTTTTTCTACCTAACCGACAGCTCAAGCTTGACAGTGGAATCTATTAACAAGTTCCGTCGTATGTGCTTTGAAAGAGGTGTTGAGTTTAGAGTAGTGAAGAATACCCTGCTTCAGCAGGCCATGCAACGTGTAGATGCTACGGCATACGAAGGTTTGTATGATTCATTGAAAGGTTCTACTTCCGTGATGTTTGCTGACCAGGGAAATGTTCCTGCTAAGTTGCTCAAGGAATTCCGTAGAAGTTTTGATAAGCCAGTATTGAAAGCCGCTTACATTGATTCGGCAATTTACACTGGTGACAACCAATTAGATGCATTGGTAGCTGTTAAGTCTAAGTACGAACTCATTGGAGACCTCGTCGGCTTGTTGCAGTCACCTGCTAAGAATGTTGTATCTGCACTGCAGTCTGGAGGCGGCAAAATCGCAGGCATCGTAAAAACCCTCCAGGAAAGATCAAATTAACAAAAAGAGAAAAACAATTTTAAATCAAAAAAATGGCAGATTTGAAAGCATTCGCTGAGCAGTTGGTAAACTTGACAGTGAAAGAAGTAAACGAGTTAGCTCAAATATTGAAAGATGAGTACGGCATCGAGCCAGCAGCTGCTGCTGTTGCTGTTGCTGGTCCTGCTGCTGGTGCAGACGCACCTGCTGCAGCTGTTCAAACTGAGTTTGACGTAATTTTGAAGAGCGCTGGTGCTCAGAAATTGAACATCGTGAAATTGGTGAAGGACCTTACTGGTTTGGGCTTGAAAGAAGCTAAAGAATTGGTAGACGCGGCTCCTAAGCCACTCAAAGAGAAGTGCCCTAAAGACGAAGCTGAGGCTTTGAAAGCTAAGCTTGAAGAAGCGGGCGCTGAGGTTGAGATCAAGTAATTACTTGCAACCAGCATTCTGTGCTGTAGGCCTGCACCTGTTATATCAGGTGTCAGGCCTACGGCTATTTGTATTTGTGATCACGGTGTTTAACATAAACAACTAATCTTTGGCAGCCAACATCACACCAGAGGGTAGAATAACATTCGCGTCGATTAACTCGACCATCGACTATCCCGATTTCCTGGAAGTTCAAATTAAGTCGTTCCAGGACTTTTTCCAGTTGGAAACGCTTGCGGAGAACCGCACTAACGAAGGTCTGTACAAGGTATTCGCGGAGAACTTCCCGATTACCGATGCCCGGAACAACTTCGTATTGGAATTCCTCGATTATTTCGTGGATCCACCCAGATACACCATTGAGGAATGTATCGAAAGAGGTCTGACCTATTCAGTACCCTTGAAGGCGAAACTGCGCTTGTCGTGTAACGATGAGGAGCATGAGGACTTCGAAACGATTGTGCAAGATGTGTACCTCGGTACCATTCCATACATGACCCCTAAGGGCACCTTTGTGATCAATGGCGCGGAGCGCGTAATTGTATCGCAATTGCACCGTTCACCGGGCGTGTTCTTTGGACAAACTGTGCACAGCAACGGTTCGAAGTTGTACTCTGCGCGAATCATCCCTTTCAAAGGTTCTTGGATTGAGTTTGCTACAGACGTGAACAACGTGATGTATGCTTACATCGACCGTAAAAAGAAATTTCCGGTAACCACTTTGTTGCGTGCCATTGGATTTGATTCGGATAAAGACATCCTGAACATTTTCGACTTGGCCGACGAGATCAAAGTGAGCAAGACTGGTTTAAAGAAAGTAGTTGGACGTCGTTTAGCTGCCCGTGTTTTGAAAACCTGGGTGGAAGATTTCGTAGATGAAGACACCGGTGAAGTAGTTTCTATCAACAGAAACGAAATCATTTTAGAGCGTGACACCATCCTCGAAGATGAAATGATTGATCTGATCGTAGACGCAGGAGTGAAGAGCATCATCATGCACAAGGATGAGAACTTGCACGGCGACTATTCGATCATCTACAATACTTTGCAGAAGGACACTTCTAACTCAGAAAAAGAAGCCCTCGAGCATATCTATCGCCAATTGCGTAACGCTGAGCCACCAGATGAAGAATCTGCGCGCCAGATCATCGAGAAGTTGTTCTTCTCTGATAAGCGTTATGACCTTGGTGAAGTAGGTCGTTACCGCATCAACCGCAAACTGGGCATGACTACCAGCAGCGATGTGCGCGTATTGACTAAAGAAGACATCATTGCGATTGTGAAGTATCTCATTCAATTGTCGAACTCTAAGGCCGACGTGGATGATATTGACCACTTGAGCAACCGTCGTGTTCGTACCGTAGGAGAGCAGTTGTATGCCCAGTTCGGCGTTGGTTTGGCCCGTATGGCCCGTACCATCCGTGAGCGCATGAACATCCGCGACAACGAGGTATTTACACCAACCGATTTGATCAACGCACGTACTTTGAGTTCAGTGATCAACAGCTTCTTTGGTACCAACCAATTGAGCCAGTTCATGGACCAAACCAATCCTTTGGCGGAAATTACGCACAAGCGTCGTTTGTCGGCACTCGGACCCGGTGGTCTATCTCGCGAACGTGCAGGCTTTGAGGTGCGTGACGTACACTACACCCACTACGGGCGTTTGTGTACCATCGAAACACCGGAAGGTCCGAACATCGGTTTGATCTCCTCACTTTGCGTACACGCCAAGATCAACGGCATGGGCTTCATCGAAACCCCTTACCGTACGGTCGACAATGGTCGCGTAGAAGTGGAGAAAGACGTGATTTTCTTAAGTGCAGAAGACGAAGACGATCGCATCATTGCCCAGGCCAACGCGCCTTTGGATGTAAAAGGCAACTTTACCCGTGATTTGGTAAAATGTCGTTTGCAGGGTGACTTCCCAATTGTACAACCAGGTGATGTACAATTCATGGACGTTGCTCCGAACCAGATTGTGGGTATTGCCGCTTCGTTGATTCCATTCTTGGAGCATGACGATGCCAACCGTGCCTTGATGGGTTCGAACATGCAACGTCAGGCCGTACCACTGTTGCGTCCTGAGGCGCCAATTGTGGGTACTGGCTTAGAAGGCCGCATTGCCCGCGACTCGCGTGCCATGTTAACGGCTGAAGGCGATGGCGTGGTAGAATATGTGGATGCGCGTACGATCACCATTCGCTACAACCGCAGCGATGATGATGTTTTGGCCAGCTTTGAAGGCGATGCCAAGACTTACAACTTGACCAAATTCCGCAAAACCAACCAATACACCAGCATCAACCACAAGCCCATCGTTAAGAAGGGTCAGGAGGTGAAGAAGGGTGATATTTTGGTAGAAGGCTATGCTACCCAGAAGGGCGAATTGGCCCTCGGAAGAAACCTCAAAGTGGCTTTCATGCCATGGCAGGGTTACAACTTCGAGGATGCCATCGTGATTTCGGAGCGTGTGGTACGTGAAGACTGGTACACCTCGATTCACATTGAGGAGTTCGAGCTTCAGGTGCGTGACACCAAGCGTGGTGAGGAAGAATTAACTGCAGATATCCCGAACGTAAGCGAAGAGGCCACCAAGGACCTCGACGAGCACGGCATCATCCGGGTGGGCGCGCACGTTCGTGAAGGCGACATCCTCATTGGTAAAATCACCCCGAAAGGCGAGAGTGATCCTTCTCCGGAAGAAAAACTCCTTCGTGCGATCTTCGGTGATAAAGCCGGTGATGTGAAAGATGCGTCCTTGCGCGTGCCACCGAGCATGACGGGTGTGGTAATTGATAAGAAGTTGTTCTCTCGTGTGAAAAAGGACAAGCTTGCCAAGCAGGAAGAAAAAGTATTGGTTGAAAAAATCGATGCCCAGTACAACCGCGAAGTAGGTGCCTTGCGTGAAGTGTTGATCGACAAATTGTTGAGCATCGTGGAAGGCAAAGTTTCACAGGGTGTTTACAATACTTACAAAGAAGAAGTGGTTGCTAAAGGCGTGAAGTTTACCCGCAAGGTGTTGACTGAAATCGACTTTAACAACGTAAACCCAGATGGTTGGATTGTTGATAAGGAGAAGAATGAGTTGACTAAAATCATGCTCAAGAACTACCAAATCAGACTTTCTGAGCTCATGGGCGATGCGAAGCGTAAGAAGTTCGCCATCCAAGTGGGTGATGAGCTGCCATCAGGCATTTTGCGTTTGGCAAAAGTATATGTAGCACAAAAACGTAAGTTGCGTGTGGGTGATAAGATGGCCGGTCGTCACGGTAACAAGGGTATTGTTGCCCGTATTGTACGCGACGAAGACATGCCATTCTTAGCCGACGGCACACCGGTTGACATCGTATTGAATCCTTTGGGCGTACCATCACGTATGAACTTGGGACAGATTTACGAATCGGTGTTGGCTTGGGCAGGTAAGGAGTTGGGCGTGAAATTCGCGACCCCAATTTTCGACGGTGCGAGCTACGAAGAAGTGCGTGATTACACAATCAAGGCCGGCATTCCGGAATTGGGTGGTGCACAATTGTACGATGGCCAAAGTGGCCAGCCGTTCGACCAGAAGACGACTGTAGGTGTGATTTACATGCTGAAACTCGGACACATGGTGGATGACAAGATGCACGCCCGTTCAATCGGACCATACTCGCTCATTACCCAGCAGCCGTTGGGTGGTAAGGCACAGTTTGGTGGTCAGCGTTTCGGTGAGATGGAAGTGTGGGCACTTGAAGCATTCGGTGCTGCCAACATCTTGCAAGAAATATTGACTGTGAAGTCGGACGATATTGTAGGCCGTGCTAAAACGTACGAAGCGATTGTGAAAGGCGACAACCTGCCTATGCCAGGCTTGCCAGAATCGTTCAACGTATTGCTGCACGAGTTACGTGGATTGTGTTTAGATGTTTCATTAGACTAATCGGAGGTTCACTCTTATGTCATTTAAGAAAGAGTTTAAAATTAAAAGCAACTTCACCAAGATCCGGATCGGATTGGCTTCTCCTGAAACCATTCTCGACCGCTCTTACGGCGAAGTAACCAAGCCCGAAACCATCAACTACCGGACGTATAAGCCGGAGATGGGCGGTTTGTTCTGCGAGCGCATTTTTGGTCCTACCAAGGACTACGAATGTCATTGCGGCAAATACAAGCGTATCCGTTATAAGGGTATTGTTTGTGACCGTTGTGGTGTAGAGGTTACCGAAAAGAAAGTGCGTCGTGAGCGCATGGGCCACATCAAATTGGTGGTGCCTGTTGCGCACATTTGGTACTTCCGTTCGTTGCCAAACAAAATCGGTTATTTGTTAGGCTTGCCTACCAAAAAGCTCGACATGATCATTTATTATGAGCGCTATGTCGTGATTCAAGCTGGTTTGAAAGAGGCTGATGGTATTCGCAAAATGGACTTCCTCACTGAGGAAGAATATTTGGACATCATCGATTCTTTGCCGCGTGAAAACCAGTATTTGGAAGAAACCGATCCAAATAAATTCATTGCCAAAATGGGTGCCGATGCCCTGCACGATTTGTTGTCGCGCATCGACCTCGACGAGCTTTCGTACCAACTCCGTCACCAAGCGGCTACAGAAACTTCACAGCAGCGTAAGAGCGAAGCGCTCAAGCGTTTGAAGATTGTAGAAGCTTTCCGTGGTGCCAACCAGCACATGGTGAACCGTCCGGAGTGGATGATCGTGAAAATGGTTCCTGTTATTCCACCTGAACTGCGTCCGTTAGTTCCGTTGGAGGGTGGTCGTTTTGCGACTTCCGACTTGAACGATTTGTATCGTCGGGTAATCATCCGCAACAACCGTTTGAAGCGTTTGATCGAGATCAAAGCTCCAGACGTGATTTTGCGCAACGAAAAGCGGATGTTGCAAGAGTCGGTTGACTCGTTGTTTGACAACAGCCGTAAAGTAAATGCCGTAAAAGCCGATGGCAACCGTGCCCTCAAATCATTGAGTGATATGCTCAAAGGTAAGCAGGGTCGTTTCCGTCAGAACTTGCTCGGTAAGCGTGTAGACTATTCAGGTCGTTCGGTAATTGTTGTTGGTCCAGAGCTCAAGCTGCACGAGTGTGGTTTGCCGAAGGACATGGCTGCCGAGCTTTTCAAGCCGTTTATCATCCGTAAGATGATTGAGCGCGGTATTGTAAAGACCGTGAAGTCTGCCAAAAAGATTGTAGACCGCAAGGACCCCGTAGTATGGGACATTTTGGAGAACGTAATGAAGGGTCACCCAGTGCTCCTCAACCGTGCCCCAACCCTCCACCGTTTGGGTATCCAGGCATTCCAGCCGAAGATGATCGAAGGCAAGGCCATTCAGTTGCACCCATTGGTGTGTACGGCCTTCAACGCCGACTTTGACGGTGACCAGATGGCGGTACACGTACCGCTTGGTCATGCAGCTGTACTCGAGGCGCAGATGTTGATGTTGTCGTCGCACAACATCCTCAACCCGGCCAATGGTTCACCAATTACCGTTCCTTCACAGGACATGGTATTGGGCTTGTACTACATCACCAAAGGTCGTAAGAGCACTCCAGAAGTGAAAGTAAAAGGCGAAGGCCTCACTTTTTATTCATCTGAAGAAGCGATTATTGCTTACAACGATGGTAAGGTAGCTTTGCACGCTTGGGTGAAAGTAAGAACGCAAGTGCGTGACAAAGAAACCAATACATTGAGCACCAAGGTGATTGACACGACTGTAGGTCGTATCATGTTTAACCAAGTGGCGCCAGCTGCGATTGGCTTTGTAAACGAATTATTGACCAAGAAGAGTCTTCGTGACCTCATTGGAGAGATTGTTCGTTGGACCGATTTGCCGACTACAGCCAAGTTTTTGGATGATATCAAGAACCTCGGTTTCCGCATGGCCTTCCAGGGAGGATTGTCGTTTAACTTAAACGACGTAATGATTCCTGACAACAAGGTAACCTTGCTGGCCGAAGCGCAGAAAGAAGTGAATGAGGTAACCAACAATTACAACATGGGCTTCATCACCAACAACGAGCGTTATAACCAGGTAATTGACATTTGGACACGTATCAACAGCCGTATTACGGATACTTTGATGCGCGAGATTGCTGCCGACAAACAAGGCTTCAACTCGGTGTACATGATGTTGGACTCAGGTGCGCGTGGTTCGAAAGAGCAGATTCGTCAGTTGGGTGGTATGCGTGGTTTGATGGCCAAGCCGCAGAAAAGCGGTGGTGCTGGCGAGATCATCGAAAACCCGATTTTATCGAACTTTAAGGAAGGTTTATCAGTACTCGAGTACTTCATTTCTACCCACGGTGCCCGTAAAGGTTTGGCCGATACGGCCTTGAAAACAGCCGACGCCGGTTATTTGACCCGTCGTTTGCATGACGTGGCGCAGGATGTTGTAATCACCGAAAGCGATTGTGGTACCTTGCGTGGTATTGAAACTTCAGCCCTCAAAGACAACGAAGACATTGTTGAGTCACTCAACGAGCGTATTGTAGGTCGCGTGGTTTTGAACGATTTGATCAATCCTTTGACCAAAGAGCTCATTGTTGCAGCGGGTGAAGAAATTACCGAAGACATTGCCAATGTAATTGATGCTTCGCCAATCGACAGCGTAGAAATACGTTCGGTATTGACGTGTGAGTCGAAGATTGGTGTTTGTGCGAAATGCTATGGCCGTAACCTGGCTACCAATAAAATGGTACAAATGGGTGAAGCGGTTGGTGTAATTGCTGCACAGTCGATTGGTGAACCAGGTACGCAGTTGACCCTCCGTACCTTCCACGTGGGTGGTGTTGCCGGTAACGTAGCAACCGAATCTCAATTAGTTGCCAAGTTTGGTGGATTGGTTGAATTTGACGAAGTACGTACGGTAGTGTATAAAGGTGGTGAAACGCCGATGAACGTAGTTGTATCTCGTTCAGGTGAAATTCGCATCTCACATCCAGAAACCAAGCAAGCTTTGATGACCAACGTATTGCCATATGGAGCCGTATTGTCGGTGAAGCCAGGTGATATGATCAATAAGGGAGATAAGATTTGCGTATGGGACCCATACAACGCTGTTATCATCTCTGAATTTGACGGTAAGGCTGATTTCGAACACATTGTTGAAGGCATGACCTTCCGCGAGGAGTCGGATGAGCAGACCGGGCACAAAGAGAAAGTGATTATTGAAACCAAGGACAAGACCCGTAACCCGGCTATCCGTATCGTGAATAGCAAGGGCGACAACCTCCGTACGTACAACCTACCAGTAGGAGCGCACATTTCGGTGGATGAAAAGGCAACTGTAATTCCTGGTCAAGTAATCGCTAAAATCCCGCGTTCAACAACCAAAACCCGTGACATCACCGGTGGTTTACCACGTGTTACCGAATTGTTTGAAGCTCGTAACCCATCGAATCCGGCTGTTGTGTCTGAGATCGACGGTGTGGTAAGCTTCGGCGGCGTAAAGCGCGGTAACCGTGAAATCCAGGTAGAATCACGCGATGGCCAAATCAAGAAGTACCTCGTTCCGTTGAGCAAGCACATCCTGGTTCAGGATGGTGACTTTGTGAAAGCTGGTGATGCCCTTTCGGATGGTGCCATTACCCCGGCTGCGATCTTGTCGATCAAAGGTCCAGGTGCGGTGCAGGAATACCTCGTAAACAACATCCAGGAAGTTTACCGCTTGCAGGGTGTGAAAATCAACGACAAGCATTTTGAAGTAATTGTGCGTCAGATGATGCAGAAGGTTGTGATCATTGACCCAGGTAATACTACTTTCCTCGAGCAGGAAGTGGCTGACAAGCTGGAGTTCATGGAGATGAACAACTGGATTTACGACAAGATGATTGTTACCGATGCGGGTGATTCAAGTAATATGCGTGTAGGCCAGCTGGCTTCTTTACGTAAGTTACGCGATGAGAACTCAATGCTCAAGCGCAAGGACCTGGCACAGGTGCAGTACCAAGAGGCAATGCCTGCTACTTCGCAGAGCATGCTCCAGGGTATCACACGTGCGTCGCTCGGAACACGTAGCTTTATATCGGCTGCATCTTTCCAGGAAACTACCAAGGTGTTGAACGAAGCTGCGATTGCAGGTAAGATTGATGATTTGGCTGGCTTGAAGGAAAACGTGATCGTAGGTCACTTGATCCCTGCCGGTACTGGTCTTCGTCATTACGAAAAAATCGTAGTTGGCTCACGTGAAGAGTACGAGAAGCTCATGGCTTCGAAGGCACTCGATACAGAGACCATCGACTAATTTCAAATAGTGTTTTTTTAACTGGGAAGGGAGACGGGCAACCGTTCTCCCTTTTCCTTATTTTTGCCTTTATGTCAAATCAACCAGATCCCAATCAAATCAACATCGAGCTCGGCGAGGACGTAGCTGACGGTGTTTATAGCAACTTAGCCATCATCACCCATTCGAATGCCGAATTTGTGATTGATTTTGTGCGCATGATGCCCGGCGTGCCGAAGGCCCGCGTAAAATCACGCATTATTCTTACCCCACACCACGCCAAGCGTTTGTTGGCGGCTTTGGCCGACAATGTGAGCAAGTTTGAGCAGGTGCATGGCGAAATTGAAACCAATGATCATCCTGGCGGTTTGCCGATGACCTTTGGGGGGCCAACAGCACAGGCATGAGTTTTAGCATCAAATCGGCCGATGCTGGTCAGTTGCGCGCCTATGCCGTACAATTGATGGCCAAAGAAGTATGGTACGAAAAGCAGCAGTTCGAAGAATTGGTGGTGTTTCGATACGACGATTTGTTGTTTGGCATGCTCGATTTAATGCGCAACACCGATTTTATTTACGAATTCGACTGGATGGCTTTTGGGAAGCAAGCGGAGCAATTGATTGCCAAGCCTGAGCTTTTAGCCAAGTCGGATTTGGAAACGCTGCGTAAACTTTTTACGGCCCATAGTCGCAACGAATCGCTCAACGACGGCCATATGGCCGAAATGATTGATGAAGGGCACTTAAAATTGGCGGTAAAACGTTTGACAGAGCTGCTCTAAAAACATTTATCAGTATATTGGGGGATGATGCGCAAATGGTGGGTCATCCCTTTTTTATTGCTGGCTAGTTTTGCCCAAGCGCAAGACTTTAAAGCTGGTGCCGTGTTCGGCGTAAATGGCGCCCAACTCGATGGCGACGGTATGGGTGGGTACAATAAACCTGGCTTGTATGGCGGCTTGTATGTGGCACGTGAGATCAATGATGCCTTTTTTTGGCAGTTTGAGATTGTGTACAGCGGCAAGGGGAGTCAGCGGGTGGTGCGGCCCGAAACTTTGGATGACGGTCCTTGGCTGCGTTTGAGCATGCATTACATTGATATACCAGTAACCGTACATTATAAATATACCGACGCTTGGCATTTTCATGCTGGTGTAGGGATCAATTATTTGATGGCTTTTAACTATCGGGACCCACGTTTAAATTTACTCAACACCAATTTTACCAATTTTGAAGCGGCCATGCATTTTGGCACTTCCTATGAATTGATGAAGGATTTGGAAGTTTTTGGGCGGTTTAGTTACAGCATGTTTTCGGTAGACCCAGGCGGCCCAAGGGTGCCGTTTTTTGCGGTTTTACAACAGGGGGCCTTTAACAATTTGATTACCCTCGGCGTGCGCTACCAGCTCAAGGGTTAAATCACGCCATCGAGTTTCATTTTGTGGTGGGCGGTGAGGCCGCTGAGCACTACACCCGGGATGCCCTGTCCTGGGTAAGTGGCATCGCCACATACATATAATTGACCTTTTTTGAGGCGTGCCCCCATCATTTGCCAAGGTTTAATGGCTTTGTACTGTGGGTAGCCGCCCACGAAACCCCATTTTCGGCCGGTCCATTTGGCCCAGCTGGCGGGACCGGAGCTGTGCAAATACACGATGTTGGCTTTTAAAATGAGATTCTCTGTTTCTAGCGTGTCTAATACAGCTTGTTCGAGTGCTTCGCGGTTTTCGATGAGACTGTGCGCTGGGTCGTGCCAGTGGGTGCTAACCGAGGCAGCCATTTGTCCTTCCGGTGCGCGTTCGGTGTCACTAGCCGGGTGGAGAGATAGGAAAATACTTTTGCTGGGGAGGCCGGGCAGTGCCTCGGGCAAGTGGATTTGGTAGTGCAGACAGTCGTACTGCCGGTGGGGCGTAAACCCAATGCCCAATTGCAGGGCGCTGCTCAGTTTTTCGGAGGGCAGTAGTTTGCTTTGGACGGTGGTTTTTTCGCGGCCCGGGGGGAGCAGTTCAGCCAGGTTGTTGAGTGGGATGGCCGACACCACCGCGCTGTAGGTGTCGGAAGATTGGGCGGTTTCGATGGTGACCCCGCCAGGGAGGGGGGTGATGGCGTGTACAGCGGTGCGCAAGCGGATTTCGCCAGCGCGTTGCTCGATGTATTGAGCAAAGGGCGCCACGAGTTGGCGCAGACCGCCGGGCATGTAGAAGTTGCCGAAGTTGGTGTAACAGAGAGCTGTAGCGCCAAAGAGCATGTTGACTTCTGGATGGGTGTTTTGGGCAGTAATCATGAGCTGCTCGTCTACAAAAGCTACAAAATCGCTGTGCCCGTGTAAGCCATGTTTCCGTAATAAATCTGCTACCGTTGAAAAAGCAGCAGGCAAAGCAGCCAGTTGCTGCGGGGCAAAGCCCTTGGCCAAGCTCAACAAATCTGCTAAATTTTGGGGTGGAAAAGCCAGCTGTTGACTCGAAATGCCCCAAACCTGTAAGCTAATGCGGTAACATTCCTCCCAAAAAGCCCTTTGTCCCGCCACCCCAAAATGCTTTTCTGCCTCTGCAATCCATGCCTCCAAATTTTGATAGCGGGTAATGGTTCGGCCATTAAACAGCACCTGCATGGGGGTTTCCAGCTTTTGGGCTTGCAAGTCGATGCCCGTTTCCTGCAACAGCCGGTGCAAGGGCATGCCTGCATCCAGTCCAACCAAGGTGGTGGCGCCAGTTTCAAACCAAAAGCCTTTGCGCCAATAGCTGCTGCTGCAGCCGCCGATCATCCAGTTTTGCTCGTACAGGGTGACTTGGGCGCCGTCGCGGGCGAGCAAACTGGCCACCGTTAATCCGGCCATGCCTGAGCCTATGACGGCAATTTTTTTGGGGGGATGCATGCTTGTTAAACAGCAAAGGCCGGACTTAGTTTCCGGCCTTTGGTTGTTATAGGTGCTTTTTTATTGCTTCACAAAGCGTTTTACTACATTGAAGTTGCGTCCTTGCAGCTGCAATAGGTAAATGCCGGTAGGCCATTGGCCTAGTTGCAGCAGTTCAGAATTGTTTTCTTGCGTAGGCGAGAAGCGAGCGAGTTCTTGTCCTACCGTATTTCTCAACACTATTTGATCCACCTCTAAATCCCCCCAGGCCACTTGAATGGCAGTTTGGGCGGGATTGGGGTAGAGTTTGATTTGCGCCGCTGCCAATTCCTGCACGCTTACGCCTTGAATGATGGTCACTGCATCGGCCAGCACAAAGGTATCGGTGCAGCTAGCATTGCTGGCATACAGCTTAATGGTGTATGTGCCTTGCTGGTTGTAGGATTTGGTAGGTGCAAAGCCTGTGGCCGTGGTCCCATCTCCAAAATCCCAAACGAAGTTGGAGGCAAACTGGCTGAGGTTAATCAAGGGGAGGTTGTTACCCGCATTGATGGTGCTGTTGAGTAATCGGAAGTCGGCACGCGGTGCGTTTGGGATGTTTACAGTGAGTGCAAAAGTATCGCTGCCTAAGCTGTTGTAGCCAATCAATCGCACCAAATAGCTTCCTGTTGCAAGGCGTAGACTAGGATTGGGGAGGGTATCTGTTAAGGTAGTACCGAAGTTCCAACGAATGCTATCGGCATTAAAAATAGACGATTGAAAGGCAACATCTACGGTATCACAGCCAGCTTGCAAATGGAAGTTGAAGCTAACCAAGGGTTTCATATTGCTAACAAGTAATTGAATGTCGTCGAGGTAGAGGTTGTTGCCATGGTCGTTAATGGCTTCGAAACGCAATACAATATCGCCACTTCCGAGGTATGCACTCAAGTCGATAAGTTCTTGACGCCAATGGGCAGGATTAACCGCGGTAAAGGCGGTGGTTTGCGGAAGGGTGGTGGCCAAGCTGTCGCCGCGCTTGCTATAAACGGTTGTCCACTGCTGCCCGCAATCGGTGCTTACCGATATCCGGAGGCCATCTTGGCTATTGCTGTTCTTTTGCGCATAGGCAACGCCGAATCTTACTTGAAACAAACCGCTGCTAGGGGCTGTGAACCGCTGTGTTTCGAGGTAGTCGCGCGCATTTAGGTCGGGGTAGTTGAAAAAGTCGATAAAAGCGGAGCGGCTGCCTCGCGGCCTACCGCTTGTGGCAGTTACACTCCAGCCTACTTTGCCATCGGGATTAAGGGCGAAGAGTTGCGACTGGGACAAATTGGGGGCTTCGAATCCTTCGATTAGGGGTGGATTGACAAGGCCGCGTTTAAAAATAATACGGCTGAGTTGGTTGTCGAAGGTGTCGATTTCAGCAAGCGCACTGTCTAGCATAATGCGGAAGCTAAAGGTGATGCTCGGGCTGCCAGCTGGGAAGGCCATGGTTGGAAGCTGCAAGGTATCTGCTTGGTCGGTGGCCAGTTGGCCAGTCCAGCTAAATGATGTAAATGGACCACTATTCCCCATTCGATAGGAGATGGTTGCTTGTCTGATGGTGGAGTCACCTAAATTGATAAAGCTGATTCGTGGGCTAATGCTGTCGCCGCAAACGATGCTTTCGGGCGCCACCAGGGCTTGGGCGCGCACATTCACAGGGCCGTAATTTGGGCGAGCGGGGAGGTGGTTTTGTGCTAATAAGTAGTTAAAAGCGGCGTCTAAATTCATCAGGCCATTGCCGTAAACATTGTCTTCGCCCGGGTCTCCAAGGTCGGTTGCCGAATAGTAAATGGCTCGTAGGATATCGCTTCCCGGCAAATACGGGAATGCTTCTTTCAATAATAAAACAGCACCAGCCACGTGGGGAGCGGCCATGGAGGTGCCGGTGAGACTGGCATAGCCTGATGTACCGCTGGCGGAACGCACATTGGTGCCAGGTGCCACTACTTCGGGCTTGATGTTAAGTTCGGGATTGGGGTTGATGCATATAGATGGACCGCGGCTGGAGCTGTTCGCTATGGGAAATCCAGGCACTGCACCTTCTATATTGCCGGTACAAAATACGTTCACTTCGTTAGTATTGACGTTTTTTGGAGAAGTGATGGTGGAGATGCCAGGGCCGCTGTTGCCAGCCGAAAATACTACTGCAACGCCTGCTGCCTCGAGGGCGTTTAAAACAGGAACAACGGTGCTGTTGCATTGTGAAACACCTTGTGACCCTCCCCAGCTGTTGTTAATCACATCTGGTACGTCGGTCCAGGTGTTGAGGTTGCCGTCGGGATTGAGCGCCCATTGAAAGGCCCCTGTGGTGCCGCCAGAACCAGCGCAAAGCGATCCAGCAGCAATCCATTGGGCGTTAAAAGCCAGTCCAATGGTATCGAAGGTGTTCAGTTGCAGTCCTACCATGGTGCCCATGACGTGTGTACCGTGGTGGTTATTGTTGTCGCAGGCATTAGGAGTGGTTCCGGGTCCATACCAAGCATGGCTAGCGGGTACAAAATTGCCGCGCCATCTACTGCTGAAGCTGGGATGTTGAAGGGTAACGCCATTGTCGCTGTTCATGCCTAGGCGGCCACGACCGGTGTAATCTCTGGCCCAGAGTGCTGGGGCTCTTACCACTCGCAAGCCAATTTCGGTGCCATTGGGAGCGTTTGGGCTATTGGGCGATTCTACCACGGGATCGATTACGTGGTACTGGTCCATATCCTCCTCCAATGCTTCGATGCCATGGGTGCTATTTACCAATGCCAAAATCAAGGCGGGCTTGGCTTCAATTACCAGCAAATTGGTTATCCAGTAGGGGGTTATGAATTTTAGATGATTGGGCAATTCACGTTCCAATTGCTCGATTTTTGAAATCCAAGCGGGTTGTGTGGCTTCTGCCTTGGTTGTAAGGAGACTGGTGGTTAGGCGTACCCGTTCGTTAAAAGGTGTCTTTTGGAGGTCGAACACCCGGCCGAGCGAGTCAACATTTACGCGGTCGGCCAACAAAATACGAACGCGGTAAAAGGTTTCGGCATTGGCAGAATTGGTGAGTCTTTCGCGTAAAACAGGCTCAATACTACTCATTTGGGCGGAAGAGAGACCGCTGATTAAAAGCAGACTGAAAATAGCTAGCAATTTCTTCATGTAGCGTGTAAATTTGTTAAAATACAAACGTATTAAGGTTTCAGGAATAATGTTCAAACACCAATATAGCAGATGAAAACGATATCTATACGCAACGCGACCATAATTAACGAAGAAAGTGTGTTTGAAGGCAATGTTTTTGTTCGTGACGGCAAAATTTGGAACATTGATGCCCTCGGGCGAGATCGTGTGGCCGACTTAACCATCGATGCGAAAGGGGCTTATTTGATTCCTGGTGCCATCGATGACCAGGTCCATTTCCGCGAACCGGGCTTGACGCACAAAGGGGAGCTCCTTACCGAATCACGGGCGGCGGTGGTTGGTGGGGTAACCAGTTATATGGAGATGCCAAATACGGTTCCTGGCGCCACCACAGTGGAGTTGCTGGAGCAAAAGTATGCGCGGGCGGCGGAAGTTTCGGCAGCCAATTATTCCTTTTTCATGGGTACTACCAATGATAATTTAGCAGAGTTACTCAAGGTAGACTACAGTAAGGTGTGTGGGGTAAAAATATTCATGGGGAGCAGTACCGGCAATATGTTGGTCGACAATGAAGAAGAACTGCATGCTGTATTTAAGCATGTTCCTGCACTCATTGCCTTGCATTGTGAGGATGACCCTATGATCAAAGCCCGGCAGTTGGAAATGATTGCGCAGTATGGGGAAGCGGGCTTGACGGCTATGCACCATCCCCAAATCCGCCATCGCGAGGCTTGTTATGCGTCGAGTTCGAAGGCGGTGGCTTTGGCCAAGCAGTATGGTACGCGCATCCATGTTTTACACATTAGTACTGCCGAGGAGTTGGACTTATTTAAAAACGATATTCCTTTAAAGGATAAAAAAATCACTGCGGAGGCATGTATTCACCATTTGTGGTTTAGCGAGGAGGATTATGAACAGCGGGGGAACTTTATTAAATGGAATCCGGCGGTTAAATCAGCCAGCGACCGTGATGCCATCTTACAAGCCGTTATCGACGGTCGCATTGATGTGATTGCCACCGACCATGCGCCACATACCTTGACTGAGAAGCAATTGCCTTATTTGCAGGCACCGAGTGGCGGGCCTTTGATACAACATAGCATTCAAGCCATGTTTGAGTTGGCCGAGCAAGGAAAAATTAAGCACGAGCAGGTGGTGCGTAAAATGAGTCATGCCGTTGCTGAATTGTTCCGAATCGAAAACCGTGGCTTTGTACGGGAGGGCTATCAGGCGGACCTGGTGTTGGTGGGTAAATCGCCCTATACAGTCACTAAACAAAATATTTTGTACAAATGCGGCTGGTCGCCACTCGAAGGCGTTACTTTTTCTCATAACATATTGACTACCTTGGTGAATGGCCACCCTGTTTGGCATGCCGGTAAATTAGATACTTTATACCGGGGAGATCGGTTGAGATTTATGTTAAATAATTGAGATTCTAATGTAATTGACTTGCAAGTTAAAATTAGATTAGGTATTATTGAAGTTCCTTAAAACTTGTTGTATGAATTCAGTATTACTTAAATTTTTCTTGTTTGTTCTACTTGCGGGAGGCCTAAGTAGTGTTTCGGCACAAACTTACTGCCCCTCTGGTGCAACTTCCACTGCCGACTCAAAGATCGACAGTGTAATTGTTGCAGGAATTGTAAGTGGCAGTTCTGCAAGCAGCTGCGAAACGTATACAGACAACACGGCGCTCATTGGTACCGTGATTCAAGGGTCAAGTTACCCCATTCGCGTGGTTTCGGGCACCTGTGGCGGAATATTTACGAGAACGTTCAAGATTTTTGTAGATTGGGATAATGATGGCAATTTCAATCAGGCCATCGATTCGATTGCTACCTTAGGCCCTACGGCTGCTGTGCCCTCCGAAGCTTTTACCCATACTTTTGTTGTGCCATTTGGCATTACCCCGGGCGCGAAGCGTTTGCGGGTGGTGATGAACGAAACTTCAGTACCTACCTCATTCACTTCATGTGGTACCTTTACTTGGGGAGAAACCGAAGACTATACCTTAAATGTTTTGGCTGCAACTGGATTGGATGCTGGCATTTCATCTTTGGTATCCCCGGCTGCGCCTTTGGTAGGCGGTTCTTCTAGTCAGGTTGTTGTAAACATTGGCAATTTTAGAGCAGATCCAGTATTGACCGGTACCGTTGGTTATCAGATTGGCAACAATCCACCAGTTACAGAAACTTGGTCTGGTTCTATTTTGCAAGGACAAAATGCGACACACACCTTTGCTACTCCCTTCAACCTGCCGCTTAATGGTACTTTTACCATTCGCACGTGGTTTACGAATGCGAATGGCTTAGGGGCCGACCTCAATACTGCCAATGATACTTTGGTTTCAACGCGTTGCATCAGTCTCCCTTCTGGTTTGTATACTATAGGCGCTAGTCCAACCGCAACTTATCCTTCCATAGCAGCAGCTATTTCAGCCTTGTCGTGTGGTGGTATTTCAGGAAGCGTTACCTTGGCTATTGAGCCAGGAACTTATTATGGCAGTTACACCATGGGGCCAATCATTGGAGCCTCCATCACAAATCAGATCACCATTACCAGTACTACAGGTACTGCCAGCGATGTTGTGTTGATACACGACACCACCGCTGCTGTTGCGAACAAAACCATTTTTGCGCTAACCAATATTCAGGGGGTAACCTTCAATGCCCTCACGTTCCGTAGAACGCAGAATCAAGCCACTGGTATCTTTGCAAATTTACTTGCTACGAACGTCGATAACCTGACAGTACTTTCATGTATTTTTAACGAAACCATTCCTTTGACCAACGTTAGTGGAAATAGCAATGGTATTCGGATTGATAATGGCAGTTCTGCTTTAATTACGGGCAATTCGTTCACCGGCTTTTGGAACTCTATTTTTCTGACAGGACCCACAGCGAACAGTAATTACGAGGAGTTCAATAACGTTATAGCTAATACCATCAATAATTTTAGAAACGGCATTACGCTTTTGAATCAATCGCTCGCCGTTGTTTCTGGAAACGATCTACAAAATGCTGCTGCTGTAAATACGGGCTACGGAATTTCGGCCACACGCGTTGTTGGCTTAGACGTTTCAAGTAATAAAGTAACGGGCACCTTGGGGACGGGTGGTATTTTGATTTCCAATCCCAATGATAGTTTGGGTTTAATCAATAAAGTGGTAAATAATGTGATTTCGGGCAGTGTGGTGTCGATCAGCACTTTTTCAAGTGTGTTTGGTATCAATTTAAGTGCATCATTTAGCGCTACTGCTACCAATCCTGTGAATCAAAGGGATGCCATAGATGTTTATCACAATACGATCAACATTACGGTAGACATGCCAACGACTTCTACCTATGGCTTGTTAAACGTAATTGGCGGCGGTATTACCACCGCCTTTCCTCCAGCATGGAATGCTGTTAGGGTGTTTAATAACCATGTGGTTGGTGTAGCCACGGGCGCAGGCTTGGGCATTAATGCAGTGGCGGCTTTGTACGCAAATGATTCGATCATAAACGTACTAACAAGTAACAACAACAACTTCCATTTGTCGAATACCTCATCAGCGCCCATGGCCAACAACCTCATTAGAAATAGTAATGGGCCCGTTTTGTTTCCTACGGTTGCGGCTTGGACTACTGCTTCTGGCCAAGATGCAGCTTCTATTTCTGCCAATCCAGGTTTTACTTCCACAAGCTTACCAATACCAACCTCAGGTGGTGTAAACAATTTGGGTACTCCCCTTGCGTCAGTTCCTCAAGATATTCTGGGCGTACAGCGCAGTGCCACAACTCCTGATATTGGTGCTTATGAGTTTACACCTGCACCTTTTGATTTAGCAGTTATTGGTATCATTACCCAAGGCGTTTGTTCAGGTCCTAACCAGCCCATTTCGGTGCGAGTTCGTAACGTGGGAACATCGGTTTGGAATTTTGCAACTAATAATGCAGTGATCAATGTAAATGTGACCGGTGCAAGCACCCAAACCTTTGGCATCACCATCAATACTGATAGTTTGCTGGTAGACAGTGTGAGAACCTATTTGGTTACTTCCATAGCCAATTTCACCAATGGCGGAACCCATGCCATTGCTGCGGATTTGGTGGCTGCTAGCGACGGAAATCAGTTAAATAATAGCAATGCCCGGAATTTCACCGTGGTACAGCCAGTGGCTACACCTTATGCAGAAGCTTTTAATGGTACTGCAGCGCCTTTAAACATTGTTCATGACATGACTTGGACGATTAACATTGGTGTTGGTCAAACAGGTGGTATGCGGAAAAATGTTTGGGCATCTAATATCGCTAATATTCGTACCCCGATAGTTGGGCCGTTAGATACAGGTGCTGTGTTTGATTTTGATTACAAAGTAACAAACTGGTCGGGTTGGGCATGGCCTGGTGTGCCGTCAGTTTTGGCACCAACCGATACGATTAAAATAGAGTTATCTACTAACTGTGGCGTGTCATTTTCTATGATTGACTGGATCAATGGAAATAACCACGTTACCAGTAGCGACTTTGCTACCAAGCGCGTGAGTTTGGCGGCCTACGCTGGTCAGCAAGTAATTATGCGACTAAGTTTCCGGCAGTTATCCAACATTGACGTATGGTTTGATGTAGATAATTTCCGACTTTTCACACCATCACCAGTGGATATGGGTGTATTGAGTATTTTGGCGCCGAACAGTGGGTGTAGCTTAACTGGAGCAGATTCGGTACGTGTTCGCGTTGTGAATTTTGGTACTGTTTCACAAAGTAATATTCCTGTTGCTTACACGGTTAATGGCGGAACGCCTGTGAATGCTACTATTGCAGCAACCATGTTGCCAGGTGATTCGCTGAATTACACCTTTGCTACAACAGCGAACTTAGGTGCGGTTGGTAATTATACCATTCGTGCCTTTACAAGTGCTAATAATGATGGAGATACTACCAATGACCGTGCTACGAAAGTGGTACAGAATTATCCGGTAATTAGTACTTTGCCTTATTTGGAGAATTTTGAAGGTGCTGCCACAGGCTGGTTTGCGGGTGGCACCAATAGCACATGGGCATTGGGTACGCCGGCTGCCAGCATTATCAACGCAGCGGCATCAGGTACCAAGGCTTGGGCAACCAATTTAACAGGCAACTATGTGGTGAATGAAAACAGCTTCATCCAATCGCCTTGTTTCGATTTAAGTGGTCCAGGATTGGTTTCTCCGGAAGTGCGTTTCAAACTGTGGTATGAAGTGGGTCAGTTTGACGGTGGGGCCAATGTGCAATTCAGTACAAACGGAGGTGCTACCTGGCAGGTGTTGGGGTCAACTACCTCTGGCATCCTGAATTGGTACAATAACCCTACTTTATCGGGCTCTGGAACTCCAGCACGACAAGGTTGGAGCGGTAGTGCAGGAAGCACCACTTTCCCCGGCTCTGGTGGTTATGTGGAGGTTGCGCATAGCATTGCGCCTTTGATTGGCCAAAATAGCGTCATTTTCCGCATTGCTTTTGTGACCACTGGTTTCGCTACTCTTCGAAATGGTATCGCGGTAGATGATTTCCGGGTATTCCAGCCACTAGATCCAGTAATTACCTCAGTGGATACAATGGCAAGTGGTTGTGCTGTTGCTCCGAGAACTATTTCAGCTTCTGTATTCAACTTTAGTCCGGTAACCTCTTCAACACTGCATTACAGATTAACAACTACTGGCGCGTTTTTAACTACGCCAATGACCCTCAACACAACAACCAACCGCTGGGTGGGTACCATCCCTGCAGGTAGTCCTAATACACGCATCAGCTATTTCGTTACAACTGTTGATAGTGCAAGTTTGAGAGATACCTCTGGTGTTTTGGGTTATGTTGATGCGTATCTGCAGCCAAATGCTGGCAATGATACAACCATCACTGCAGGAGGATCAGCAACTTTGAGAGGTTCAGGAGGTATTTTCGTGGGAACGATAGGTACAGGAACGGTTGTAAATACAAATACTGGTTATCCGTCTCCTTATGGAGGTTTTTATTGGGGCGCGCGCCATCAGTTTTTGATTTTAGCATCGGAACTATCCGCCTCAGGCATCAATCCAGGCTTGTTGAGGTCTATTGCCTTTAGCGTAAATCAGCCTGCAGGTAGTCCTTTGAATGATTTTGAAATAAAGCTGGGTCATACTACGGCAACGGACTTAAATGCTTGGCAGCCAGGTACGGTGCAAGCCTTTTTCGCACCTTCGGTAACGGATACAGCGGGGTGGAACATCTATCCGTTTTCTACTCCATTTTTATGGAATGGTGTAAGCAATTTGGTGGTTGAGGTTTGTTTCCAAAATTCGTCCTTCACAACCAATGGTATTGTCAATCAAACCACTACAACTTTCAATTCATCGTATTGGTACCGGGCCGATGCTCCTGGTGTATGTGCCAACACCCTCAATACGGGTTCGATGATGCAACGTCCGAATATGCGTTTGGGTGGAAGCTTTGGCTTTGAATGGCGCAATTTATCAACAGGTGCACTTGTTACAAGTACCTTGCCAATCGCTACAGTAAGTCCACTTGTAACTACCAATTATGAGTATCGCTTAAACGATGCTAGTTGTACAGCTGCGGATACCATGACGGTGTTTGTATTAGCACCACTTCCCGATGTGGGCGTTACACAGGTGATTTCTCCAGGAGCCTTGACTTTGGGTTCAGCGCACACGGTTAAAGTGGTTGTGAAAAACCATGGCGGCGTTCCTGCTACTGGCTTTGACGTGGCTTACACCGTAAATGGTGTCGAAATCAACGCCAACGTAGTATCAAGAACCATTCAGCCAGGCGATACGGTACACCATATTTTTGCGCAGTCATTCACGCCATTAATCGGTGGAACAATCGGCATGTGTGCCTTCACCAAGTCGGCAACTGACCCGAATCTCGCAAATGATACCATTTGTATGAATTACCTGAATGTTAGTGTGAATGAGGTGCAAGATTTATTGAGCCGCGTATATCCGAATCCAGCCGACCAGTTTGTGAAGTTTGACTTCAGTGGTCAAGAAGGCAACGGCTTGTTAGAATTGCGAGACAACCTTGGTCGAGTTATTCATACGGAGTGGATTGAGCTCAGCAACGGTGCTACCCATGAAGTAAAAACGGAGCGTTATGCTTCAGGCGTGTATAACTACCGCTTTATCTTGCGCGATAAAGTGCAGCATGGACAAGTAGTGATTCGCCGTTAGGGCATCTACTTCAAATGAAAAGAGGCTGTTTCCAAATGGGAACAGCCTCTTTTAGTTTATGTGGGGTTTTCGAAGAGCACTTAGGCTCGTTGTACTTAATTGGCCGTGCTTACAGTCTGTTTTGCAGCTTTGGCACCATCTGATTTTTCCAGCTGGCAAAATCACCAACTAGGATGTGCTTGCGGGCTTCTTTTACGAGCCAAAGATAGAAGTGTAGGTTGTGGAGGGAGGCAATTTGTGAGCCTAACATCTCGCCGGCCATGAACAAATGTGCGAGATAGGCCTTGCTATGTACCCTATCTACCTGTAAATCGCTTTTCGGGTCGATGGGCGAAAAATCAGTGCGCCATTTTTTATTGCGGATGTTGATAAAGCCCTCGCTGGTAAAGAGCATGCCGTTACGGGCATTGCGGGTAGGCATCACGCAGTCGAACATATCGATGCCAAGGGCTATGCACTCCAAGATGTTGACGGGGGTGCCTACGCCCATGAGGTAGCGGGGCTTGTCGGCAGGCAGGATATTGGTTACCAGGTCGGTCATGGCATACATGTCTTCGGCTGGCTCGCCCACACTTAAGCCTCCGATGGCATTACCTTCTCGGTTTTTAGAAGCGATGTACTCGGCCGATTGCTGGCGCAAATCGGGGTAAACGCTGCCCTGCACAATGGGGAAAAGTTTTTGGTGGTGGCCGTAAAGCGGCTCCGTACTGTCGAAATGTTGGATACAGCGGTCGAGCCACCGGTGGGTGAGGTGCATGCTGTTCCGAGCATAGTCCTTTTCACAAGGATAAGGGGTACATTCATCAAAAGCCATCACAATGTCGGCGCCTATTACGCGCTGGATGTCCATGACGTACTCAGGTGAAAAGAGGTGTTTGCTACCGTCGATGTGACTCGAAAAAGTAGCTCCTTCTTCTTTGATTTTACGGCGATCGGCCAGCGAAAACACCTGATAACCGCCACTATCGGTAAGTATAGGCCTTTCCCAATTCATAAAGCCATGCAATCCACCGGCAGCCTGCATCACCTCTAATCCTGGTCGCAAATACAAATGATAGGTGTTACCGAGGATGATTTTAGCGTCGATTTCTTGCCGCAGCTCTTGCTGGTGAACCGCTTTCACTGTACCTGCGGTGCCTACTGGCATGAAGATGGGGGTAGGGATGGGACCGTGATCGGTTTGCAGCACCCCTGCACGGGCTTTGCTGTGCGGGTCTTGGACTTCGAGGGTAAATGACATCTGTGGAATAAATTGTATGTGCGAGCTATGAGATTTCATTAGTTTTGCGGTGCAAAGTTAATGAACCCTGCACCGGCATCACCCCTTTATGGAGATTGACATTCAACTTATTTGGCCCTTGGCCGTGTTAGCGCTTTTGGCGTTGGCAAACCTCTTTTATCAGTATCGTTTTTGGTGGAAAGCCTTGCGTTATCGCGACCAGCAGGCAGCCTATCGCCAGGAACAACACGGGGTGTCGGTGATTATCGCCGCACGTAATGAAGCTGAAAATTTACAAAAGTATTTGCCAGCGTTTTTGGAGCAAGACTATCCCAACTATGAGGTGATTGTAGTAAACGATTGCTCGTATGATGACAGCACGGATGTGCTCATGGCCATGGAAGCACGTTACAAACACCTCAAAGTGGTAACCATCGAGGAGCAGCCTAAATATCCCACAGGAAAGAAGTTTGCACTTACCTTGGGCATCAAGGCCGCTACGCACAACGTATTGCTTTTTTCAGATGCCGATTGCCGCCCAGCCAGTAAAAACTGGGTTCAGGGCATGCAACGGCAGTACATCGACAAAACAGAGATAGTACTAGGTTATGGAGCCTATGAGAAACAAGCTGGTGTTTTGAATGCACTTATTCGTTTTGATACGGTGCTTACCTCAATGCAATACTTTGGGCATGCCTTGAGCAGGCGGGCATTCATGGGCGTGGGAAGGAATTTGAGCTATTTGCGCTCTTTGTTTTTCTTTCACAAAGGTTTTGTTGCACACATCAAACATCCTTCTGGCGATGATGATTTGTTTGTAAATGCCGCTGCAAATCCTCAAAATGTACGTGTTTGTTTGGATATGGAAGCCAGCACCATCAGTATTCCCAAAAAGTCGTTTGCAGCACTCAGTCGGCAAAAAAGCAGGCATTTGAGTAGTGCTGCTTTTTACAAGGGTAGCGACAAATTTTGGCAAGCATATTATGCTGTAATGAGTTGGCTGTTATTCATCGCATTGCTTGCGAATATCTATTGGTTTAGGGCTGATCAATGGTGGATAATGACCAGTGTGGGGATTTTTATGCTTGCTTGGTTACATAAAATGCTTTTTTTGGCATTGTTTGCCCGTCGATTGCAGGAAAAAGAGCTGGCTTGGTGGCTGCCAATCATAGCGCCTTTGCATCAGTTTTTGCAGCTTTTTTGGGCGTTTAAAGGATTTCTTAGCAAGCCAAAATGGTGATGGAAGCAATTATAAAATACTTCCCCGAGCTCAGTGCCGAGCAACAGCAGCAGTTTGCGCAACTGGAGACTTTGTACACCGAGTGGAATGCTCAAATCAACGTGATTTCGCGCAAGGACATGGAGTCTTTTTACACGCATCATGTGCTGCATAGTTTGGCCATCGCCAAGGTAATGGGCTTTAAGGCTGGTGCCAAGGTGTTGGATGTAGGTACAGGCGGAGGCTTTCCTGGTATTCCTTTGGCCATTTTATTCCCCGAAACGCAGTTTTTGCTGGTGGATTCGATCGGCAAAAAAATTAAAGTGGTGCAGGCTGTGGCCGAGGCATTGGGTCTTGCCAATGTAGAGGCCCGTCACCAGCGTGCCGAAGAGGTAAAAGGCAAATTCGACTTTGTAGTGAGCCGGGCAGTAACGCGCATGGCTCCTTTTTACGAGTGGATCAAGGATAAATTCGGGACTGAACAGCGGCATTCGCTGGCCAACGGGGTGTTGTATTTAAAAGGGGGCGATTTAAAGGAGGAGCTTGACGAATGTGGACAGCCTTACACCATTCATCCCATTTCGGCCTTTTTTGAAGATGCCTTTTTCGAAACCAAAGCCGTGGTATACGTACAGGCACCCCGTCAATTCAGCATGCCCAAGCGGCGCTGAGTTAATTTTAGATAGGCCGTTACGAAAACAACGGTTTTCTTTAAGAAAGCCCGTTGCATTGCCTATTTTTGCGTTCATGCCTTTCGATTTATGCTGATAGCGCTGCTTGCTTGTTTTCTTTTTGCTTTGTCGATGGTTTTGCTCGGGAAATGGGTAAAGACTGTTTTATGGTGGCTGCCGATGGTGCTGCCTGCGGGTTTGTTCGTTTATTTTTTGAGTTTAGGCACTGCCACGCAAAGCTTAAGTTACGACTGGCTGCCACAGTTGGGGGTGCGCTTGAGTCTGCACCTCGACGGTCTCTCGCGGCTTTTTGTGCTGCTCATCACCGGTATCGGTGCGCTGGTGTTTGCCTACACTTCGTCCTATTTAAAGGGGCACGCGTATCTCGATCGCTTTTACGGCTATTTGAGCTTGTTTATGGGCGCTATGATAGGCTTGGTGCTCTCCGAAAATCTCATCAGCTTATTTGTCTTTTGGGAGCTTACCTCCATCAGTTCTTTTTTCCTCATTGGCTTCAACAACGACCAATCGGCTTCTCGTAAATCGGCACTTACAGCATTGATCATAACGGGAATGGGCGGATTAAGTCTGCTTGCTGCCGGTATTCTGCTTGGTTATGTGGGCGATACCTACAGCATCATTGAGCTCACGCAGTCGGCCGATTACCTGCGCGCTCATCCGCAATACAGCTTGGCGGTACTGCTGATTTTTGGCGCGGCCTTCACCAAATCGGCGCAATTCCCTTTTCATTTTTGGCTACCCGGTGCCATGAAAGCACCTACGCCCGTGAGTACTTACCTGCACTCGGCCACCATGGTAAAGGCGGGGGTGTACCTGCTGCTGCGTTTTACACCCGTTTTAGGCGGCACCGAATTATGGCAAAGCTCACTGCTGTGGGTGGGAGGCATTACCATGTTGTACGCCGCTTTTCACAGCATTTTCCGCACCGATATGAAGGCCATTTTGGCTTATTCTACCATTGCTGCTTTGGGAGTATTGGTGTTTTTAATCGGGATGGGGAGCAACAGTGCCTTGCAAGCTGCCGGGGTGTTTATATTGGTGCATGCGCTGTACAAGGCCACTTTGTTCTTAATAACCGGCATTGTGGATCACGAAACGCACAGCCGTAACGTCTTACAATTAGCAGGATTGCGCAAGGTGCTGCTGCCGGTGGCCATTGCTGGACTGCTAGCTGCCGTGTCGAATGCGGGCATTCCTCCAAGTTTTGGGTTTATTGGCAAGGATCTCATGTATGAAGCCGCATTGCATCATGGGGCAGGGGCTTGGGTGCTTCTAGGGGCGCTCATCCTCACGAATGTTTTGCTGTTGTATGCTGGATTTTTAGTCGGCATCAAACCTTTCATCGGTCCTTTACCCGAAAAGCATGCGCACTTACATTGGCCATCGGCCTGGATGTGGGTGCCGCCTGTGTTGTTGGGTGTATTGTCACTCGGCTTTGGCTTGTGGCCCGTGGCTGCATCGCGTTTGAGCGAGGTATTTTTACCAGCATTGGGTTTGCAGCCTCCTCCAGCACTGAAGCTGTGGCATGGCTTCAATCTCATTTTGGGCTTGAGTGCGGCCACCATTGGCAGCGGCTTGTTGCTGTGGTTTTTGCTGAAACCGGGCGAAAAGGGACTGGCACGACTTCAAAAACTGGCCTGGCTGTCGCCCGAGCGGTTACTCGGTGGTTTTGCCCGTGGGGTCGGGATGTTTTCGGTGGTGTGGACCAACCTCTTCCAACACGGTTATTTGCGGTATTATGTAATGACCATCGTACTGGTGCTCAGCGCCGGCATGGGCTACCGCATGTTCAACAACTATACTTGGCAAACCAGCTTCACCCCGCTGCTCAACTTGACGGTGTATGAGGTGTCGATTGTGGCCATCATGCTCATCAGCATCGGTTTTGCGGTCTTTTCTAAATCACGGCTCGCGGCCGTGGCCGGACTCGGGGTTGTGGGTTATGCCATTTGTCTGCTTTTTGTGTTTTACAGCGCCCCCGATTTGGCCATGACCCAGTTTACGGTCGACACCCTAACGGTGATCCTCTTTGTACTTGTACTTTATCGCTTGCCCAAATACATGCAAATCAGCAATAAACTTACCATTGCAAGAGATGGCTTGGTGGCGCTCACCTTTGGGGGCTTGGTTACTTTGCTAGCCCTGTTGGTGCTCGAGCAGCCCGTACAGCGCGATGTGGCCGATTTTTACGCCGCCAATGCGTATTTGCTGGCCAAGGGCAAAAACGTGGTGAATGTAATTTTGGTGGATTTTAGGGGCTTAGATACCTTGGTTGAAATTACCGTGCTAAGTATTGCCGCTTTGGGGGTGTTTGGATTGCTCAAACTGCGTTTAAAAACCACAGAAAGGAGGGGATAAGCTATGAAATCAATCATTTTACGCACTGCGTCTAATTACTTGCTCCCGCTGCTATTGCTGTTTTCGGTCTTTGTGCTGCTACGCGGTCATTACCTTCCCGGAGGTGGTTTCATCGGGGGATTGGTGGCCAGCATCGCCTTCGTGCTGCACGCCTTTGCCCATGGCTTGCGCAAGGCACAACGCTATTTTCCCATTCATCCGGGGTTTTTAATGCCCATAGGACTCACACTGTCGCTTTTAAGCGGATTTTTGCCCATTTTGATCGGTGATCAAGCCTTTTTGACTGGCCTTTGGATGGCCGATCCGTTACCCGTAATTGGCATGGTAGGCACTGCACTTTTTTTCGATTTAGGCGTATACATCGTTGTGGTGGGGGTTACGCTCACCATCATCTTTACCATTTCCGAAACCGCCTGATATGGAGATCCTCTTAGCCATCATGATCGGCGTTTTGTACGCAGCAGGCATTTATATGATGTTCAGGCGTTCGTTGGTGAAGCTCATCATTGGCATCATTTTGCTCGGCAATGGCGCCAATTTGCTCATTTTTTTGTTGGGAAGATTGGTCAAGGGCAAGCCGCCCATCATTGCCGAGGGCAGCAAGTATCTGAGTGAAGCTTATGCCGATCCGGTGCCGCAAGCTTTGATTTTAACCGCCATTGTGATCAGTTTTGGTTTACAGGCCTTTGCCATCGTGCTCATCAAGCGCACTTACAAGGTGGTAAAGACCGAAGACCTCGATCAAATCAATACTTTTGATGAATTCGAATGACCCAGCAACTCCTCATAGCGCCCCTTTTGTTGCCATTTGCTTTGGCCATTGCCTTGATGTTCGCCTGGTTCCACATCCGTTACCAACGGGTGATCAGCATTGTGGGCAGCGTAGCCAGCCTGGGACTGGCCATCTGGCTCTTTGGTCGCGTTTGGCAAGGCGGCATCATCAGTCTGCAAGCCGGCGGCTGGGCGGCGCCCTACGGCATTACGCTGGTGGCCGATACCTTGGCGGTAACCATGGTGTTGCTGACTGCTATTGTAGGATTGGCCGTTTCGCTTTTTGCCAGCGGCTCAATGATCAACCAGCGGCTGCGGTACGGCTTTTTTCCCATTTTTCATCTGCTGTTGATGGGGCTCAATGGGGCTTTTTTGGCTGGCGACATTTTTAATCTGTATGTATGGTTTGAGGTAATGATCATCAGCTCCTTTGTATTACTTACGCTCGGAGGCGAGAAGGCGCAGTTGGAAGGGGCGGTGAAGTACTTTACCCTCAATTTCCTGGCCTCGATCATCTTTTTAACAGCTTTGGCGGTTTTGTACGGACTTACCGGCACGCTCAACATGGCAGATTTATCGGTGAAAATTGCCCTCATTGAGCAGCGCTCGCTGGTAGATGTATGCGCGCTCATCTTTTTCGTGGGCTTCGGCATCAAGGCGGCGGTGTTTCCGCTCTACTTCTGGCTTCCGGCTTCGTACCATACCCCACCACCTGCAGTGGCTGCGGTTTTTGGGGGATTGCTAACCAAAGTTGGGGTGTATGCCATGATGCGGGTATTTACTTTGATGTTTACCCGCGATCCTTTTATCGAAAACATGTTGCTGGTGGTGGCCTTCTTCACCCTTTTTTCAGGGGCTTTGGGTGCCATGACCCGCAACAACATTGTGAAAGTGTTTTCGTGGTTGATTATTTGTCACATTGGCTTTATGCTGGCTGGTTTGGCCATGTACTCCGAGTTGGCTTTGGCTGGGGCGGTGTTTTACATGATCCACGACATCATTGTGAAGGCCAATTTGTTTATGTTGGCGGGCGTTACCAATAAAATTACCGGCACCAACAAATTGCAAATGATGGGTGGTTTGTACGCCAACTATCCAAAAATTAGTTTACTGATGGCCATACCGCTTTTTTCGTTGGTAGGCATTCCGCCGCTTTCAGGCTTTTGGCCTAAGCTCTCCTTAATTTTGGGAGGCATTGAGCAAGGACATTGGCCGTTGGTAGCCATGATTTTGCTGGCCAGTTTTGCCACCTTATATGTGATTGCCCGGGTATGGGCAGAGGCTTTTTGGAAAAAGCAGCCCGAATTTGAGCGGCCCGCTGGCTTTAGGTATTTTGGTGATTACCCGGTTCTCAAGCGCGTACTGATGCTCCTGCCCATTGGTCTACTTGCCTTGGTATCGTTGTATATTGCCTTTGGTGCAGTACATATTCAAACCTTGGCTCAGCGTATAGCTGCCGAATTACTGCATCCTGAGGCCTATATTGAAGCTGTTTTAGGTTCCACCAAAGAGCTAATGCCATGAGAACGCCGATCATTTTGAATTTGATATTGACCTTTGTGTGGGTAGCACTTACAGGTAGTTTTGCCTTTGCCAATTTCTTTTTTGGCTTTGCCTTGAGCTTTTTTATCCTGCGTTTTTCGGTGAAGGGCCGCGACCGCAAGTACTTTAGCTTTGTGCCCAAACTCATTGCCTTTGTGTTTTACTTCTTGTATGAGCTCATTAAGGCCAATTTGCAGGTGGCAGCCGATGTAATTACCCCGCCTTTTTACATGACACCTGGTATTGTGCGGGTGCCGCTTACGGCCAAGACCGATGCAGAAATCACCTTACTGGCTAATTTGATTTCGCTAACTCCAGGCACCCTGAGTTTAGACGTGTCGGATGACAAAAAAGTACTTTATGTACACGCCATGTACATTACCAACGAGCAAGAGTTTATCGACAGCATCAAAAACGGTTTTGAAAAGCGCTTGTTAAACATCATGCGATGAACGTACACGACTTTTTATACTATGTGATTTTACCCACGCTTACTTTGTCGGTATTGCTGGTGTTTTACCGCTTTTTACGGGGACCGAGCCTGAGCGATCGGGTGGTAGCGCTCGACTTGCTAATTACCATCGGTATTGGCATCATTGCTGTGTACGCCATTTTAACCAATCAGTCGAGCTTCCTCGACATCGCCATGATTTTGGCACTGATTGCCTTTTTAGGCACGGTGGCCTTTTCCTATTACCTCGAAAAAAGAGAGAAAAATGAGTGACATCCTGATTTATATCCTGAGCACTTTAGGGGCCTTGTTTATTTTACTCGCCGCGGTAGGATTTGTACGCATGCCAGATTTGTACTTGCGCATTTCAGTAACAACAAAGGCGGCAACCCTTGGCATTGGCTTATTACTTGCTTGTACAGGTATTTACTTTCACACGGGTTCCATCACCACCCGGGTGTTGGCAATCATATTTTTCATCATTTTGACCGCGCCTGTGGGTGCCCATCTTATTGGAAGGGCTTCTTATTTTATCGGAGTGCCGTTGTGGAAACGGTCGAAGGTAGATCACTTGAAAGGGAAGTATAAAAAACACACCCATGAATTAAGCAGTAAACAAGATCCCGCTCAAGAAACGCCATCGGCTTAGTGTTTTTTTTGGTGCCTTGACTGAATTACTTTTACATAGATTGACTCCGCATGTGTCACTTTCAAGCATAGCTACAGAATTTTAGGGTTTTATTTTTTTGGAAATAGATACAAGCCTTTTCTTAAGGCTTTGGCTTCAGGGTTTTCACCAGGTAATCAAGCAATTTCTTTCAAGCTTTTTCTGCGTGCTGCTGTTTTTGTAGGTGTAGGTTAGGCATAAAAAACATGGCCGAGAAGAGTTGATGCGGATAGGAGTACAATTACCTATATGAATCTCAATCTCAGTCTATCATTGGGCAACTCAACAGCTATTTGTTTGATGCATTTCTCTATTCGGGAATACGTCCCGTTTTTGTTAATCTTTCGTTATTCTATTGCGTTTTTGGGCTTATGGTGTTTTGGAAGGCCTTTTTTGTACCTTTGCGGGGTACATGTTTTGGATAAATGTAGGATGGTAAATGGGTATGTCAAGCCAGTTGAAAAAACAGCTTCCCTTTTTGATTTTTTTGTCCCATTTTGATTTAAGCATGTACGTGGCTTCTTTTCCATCAAGTTCGATTTAAGCGTGTTTGATGCGTTTTTTCTGGTGTCAGGTATTTTGGCACGGTGTTTCGTTCATGTTCAGCAAATCATAAAATCTCTATAATGAAAAAATTTTTATTACTTAGTTTGTTCGTTTTAGCCGGTTTCGGCTTTGCCAACGCACAAACACAAGTACGCGTAACCATCGAAAACCAACGTATAGTTGGGTCTAACTTCTATTTCGATGTTATGCTTCAAGACACGCTCGGCGCACCTTTTTATTTAGGTTATGCTGACATCGTGCTTTCAAACGTTTTGCCCGCTGGTGCTTTTACCAGTCCGGCTATTAGTTACGTTGCAGGTTCAACAACCCTCCTGAATGAGGATGGAACTACTGCCACGGGTTACAATGCTACTACTGTAAATCCAGCTTTAGGCAGCGGTGCCAATGCAAACAGGATTTTGATTAACGTCGACTTTCCTTCTTTTAGCACCCAAGCAGAATTTGAGGACCGCGTAGCGAGGGTTGACGGAACAACCCGCCGTTTGGGTACCTTCATGGTAAGCACCAATTCTAAAAATGCTTTTGTACCTGATCACGCTTTTCACACGAGCGGAGCAGGCATTAAGACAAAAATTTATGAGGCTGCCGCTACCACACCCTGGAACCAAACCAGAATTAGTAGCAGCACAGCCTTCTTGCTGAATTCTTCAGCAGTTTTGGCTACTGCACCTGCAACCTTCCCAACCAATTTCCCAAGTGGGTTTTCCGAAACAATTAACAGTTCTACGTCTATCACCCTTAACTGGACAAATGGCACACACGATGGTGTGATTTTGTTGTATCGTTTGAGCAACAGTGCCACTAACACAACCATTGCTGGTTTGGGAGCTGATACTACGGTTGCCAACACGCTGGCCTATTTGGGTAATGCTAATTGGTCAGCTGCAAGCACTACTGATACCAACAAAGTGGGTACCTCCCCATATGCAGTAGCCTATGTAGGTACCGGTACGAACGTTACCCTTACAAATTTGGTGGCTGGTGAGCAATACAAATATGTGTTAGTGCCATACAACGGAGTACTTGGTTTTAACGTAGCCTACGCGAGTCCAACCCTCATGGCTGCCAATGCGGCTTCGTTAACCATCGATCGTCCTTCTGTTGTGGCTGCCCCAACATGGACGGTTGCAGCAGTGGCCATGTTTAATACACCAAGTGCTTCCAGCACTTCAATGGATGTTAACTGGTACATTGATGATTTTGCAAATATTGGAACGAATGATGCCAATTACAACGCAGGTAATGACTCGATTTTATTCGTTGCCATTGGCGCAGCTTCTGCAAGCCCTACATTAGCACCTGCCTTAGGTGCAAATTACCTGCCTAGTGTCGGTAAGTCGTATACTCCTAACGCCACTTTTGGAAGCGGGGATTCGGTGGGACCAGCGCCGGTAGCACGTGTAGTAGGTCGTGCATTAGCCAATGCAGCATCAGGTACAGTTACCTTCTCAGGTTTAACGGCTGAAACTTCTTATCGTATATATGCCATCCCAATGCGTGGTAATCCACTTGCGGTGAATGCAGCCAATTATAACTTGGTAGCCGCTGTTCAGCAAGATGTGAGATTTACCACACCAACACCTATTACTGCACCTGCGCCTGGTGATTTGATTACCAGCTTTGACGGTGCCCAAAGCGGATCGACTGCAGTGAATTTCACATGGACCTTGCCAGCGAACAGTGGATATACAGGTTTGATCATTTTAGCACGTGAGGCAGAAGCAACTACATTTAGCCCTGTAAATGGCGTAGTTTATACTGGAAATGCAGATTTTGCGGCAGCGCCATTGGCATCAGCCGGTAACAAGGTTGTGTTCAGCGGTACAGGAACCAGTGCATCTATCACAGGCTTAAATCCTAACCAGCGCTACCACTTTACAGCTATCCCTTACAAGGGTGTTGCAGCTGATTCGAATTTGGCCTATACCAGCGATGGACCTACCAATGTTTGGGCGCGTTCAAACCGTCATACTTGGATGACTGTGAGTGTAATGGCGAATTTACAAGGTGCATGGACAGGCAGCGCGAATGCAACAGGCTTGGCTATTCCTACCAACCAGCCATACAATACTGCCGCCTTCTCTAACTACAATGGTTCAGAAACCTACAATGCCACCACAACTCCAAATGCTGTGGATTGGGTATTGCTAGAATTACGTCGCACCAATGTAGGAGGCACGGTGGCTAACGCAACTACTGCATCCATCCCAGGAAGCGGTGCTGCCAATATTGGTCGTCGCGCAGCCTTGTTGCTCGCTAACGGTGATATCGTTGATCCTGCGAATAACCAGTCTATTTTGTTCCAGATTGCACAAGAAGGACAGTATTACGTGGTAGTTTATCATCGTAACCACATTCCGGTCATGACAGCTGCTGCTGCTGATACTGGTAAAAACGTAGTGAAGACAGGTGCGGGAGCCACTGGTAACCTTACCGTACCAGCCAATGTATTGGGTAGCAATACTGCTAATTTTGTAGAATTTGGCGGTGTAGCCTTCTTGGTAGCGGGTAATGCTGATAATGCGACCAACTTTACCATTGACGGTGCTGATCGTACAGCAATTTGGGCAGCACGTAACCAATCAAGTCCTACTTTGTACATTCTTGAGGATGTGAAGTTTGATGGGGATGATTTAGGTGAAGTAGATGCTTCTGACCGTGCTGTTGTTTGGAACAACCGTACAAGGGCTGCTGCCGCACAAATCACTGCTCCATAATTGAATTGAAAATATAAAGATGGGCGAAATCCTTTGGGATTTCGCCCTGATTTTGCACATGAAAAAAACAATCCTATATCTTTTATTGACACTGTTGTCAGTGGCCGCCAATGCGCAGATTCCTGTGCGTTTGGAGGTACTGAATCAGTTTGCGATTGGAGATAAGTTTTATTTTGATGTGTATATGCGTACTACGGATGGTTCGAGTTTTTATCTGAATCAGACTTCCATTGCACTTAATTTTGATGCCTCGGCCTTTAACAATCCGACCATTGCTTATGATGGAAGTTTAGCAAGGTTGAAGACCGTGGATGGCAGGACCGTAAATCCCGCTATTCAGAGTGTGATTTTGAAAGAAGGTGCTAATAAAGACGTGATTTCTATTGAATATTTAGCTCCCTATGTAGATGGGGCCAGCCAAGTAAGAAATAGCATAGCGCTAATCGACAGTCGTGTGAATGTGCACTGTTTGGGGCGATTCATCATCTCCAACTACAACCAAACCGTTGCAGATATTGGAATGCGTGTAGTAACGATAGCCCCTACGCGGTCACATTTGGCAACTAAAGTAAATACCTATACGGCCACAGGAGAGGTGGGCGTGCCAGGCAACATTGATGGAGCTGCTGATTCCACTTTTGTATTTGTGCGACTTGGTGCCTTTACCGCTTTGCCAGCAGGTCGTTCGGCAGAGCTTGAATGGACTACCCAAAACGAAATCCGCATGAACAGCTTCGAAATCGAAAGAAGCATTTATGTTGATCGCAATTTTGTGAAAATAGGAGAGGTGCCCTCAAAGGGCTTTCCAAACACTTTATCGGTATACCGCAATATCGACAGAGATGTATACAATCCACAGGACCCTATTCCGATTTACTATTACCGCATTAAATACCTGGCTGAAAATGGCACCAGTGCCTATTCTCCGGTACGGGCAGTGAATTTTAATGAATTTAATGAGATAGACTTGGTAACCTGGCCTAATCCGACCAGCGATGCCGTAAACTTACAGTTGCGTAATGTGGTAGACGAAACAATTATTGTTCGTTTATTATCACGCAATGGGGCCGAATTAGGCCAAAAACGATTTTCGCCAAACGACATCATACGCTTTGAGGTGTCTAACGTTGCTCCAGGGGTGTATTTTTTAGAGGTTATTACCTCCAAGGGCAAACGCACCGAAAAAGTGGTCGTTTGGCGATAAAGGCAGTAATCGGCTCGTAAGAGCTGTCTGATTACTAAACCAAACCATGTGCAAGGCTGGTCCGGGAGGGCCGGCCTTTTTTTATGTACAGTGGCCAAGCGCGGGCTGGGTGTTCTGCTTCTCGCCATTTTTAATCGTATTTTAATCTTATACACGATAAGCTGAGTTTAGCGAGCAGTTGGGTGAATTTTAATTGTTATGAAAAGTTGTGTTTAATGCTATTTTCTAAGCAGGAGGCGAGGGTTGCTTGAGAATCGAAAAGGTTGGGTTGATTAGTTATATTCGTTTCTCTAAATCTGTTCTATGAAGAAACTATACGCATTAGTTGTGTGCACTGTATTGGCTTTTACTGCGCATGCGCAGCAGTATCTCGGCATTACAGGAGTTACAGCCTCCACCTCCACCTCTAACAATAGTGGCATTACTTTTCAGCTTACTGCCAATGCTTCGGTATTTATTGATACGGTGTATTGTAGGTTTACTGCAACGAGTGGCACTTACCAATTGTGGTACAGTACAACTTCCCTTACTGGTAATCCTACCATAGCTTCTCCAGATTGGATACCCTTACAAACTGCCTATGCTGGTGTAGCGGCTCCAAATTTATCAGGAACCGACCCTAACATTATGGCGATTCCTATTTCAGGAGGCTTGTTAGTAAATGCAGGCACTACTATCCGGTTTTTTGCAGGCAGTATCACAGCAAGTATTAGTTATAGCTCAACGGCTCCACCATCAAATGTATATACAGATGGAAATGTCACCCTTACAGTTGGACCAAATATCAGTATTGCAGGTACATTCCCAAGTCCAACTTTCAATCCGCGCTATCCTGCGGGAGGTGTTTTTTACCGATTTGCAACAGGACGTGATTTGCGCCCAGCTGCTTTGGTGGCCCCGCAAACATTATCTCTTGGTCCAAACAATGTGACGGTTAGGTATCAGAACTCAGCGGCAGACCCAATTATCTCTGCAGATTTGGGCTATCAAGTAAATAATGACCCGCCAGTACTGGTAAACAATCATAGTTTTACCACAGCGCTTGGTCCAGGTCAAAGTGAAACATATGCTTTTGCAACCCCAATTAATATTACAGGCAATACTTCGCTCACGCTGAAGGTTTGGTCGAGGAATGCAAATGGTTTGGGGCTTGATGCTAATCCAGGAAATGACACCCTGGTACGGACTTTATGCACTGGATTATCGGGATCCTATACTGTTGGTGGGGCTTCCGCCAATTTTAGCACCATTCAGGCCGCTGTAACAGCACTCAATACTTGTGGAGTTACAGGAGCGGTTACATTTTTAATAAACGATGGCACTTACTACGGGAGTTATGACATCGCGGGCGTGCCAGGATCGGGGGGTACAAATACCATCACCTTTTTGTCAGCCTCAAGCAATGCCGCTAATGTGGTGCTTATTCAAGATACCGTTACACCAATTAGTGGTGCCCGTCACACTTTTAGGGTAAACGGCGTTTCGAACGTTAGTTTTAGTGGTCTTACGTTTAGACGCACCTTAGTAGGCACTGCTATATCTGGTTGTGTATTTGCAGATGGCGGAGCTAGTTTTTTGAGTGTTTCCAACTGTAGATTCGAGGATGTAAGCGGAAGCGCGAGTACCTTCAATCAGGCCATCCGTACGGAAGCCAATAACTACACTACTATTTCAGGCAATTACTTCACTGGATTTTATTACCATGTATTCATCAATGGCACAAGTATAAATTCTACCTATACTTTGGGGGGCATGGTTATTGGCAATACCATGGAGAATTATCGGTATGCAGTTTATGCTGTCAATGTTTCAGAAATGACCATTCAAGGTAATACGTTGAATAACGTATTCCCAGGCTCAACATTTGGTTATGGTTTGTATACCAGTAGGACTGAAAAGTTGAATATGTCGGACAATAAGATTTTTGGTGTGCTCGGAAACATGTCAATTTACCTCATTAACCCAAATAGTGATTCACTTGGCAACGAAAACAGAGTCTATAACAACGTGGTTTCAGGGGTAGCTAATTTGACATCAACCATCGTATCATATGGCATTTATCTCAGTTCATCGGGCTCTACGTCTACTACCCTAAATCCGTTAAATCCGCTAGATCGGGTGTCTTTTGTAAATAATACGGTGAACATGGAAATGGGAAGTACTTCAACCACCGTGTATGGTGCAGGTTTCCATTTTGTGGGCGGAAGTGCAACGGCCATTCCGCTGCACCGCTTGGCACTCCAAAATAACATGGTTTTTGTAAAACCAACGGCTGGTAATTTACAGGCCAACATCAAAGGTGTTTATTTTCCGGGTAGCTGGATGATTGATTCGCTTTTTTCCAACAATAACAATTTCTGGGTTGCTAATGCCAATGGTTTTGGTGCAGGAACAGATCTGATTTACAACAACAGTCCTGTGGCAAATTATACCACACTGGGTGCTTGGCAAACAGCTACTTCTAGAGATTTGAACTCATGGAATTTAAGCCCTGATTTTATTGCTCCAACCTTACCTATTCCAACACGTTTAGCATTAGACAACAGGGGAACCCCTATTTCGTACATTTTTTCGGATGTAGATGGCAATGCAAGAAATGCCACGACACCTGATATTGGTGCCTATGAATTTAACGGGGCCTTGTTTTCGCAAATTAATATTACTCCCCTAAGCGATACATTGGTAGCAACTAGTCGGAGTTTATCAGTGAACATAACCGACACAACGGGTTTGATACTTGGTCCACCTAATGGTCCCCGCCTGTATTACCGAAAAAATGCAGGAAGTTGGCAAGTGGACAGTGTTCCTACAGTAGCGGGTAGCACTTTTACCTTTACAATCAATTATGCAGCCGTTGGTGGTGTAGTTGCCTTAGATGAAATTGAATATTACATCGCAACACTCAATGCAGGAGGCACGGTAACTACCTCCCCTTTAGGTGGAAGCGGGAGAGGGCCTTTGGGTAATACACCACCCCCAGTTTTATTCAGCTATAAGCTTTTAGGCCAAGCCAATGGCAATTATCTGGTAGGAACGAGCCGTCCAAATGCTGCTTTTGCAACCATTACAGCCGCAGCGAATTTCATAAACAACAGCTTGGTAACTGGTCCCGTGAATTTTATCTTGATAGATACGTTGTACAGTACTGCAGAAACTTTTCCTATTATCATTGAGTCGTTAAGTGGTTCAACGAGGGTGAATCATGTGAAATTTACCATTGACAGTACACTTAATGATGTGGTGATAACTGGTAATGCTACCACGGCTATCGTGATCATTAGGGGTGTTAAAAATCTCGAATGGAATGGATTGAGCACTACTGGAGCCCGTGCGTTGCGAGTAACTAATACTTCGGTAGCTGCTAACAGCTGTGTTTTTAATCTGCAGAGCACTTTGGCCGATCCAATCGACTCGGTAATTATTCAAGGGATACGCATTGTAGGCGGTTCGAATACAGTTACGAGTACTTTTGGTATTCACGCAGCTGGCGCTACAGTTTCTACAGTAACTACTGGAGATGCTATGACCGCGGTCCGTTTGCTTAATAATGAGGTGAGCAATGCCTATTTTGGCATTTATGTTCGAGGTACAATTGCTAATCCTGCCACGCGTACGCTCATTGCAAACAATAGGATTGGCACAACAAATGCTGCAACCACAGTAAATTTAAAAGGTATAGATGTTCAGAACCTCTTGAACTCAGAGATTCGCGGTAATGAGATCTTTAACATTACGGGTACGGCTTCAATAACCCGTTCAGGCATTGAGCTTGGAGGTACTGGTTCGAGCAATGTACGCACCTCGCGTAACCTCATTTACGATGTATTTACGCCAGCCACCAATGGCGCCAACGGTATTTTTGTAATCAGTGGTGATGGCTTCATCATTGACAACAACGTAATTCGTGGCATTCGCTCGCAAAATGGTTCGGCAACATCGCAAACAACAAATGCCTTTGGTATTCGTTTGGGCAGCGGTAGCGGCCACAAGGTGTGGTACAATACGGTACATTTGTTTGGTGCGTACAGCAACGCCAATACGGTAGGTGCGGCCACGGCGGCTTTGGTGATTTCCAGTACGGTTGTTACCAATGTGGAAATTAAGAACAATGTTTTCAGCAATACAATGACCTCTGTGGCCACCGGTA
>JAUXNJ010000022.1 GCA_030682795.1 Sphingobacteriaceae bacterium
CGCATGAAGCGCGATTTTGAGTGCTTGAGTATCGACTACAACAATTTTACCCCCGGCGAGCCGGTAATTCGGGTGCTGGAGGAGTTGGCAGGGGTGCGCGATGCTACTGAAGCCAACATCTTCTTCTACCACTCCGACCACTTGGGCAGCAGCAGCTTCCTCACCGATGGTGGTGGCATTGCCACGCAGCATTTGCAGTATATGCCGTTTGGCGAAGATTTAGTGCACCAGCAAAACACGGCGGCTTATTACACGCCGTATACCTTTAGCGGGAAGGAAAGGGATATGGAAACGGGCCTCAGTTACTTTGGGGCACGTTACTACGATGCGGGGCTGAGTATTTGGCTGAGTGTGGATCCATTAACTGAAAGATATCCTAATCTTACTCCATATCAGTACTGTAAAAATAACCCAATTATATATGTTGACCCAAATGGATTAACCGACTATGAATTTGACAAAAAATCTGGAAAACTGATTTTAATCGAGGGAACTGAAAACGACGGTCCTGATCGAATAATAAAAAACGCCAAGTACGACAGTAATAAAAATCTAAAAAACAAATCCGGTGTACTTCAATTAGAAGGAAAGGTTGAAGATTACAAAGACGGTTTTGGTAAAGATGATAAAGGAGAATTTCAATTCCAAACCTACACTTTTTCTAATGAAAAGGATGCCGATAATGCGTATAAATTCATGGCAAATTCAACAAACGTTGAAATTGGTAAATGGCAAATGGAATCTGGCAGTGGAAAACAGTACACAAGATTTTATACAAGTGGCGATAAAGACAAAATCAGAGGAGAATTCTTATTTATGATCAGTTTAAAAGACCTGGAACCGGGCTTAAAACTTATTTCTCATATTCATAATCATGGTAATTTAAGTGCTGATTATATTGGGACTTTTGGTCCTTCTGGAAATGATCAGGTTTTTTCTAGGAGGGTTTCAGAAGATATATTTATGGATCAAACCACACCCCCTTCTTTTTACGTTTGGAGATTTGGGACCAAAACGCCATATGACAAAGATGGCCCAATTAAGAAAAAGCGATGAAAAACTCCATGTTGTTTTATTTTTTTATATGTATTGTTTTTATTTCTTCAACTCAAGCAAGGAGTAGCTTGGTAGAAGCTGAACATTACAAAACCAATTCGACCGAATTAAAGGAAATTTTGCGAAAATTGTCTGATACATGCGATCTTTTATTTACATGCAGTAAAATTGAACAATTAGTCATATCTCCAACAAATCGGTTTGAAACTAAAGGTGAAGTTGTTGTACGTGCACTATTGCTTATTGAACCCAATACTGCTAAAAAGTATTTTAGTGAATTGGGAATGGTAGTGTTACGTTGTGATTCTGTTGATTTACTTATTCGTAAAGATATTTTGTTCAATTCCTGTTTGAAGGACTCTTTAGAGTATCTTGGAACCAGGCCCTATTTGCTTAAATATGGAGAGTTTGAAAACTGTTTAAATAATTTTGGTATAGTTTTTACGTTCAGAGTGTTTTGTCTGGGCGGTTCACATCTAGAATTTGGTCATTTTGGAGCGTACTTACCAAGAAGTGGACAGAAAAAGCTAGATAAAACATTAAAAAGGTACAGAAAAAACTGATTTATCAGGCGCAATATCAAAATTCACAAAAGTATCAGTAGCACATATGGGGTTTTTCTTGTAAATCTCATGAATGTCAATTGAGACTTGCGAGATTAAAATACACACCCAAAGCTACGTCAACAACATCGAATACGACGAATTTGGCAGCCGAACAAAATTCGAGTACGGCAATGGCGTTTCTTCTTCTTATATTTACAATACGGCCACGCGCCGGCTTCAAACCCTCACCACCACCGCAACCAACGGCAGCTTGCACAATATCACGTACACATATGATCCCGTGGGCAACATCATCAGCAACAGCGCTGGCGGGGCCGATGGGTTGGGCGGCAAGTTCACCTACAACTAC
>JAUXNJ010000032.1 GCA_030682795.1 Sphingobacteriaceae bacterium
AAATCACTGTTGTCCGGAATAATTTTTAAAAAAGCTTAGGCCAAAAAAAGCCCGGTCGAAAGACCAGGCCAATATGGTAACTTTAGAGTACCACCAAAAAAGTTAACCATGGCCAAAAATAGCTTTTTTTCAGGCACCACAGTTTTCGGACAGCTGATTAAGTTAATACCAGACTCTATCTTAGGTAAAGTTGTTGAACAAACCTGCTCTGACCGTTACAGCAAAGGCTTTAAGACCTATGATCACTTGTTGAGCATGCTCTTTGCCACGCTTGCGCATTGTACTTCTTTACGTGAAATAGAGGCTGCTTTTGCCAGTATGCAGGGTAAAGGAGAAAATAGCAAGGTGGATTTTCGTCCTAAAAGGAGCACTTTAAGCGATGCAAATCGCAAGCGATCGTCGACTGTTTTTGAAGCTTTGTATCAAGCGCTATTTGATCACTATCGCCCATTTATTACGGACAGCCAATTGAGATCCGACGAATCGCGTTCCATTTATGTGATCGATTCCACAACCATTTCGTTGTTTCAAGCCATATTGGAAAACGCTGGCCGGAAGCCAAAAACTGGAAAAGCAAAAGGCGGGATTAAGGTGCATACGGTGCTAAAGCTCGAAGATGTCGTGCCAATGTTGATATGGATGTCTAAAGCTAGTGCGCATGATTCCCCCTACCTTTCCAAGCTTAAACCTGAAGCTGGAAGCATTTATCTATTCGACAGAGGATATATTGATTACAAGGCCTATGATGCCATTGTTAAAGCGGGTGCATTTTTTGTCACTAGACTTAAGGAAAACTCTGTTTTTGACATTATTGATGAGGCTTTTGAGCCAGGATCAAACATAATGAGGGATGTCACTATAAAATTCCCTAGAAAAGCCAAGGGGGAAATCTTCACCGATGAAATGTATAGGCTTGTCGAAATAAAAAGCGAAAAAGACGAGACTCCGATTCGCCTACTAACCAACATTCAACACCTGAATCCAACACAAATTGGCGATCTATACCGCAAAAGATGGCAAATTGAGTTGCTATTTAAGCAATTGAAGCAAAACTATCCATTAAAATACTTCTTAGGAGATACCCCAAATGCCATCGAAATACAGATTTGGGTGGCGCTTATTGCCAATTTGCTTATTAACGTCTTAAAAAAGTCTTTGAACAAGGCCATGGCACATTCTAACTTGGCGACTTTTCTTAGAATTAACCTTTTAGCCTATATAAAACCCACAGAGGTATTGAATTATTTAAGGCATACTAACCGTAAGAAACCCAAATCAAGGCAGCTAAAACTGCAGCTCAGCGGGTAGGTTGCTTTTCAATTCCAAGCCAAAAGAAGCCCCTGTATTGCCAAAACAAACATTAACAATTGTCAGCGAATTTTCTCCGGACAACAGTGAAT
>JAUXNJ010000033.1 GCA_030682795.1 Sphingobacteriaceae bacterium
GGCAGGGGTGCGCGATGCTACTGAAGCCAACATCTTCTTCTACCACTCCGACCACCTGGGCAGCAGCAGCTTCCTCACCGATGGTGGCGGCATTGCCACACAGCATTTGCAGTACATGCCTTTCGGAGAGGATTTAGTGCATCAGCAAAACACGGCGGCTTATTACACGCCGTATACTTTTAGCGGGAAGGAGCGGGATATGGAGACTGGATTATCGTATTTCGGAGCACGTTACTACGATGCGGGGCTGAGTATTTGGTTGAGTGTGGATCCGATGAGTGATAAGTATCCGAGTTTATCGGCATACAACTACTGCGCTTGGAACCCGGTGATGTTGGTGGATCCGGATGGGAGGGACATTATAATTGTTGGCGACGAAAACTATCAAAAAAAGGTTTTGAGCATATTAGATAATATTAAAAACTCCGGTGCTGCAGGTCGTTTTTTGGTCAATTATGCAACAAATTCTAAAAAATCATTTGTAATTGTTGATGTTAAATCTAGTGTCAAATCAGAGTTGTCCGAAAATCCAGGAAAGAATGCTTCGGTATTGCCTTTTAATCTCAGTTCAAATTCCGGTACTTTTGATGAGGCTAACGGAGGTGTTGAACATTCTCCAGAAACGAACTTAGCGCATGAATTAGCGCATTTTGCATTTCCACGTAAAGGAAATTTATTGAATGAATCAGGTCAAAATTCAGGTGTAAGAGCAGGAGAAGTTACAGCTGTAGAATGGGAAAACCGTGTTAGGAGTGATATGGGAATGAATCAACGGACTAGCTATGGAGGAATTAAAGTTGGTGGAATGGGATTATCAAACTCCCAATACGAAGGGTTTTTCAATTTGAAATTGAATCCTAATTATGGAAAATCAACTATACCACAAACGGCAAACAGAATGCCTACAAGGTCCTTAGAGCTGAGACAGAGTTTTCTAATAGACGGTAAGTACTTTGATTCAAAACTTACTAACCCTAGTTATCGGCAGCAAATGAGAATCAAATGATAAATGACAATTTTTGTTTAAAACGAGTGCTTTGTTTTTTAGCATTTCTAGTATTGCCTTTTTGTAAACCTTCTCCTGTTATTAGTTTGGAAGAGTTGGCTAAATTGTCTCAGTCAAATATTTCGAAAATCGAAAAAACCCGGCTTAGGCACCCTGAAAGATATAGTTATACTTGGCCGAATGGAGTTTCAACAAGGTCAATTGAAGAAGACATAAGTCAAATATTGGAAATGAGAAATAAGACCTTTCGAAAAGTTCTGAGTTTTGACGAAATTACCCTGAACACAGGGGACACATTGGTGCTGTACTCAAAATACACAAATAGTACTAAAGATGAAGTAATGTTTTACTTTGGAAGTGCGCTAAAATGCTTCTTAATAAAAGCTTCTTTTGTCTCTGATGAAATAGTAATCATAGATAATGAATGCCAAACTTTAAGTGATTTTGCAAAATCTCTACCCATTACTGAAATGGCCTCGAATTCTCTGAATAAATTAGTAATGACTGAATTTATTTATAGTAAAAATGGTACAATTCAATATGATTTAAGGTATTTCGAAATCGAGTAATATTCAAGTTTTGTGAGGAGACTTTTAGTATTTGGTCGAGAAATTAAATCGTGATGTATTTTTCACTTTCAAAACCCCGAAAACAACGTTTATTACGAATACGGTCAAAGCGGTAATGAAACCAGCCGCATCAGCAAATCGCAAGATGCCTCGGGTGTGCATACTTATGAGTACGGCAATATGGGCGAGCTGGTAAAGAAAACATCCACGGGCATTGTACCTGTGGATGGAAGCGAAAATTACACCTTTGCTACCCGCTGGCAGTACGACAGCTGGAACCGCATCCACACCATTTTATATCCCGATGGGGAATTGGTGGAATATGACTATGACAATGGCGGCCAGCTAATATCCATGCAAGGCAAGAAAGCAGCGAACTATCACTACGTCAACAACATCAAATACGACGAATTCGGCAGCCGAACAGAATTTGAATATGGAAATGGCGTTTCTTCTTCTTATAATTACAACAGCGCCACGCGCCGACTTCAAAATTTAACCACCACCGCAACCAACGGCAGCTTGCACAATATCACGTACACATACGATCCTGTGGGCAACATCACCCGCATCAGCAACAGTGCTGGCGGGGCCGATGGGTTGGGCGGCAAGTTCACCTACAACTACAGCTACGACGAGTTATATCGCTTAGACACGAGTAGCGGAGGTGGCAACACCGATGGCGATGCCTCTTACACCCTGGCCATGGAGTATTCGCCCTCG
>JAUXNJ010000042.1 GCA_030682795.1 Sphingobacteriaceae bacterium
TTAGGTGCAGTTAGGGACGGGGTACAAAGATGTAGCCTTTCCTCTGCAAAGGCTAAGCTCGGAGGCCCTTCGCTGCGCTCAGGGCTGGCACAGACGGCTGTTTCACAGCCGCGTTCAAACGAAAAGACTGCTAAAAAAATCCCACTGGTCGGAGCGTATTTTTCTGCCGGTACCTGAGCAGTTTATTACCGGTCCTTGAGCGCGAAGCAGTGGTTGCTGAGTTTATCGAAGCATCGAAGGGTTAACACAGAGGGTTTGGTTGTTCCATGCATTCTAGCATTGGACAAAAAAGATGAAGGGTATTTAAAATTTTGCTTCAAAATCAGGCGGAGATGCGGTTTTGTGCTATATTGCCATTCCAAACACCTATGACATGAAAAAAATATTAATGCTATTGGCTTTTTTACAGGCCTTTAACAGCTATGCACAGCGAACCGTATCGCTATCTGCGCAATTCCCCAAAACCTCCCTAGCCATTGCGAACGATTCGCTTGTTTATATAGGCTTCTTGGCGGGTAACGTCAAAGTTTTTAACGGGACGGCTGTGGTTGACCCAGTCTTCAATTTGCCAGCCAATATATCCATTAGGTCAATGGAATACCATCCCTCAGGTTCGTTGTGGATTGGCCTAACCACAGGCTTACTCCGTGTGGTTGATACCACAGTAACGCTCTTTAATATGGCACAAGGCCACTTGCCTGGTGATACAGTTTTTGCCTTGGGTGTAACCGACAATGGCCATGTGCTTGTTGGTACCAATGCTGGATTGGTTGTTTATAATGGTACCACTTGGACCACCTACAATACCGCTAACAGCGTCCTTGTTTCCAACCGCATTACCAACATCAAAACCAGTCAAAACAGGGTTGGCTTGGTAGCCGGTGCAAGCGCCTACCTCTTTACAGGTGGAATCATTACGGCATCTGCATTCAACGCAGGCACAGCAGTGGTGTCGATTATGCCGCAAAGCAATGGAGGGTCGTTACTCACAACCGATTCGGCGGCCTATTTTATTGGCGTTAGTGGAACGAATTTTTTACTACCCGAATTGCAGCGGGTAAACGACATGACCGCGGATAACGGTACAGACAAGGTTTTTATGATGCAAGGGAGCCGCTTGTACCTGTTTAACAATCCCACGGTAGCATTCAAGAATGCGAGTGCTGCGCCACTGATGGCGAGCATCACCCACCCAGTATTCATCAAACAGTCGGCCACAGGCCAGTTTTTCATCTTGTCGAGAACGAGCCTGATCATCCTTAAGGATTTTAATTTTGTGGATGATTCGCCTAATTCGTTCAATCGCAGGAATTTAGATATTAATCAGGTCGATGCCCTGTATATGTCAACCGGGGATATGTTTTGGGACAGGGCAGGTACATCCAATGCCCGATACAATGTGCCCAAGGTTGCCAATACGGGCGCTGTGGCAAAACACACCCTATTTGCAGCTAGTCCGTGGATTGGTGGCATGAACAACGGTACGCTGTATCAGTCGGCACAAACCTATCGACAGTCGAGTGTTGGCGGAGCTGCTTATCGACCAGGTCCTTTAGATGCCAATGGAGAGCGTTTAGAAACGGAAGGCACCTACGATCGTCTGTGGAAGATTAACAGGTTTGATATCGAGGCATTTAAGCAGGCCTGGCAAGCAGGTAATGTGCAAAATGGCAACTACCTTCCGCCAATCGATATGCGCGAATGGCCTGGCAACAGGCCCGGAGGCGGGGTATTGGCACCTTTCCATGATCAAAACACAGATGGTATTTACAATTACTTAGATGGTGATTATCCATTGATTAAAGGTGATCAGGCCATTTGGGGGGTATTTAACGACCTAGCCCCGACCAGAACCATTGGTACACCTGCACTTGGCTTAGAGATACATGTAAGTGCATATGCCTACGTTTGTAACCAGGCGAGTGGCCAGGATACCGTGTTAAACTACACCACTTTTCTGGATTATATTGTAAAGAATAAGTCTAACCGCAGCTACCAAGACACCTACATAGCCTTTTGGGCCGATGGCGATCTTGGCAATTCTACCGACGATTTTACAGGTATGGACGTGGCTGGCAATGGTTTCTATTTTTACAATGGAGATAACGATGATGAAGGCATCTTAGGCTATGGCTTAAACCCGCCTGCACAAGGCATTTATCAGCTGAAGGGGCCTTTAGCACCTGCCAACGACGGTATCGACAATAACCGCAATGGGGTAGTAGATGAAGCGGGCGAGGACATTGCTTTCTCTAATTTTCTGTATTTCGACAATAATGGGCTACCCAATGGCAATCCAACGGTGGGGGCTCATTTTTATAATTACTCACGCTCGTTGTGGAAGGACAATTCGCAGGTTGTTTTTGGTGGAACGGGATACCCTGGTTCAGCGGGAAGTACCACGCAAGCTGCCAAATTTATGTTTCCAGCCAGTAGCGATTTGTTAGGTTGGGGACTGGGTGGTACCACGGCATCACCCGTAACGGTACCATTCGCTTGGGCAGAGACCTTGCCTGGCCCAGGAATTTCCCCCAATCAGCCAGCCGACCGCCGGGGTGTTGGTGCCATGGGGCCTTTTAACTTGGCCGCAGGTGCTGAGCAAAGCTTCACCATGGCGCTTATTTACAGCAGAGGCAACAACGGGCCCCAAAGTTCGGTAACCAGACTGCTGGCCCATGATGCGCCGCGCATCAAGCAGTGGTTCGCACAAGGCAATTTCCCAAGCTGTTTAGATTTGAGTACGGTAAATGTGCAGGAGCTAGGGGTTGAGGCAGCGCAGGTGCGCCTCTATCCAAACCCAGTTCAAAACGCGTTGATGGTAGAAATAGCAGAGGCAGCGCCTGTGCGACTGGAGCTGTACGATGTACAAGGCAGGTTGTTGCAGCAGCAATCTCTGGCAGGCAGCCAAACGCATGCCATGGATGTGCAGCAGTTGAGCCCTGGCATGTACTTGGTGCGCATACACCAAGGCAATAAAATCAAGCAGCATAAATTTATCAAGCAATAGCAGCTTCGGCAGCCAGGTTTAAACCACCCTTACTTCGGTTTGGGTGGTTTTTTGTTTTTGAAGGGATGAGTTTGGCTTGAGCGGAGGTGAGTTTTGGATTGTTTTTGGTGCTTGATTAATTTACCACCAGTCCCTGAGCAATTTTACTACCACCGGTGCCTGAGTGTTTGTGTAGCGCAGTGGAACGGACAGTCGAAGGCGGTCCCTGAGCGCGAAGCAGTCGAAGGGAGAGGTTTCCAATATCATAAAGAGTCCTTTCAGCGCCTCTTTTTTTAACACAGAGGTTTTGGTTGGCCGGTTCATTTTTTCGGGAAAATTGAGAGCTACTGGTTCGCAGGAGTGCGTTTGGGTGCAGGCAGGAGCGGAGTGTGGAGATGTAGCCTTTCCTGTGCATAGGCTGGGCTCGGAGGAACACAGACGGCTGTTTCACAGCCGCGGTAAATCGAAAAGACTGCTGGTAATTTCCCTTGTTACAGAAGCAGGTTTTTTTTATCACAGAGGTTTTGGTTGGCTGGTTCATCTTTGAGGAAAAATTGAAAGAGGCTGGTTCGCGGGAGTGCGTTTGGGTGCCCTTCGACAGGGCTCAGGGACCACAGTTAGGGGCGGTGTACATAGAGGTGGCCTTTCCTCTGCAAAGGCTAAGCTCGGAGGCCCTTCGCTGCGCTCAGGGCTGCCACAGACGGCTGTTTCACAGCCGCGTTCAATCGAAAAGACTGCTAGCGATTAACCTATTCAAGAAGACATGCGGCAGTCAATTTTAGGCATCATCATTAAATCAGAAATCCGAAATCTGAGGTCTGAAATCATAAATCCGAAATCCGAAATCCGAGATCACAAATCTGAAATCACCACTTCATCTACAAAAATATAGGCCTGTTCGCCTTCGCTCACATGCCCGGCGGGCAAGGGACCATAGTTTTCGGCCACCACCTTGATGTAGCGCAGCTTCCGCTTTTTCTTCAGCCGCAATACCATTTGCTGCGTTTGCACTTGGTAGTCGCTGGCGGGTATTTGGTTGTTCACTTCCCCCAATAACGCATAGCTTTTGCCATCTACCGAGCCGTAAAACTGCAACTTCTTAGGAAAAACAATCCAGGCCCGGGTATCCTGCAAAAAGCCGGCGCTCAGCTGCCGCACCCGCTGCACCTGGCCCAGGTCAATTACCGCTACTGCATCGGTGCCCCAGTAGCCCTGCCAGTCGCCTTTGCGCCAATTGGTGGTGCCTCGGATGCCGTCGATCAGGCTGCTCGGCCCGTTGGCGCCGTACTGCGGATGGGTGGCGGTGAGTTGCTGCACCTCCCAGGGCGGCAGGCGGTAGTAGTGGGCGGTTACCATAGGACTCCCCGCTCCGGTAGCAGCCTGGTAGGCCATTACCTGCAGCTGGGTGTTTTGCCGAATTGTAAAAGCAGCCGTATAGCGCTGCGATTGCACCGTGGGCGCGCTGCCGTTGGTGGTGTAATAAAGCTCGGCTTGGGGATGGGGGTGACTGATGGCTACGCACAGACTGTCGCGGAACACCTGACTGGCGGCGCTGATCAGAGGCACCGGCTGGTAGTCGCCAGCCGCCGAAAGCGCGGCACTGCCCGGCGCAAGCGCAGGCAAACACTGGGCCGCATCGCTGCTGAGCTCAAAATCGAGCTGCAGTCCGCCCATGATATCGTAATAATGCAAGGCCTCCAGCTGGCTTTGCACCTGCCCATTTTTGCGAAAGCTTTTGGGGTAGATGGCCCCGGGAGCCGTGCGCTGACTGCGGAGCCGGAGGCGTTCGCCATTCTCAAACAACACCGTGGCCGAATCGAAATGCGGGGCAAAAAGGTTGAAATACGGCTGACCCGGAGTAACCTGGTACAGCCCCAAACTCGCCAGCACATACCAGGCGCTCATCTGCCCGGCATCTTCATTGCCAATGAGCCCATCGGGCGCGGTGGTGTAGAAGTGCGTGAGCAGCGTATCAACCAGCCGCTGGGTTTTGTGCGGCGCCCCCACGTATTGGTAGAGGAAGGCCATGTGGTGCGAGGGCTCGTTGCCGTGGGCGTACTGACCAATGAGCCCGGTAATGTCGGCCTGCTCGCGCCCCGTGGTGCGCGAATCGGCGCTGAACAAAGCATCGAGCTTGGCCTCAAAAGCCGCTGCCCCGCCATGGGCCTGCATCAGCCCGTACACATCTTGCGGCACAAAAAACGAATACTGCCAGGAGTTGCCCTCGGTAAAGTGGTTATTCACCTCGCTCGGGTCGAAAGGGGCTAGCCAGCCGCCGTTTTTCTTCGGCCGCATGAAGCCGGTGCCGGGGTCGAATAGGTTTTTCCAGTACTGCGACCGCTGCATATAACGTTTATGGGTGTCTTGCTCGCCCAACAAAGCCGCCAGCTGGGCAATGCACCAGTCGTCGTAGGCATATTCGAGCTGTTTCGACACGCTTTCGTGCTCGTCATCCACCGTAATTTGGTGGTTTTGCTGGTAGGCAGCCAGCCCTAAGTGCTGCAGCTCGGCGCTGTGCCGCATGGCTTCGAGCGCCAGCTGTATGTTGTAATCGTAAATGCCCTTCACCGCAGCATCGGCGATCACGCTTACGCTGTGGTAGCCAATCATGCAGTCGGTTTCGTTGGCGGCCAGCTCCCATACGGGCAATCTGCCGCCCTGGCGGTACATGTTCAAGAAGGTGCGGATAAAATCGCGGGTCCGCTGCCGGTCAATAAGCGTAAAAAGCGGATGCGCGGCCCGAAAGGTGTCCCACAGCGAAAAAACGCTGTAGTGCAGGTAATTGCTGGCGGTATGCAGCTGCTGGTCGATGCCCCGGTAGGTGCCATCCACATCGCTGGCCAGGTTGGGATGCATCATCACATGGTAGAGGGCGGTGTAAAACTTCACCAGCTTGCTGGTATCGGCATCCTGCACGCTGATTTTGCCCAGTTCCTGCGCCCAAAGGGCCTCGGCTTGCTGGCGGATGGCTTCAAAATCCCAATGGGGAATTTCCTGCTGCAGATTGCGCTGCGCCCCGGCGGCATGGGTATGCGCATAGCCGGTTTTAATAAGCAGGGGCTTGCCGCTCGGCAGGACAAACTGCAGGATGGCCGTGCTGCCGTTGGCGTTTTTTTGCAGGCGAAAGGGGGCCGAAAAGCGCACATAGGCGTAGGCGTGCTGCTCGGTGGCCCAGGCGGTGCTGCGGCGGTAGAGGGCCAGGGTTTGGGGGTCGAGGCTGTCGATGCTGTGCGCCAGCAGCTGGTCGCGGTGGTTGAGGTCAATCACCACATATTGCCGCTGGTCGGGGAAGAGGATGCGCTGCATGCCGGCGCGGGGACTGGCGGTGAGCGCTACTTCGATGTTGTTGGCCAGCTGCACGCGGTAGTAGCCCGGCGAGGCTTGTTCCTGGGCGTGGGCAAAGGCCGTGGCATAGTCGGCCGGCTGCCAGGCCGCAGCATTTTGCACCGGCATAAAGTGCATATCGCCATAATCACTCACGCCCGTGCCGCTGAGGTGGGTGTGACTGAAGCCGTAAATCAGGCTGTCGCTGTAGTGGTAGCCGCTGCAGCCATCCCAGCTGCCGTCGATGCGGGTGTCGGGCCCCAGCTGCACCATGCCAAAAGGGGTGGTGGCGCCCGGAAAGGTGTGGCCGTGGCCGCCTGTGCCGATGAAGGGGTTTACGTAGCGCAGGGGGTTGGGGGTGGTGAGGTTTTGGGCCGAAATGGGGCTGCTGGGGAGAAGGAAGGTGAGCAGCAGGGCTGCGAACAGGCTTGGGAGCTGGTGCAGACTGCGGGTGGTATGCGGGTTTTTATGGTTGGTCTGCTTCATCGGCAAGCGTGCGGTTTTAGGGGATGGATGTGTGGGTAAAAATAGTAGAAATTTTGGGGGAGGGTGGCATAAAACGAATGCCTGCCTTCAATGGTGCCAGCTGATGGGCGTTGGCAACAAACGCAATCATAAAACCAGTGTTTGGATTTTGGTTTGCAAATTAGGAATCTGATTCCTAATTTTTCAAGTCCTTGCAGGCGTTCAGCAAACTCCATCCGCAAGCCAAAACCTACCTCATTCACGGCGGTCGAATACATCAAACCCGCCAAGGCCACCAGGTGTTGGGGGTGGCGGACATCCAGGCGTGCTGATGCGCCATTAAATCACGAGGCCTTGCTCAACATTTTTAAAATAGGCACCTCTGCCGCTGGCGCAAGACTGAAAATATGGATAGCCGAAAGCAAGTTGGATGGCAGCATGGTGCCTGGCGACATTCATTTTTCTGACGACCACGAACATTATTTGGTCAAGTTAAATCTGGACGACGAAGGCCCTTACAACAGTGAAATGATGGAGTATGCCTATTATTTAACGGCCCGGCATTGCGGCATCAGCATGATGGACTCGAAATTAATCGACCACAGGCATTTCGCCACCAAGCGGTTCGACCGCATGGCGGGCGAAAAAATCCACGTTTTAACGGCGAGCGGCATCACGGGTTGGGATTTTAAAGATCCCTCGAATGCTTCTTACGAGAACCTGTTTGAATTGGCGCTCTTCCTGAAACTACCCCACGCTCAAATCGAAGAACTCTTCAGAAGAATGGTTTTTAACCTGGTATTTGCCAATAACGACGACCACTTGAAAAATCACAGTTTCCTGTACGACCGGCACAACGACCGTTGGCAGCTTTCGCCTGCCTACGACCTCACCTATTCGCTCAATCCGCTCGTGAATTTCAAAAAAACATCCAGGGCATTGGCCATTAATCATAAACGGATCGACATTGGCCTAGCCGATGTGAAGCTCATTGCCCAAAAGTACACGGTTAGAAACTACCTCGGCATCATGGAGGAGGTTCAAAGCGGCATGGCCTTTTGGCAGCACTGCACAAAAGACTTAGGCGTACCCTTAAAAATCAGGGAGCGTATAGCCCGCGTTTTTGTGGTGCTAAAATAGGCTGCAGCCTGCCATAAAAGTTGGGTTGTCGTTGGAAGGGTGCCTGTGCCCGCCTGTACTGTTAGAAGGGTTTGCGTAGCGCAGGGGCTTGGGGGGAGGTTTTGGAGGGAGGAATGTGTGGGAAAAAATAGCGGAAATTTTTGAGGGGCGGTTGGGTAGAGGAAAAATGGGCTGTAGAAGCTGGATGAGGATTTTGTTGGGGAGGATGGCTGAGATGTACTAGATATGCGAGGAAGTTTTTTTGTAACGGTTGTTGCTTTATGTTTTTGAGGTATTATATTGCAGTGACTAACAACCTATTTGAATGAATCTTTCCTTTCTTCTGCTGACTGATCAATATGATTTTAGAGCGCCTTTGCTTTTTTGGGAAAGGCAAGGGTTTAGGCTTCGGCATCGTGTTTAACTATTGGCGAGCGGCTTAGGATGATTTTTAGCGGCCAATAACAGAGTTATAGCGCATTTTAAAATTGAACTAACATGATATACAAAGTACCTGAGGTTCGTCTCCCAATAGAAGTAGAGGAAAACCTCAAAAATATTGAAAAGGTTATTGATGATTTAAATAGACGAAGAGACAAAGGTCTCAGCGCTGACCTATTAGAAAACTTAAAAAAACAACTACTGATAAAGCATGTATATCATAGCAACGCAATAGAAGGTAACAAACTTTCGCTTAGAGAAACAGAGCTGATTCTTAATGGAATGGTCATCAACGAAAGACCATTGAAAGACGAAATCGAAGCAAGGTCCCTTGCTAATGCAACCGATTATTTATACAAGCTTATTGATGGCCGAGAACCTCTGACGAAAAGGACTATTTTAGAGTTGCACGGCTTAATAATGAAGGAAATTCCTGGAATAAATTCTGGGCAATTCAGAAAAGATGAAGTTCAAATAAAGGGATCGGAACATAATCCGCCGCATTTCAATGATGTAGATGCACATATGGATGAAATGTTTCAATGGATGAACAGGAATTCTCATAAATATCCTCCTCTAGTAATGGGATCCATTCTTCATCATTGGCTGACATGGATTCATCCATTTAGTGATGGAAATGGAAGAGTTTCGAGGCTATTTTTAAATTTCTTCCTTCTTCAAAAGGGCTATCCCGAAATTATTATTAAGATATCTGATAGAGACAATTATTACAACAGCCTTATTGCTGGCGATAAAGGTGACCTTACGAATCTCATCGAATTAGTTTCAGATAATATACGTGAATCAATTGCTATATATGAAGAGTTGATCAATGAAGACCAAAGGCAAAAATCATGGCTTGAAAAGTATAAATCGATTTCATCAGATCAGTACGAAGCGGCAAAATCTCAGCATTCATTTCAATACGAAGTATGGAAAAATCAATTAAATGTTTTTAAAACTTTGCTTAAAGAAAATATTCAAGGTGTTAACTCTCTTCTTCCACAAATTGACATTTCGATAAAGGAATATGAAATTTTATCCTTTAGTCAATATCTCGATTTATTAGAAGATCGAAAAGTGTCCAATACATGGTATCTTTCAGTTAGATTTCACGACAATAGGTTTCACAAGACTTTCACAACTATTTTCTTTTTTGAAAGGTTATACAGATCTAAAGTCTTACATTTTCTTGGTGTAGATGCTAAAGATCACAGAGGTAAAACGGCCAGAAAAGATTTGCCACCACAAATCAAATTGTATCTTGGTGGCAGACAAAACGGTGAATCAATTGAAATGGACAGAAGAGTAGATCTTGTGAATATTGGCACTTGGAAAGACCAACTTTCCTTTGGAATTGTAGATAGAAAAGTGAAAAGAGACGAAAATCAAAAACCAAAATTAGATTCAAAAACTGATAACCCTGGTATAGTTATCAGACACTTTATAGATCAAATTTTAGAATATTATTTTGAAGTGAAACCTGACATAAAACGCGCTATAACATCACATATGCGTAGGCAGGGGTTTCGTAGTTCATAGGAAAGGTAAGTAGTATATTAAAGTTCAGTTCTTCGTAGGAAGTTCCATTGTAAAAATCCCTGCCTGCCGATAGCTGAGAACCGTCACGTAATGCATAAGTTGGATGCTTAAAAATTGACATATTAAAAATCAGTATGCTTTGGAATAAAGAAGAAAAATATATCGAGGTTCCCTACATGAAGGAGGCGGAATTAGAAGAAGCAGTAAATGAGGTAAAAGATGCGCTGTTTGGACCAAGCAGAATTTATCTAGATGATAAGAAAAAGATAGGGCAGAAGGGCTCCACTAATAATTTGCCAGATGGTTACTTAATTGATCTCACTAACAAGCAAGACCCCAAAATTTTTGTGGTTGAAAATGATTTGGCGAGTCATCAGCATTTGAAACATATTGCTGTTCAAATTCTTGAGTTTTCTTTGTCATTTGAAACCTCCAAGGTTAAGGTTAAAAACATCATCAAGGAAATGCTACAAAAACGACCTGCTGAATGGAAAAAGTGTGAGGCGTTTGCCAAAAAGTATGGATATGAGAATGTTGATTACCTGCTAGAGTCAATTATACACAAGAAAGATTCATTTAATGCGCTTTTGATCATAGATGAATTGGGTGAAGAATTGGAAACAGTTTTAATCAGCCGGTTTAAATTTCCTGTGGAGGTTACTACATTGAAAAGATTTAAATCAGCCAGTGGTAAACTGCTTTATGAGTTTGAGCCTTTTTTAAATGAAGTCACCGAAGATACCGAAAAGGTAGACATTTCAGATATTGATACCATCGTGATACCGGCAAGAGAAGATGGTTTCAAGGAAGTCTTTATAGATCAAAATTGCTGGTATGCGATTCGATTAAATTCATCGATGATTCCGAAGATTAAGTATATCGCTGCATACCAGGTTGCACCAATTTCAGCCATAACCCACATTGCAGAAGTAAAGTCCATTGAACAATGGAAGGACTCAAACAAGTATATTCTGCATTTTACAGAGCCTGCAGAATCGATAAAGAAGATACCATTAGGTGCAAGTAAAGGCAAGGCGCCTCAAAGTCCCAGATATTCTTCACGCGATCGAATTTTAAAGGCAAAATCCATTGATAATGTGTTTTAGGTATGCCATCCCTTTGAAACTAAGTCAATGCTCGCCTCCTTTTAAATAAATGTTTTATAAACGCTCATGTTAAAGTTTGAACGACAGAAAAAATTAACAAAACGAAATTCAGAAAAAATGATTTACATGTTGGCAAAGCATAGTAATCATTATAATGACTTTAACTTGAACACAGATCAAGATGTAGTGCGTGCATTTAAACGAAATAAAATAGACTTTAGTCAACTGGTAGAAGATTGTAGAGACCCAAGTATTAATGTTCCTTTTTTTGAAAACCAAATAGGTAGTACTGTTCATACCACAGGAGTGAAGGTGGAAAGGGTAAACTTTAAAACCGGAATGGTTAAGCCGATTATTGATGGTGATGGCACTTATTCTGAAGCCTCATATTGGAGCTCTTTTGAATTGGCTATGGAATCATTGGATAGGTGCATTGCAAAAACGTCATATCCAGAATTTTTGAATTCAACAATTCAATTAATAACGAGTATTGAATCTTATATTAACCGACAGGTGGAATTTTGGAATGAAACACATTCTGAAGATCAATTGATTGACAGTAGATCATCAAAAGTTTCAATTGAGGATAAGATTGAAAAGTGGGTTCCCAAAATGAGCCATGGTCATAGAATTGATAAATCTCAGAAATATTGGGAAGAATTTAAGGCCATAAAAAATATTCGAGATAATGAGGCAATTCATGTAAAAAGCCAATTCAATAGCATTACAAGCGCCAATTTTCTAAAAAGGATACATCAGCTGCAAGGTGCAATTTTACTTCTCATTAAATTACATATTTGTTTTGGGGAACGTATTCCGAGAATTATAATCAGAGCGTATTTTTCCCCACCAGTTGAATTAATAAAAACGGAGTAGCGAAGTGTGGAATATGTGACTTTGTTAGTTAGTTTATTCAATACAAGGTATATTATTTATAGCAGAAGATCATTCTTGAATTTTGAATTTCATGCTATCTTGTACCCATGCTCAAACCCCGCCGCGCACTCAATAAGGCCTTTCTGAAGGTAAAGCCCAATAGAAGCGATATGGAACGCTTCAAGGCTCAGCTTGTGTCGTTGCTTAATAGCAGCAATGAAACCGAAAGCGAGGAATTCCATAAAAACCTGGTATCCGATTTCCTCAAGCGCACTTATTACGAGGGAAAGCATTTCATCAATACCAAGGGCCGCAACGATTTGGTGATCCACAACGGCGCCCAAGCCAATAGCAGCGTAGGCGTTATCATCGAAACCAAAAAGCCCACCAACAAGGCCGAAATGCCGCAAGCGGCCACCGGCAAACTCAACAGCAAGGCCCTGCAAGAGCTGGTGCTGTATTACCTGCGCGAGCGCATCACCCACAAAAACCTGGAGGTAAAGCACCTCATCATCACCAATATTTACGAATGGTATGTGTTCGACGCGCAGCTGTTCGACCGGCTGTTTGCGCAAAACAAAACGCTGGTAAAGCAGTTCACCGACTTTGAAGGCGGCCGCCTGTCGGAAACCAAAACCGACTTCTTTTACCGCCAAATTGCTGAGCCCTTTATTGCTGGCCTGCAAAGCGAACTGGTGTACACCTATTTCCACCTGGCCGATTACGACAAGGCGCTGCGCAACGCCAACAAGCAAGACGATACCCAGCTCATAGCGTTGTTCAAGCTGCTGTCGCCCGAGCACCTGCTGAAACTGCCTTTTGCTAACGACAGCAACAGCCTCGACAAGCGCTTTTACAGTGAATTGCTGCACATCATCGGCCTCACCGAAACCAAGGAGGGCGGCAAAAAGCTCATCCAGCGCAACAAAGCAGGTGAGCGGCACAGCGGCAGCCTGTTGGAAGACGCCATCATCCAGCTCGACAGCCTCGACAAACTCAGTCGGCTCGAGCGCTACGGCCAAGGCTATGGCGCCACCACCCAAGACCGGCTGTTTAACGTGGCCCTCGAGCTCGTGATCACCTGGATCAACCGCATCCTCTTCCTCAAACTGCTCGAAGCCCAATTGCTGAGCTACCACAAGGGCGATGCCTCCTACGCCTTTTTGAGTCTGGCCAAAATCAAAAACTACGACGACCTCAACAGCCTCTTTTTTCAGGTGCTCGCCCGGCGGCAAAACGAACGCAACGAGGATGTACAGCAGCTTTTTGCCCAGGTGCCATACCTCAACTCCTCGCTTTTTGAACCCACCGAGTTGGAGCAGCTCACGCTGTTTATCAGCAATCTGCGCGATGACAAAGAACTGCCCCTGCATTCCCAATCGGTGCTCAAAGACGAGCACGGCCGCAAACGCAGCGGCAGCATGGGGGCTCTGGCTTATTTGTTTGCCTTTTTAGAGGCTTATGATTTTAGCAGTGAAGGGGCCGAAGACATACAGGAAGACAATAAAACGCTCATCAACGCCTCGGTGCTGGGGCTCATTTTTGAGAAGATCAACGGCTACAAAGACGGCTCCTTTTTCACCCCGGGCTTCATTACCATGTACATGTGCCGCGAAACCATTCGCAAGGCCGTGCTGCAGAAGTTCAACGAAACCAAAGGCTGGTCCTGTCAAGATTTAGACGCCCTCTACGACAAAATTGAAGACCGCAACGAGGCCAATGCCATCGTAAACAGCGTTAAAATTTGCGACCCTGCCGTGGGCTCGGGGCACTTTTTGGTGTCGGCCCTCAACGAAATGATTGCCGTTAAAAACGACCTCAACATCCTGCAAGACCGCCAAGGCCGTCGCCTCAAAGAGTACCAGGTAGAGGTGGTGAACGACGAGCTCATTGTAACCGACGAAGAAGGGGAGCTGTTTGAGTACAACCCGCGGAACGCCGAAAGTCAGCGCATTCAGGAAACGCTGTTCCTCGAAAAGCAGGCCATCATCGAAAACTGCTTGTTTGGGGTAGACATTAACCCCAATTCGGTTAAAATTTGCCGGCTGCGCTTGTGGATTGAGCTGCTCAAAAACGCCTATTACAAAAATGCTGGCGAGCTCGAAACCTTGCCTAACATCGACATCAATATTAAGGTGGGCAACTCGCTCGTGAGTCGTTTTGCCATGGATGCCGATTTAAAGCAGGCCCTGCGCAAAAGCAAGTGGACCATGGATGGCTATCGTACTGCCGTGGCCACCTACCGCAATGCCGAAAACAAGGAGCAGAAGCGCGAAATGGAGCAGCTTATTGCCAGCATCAAAAGCGATTTTAGAAGCGAAATTGCTGGCAATGATCCCAAAATTCGCCGGTTGCAGAAGCTTGAGTACGATTTTGGCCTCCTGGTGGCGCCCAATATGTTCGAAGAAAGTGCCGAGGTGTACGGTAGCCGCGATAATAAAAAGAAGGCCAAAGAGCGCGAAGCCAAAATGCTGGCCGAAATCAACAAAATCAGGGCCGACATCGAGGAAATTAAGTCAAACAAAATTTACGAAAACGCCTTCGAGTGGCGGTTTGAGTTCCCTGAGGTGCTCAACAACGAGGGCGACTTTGTGGGCTTTGATGTGGTGATTGGGAATCCGCCATACATCAGGCAAGAGGAGTTCACCGATTTGAAGCCTTACTTGCAAACAAGTTACCCCGAAACTGCACAAGGAACCGCTGACCTGTTTGTGTATTTCGTCGAGTTATCCATGCGAGTTTTAAAACAGGCTGGTGAGTTTTCGTTTATCATTCCCAATAAATGGATGCGCGCTGGCTACGGTAAGAAATTACGGGCATTTGTTGCCAAAAAAAGAATTGAAATTTTGATTGATTTCGGCGATTTGCCAGTTTTTGAAGAAGCAACTACTTATCCAAATATTGTGCACCTGAACAATTCAACTGCTGGTCAAGTATTCAAGGCATGTAATGTTCAGACGCTTAATTTTCCTCAAGGACTTAATTCGTACTTGAACGAAAATTTGCTTGAAATCGACAAAAGCGATTTGTCCCCTGAAGGGTGGACGTTAACGAATTCAGAAGTACAACGATTGCTTTCAAAGTTAAAAAATACAGGTCAGCCGTTGAGTGATTATGTTGGAGGAAAAATATATAGAGGTGTATTGACTGGTTTAAATGAGGCTTTTGTGATTGATGAACAAACAAAAGAGCAATTAATTGAAAGAGATTCTAAGAGTGCTGAAATCATCAAGCCTTTTCTTGCAGGTAGGGATATCAAGCGATACCAAACTCCTAGGGCTGATAAATATCTCATTTTCACACGCAGAGGGATTGCAATCGAGGAATACACAGCGATCTTGGATTACTTAAGCCAATTTAGAAGCCGTCTTGAACCTAAACCTAAAAACCACAAGGGTGAATGGACTGGTAGAAAGGAGGGCACCTACAAGTGGTATGAAATTCAGGATGCTGTGGATTACTTTACTGAATTTGAAAAAGCAAAAATCATTGTGCCAGCCATTGTGAAAGCAGCTTCATATGCTTTTGACACAAACGGTATATTTAGCAATGATAAAACCTGCATTATTCCAACGAATAATCTCGGTCTGATTGGTTTGCTTAATTCACAGTTGATTGACTTTTATTTAAAGAGTATCGCATCTACAAAACAGAATGGCTACTATGAATACAAGCCGGTATATGTTGCTCAACTCCCGATAGTCGACGCGAGAGTACTAGAACAAATAGTTCAAGAGATCCTAGCAGTGAAAAAACACAATCTTAGCGCCGATATCACTGCTCTTGAAGTCCAAATAGACCAATTGGTTTACAAGTTGTACGACCTTACAGAAGAAGAAATCAAAATTATCGAGGGTGTTGGGTGAATCTTACTGATGCCATATGGAATAGCTTGAGCAATCGCGAATTGGCACTCCTTTTTTGGTTTGGGAGTGTTTTAACTGCAGTATTTATTTGGAATAAAGGTCGTTCTTCAATTCGGGAACTTTTAAAAATACTGTTGAGCGGTATAGTCATCAAGGTTTTGGCATTCATGATATTGTATTTATTCTGTATGGTGAATCTTATTCATTGGCTTGTTGATTTAGGACCACAACATGTTAAAGATGTTTTATTCTGGATGTTTTCTGTGGGTTTAGTCATGTTGTTCAATCTTAGTAAATATAAGAGCCTCGAGGAATTTAAGTTGCTCATATTCGATGCAGTTAGGTTTACTATTTTAATTGAGTTCATCGTTAGTTTCCATAGCTTTAGCTTGATAACCGAATTAATGCTAATGCCATTTATAACAATCTTAGCTTTAATGCAAGTAGCGACGGAAACAAAGGAATCTACGCGGTACTTTGCTAAGGGTGTTCAAAACGTAATTAACTATATACTGGTTGCCATTTTTGTGTTCGCACTTTATAAAACAATTGTGAATTACGAGGAGGTGTTAAGCTTCACCAATTTGATATCATTACTGCTACCGTCTACATTAACCATCTTGTTTTTGCCGTATGTATACATACTAACACTTTATATGGCTTATGAAGACTATTTTATTCACTTAGATTTCATGACAAAGGAAATGGCGAAAGTGAAGCTTTTGAAACGCGCAATTATGCGACATGCTAATTTAAATCTTGACAAGCTTGCTCGCGTAAGACAGCATTTTAGTAAACGGGCAATTTACGATGGGACGGACTTGAACAATTATATCAAAGAACTTTGTAATTCAAGAACTACACAGTAAGTCTTACTTTCTTGGCTTGCCGATGATATATAATGAAGTAGGAATCCTTGTCCAAAACTTTAGATTTTATCTGTTTATAACTTTTGAAACACAATCTGCGCTTTTTAATGAGTATTTTGTATTTTAGAAAACTGCGAGCTAAAAATGATAATGATTAAATGCTTCGGATTTGTTTTGATTTTATAGATGTGCCATGAAAGTTTTACTTGATACAAACATCATTATTCATCGAGAGGCCCATAAGCTATCCCAACAAGATATTGGACAACTGTTTTTTTGGCTTGATAAGCTCAAATACGAAAAATACATCCACCCTATTACGGTTGAAGAAATAAGTCGTTATAAGGATCCCGAAACTTTATCTGCCTTTAATATCAAGCTTGAAAGCTATAATAGAATTAAACACACTGCTCCAGTAGTCGAAAAAGTACAATTACTGTCTAAAGCACATGATAAGAATGCGAATGACCAGAACGATACGCTTTTATTAAATGAGCTTTTTGCCAACAGAGTAGACATATTTATTACAGAGGATCGTAAAATTCACCGCAAAGCAGCATTGCTCGGGCTTCAAGATAGGCTGTATTCAATTCAATCATTTCTTGAAAAGGCTATTGCTGAAAATCCAGAATTGCAGTCCTACAAGGTGCTGGCTGTTAAAAAAGTAGATTTTGGTGAGGTTAACCTGCGGGATAGCTTTTTTGATAGTTTTAGAGAAGATTATGCAGGATTTGATGCTTGGTTTAATGGAAAAGCCAATGATCCATGTTATGTATGTTACTGCGACGACCAGCTCGCGGCATTTCTATTCATTAAGGAAGAGGGGGTTACTGAGCCTTATGCTGATATAACGCCTAATTTCTCGCCTAAAAAAAGACTCAAAATTGGTACGCTGAAGGTTTCGCGCAATGGATACAAAATAGGTGAACGCTTTTTAAAAATCGTTTTTGATAATGCCATCACCAAGAAAGTTGAAGAGATATATGTCACCATTTTTAATAAGCGGCCTGAACAGGAGGACCTCATTAGTATGCTTGAGGAATGGGGGTTTGTTAAGCACGGAACCAAGCATTCAAACAATGGTAAAGAATTGGTCTACGTACGTTCCTTTGGCAAAAACTTACCAAAGAACATTCAAAATCCGAAACTTACATTTCCTTTTTTCTCCCGGGAAACAAATCAATACATCATTAGAATTGAGCACCGTTATCATACGGAACTATTCCCAGACAGTATCAATACCAAAGAAGATGCAAGTCTTTACCAAGATAACGCGCCCCATCGAAATCGTTTGAGCAAGGTTTATATTTCTCATTCTCCAGAACGAAATTTAAAGCCAGGAGATGTAGTGCTCATTTACAAAATGGGTGAAACCACACCTAAAATTCACTCTAGTACTCTTACGTCTATCTGTATTGTCGAAAGCGTAAAAACTCATTTCAAGGATTTCGAAGACTTTTATGAAAGCTGCAACCGTCGCACCATGATACCCAAAGACGAATTATTAAGTGAGTGGTGGAACAAAAAAGGGGATTACAAGCCATTCATCATCAATTTCTTGTATGCCTATCCATTGCCAACCCCAAAACCTACGCTTAATGATTTGATTCATTTGGGAATTTACAAAAGCCCTATGGACATGCCGAGGGGGTTTACGAAATTAACCCCTGCGCAATTCGAATCAATAGTTAATTTTGCTTATCGCAAGAAACCACGTTAACATGAAAGTAATCCTATCAATTAAGCCCGAATTCGCCAACAAAATTTTTGATGGCACCAAGAAATTCGAGTTCCGTAGAGGTATTTTCAAAAATACTGCGGTAAATAGGGTGGTGGTGTATGCTTCTGCACCCATTCAAAAGGTGATTGGAGAATTTGAAATTGGCGAAATCCTGAAGCACGACTTAGAAACGCTTTGGAGACTTACCGCCAAACATGCGGGAATTTCAGAGCAGTATTACTTCTCATATTTTGCCGACAAGGAAGAGGGCTATGCCATAGGCGTTAAAAATGCCCATTTGTATGCTACTCCCAAATGTATAAAAGCAGATTACAATCTGATGCCGCCACAATCTTTTGCTTATCTGGCTGATGTTGGCGACTAGCTTCTCCTTGCTGTTCGTTTGAATGCACGTTGACTGAAGCACTATTTAGTCAACAAACCATAAGTATGGTTTTTAGCTTCATAATTTAATAGGATAATTTAATGCCGTTGTCAATAACACTGTCAGGACTTTCTGTCTGGTGCTTGCTGTCTTACTGACATTCTTGTCATTAACAGCACTTTAGAATTGCTGTTATTCTTAGGTGTTTGTTATTGGCACATTGGTTGTATCAGCTTTTCTAAGGAAATGTTGAAAGTGGTTTTCAATCCTAAAAGTCCTTGCTGAGTGCATCAAGGCTAAACAAACATAAAAACTACTAGCAGGAATTGTTTCAACTGGTTTAATTGAAACAGCTTAAATCTTAAACTATGGCTAAGAAAGTTACAAGTCCTAAAGTGGCGTCTACTGCTTCCAAAGTACTCCGAGATGGTAGAACCAGTGCAGCAAGTAAATCAGTTGCTGGAAGTGCTCTATCTCAAAGAGAAGGTGGTAAGAAGAAGTGAGTAGGTAACGGGCGGCTGATTTTTCAGCCGCTCTTTGTTTTCAATAGCAATTGAATTTATTAATGTATGGTTTAAGCTGAACAAGTCAAAGAATTACTGAATTAGCAAGAATAGTCCATCTAATTAACCAATCAGCTTAAGAAACGATGGATGAATTGAATATGCATTAATCGAGTAGTGTTTATTGGTGCTATTCTTCAAAGCTTTTGTGCTCAGAAATAGTATATCTACCAAAAATACTCTTTTTGGTAAGTGAATATTAAGCCCGCTTGAAGTTGATTGGATTGTGTTGTCCATTCATATCTAACGTCAAGTTTTAATCTGTCAAAAAGTTTGAATTGAGCACCTGTAATTCCTCCATATCCAAAGTCCCAAATATAGTTAATGCTTGGTCCAACATAAAATTTCAGTCTTTCAGGGGTTCTGTAATAAAATAGATCGTGCACAAAATTAAAGTGCCAGCCCCATTTAGTGAATTGATAAGGATTGATGGTTTGGTTAGGAGCAGTTCTTTTATTGAATTCAAAATAAGTGGCACCGTATTCCAATGCAGCGTAATCGAAAGTTTTTCTAAACCCAAAAGCCCAACCTGTAACGTTATCAATTAAATTGGTGTAGATTGGGATTTTGGGCCTTTCGTAATTGTAGAAGAATGTGCGAACCGGGTAGGCATACACATCGTTTGATAGAATAATTGCTCCAACGGTGATGATCGCTATTGCAATTACGGCTTCAGCTGAATTATCACCACCACCGCCCCCGCCACCAACAGCAGGATTGTCGTCTTTACACCGCCCACCTGTGTTAGTCCAGCATCTACAGCAAGGCACTCTTCCTAGCGTGTTCATAGCATAGGATTGATCCGTATATTTTCTCTCGCCCCTACAGTTGGTGAATCCCGGACAATCAAGTCGGCTATGGTAGGTGTAAGCGTATGGGCCTGTACAAATATAAACGCCTATGCCTGAGGGGTTGGTCGATTCAGTTTTTGGAGCACTAGCAGTGTCTGATAGATTGTTCAATGAACAGCCATTAGATGGATTGAAATGAAATAAATAAAGCGTGATTAACAGTAAGTATTTCATCTCGTAATCGTGGTTAGAATGGCATTTTTGGTCAAATTACGCACGGTTGATTAGTTATGTTAGTTTCATTTGACCTCATGAATTTGCTAAATTTAAGTTTTCAGGCGTTGGATTAGCGTTCTCCAAAGGAAATTGTCTACGCAAGTCTTCAACTAATTTTAAAAGTAACCAAACTTTTTCATTCTGGTGAACAAGGTTATTTTTCAACTACACTAAAATCTCGCCTTCAAAATTTTCGATGCCTAAATACGTTCATTTCTTTTTGTGGCAATTCCTTCCCACAGCCAACTTCTAGTTTTGAGCCCCAAGCATCAACCCATGAAACACTTCGCCTTCGTTGTCTTCCTCCTCACCAGCACCACCGCCTTCGGCCAAAAGCTAAGCGTGGGAGCCGAGCTGGGGGCCATCTCGTCGATAAGCGAAAGTTACGAAAGCACCGACTTCAACAACCGCCGCCATACCTACCTGGCGGGCGTGAAGCTGAACTACGCCTACAACACACGCCTGAGTTTTAGCACCGGACTGCAATATTTGCGGCTGGGCTATCGGCGTACCACCTGTTACATTTTTGAGGAAGGGGTTAAAAATGAGCTCACTGGCAAAATCGACTATTTGGTGGTGCCGCTGCTGGCCAATGTGCACATGCTGCGGTCGCGGCGGCTGGTTTTTACTTTTGGGCTGCTTCCCGGCGTTAACATCAAGGCGGTGCAAGACCACCCCGATCCCATAGGGGGTTGCCTCATTGGTTACATAAAGGATTTGCGGCCCTACACCCAAAGCTTTACGTTGAAAGGTCAGCTGGGGCTGGGCTACACCCTGTTCGAAACCGAGCGGCTCAAGGGCCTGGTGGGTGTGAGCTTTGTGCGCGGGTTCAGCAACAACATCCGAAACCCCTACGATTTTCCAACCCCCAGTAGCTGGGAGCGCCGCTACCATGCCACCGCCCTTTCGCTGGGGGCGGCTTATAAGCTTTGACAGCCTATCTACGGGAGGGAACAGGTTGAAGCTGGGTTTTTATTTGGATAAAATTGCGTCGTGTAGATTTTTTCGATTATTTCGTTTGTTTCGATTATTTCGTTTAGCTACTTTTGTAAGGCTAAACAATACTACGATGGATACGATTTTGAATAGAACCTCGGGCGACGATCAGCGCATTGCTTTGAAGTCCATGTCACGCCTCAAAGGGCTTTCGAACAAACTTCGTCAAGTTCCAAGCGCGGGTGTGAAGATTAAAATTCAGGAAACAGGCGAGTTTATTACCATTCCCAAAAAGGCGATTTCGTTGCTGCTAAGCATTTTGTCGAACATGGCGGAGGGGAAGTCCATCAGTCTCATTCCCACCGATTCAGAAGTGAGTACCCAGCAAGCGGCCGATATGTTGCAGGTATCGCGGCCGCATTTGGTTAAACTCTTGGAAAACAATACGATACCCTTTAAAAAAGTAGGGAGCCACCGAAGAATCTTACTCCGCGATTTACTGGTGTACGAGCAAAGCCTGCGCAACACCCGAGCCGAAAAGTTGAACTTCCTTTCTGAACAAGCGCAAGCCTTGCAGCTAGGATACGAATGATTTATTCATCGAATTTTATTGCTGTATTAGATGCCTGTGTGCTGTACCCCGCGCCGGTAAGAGACCTGCTGCTTTCGCTCGCGGATGTAGGTTTGTATAAGCCAAAATGGACGGCAGAAATTCAAGAAGAATGGTCTAGAAACCTGCTTCTGAATCGCGCTGACTTAAAAAAAGAGCAATTGGAAGCCACGAAGCATGCCATGAACATGGCTTTCCCAGATGCCAATGTAGAAAGGTATGAGGGGCTTATATCAGGAATCACACTTCCCGACCCGCACGACCGCCATGTGGTTGCAGCGGCCATTCGCTCCAAAGCCGATGTCATCGTAACCTTCAATCTGAAAGACTTCCCCAAAGCCATAGAAGCTGAATTCGACATAGAAATTTTGCATCCGGATGTTTTTTTGACCAATCTGCATGACCTGCATCCAGAAAAATCCAAGGAAGCCTTTGGTAAAATGGTTCAGCGACTAGTTAACCCTCGCAAATCACAAGAGGCGGTACTTGACACCCTGTCAAAATCAGGGTTGAAGGAAATGGTAACCAAGCTCAAAGGCCAACGCTGATTTAAAGTAAAAATCTTCAGCAACAAACCAGCGCCAAGCCACTTGCCATTCAGCAGATAAATCCTATATTGCAACTTTGTTGCATAAAGCAGCAATGCGCAGCCATGAAACCTACCTACCTCTTTGTTTTTTTTCTGCTACTCGGCATTGGCCTCCTCTGCCAGCTTCCAACCGCAAAAGCACAAGCACCCGCCAACAAGCTAAGTCCTTGCCAACTGCCGCGGCTTGTGGAAGGTCCCATTGCGCTGGGCTTCCCCAAGGTGCCCAAGCTAGCGCCTTCGCTCGGCCAGCTAAACATGACGGTGTTGTTTGTTGATTTCGATGATGTGCCGGCCAGCAGCAGCACCGACAGTGTTTTTGCCATCATCAACCCCCTAGTCCCCAACTTTTTTGCCGAAACCTCCTACGGTCGCCTGCAGCTCCAGCTCCAGCCACATCACGCCTGGTTGCGGTTGAGCCGGCCATCGGCGCACTACGGAGAGGGGATTTATGGCTTTGAAACCCACCGCGCCTTCATACAAGAGGCGGTTGATTTGGCCGATGCGCAAGTCGATTTTAGTAAAACCGATGTGGTGCTGGTCCTTTCCAATCCAAAAGCCAAGGCCATTCCGCTTGGTCCCACCTTCAAAGTGCAGGATCCTTATTGGCAAATCAAAGCCGATGGCGCGAGCATCTCCTCGGCCATTACGTCGGGTTACGACCTCAATTATTGGGGAGGTATTTGGCTGGCGCACGAAACGGGGCACACCTGGGGCTTGCCCGATCTGTATCATTTCGGGAATGAGGGATGGAACAAATACGTGGGTACTTTTGGTCTGATGGGGACATGCGGCGCCACCGCGCCCGGCTATTTTGCCTTTGAGCGCTGGGTGTTGGGCTGGCTCTACGATGCACAAGTGCTTTGTCACGATGCGGGTGAGCTGCTGATCGAAATCGAAGCCCTCGAAAAGCCAGGGGGCATCAAAGCGGTGATGGTGCCCATCGACAGTACGACCGCGCTGGTGGTAGAATGCCGGCGGAAAATGGGTTTCGATAAAAACATGACCAAAGCTGGGGCCCTGGTGTATGTGGTGAATACGGCCTTAGAGGGCGGCAGCGGTCCCATTCAAGTAAAACCCGGTCAGCCCGGCGCCACCGAATTTTTGCTCGAAGCACCCATGGCGCAAGGCGACAGCTATACCTATGGCAACATCTACCTGGAGGTGCTGGAGGCAAAGGGCGAAAGCGACCGGCTGAAAGTGGTGGTGAAATAAGGCTGGTGGCAGTCTACCAAACACAGGCAAAGCAGGCACATCTTTCAAGCAAATAAAAAGCATGAGGCCAGCACCACGGTACTTTTCGGGGATTTTAGAATGCCCACAAAAGCGTGGGTTTTGCAACCAGCTGGTGGCCATTGGCTAGCTACTACTGCCATTTCACCTTTGAATTTTTCGCCTAAACTGATTATCTTTATTGGTGTTATTTAGGGATTAAATCGCTGAACGATGCTAACAAGGCTATGGCTGATGTGCTTGTTGCTGCCGCTGGCGGGCTGGTCGCAAGGGGGCTATTCCCTTGGTCCAACCATACTGGTACCGCAGGGCGAACTGTCCTCGTTTATGTATGAGGCGGCAGGCTTTCAATTTGGGGGAGAGTACAAATTCAAAAAAATCAGAACCACGCTCAACGCCAACTTCGCCTTGAACCGCTACGCCAAAGAATCGCAGCGCTTTTATGATTATCCGGGGCCTTGGTTGCTGGAGGAGGTCGATATATCGGTAATCAGCGCCATTCGTTATTCGTTTATAGGCTTGTGCTTTGAGCCCATCAAAGGCAATCCGCCTGTGAGTCCTTTTGCTGCCATTGGAACAGGGCACAGCGGTTTTCGCTCTTATTGGGATTTAGAGCAGTACGCTGGAAGCAAAGAAGGTTGGGGAGAGGTGCACCGGTTGCTGCTGTCGCGCACCACGAATTTTAGCTATGGTGTGGGCTTAAAAATTGCACTTGCGCGGGAGGGCACCGATGGTCGGGTGGATGTTGTTTTGCAAATCATGCGTCACCAAGGCAACCAGGTGCGCTTTTTGAATCCTGATAAAAATCCCGCCCACTACAATTTTGATCGCCGTTTGATAGATACCAGCACCAGTTTTAGTGCGAAGTCTGATTTTATAGCTTTTTGGCTGGGGTTACAAGTCCGGTTTCCGTCGCGCTCAAAGCCCCCAAATTAGCGGCGGGTGGCTAGGCAGCTTCAGGGCTGCTCCATGGTCAACGCCTTAGCCCTATGCCATCGTTCATCTCCTCGGCCTAGCCTTTTCCATTTCAAAAATGGCGCGCGACCCATGAGCATATAGTTCCAAACCAAGTTATTCGAATGGATATAGGTATCTTGCCAAACCAAAGCCCACTGGCAACGTTTCACACAAAATAGCTTTACGAATGCACAAACACTACAAAAATTGGTTGATTCAAGCCCCCCTCGGTTTAATACTAGTGGGTTTTGGCGCTTGTTTAATTGCTGAATCGGCCATCTTAAAAGCCACCGGCGCCGAAACCTGGCAATGGGTGGTGGCCGGCACGGTTTCGCTATCGGTTTTTAACGCGGGATTGTGTTTTTTTGGAAATGCCATCCTCGAAAGGATGCGCTATGAGCGCAACATGGAGGAGCACAAAGAGGGCAGCTAGTTTAAACCCGGCTCAAACCCTTGTTTACGGAAAGCGCTGGTAATGGGTAGGCCGGATGTTGCATGCACTGAAGCTAAGAACAACTCGTTTCAATTAAAGCGCAGTTTTGCGGGGTCTTGCCGAGTGTCGTAAATTCTCAATATTAAAATATGGGCGGATGTTATTGTCGAAAAACTGAAGTATGCCACCCAGGTCTTCATCCGCCAGTTTGGTCCAAATTACTTCAGGCACCTGGATACCGGTTTTTGTATTTCGCTGCTAGTTGTTCGTGCGGCAGTGTTTGCTCATTTTCAACTTGAGACAAAGCATCCAGTAGGCCAGAACGCTGAGCTGCTGATAAGTCGCTCCATTCGCCGTCTACCCTTCGACCATGTAAAAAGTTTAAAAGTAAGCCGTAAAAATCTTGCAATGCATTTGGATCTAGGGCGTCCATCTCCCTAATAATTTGCGACTTGATATCCATCTTGCTTTTTATTCGAAGATACAAAAAAGCATCGGAATTTATCTTCGACGATTGAAACGCAGTAATAGCCAGCGCATTTGGCTTACACTCTTACGCTATACGTTCACCCCAACTCCGCCAACAACTGCTCCATTACCACATACGTAATCGGACAAAAAGTACTGTTTTTAAGGGTGATGTCGGGGGCTTTGAAATATTCAGTCTGGGATGTGTTTGGAATTCAGCCTCCTTTGGAAATAAAATTTAACGGAGTCTGGCTTCCATAGCGTTTGGTGTTGAGTACAAACGTGGCGTTTCATTAAACTGTTTCAAGCATCGAATGCCGTTTGACTTTTTCAGGTTAACGTAGAGCCCTGCAGACTTTGAATGAGCTGCAATTATGATTCAACCGCAACAAAAATTTGTGAATGTTAAAATACAATTCCTAATATTGCAACAATGTTGCATTATTGATGATTATTTTATGATACAAATGAACCAAGTAAATAAGTCGTTCAAAGGCAGTTTCGCTGTAAGGGATTTGAATTTACAAATCAATTCGGGTGAAATTTTAGGGCTTTTAGGCGCAAATGGAGCGGGTAAGTCTACCACCATTAATATGTTATTAGGCTTTCTTCGGCCTGATACGGGTACGGTACAGATTCACCAGTTAGATCCGTTTGTTAAAGCGCAGGAAGTTCGAAAACTCATTGGCTATATTCCTGAGAATGTAAATCTCTACCCTTATCTATCAGGCATCGAAAATTTAGATTATTTCTGTCGCTTGGCGGGCTTGAAATATACCAAGGGGGAGCTTCACGAATTTCTAGCCAGCTGTGGTTTGCAGGAAGAGGCCCATCTCAAAAGGGTAAACGATTATTCAAAGGGAATGAGACAAAAAGTTGGCATTGCGATAGCCTATGCCAAAAAAGCGAAAGTATATCTGTTAGATGAACCTGCAAGTGGGCTTGATCCTTTAGCGAGCAATGAGCTTTCTGATTTGCTTAAGAAACTCGCCGGTGAGGGGGCTACCATCCTCATGGCGTCACACGATATTTTTAGGGTACGGGAAGTGTGTCATCGCATTGGCATTCTTAAAAAGGGAGTGCTGGTAAAAGAGCTTCGCAGTGCTGAGGTAACTGCCAATGAGTTGGAACAGTTGTATTTGGAATTTATGAAAAATTAAGCTTCGATGATGATGGAGATGATTAGAAATGAGTTCCAATACTGGAGCAGAACGCGCTGGCTCTTGGGTATTGGACTGGGCTTTGTGATGGTGTTGCTTTTGGCTGTTTTGTTAGGGCAGTACCAAACGCAAATCCAAACCAACAATTACCAAGCTGCCCAAAAGCATGTAAGGCAACAGTGGGAAAACATTCAGGAAATGAACCCGCATGGCGCAGCGCATTATGGCACCTATGTTTTTAAACCTGCCAATTTATTAAGCAGTTTAGACGAAGGTGTTAACAGCATCACAGGTAATATTTTAAGGGTAGAAGGGCATGTGCAAAATGAAATAGTGCATTCAGAAGCTTCGCAAATGCAGGCGATTTCGAAATTCGGAAAACTTAAGAGCGCACTTTTATTACAATACATCCTGCCCGTGCTGTTGATTTTTTTGGCCTTTAGTAGCATCAGCAATGAAAAGCAAAGCGGCAGACTCAAATTGCTGCTTTTGCAAGGGGCATCATCGGCTCGAATTGTTTTTGCCAAAACTTTCGCGGTTTGGCTCTTTGGAGTAAGCCTTTTAACCATCAGCGTATGGGGCTATGCAGCTTTTAATTGGACGAGTTTAAATGGGGAAATTGCAAAGAGGACCCTTTTCTTTTTCCTTTCATACAGCTGCTATTATTTTGTTATTACCGGGTTAACCGTTTTTTTTTCGGCACGTTGGCAAAATGCCACCTTGGCACTCACCGCTATGTTAGGTATTTGGATTGTTTGGACGATTTTTTGGCCAAGTGTTTTGATGAGTGCTATCGAAAATTGGCATCAACTACCCAGCCGCAACGAAATGCAGACGGCTATGAAAGAGGACCGATCAAAAGGAATCGATGGACATAACCCCTCTGATGAAAGGAAAAAGGAATTTAAAGAGCAGGTATTGAAAACATATCAAGTAGATAGCCTGTCTCAATTACCAGTTAATTTTGATGGTTTGCTGATGCAAGCCGATGAAGAATACGGGAATACGGTATGGGACAAGCATTTCGGGCAGCTTAACGCTGTTTTGGAACAACAAAAACGATCATACCAAGTAGGCGGCTTTTTCAATCCGTTTGTAGCGCTCCAAAATGCGAGCATGGGCTTTACTGGAAGTGATAACAAACATCATCAGGATTTTTTAAGGCAAGTAGAAAGTTACCGCAGGGTGTTAATCAAAATTTTGAACGATAAACATGCCTATGGAGGATCAAAAACAGGGGATTGGGACTGGACTGCTGACAACGCATTTTACAAGTCTATCCCAGATTTTGAGTACAAAACAGTTGCAATCCGAATGGTGCTGCCCCATTATTTGCTCGATTTAGTTGTATTGTTTTTTTGGACACTGGCCACCATTGTGCTTTTGAGCATAGGTGCTAAAAGAATGAATGAGTTATGAAAAACGTGCATATATGTTTAAGTGAATGGAAGCACTTTGTGCGCAGTCCGTTCAAAATTGTGGCCTTACTGCTTTTTGTGTTGGCAAGTGTGTATGGATTGCACAATGGGGCGCATTTGTATCAAAAGCAAAATGCTGAAATTCAAAAAATTAACCAAAAGGCGCAAGAACAGAAAGATAAAATGGTTTCTTACTACCAAAAAGGCCAAAAAAGTCCGGATGGCAGGCCATGGGTGGATTTTACAAGGCCTTTTTGGGCCATCTGGAATTTGCCAACTTATGCTGTTAAAAACCCTTCTTCTGCCATGGTGTACAGCATTGGGCAGGCCGAGCAGTATGGTTTTTACAAAGCGATTTCAGTTTGGGCTAGTGCCTATGATGCAGATATGGCAGAAGAAATTTCGAATCCCGAACGCTTGCAAATTGGCACATTGGATTTTGCTTTTGCAGTGCTTTTTTTGTTGCCCTTGTTGCTTTTGATTTTAGTTTACAATATCAAAAGTACTGAAAGTGAGCAAGGCTTTCTGCCTTTAGTTTATGTACAAACCGGTACAAAGGATGCCTGGCTGTTGGCACGACTGTGGTTTTATACGGGGATGATTTTGCTGGTGCTTTTGCTTTTAATGGCCTATGGGGCGTTCTTAACCCATGTTTGGGAAACAGAAGTGAACGCCTTTTTTGAAGTGTTTGCTTATGCTGTGTTCTATGTGGGGTTTTGGCTGCTTATTTATTTTTTTATTCTGCGAAATGGAAAAAGCATTTTGGGGAATAGCCTACAGATGATAGGTGTTTGGCTCCTTTTTGCTTTAATCATCCCTGCAACGGTACATCAAATAGTTGGTGTTTTGAAGCCAGTTAATCTAATGACCGATTGGATAGACATCCAAAGAGATGGGCAAGAAAAATTATTTGCGCAGCCCGACTCGGTGATCGATGATCAACTTTTTGCCCTGTATCCTTCCCTTAAAGTAAGCAAATTGGCGGATGATCTCGAAAAAAGACAGCTGCTTAGAAATTTCTCGTCTAGTGCATTGGCCTACGACATGGTAAAAGGAGCAACAGTTCAAATGGTGGCCGAAAATCAAGCTAAAAATGCGCTCATAGAGCAAACTTATTGGTTTAATCCATCAACATTTTTCCAAAATCGACTCAATAAGAGTGCTCAAACCCATTATCAGGACTATGAATCCTACCGAGTACGCATAAACCAGCTGGTAGCGCGGAGCATTGAGTTGATGGTAACTGATTTATGGAATGAGGTGACTGTGGATGAGCATAAGTATCTCCAATATTACAAGCAATTAAGTAAATAAGTGGATGCACTCGTAAATGAAGCAGGTAGTTTGTTTTTTGCTGATATTAGATCAATATCAGGCGTTTTTTTCGTTGCAAAATATTCCGAAACGAAGTCTCAGCCAATCTCCGCCAACAACTTCTCCATCACCACATACGTAATAGGACAAAAAGTACTGTTTTTAAGGGTGATGTTGGGGCGTTTGAGCAACACATCTTCGTCGGTATAGGGAAAGCGCTGGCAGTCGGTAGGCCGCATCTCGTAAATGCTGCAGGCGTTGTCGCTGCCGAGGAAAGGACAGGGGCTGCTTTTCACCACATAGTCGCCTTCCTCATCCATGCGCAGGTATTGCGCTATAAACGCACTTTCGCGCTGCCCGAGGCCTTTGCTGATGCGTTTGATGTCGGGGGCCTTGAAACGAGGCGAGTAGTTTTTGCAGCAAGCCGCGCAGCTCATGCAGTCGATTTGCGCCACCGCAGCCTCGTGGGCTTCGGGCAAGGCCTTTAAAAAGTCACGTTTGTTAGCCCGCAACAGAAATTTCTTATAGTTTTTTTGCTGGGCGAGGGCGTGTTTGTGCCAGGTATCGGGCGGGAGCTTTTGCATGATTGGGTGTACTTCTAAAGTCGGCAATGCTGCCGGGCTAATAGATGGCTTAAAGTTACGTTAATCGGGTGAACGATTCAGGTAAATGCAGGACGTTCGCTACCCTTTTTATGCGGTTTTAAAGATTTTCCGCCTTTTGACACAAGCGTTACATTTCATTTTTTTGATTGAAGTAAATTGTAACATGATTCATTCGATGTAGGCGCCCTTGCGCTGTAACTAGGGAAGGGTGCAGGTTTAACTTAAATTTTAAAGCCATGAAAAAGCTAATCTTTCTCCTCTCCCTGCTGTTGAACAGTTTAAACAGTGCCGGCCAATGGACCGAATTTCAGGTCCATGCCAACGGATTTATCTACAGCGACACCACCATGAAACAGCTCGAGCAGATTGTGGATTCGCTGAATATCAAGTTCAGGACCTGTGAATTCAACAAAACCTATTACTCAAGCTACCAAGCCAAGGGTCATTACATTCGATTGGCCGAAGGTGACTTGAACGCTGCCAAGGCAGACATGCTTGCTGGGATGTCGTTGCCCGATTTTGTTAAGAAGTATCCAACTACTACCGTAAATCCAGAAGAACTAATCATTAGGAGTAGTTATGAGGATTACGAGAACCAGGAGATCATCCGCTTCATCAGTTATCCCCTGGAGCAGCGGCTTAGTGTAAAATCGGCACCACAATTCTTAAAAAATGAACTTCAGGGAAAATGGGTTGTAGATTATTGGGCAAAAAGCAAATACAACGATGCCAAGCTCATGGCTTTTTATTTTACTCAAGATTTTGTTCAAAAGGAGATTCCTGCGCAATATGCCCAAATGGTGATGTATGTCGACTGCATGGTTGACACAAATAGTCAGATTTTCACAGGCAGGGAAGAAGGTCGTAATAAAAAGGAGGCGCCGCTCGAGCTGCCTAAAATCAAAGCCTTCTATGCTTTCGTGAATGAAAGTACAGAGCGCCCTGCCCCAGGCAGTAAAAATTATCAAGAACGCTATTGGGCTTGGGATTCGATGCGCTTCGTCCGAATAAACAGGTGGGTGTTGCTCCGAGACAAATTTGACACACTCTTGAACGAGGCCATCGAAGAGGCGTTGCATCACAAGCTAGATGACCATGAGTTAGAGGAGTATGCCATACGCTATCATTCTGCCGCAGCTGCCTTGGCCCTGAAGCGCAATAGAAAAGTGTATGGTATGTGTAGTCAAGATCAAAGTCCACGCTACCACGCCATGGAAATAGCCGTATTGTCGGCTGAATCGGTGAATTGGGAGGTTTTTTTGCGGGCCCACCTCGACATTATGAACGATCGCTTTGACCGGGCTTCGGATGGCAGTTATGCCTGGGCAGCGAGAAAAACCTATCTGGCTGAATTGGAGGCTTTGGATATCAATGTGGTGGATTTAATGCTGGGTATGTCGCTTCGCATCGAAAACCCAAGTGAAAACCATTATTTCGGCAGTATTGGTCGGCTAGGACGAGCTTTGTCGGAAACCGCACATGCGCAGGCTGTTGAGGCCAAGATGTTGGAAATGATTAATGATGCAAACTTGGACGATTTTAATCGACTGCTCATTATTATCTCGCCCGCAATTACGCTTACTATTTGGAAGAGGAGGCTCAGCAAAGTGGTATGAAAGCCCGTTTAAAATTGGCTGCAGCAACTTTGCCAACTTATTTGGCCACGGCGGTGAAAACCGACTGAGTTATTTAAATCGTCCAGAGGATAAGTCGAACATGCTCATCCAGCGCAGCTTTTCGTGCAAAGTCGATGGGCTAGCGTATGCAGCTTGAAGCGGATCGAACGAAATCAGCTTACTTTCACCCGGCAACAAGTCAAAGTAGTTGTGGCTCGGCAATAGCGGATGCTCCAGAAAGATGTTTTTGGCAGGCCGTTTTACACTGATGCGCAGGGTAGTGGCATCAATGGGCGCTATTTTGAGCTTGGGGTCGCGCCAGTGCTGGTCTTTGGGCGGCAGTGGCGACCACAGCTGCTCCGACAATACCTGTTCGCCTTGAAGCAACCGAATGCGCAATACGCTGTGGCCCCGTTTCAGGCGACGCAGATAAGCCCGTGGCACCCAGCCGGCGGCATGCACTTGGCCGGGAGGCAGCGCCAGGACTTCTTCCCAATGACTCAGCACCTTGCCGCTGCGCAGCGACCACAGTTGCAATTCAAGGGTAACGGGCAGGGAGTCGAGCGCTTCGTTCACCAGCAGCAAAGCTTGCCGCCCGCTGCTGTCGGCTTGCACCACGGCCAGTTGCGGGGCGTACAAATGCTTCAATCCGTAATACAAGGCTTTCGGACGGCCATAATGGTCGATGGCACTCCACGAAATGGCCGGCCATACGTCGTTGAGCTGCCAAAACAGTGTGCCCATGCAGTAGGGCATGGCGCTGCGGTGCGCTTCTATGGCGGTTTGCATGGCCCGCAGCTGCAGCAATTGACTGGCATAGGCATACAGCGGCAGCGTAGGCGGATCGGGGAAATCGCGCTGCAAATAGGTGTTGATGGTTTCAAAGCCCGTAGGATGCTTTTGGTGCTGGCGCAGTTTGGGGTCGCTGATGCGCAGCGGCAGGCTGTCGGTGGCAGCCATTTGTAGCAGCGACTGGTGCTCGGGTAAACTTTGCATGCCATATTCCGATACAAAGCGGCCTACCTTTTGGCGGTAACTTTCAATAGGCGCCAGTCCCCACCAAACGCCCCAATAGTGCACATCGCCGCGCTTATAGGCTTCGGGCCGGCCCCAGCCGTTCAATGGCGAGGAGTGGATGTACGAGCGCTGCGGATCGAGTTGCGCCAGTTGCTGAGGTATTTGCTGCTGAAAAAGCCGGCGGTAATCGGCCAAAACAGCCAAACTATCGGCGGCGCTGTAGCCCAACGCCCGCTGCCAGCCCCAATTGCCCCAGCCTTCCCAGTTTTCGTTGTTGCCGCACCAAAGTGCCAAACTGGGCTGGTGCCGCAGGCGTTTGATCTGAAAATCGACTTCCCGTGCCACGCTGGCCAGAAAAGCCGAATCGCCGGGGTACATGGCGCAGGCAAACATAAAATCTTGCCAAACGAGCAAGCCCAAACGGTTGGCCAGTTCGTAAAAATAATCGCTCGGATATACCCCACCGCCCCAAACGCGAATCATGTTCATGCCCACAGCAGCGGCTTGGTGCAGCAAGGTGCTGTCGGCGGCACGCTGCCCGGCGGTGTTGAGGTGACTGGTGGGGATGTAATTGGCGCCTTTGATAAACACAGGGCGGTTGTTCACGCTGAAGTAAAAGCTGCGCCCCAGCGAATCGGCCTCCTGCACCAGCTCAATGTTGCGCAAACCTATATCAGCGCGTAATTCTTGCCGCTGCACCCAGCCGTTGGGCGTTTCTTCTAGCAAAATCAAGTGCAGATTGTAGAGATTGGCGGTCCCGCTTCCATTGGGCCACCAAAGTTCGGGCTCGGGCAGTTGCACACTAAAGCTGATTTGGTTTTGGGAGAGGGGCAGGTCGCCCTTGCTGGCAAACACCAGCTGCTCGTCGTTAAACAGCAAGGCCCGCAAATGCAGCTTGGGCGAGGCAGCGTGCAGCTCAATTTGGAACTCCAACTCAGCCAGGCTGTCGGTTAAACTTGTGAGCTGATGCTGCCAGCTTTCGATGCGGGCCTGTTCGGCTGGCCGCAAAAACACCCGCCCAGTGAGGCCACCAGCAGTGAGCTTAGGGCCCCAGTCCCAGCCAAAATGAAAAGCCGGCTTGCGCACATACACCCGATGGGCCTCTGGCAAAAGCACTGGTGCCCGCTTGGCCAGGCTGTCGTTTACGCTTTCGCTCGACAATAGCCGCACTTCAACAATGTTTTCGCCTATCCGCAGCAGCTTTTGGGTGCGAAACACCCACGGATGAAAGGCATTGTTGGTCTCGCCCAGCTTTTGTCCGTTTAAAAACACCTCCGCATGGGTATCGATGCCTTCAAAATACAATTCCATCGCCTGCAAGGCGGTACTGCTGTCTGCCACAAAGCGGTTTCGGTACACCCATTGGCTTTTTCCTACCCACTGCACACTGTCTTCGAAGCTGCCTAAATACGGCTCCGAAACGCGTTGCGCTGCTAAAAGCGCCTCGTACACCCTCCCTGGCACGGGAGCGGGCTGCCAAATAGCCTCCGTTTGCGCCTGCACTTCCCAATCGGTAAGCACCATTTGCCCTTGAGCAAAACCCGAAAAACAAAGCAAAAGCAGTAGGAGGCGCATCATGTTGGCAAGATAAAAAAGCCTGACGCAATTCGCAGGTTTTTGGCAAGAAGCTGGGAGATTTTTGGTTTTCGCTGTCCGCGTGAGGGATAGCAGCGGAAAGCCCGCAGCGAGGCACGAGCGAGGAATGGAGCGAATAGCCCGACCCGCAGGGGCACGCCCAAAAAATACTTCTAATACTTGAAAAAAGGTCTTATTGGCCTGCTAAGAGCTGCTTGAGCCGACTGATTTCCTGTAAATCGGGGATTTCGGTGCCGGGCAGCAGGGCGGCGCTGTGGTAGTCGAGGTCGATGCCCTCGGCCAGCAGCAGGGCGAGGTTGTGACTGCGGAGGCCACCCCCAGCGAGGATGCGCATTTTTGGTCCGGCGAGGGCGCGGTAGGTACGCAACCATTGGATGCCATCGAGGGCGTTGGTGGTGCAACCGGAGGTGAGCAGGTTGCTGCAGCCGGCTTGGCGCAGCGTTTCGAGCGCTATTTCGGGCTCCTGCACTTGGTCGAAAGCGCGGTGGAAGGTCCAGGGGTGCTCGTCGGCAGCCTGTGCCAGCTTTTCGAGGGCGAATTGGTCGAGCCGGTCGTGCGGCAACAGCGCCCCGAACACAAAACCGTTGGCCCCGGCGCTTTGGAAGTCGCGGATTTGCTGCTGCATGCGCTTGACTTCGGTGTTGGAGTACACAAAGTCGCCGGCACGACAGCGGATCATGGCGTATATGGGCTGTGTTACTTGCTTTCGGAGGAGGTCGAAGCCCTGCACGGGGGGCGTAATGCCGCCGTGGATGTAATGGGCGCAGTATTCGAGCCGGTCGGCCGCACTGCCCGCCGCCTGCAACAGGGCCTGGGGCGAAAAACAAGCGATTTCGAGCAGGGGTTTTACCATGGCAGGAGGGAGTCGGTGTCGAGCAAGCGGTTGTTTTGTGTGCTGTGCACGGCGAAATTGAAGCCGGGCTTGAGGGCAAAGCCGCCGTATTGGCCTTGTTTGTTGAGGGCGAGGAAGCCAATTTGGGCCGATTTAAGGTCGGCACCGCGCTTTTTGAACTTCTGCAGAATGAGCTCCACCGCTTCCTTGCAGGCCGCCTGGGGATGCTTGCCTTGGCGCATGAGCTCCACCACGAGGTGCGAGCCCACTACGCGGATCACTTCTTCACCATGCCCGGTGGCTGTGGCCGCACCCACCTCGTTGTCGACGTACAATCCCGCGCCAATGATCGGCGAATCGCCCACGCGGCCGTGCATTTTAAAGGCCATGCCGCTGGTGGTACAGGCGCCGCTGAGGTTGCCGGCGGCATCGAGGGCGATCATGCCAATGGTGTCGTGGTTTTCGATGTTCACAATGGGCTCGTACTTGCTGGTTTTGAGCCATTCGCGCCACTCGGCCTCCGATTCAGGGGTAAGCAGGTTTTCTTTGGGGAAGCCCTGTTCGAGGGCAAATTGCAGCGCACCTTCGCCCACCAGCAGCACATGCGGGGTTTTTTCCATGATTGCGCGGGCCACCGAAATGGGGTGTTTGATGTGCTCGAGGCAGGCCACCGAGCCGATGTTCGCGTCTTGGTCCATGATGCAGGCATCCAACGTCACCCGGCCATCGCGGTCGGGCCGCCCGCCGTAACCCACGCTGCGCTCCGCAGGATCGGCCTCTACCAGTCGCACGCCCTTTTCTACGGCATCGAGGGCCTTGCCGCCTTTGCCCAGCACCTCCCATGCCGCCTCATTGGCCTGGATGCCGAAGCGCCAGGTGCTCAACACCAGCGGTCCGCCAGCTCCAGCTGCTGGTTTATTTTTGCCGAGCCCTGCAAAACCCTGCAAAGGCTTCAGACTGAGGGCAGCGGCAGCAAGTAAACTGCCTTTGAGGAAGTAGCGGCGGGAGTTCATGACCGAAATTTAAGGGTTTTAGGGTTGAGAGTGTATTTTTTTTAACACAGAGAGGAGGTTGAAGAGGCTTTGGTCTGTTGCAGAAGGGCTTGGGTGGCAGGGAAGCGGCTGATAGGGTGCAGCTTGGGGCTTTGGTAGGGTGCAGCTTGGGGCTTTGGTAGGGAGATTTAACCTTTCCTTTGGTTAAGCTGTACGCGAAGTTGCACAGATGGCTGCTGGAGCAGCCAGGGGAGCAAGGACAGGCGGGTAATGTTGGACATTTTATATAAGTGAGGTTACGAAGGTGTGGGAGTATTTTAACACAGAGGTGGATTTGACAGGCTTTGGTCTGTTGCAGAAGGGCTTGGGTGGCAGGGAAGCGGCGGATAGGGTGCAGCTTGGGGCTTTGGTAGGGAGATTTATACTTTCCTGTAGTCAGCTGTACGCGAAGTTGCACAGATGGCTGCTAAAGCAGCCAGGGGAGCAAGGGCAGGCAAGATAATTTAGATGAGTAAAAGTGTGGATTCGACCTGTCTTAATTAGATTGGGAGCACGCTGTCATTATTTTGAGAGATTTTGCAATATTCTTAACAAATGATAAATTGTATCGAATTGCGCAATTGTTTTCGAAGGCTTTTAAGTCAGAAAAGGAAGCGTTATTTTCGATAGAAATGAATGTAAATGGCAACCCCAACAACTTTGACGGAATACAATCAGCTGGGTTTTCAAATCATAGGTGCTGCGATGGCAGTTCAAGATGAATTTGGTTTTGGTTTATTAGAGGAGATTTATCGCGAAGCATTTGTCATGGAGCTGCTGCAAAGAAATATTGGTGTAAAATCTGAACAACAAATCAATGTATACTACAAAGGCATGCCCATAGGTAAGCATTATAGACTTGATTTACTGGTGGAGGATGCGATTATTGTGGAGTTGAAGGCCGTCGAAAGTCTGCATCCCAAGCATTTTTCACAATTGAATACTTACCTCAAAACCGCAGACAAAAAACTAGGCTACTTAATTAATTTCCACACGTACCCTCTAAAAAACGGCATCCATCGAGTGATTAATGGCTATTTTTAGAACATCCCAAAGCTCGAATATTCCAAAATCAAAAATCACCAACCCAGCAGCCTCTTCAAAACGTCATGGCTGTGAAACAGCCATCTGTGCCCCTCCGAGCCAAGCCTCTACCAAGGAAACGTTAAAGCTCCCTACCTCAAGCCCCTGCCTGCACCCTAACAGCCTCTTTAGCGGGCAGCAGCCATTAAACAAATAGAGCAAAGCCTGCTAATATGGCCTCTGTGTTAACCCTTCGGCTGCTTCGCGCTCAGGGACCGGCTGTCGAACCACAATGTATTACACTCTTCTACCTAAAGAAGCTATTCTTTCTAAAAACTCAGGGATAATGGGGAACCATTCATAATCCAGCGTGAATCGTTTAGCAGCATCTTTGTTTTGACCGCGGCTGTGAAACAGCCGTCTGTGTTGGCCCTTTCGTTCACGAAGGGGCCTCCGAGCCAAGCCTCTACCAAGGAAAGGTTAAATCTCCCTACCTCAAGCCCCCGCCTGCACCCCAACAGCCTCTTCAAGGTACAGCAGCCGTTAAACAAATAGAGCAAAGCCTCAACAATTGGCCTCTGTGTTAAAAAAAAAAGCCTCACTTCTTCGATTTCTTTGCCACTACTTTCCCGTGATAGTTATAGCCTCGCGCATCTAAAATCGTCTTATGCACCTCCAACCGCTTCTTAAAATCCTCAAAATCCTTATTCTCCGGATACGTCCACAACACCTCCGCCAAAGCCGCCATCCGCGGCAACGCCATGTAGGTCACTTGGTCGAAAGTGGGCATATACTCGGTCCACACATTGCCCTGGGCACCTAAGATGTAGGCAGCTTGGGCAGGGGTTAAGCCGGCAGGAATGGGCTCATAGGCGTATACCGAGTCTAAAGGATTGTATCCACCGATGGCCAAAGGTTCTTTTTTGGTCTTTTTGGTTTGATAGTGGTCGAAGTAGCAGGGCTTGCCCGGACTCATCACCACATAATGGCCAGCCTTAGCTGCAGCCACACCGCCTTCGGTGCCGCGCCAGCTCATCACCGCCGCATTGGGCGCTAAACCGCCTTCTAATATTTCGTCCCAGCCAATAATGATCTTGCCTTTTTGATTTACATGCTTTTCAATGCGCTTGATGAAGTAACTCTGCAGCTCATGCTCGTCTTTCAAACCGGCCTCCTGCATGCGCTTCTGGCAAGCCGCACAGGCTTTCCAGCGGGTTTTGGGGCATTCGTCGCCGCCAATGTGCACAAACTGACTCGGAAACAAGGCCATCACCTCGTCGAGTACGTCGGTGAGGAAGTCGAAGGTTTCGTCCTTACCCGCACAAAATACATCTTCAAAAACGCCCCAGCTGGTGGCGGTTTTAAAAGGACCGCCTGTGCACGACAATTGCGGATAAGCCGCCAAGGCCGCCCTACTGTGCCCCGGCATTTCAATCTCGGGCACTACTAAAATGTGCCGTTCTGCGGCATAGGCCACAATTTCACGCACTTGCGCCTGGGTGTAAAAGCCGCCATGCCGCTTCCCGTCGAACTTCATTTTTTTGCTGGGCCTGCCAATCAAAGTCTCATCGCGGTAGCCGCCTACCTGCGTAAGCAAGGGGTATTTTTTGATTTCGATGCGCCAGCCTTGGTCGTCGGTGAGGTGCCAATGAAACACATTCATTTTGTACATGGCTAGCAAATCGAGGTAACGCTTGATTTCTGCTACCGTGAAAAAATGCCTGCTCACATCCAAATGCATGCCGCGCCAGGCAAAACGGGGCTCATCCACAATGGTGAAAGGGTAGAGGATGCTGCCATCGTTCTGCTGCAGCAGCTGCAGCAAGGTCATGGCGCCGTAATGCAAACCGGTTTCGCTGCCGCCGGTAATCACCACACCTTCGCGGCTGTATCGCAGGATGTAGCCGTCGGGGTGCTTCACGCTGGTGTCGATGAGTAACGTAATGGAGGCCGCACTGTCGATGCCCGGTTTTAGTTGGGGCAGCAGAAAGGAAGCCACCCGGCCGCAGGCAGTTTCGTTCAGGGGGTCGAGCTCAAATTCACTGCTTTGGCCGAGCCGGATGAAGTTTTGGTCTACAAAGCGGCTGAGCTCTGTAAATTGAGGATTGGGAAGGAGCGGTGCCGGCCGCAATTGCGCCTTGGAATTAAATAGGGTGACCGAAAGGAGGCAAGTTAGGAGGGCTGTTTGGACCGCTGAAGTCTTTATGAACATAGGGGTATGCCGTGGTTTAAGCATGGATGAAGCTGAAAGCTCCGCAATTAGGCCGGAGCAAATCGCTTTCATGCTGCAATATCTGAATTTTAGTCTATTTAGCACGCATACTTAGCTTCTATGACGTGATAACAACTCATTTTTCTTAAATTGCCTGACAATTACCTGTTTGTATGAAATGTTTAAGCTTGCTCTGTAGTTTGATGTGTTTGGGGGTGAGCAATGCCGCCGCTCAAAATTTTATTTTTGCCGAGCTCCAAGGCCAGCCTACCATGATTACCACCGGCTGGAGCCTCAATGGCGGCGCCTATGTGGGCGATACCAATGGCGATGCAGACCCCTTTAACAACGAACTGGTGCTGGTTGACCCCATCAACTCTACCAGTGGCAGCATTTTTTTTAACCAGCCGGTAAATTTAAATTTCTGCACCCGCTGGACCGCCACTTTCGATTTTAGGATTTTCGACGGCAATGCGGCCGATGGACTCGCTTTTTGCTTCATCGACGTGCCACCAGCTGGCTTTGTGGTGGGCGGTGGCGTGGGCATTCCGGCTACGGCAAACGGACTAAAAATTGTGTTCGATACCTACGACAATGGTTGCGGCGCAAATCCTGAGATTCAAATTTACAGCGGTCCGGGCTACGACGAATGCATTCCCGGCATCGTAAAAGTGAACAACACTGGCGGAAACCTCAATTTTATACGGTCTAATGCTTATAATACGGCCATTGTGCAGTACGACAATGGTTTCATAGATGTAACCGTAAACGGCATTACCTATTTGTCGTCGGTATTTGCGCCCGTTACTTTTTCTGGTTACTTAGGCTTTACTTCAGGCACGGGGGCGCAAAACGACCGCCATTCGTTGCGCAATGTCACCATTTATACCGACGGCACTTCCTTAGGAGGTTTTTTAAGTCTGGATACCACCTCCACCTGGCCGGTGGTACAAGCCAATTGCTACGACAGTGCCTTCGATCTAAAAACCGTGGGTAAGTTCCGCTGCTCCACTGTAGATCCAGGTGGCTCCGATTTCCGCCTATACGACCCCAATGGCTACCTCCTCCAAATTGCCAACGTGAGCACTTCCTGCACCGACGACCGCAGCGATAGCATGCACCTGCGCATGGGTGTGCCCTTTGCCCGCAACGGCGACCACTACCTGGTGCTGCGCCAGGGCATCGATGGCAATGTGATTTTGGGTGATTGCGGGGCAGAACTATTCGCTTTCGACACGGTCATTATTCGGGTAAACGACTGCTATAGCTATAACCAGCCCGTGCACCTGCGCAATGTAACGGTGCAAGCCACCGACGACTCGGTTTTGTTGCACTGGGAATACCCCACAGCCCTCGATACCGCCTTTTTTAATGGCTATCGCGTGCAAATGAATGAGCAATTGAGCGGCTCTATTTGGCAAGATGTGGCCTTGGTAACGGCCATTGCCGATACTTCCATGGCGCTTGCTAGTTTGCAGCCTCGCAACGAAAGCCGCGATTTTAGGGTCATCCTTCGGGTACGTGCCAATCCCGACTGCCCGCCTGGCGATTCCATCAGCAACATCTGGCTCCGTAATCCCGATGGCCAACTGGCCAATACCGATGCACTGGAAGCCAATTTTGAATGGACTGCCTACGACAAAGCCTGGCCCTCGCCAGTATATCAGTTGTATTTTTTGCTAGATGGGGACAGCCTTTTAGCCGCCACCACTCAAAACACTTCTATCAATCTTAAAAAGCCGCTCATCAATGGTAACTACCAGGCGGTGGTGCGCACCAATGCCCCCGCCGATTCGCGCAGCAGTCGCAGCAATGCCATAAGTTTTACAGTAGAAGTAAAGGAGGTGGTGATTTACAATGTGATTACCCCCAATGGCGATGGCATGAACGATGTGCTGCAAATCGATAACCTGCAGTTTTACCCGGGAACCAAGCTGCATGTATTTAACCGCTGGGGACAAGAGGTGTACAGCTCGCTGGATTATCAGAACAATTGGTCACCAACAGATTTGTCGGGCGGTAATTATTACTACAAACTGCTGCTGCCCAATCAAAAGCAATACGAAGGCAGCATCCGCATTGTGAAATAGCCTGCGAAAGCCGGTGCCAAGGCGTGTTTATTCCAAAACAAGTCGCTGACTGCTCAAGCCATACGAGCTTTTAACCACCAAATGGTACAATCCCTTGGCTTGCTGCAGTTGTAGTTGGTACTGACCGAGGCTAAAATCCACTCCCTCTTGCACAAACACCAGTCTACCCAAGGCATCATACACCCGCAGGCCAATGGGTTCGCTATCGGCAACCCCTTGCAATTGAAAAATACCTGTGCTGGGATTGGGATAAACGCTAAAGGTAGGCCGCTGGTGCAGGTCATTTACCGCCACAGTGGTCATGCGCACCTGAAACCGACTGCTGTCGGCCACCAAACGCACCCTTTCGTACACCTCGTTCACCGCTGCATCTGCATTTTTTAGGTAGATGAAGCTGTCGGTGGTGGCGCTGTAAAACACCCGCAAAACCGGCCGTAGATTGGTGGCGCGATTCACCGACTTGGTTAAGTCCTGCACAACTGCCATCACCTTGCCATTGATGTTTTGGTACAAATTCATGGCTGGCGTTCCTGGTGGTAACAAGCTCATTACGGCGCTAGCCCTTATGCCATGTATTTGAAACGATAGGGCCGTGAGTTGGCAGGCATCGTTGCTCATGCCGATGTCGATAAAGCGCTGCAGGGTATCGAGGTGCTGAATTTGAATGTTCACCTGCTGCAAGTTGTTGTACAGCCCACGAGGAAAATCACAGCTCGCACCGCCGCCTTGCACCAAACAATTGCCCAGCAAAACCGCATCCCAGAGGGTTATCAAACTATCTCCGCTGAGGTCCTTGCACTGGCTGTAGCTCAACGTATCGGGCAGCAAGCCCGCAATGTAGGCCGTATAATCGGCGGTGGTGCGCACACTGTCGCGGTTAAGGTCGCCAGCCAAAGCACTGCCGCCGCAATTGCCCTCACAGTCGAGCTGCGCATTGCCATAAGGCGTGCCGTTACAATCGAGGTAAGGCGCGCAATTGGGATATTTAGTGAATTGCTTCCTCCCTAAGCTGTCGGTGAAAATGTTGATGCAAACCTGGGCCCAGTTGTTGGCATAATTGGTTTCATAACGGCCTAGGGCATCGGGCGATTGGTCCCAGTTAACTTTGGTGGCCAAAATGTAATCCCCATCAGTTACATCGGTAATGTCGATCCACTGACAATCGAGGTAGGCCCCGTAAATATCGCCACAACCCGCCGTAATGCCCATATTGCCGCAGCCATATTTGGCGGTGTAGCCGGCGGGACAAGCCAAATCCATTACGCAAAAGCCGTTTTTGAAGCCAATAGGAATGCGATTGCCTACCGTAGGGTACAGCACATATTCGGCATAACCTTCGTAATGCGCGTGGTTGTGGCAATTGTTGGTGTTAAATTGGTTGGGATGGGTGGCCGGACTCCCAATAAAATAATCGGTTTGACCAACATTGCGGATGTCGGTATCAAAACGAATCACCGTGCGTTGCCCATAGCCGGTTAAACATTGCTCCGCCACCATGCAGTTCGATGAATTCACCGTACCGCGCACGAGGGAGTTTTCAAAAACCGACTGTACGAGTTCGAGGTCGGGACCCGGCGGACAAAGCGGATTACCGGCATAATAGCAGGGCCCCACCACCGTAGCCAGGGGGTCGTAGTTGCAAGCGTTGGAGTCTAAGCAGCCTGCCACCGGTCCCATATAGCTAATGCTAAAAGGAATAGCACCAGTAATATTGCTGCCGCCCACCCGAATCAAATAAGTGGTGGCCGTATCTAAATAGGCATGTATGCGGGCCAAATTGCCGCAAGTGCTGTTGGTGTCGTTGTAAAAAAGCGTGCCCATATTGTCGGGCGCCAAAACCGGCACATTACAATTGTTGTACACCCACAATTTGGTGTTCCAGCTGTTGGGAGCGGTGCAGGTAGAAATCACATAAGCGCCCAAACTATCGGGCTTAAACCTATACCAGCTGTTGGCAACGGGAGCAGTGTAGCTTCCCACCGTGGTTACAACTGGATTGCTGCAGGCTTGTCCCGTGCTGCAGTTCACAAATTTAGTTTCAATAAAGCCAAAATTGCCGCCGCTCGCTTGCACCACGCCATTTACCCTTACTTGGTACGAACCATTGCCGTAGGCGCAACAAATGCCATCTCCATAACTATCAAAAATGCTAAAAACCAAGCAACTGCCCGTGGGTACGCAAAGGGTATCGCTATTGGCTAAGCCTGTGGCAAGGGTGTCGCCGGCTTGGTTCTGAAGCAACCAACTGGTTTCACCTGGATAGTTGTCGGGTACAATCCGCACAATTATTTGAGCTTGCGTGGCGGTACAGCCCTGTCCATAGCTGCTAAAACTGCTAAGCAATAGCGCGCAGCCGAGTAAAAACTTACAATTCATACAATACCAGGTAAATAGGTATTTCAAATGTAATGAAATTTGAAGAAGTATGGAGGTTTAATACTTGGCTGAGCTGCGGCCGTAAAACCGATGCATCATCACAATGTGCGGCGCGCTTACTGCCGCCAAAAACACAAAAAAGGCAGGAATCCAGCCTTCAAACGATAAATCAAAAGTGGCAGCGGCAATGCCTAAGCCTATAAAAAGCAACCAGGCCGCGGTAGAAAAGGGAAGGGCTTTTTTAAACAAATCGGCATGACTCATGCCTAAACCTTGTTGCAGGTGCCGCCAGCCTCGCCAGCTATGCAGACCAATAAAATAGAAGCCAAAGGCCGGTAGAAGGGGGAGCAGCGCACCGCCCAAGACTACCAAAGCGGTTACACCATAGCCGATGCGATGCTTTTTAGGTAAAAAAACGGGAAGCAACAACAGCAGCATCCCCAAAAATAAAGCCGCTGTAGGTCCCTGCGGCACCATCAAGCCGCTGCCGAGTGCGCTTATGTGCTGCTGGAGCTCGGTGGGATGACTGAGCAGGATGAAGCCCAAGGCCGTCACACCATAGGTAATGGCCCACCAAGGCTGTTTTTGGCCCCATACCTTGGCATCGGTTTGGCCGAAATGCCAGGCGCTATAACCAATAAAGCCAAGCAAAGCCAAGGTTGGCCACTGCCACCACAGCAGCACCACAGCAAGCATAATGGCTACATATTTGCCCACAAAAAGAGGAAGAGCGCTGTTTTTGAAATCCAATAAATGGTCTACCGCCCCATGTGGAATGCCCGGAAACAACAAGCCAATCCCTAATAAAACGGGTAGCACAACCGCATTGGCAGCTGGCCAAAGCTGCTGCAGCAGCACACAAAGCAGTAAAAGCAGCAATACGAGTCCGTCGGCACCGATGTATTTCCGTCCCACCGCCGCTAAAAAAGTAGGTACAGGCAAGGCGGCTAAGATGGGGAGCTCTTGATTTAGACTGCTTTGTTCATCTAAAAAGCGAAACACCTGCGGCAGGGGAACTTTGTTGAATAGCGCTAAAAAAATGCCTTTTCCTTTCGCGGGATGGCGTTTTAAAATATCAAGGAGCAAGCCATCATAAAAACTGTGGCGAGGAGGGTGGTAAGGCCTGGGCAAAGGACCAGCTACACGCATGGCCATGCTAATGGCCTCGGCATGCGCCCACATTTGCTTAAAGGCATAACCAGTGCTGGCCTTCACGGCACCAGCAGCCGTGCCAATGGCCACGTGGCGTTGGTTGGCAGGATGGAAGGGGGCGGCGGGATTGAGCTGCATTTGCATGGGTATGCGGCCGCCTTCCAGCTCCAGCATGTTAAAGGCACCAAAGCGCTCCCGGGCCCAGGGCTCCAGCAAGGCATAGGCCTCATCACGGTCTAAAATGCTGCCATCGAAGCGGGTGAGCTCCACCAAGCCTTCGGTTTCGCTTACCGGAAGCACGTAAACAAACTGCGTGCTGCCCTGCTGGTCTACCTCAAAATTCATCAGCTCCATGCTGCCTGGCGCAAAAGCCGCTTGCTCCAGCCGGATGCGCATGCCGTAAAACGACTGCCACAGTCCGTCCTTTGCAAAGGCATCGCTGGGTAAGCGACTATCGAAAACAAGTTTGGCGGTAAACTGCCCCGCAGCACTATCGATGGCACAGGCATCGGTTGTTTCATGCACCTCGCTTACTGCGGCCTGCACCCAATTGAGCTGCGGGTATTGCGGCAAAAGGGCCTGCACGGCTGCATACAGCGCGCTGCTCCGAATTTGATAATAACGGTAGGGGGCTAAATCCTGCTGTTTGCCAGCCACCAAAGCAGTTCCCCAACTGCTGCCAATCAAATTGCCAAAGGCCGCTAAAATGCTGTCGTCGGCCTTCGCCCAAAAGCACCAGGTGCGGTCGTTAAGCTTTTTTTCGGCCGGCTCCAGCACCAACACCCGTTTTTGCGCCAAAATCCCCGCTTCATGCCAGGCTTGTAGCAAGCACATGCCAGCACCACCAGCGCCAATCAAGGCCAAATCGTAGTGATTTGCAGAAGAGGGAGCAACAGGCGCGACCAACATATTAAATCAAATACAATTGGTTCCGTATAATTGTTTGGCTTGCTTCAATTATGAAAGCTTTTGGGAGCAAGCTTGAAATTTGCTTATAGCTGCGTAGCTTGCAGTCAAATACATCTTCCATGAGCCTCAGATTTAAAATCATCGTGCTGCTGCTGGTCATCCTCACCGCCGCAGGCGTGGTTTGGTTCCGCAAAATGCAAGCCGAAACCCGCAAACACAGTCCAGTTCAAACCTCTACCCTCGCTGAGCCAGGCATCGAAGTAATGTACTGCAGTCCGGGCGTCAAAGGCCGCGCCATCTTCGGTGGACTCGTACCTTACAACGAAGTGTGGCGCACCGGAGCCAATGAACCAACCACTTTCGATACCAAAGTAGCCTTGCAAATTGGCGATAATACCCTCGAGCCGGGTATTTACACCCTCTGGACCATCCCCGGGGAAGAAAATTGGCAGGTCATCTGGAACAGCAGCATGTACCCTTGGGGCGTGAGCTGGGGAGGCAAACCTAGCCGCAAACCCGAAAAAGACGTGTTCAGCATCACCGTGCCGGTTGCCCGGCTCACTGAACTGCAGGAACAATTCGAGATTAAACTCACCTCTGAGCCGCTTCAAATGCAATTGGCCTGGGAAAACACGAGCGTCACCGTGCCCATGTCGCTAAAATAGGATGTCGACAGGCCTCCAACCCGATCCCGAAGTGCTGCGTAGCTTGGTTACCACCCGCATGCCTTTTGGTAAGCACAAAGACTGGCTGCTGAGCGACTTGCCGGTGCACTACCTCGAGTGGTTTGCCCGCAAAGGCTTCCCGCCAGGAAAACTGGGCATGCAGCTCGAAACGGTTTTGGTGATCAAAGCCAATGGACTCGAAAGCATTTTACAGAAGGTAAAACGTTTGCCCTAAATTCTCCAACAAATAAAAAGGCGCTCTACTTCGGTAAAGCGCCTTTTTTAATGGGAAGATGGCCAAGGTGGGGCCCGATGCCGGCTTACAAGCCCGCTTCTTTATCTAGATAACTTTGTACTACCTGGATGGCGTTGTCAATCACATCGCTCAAAGCGGTAATGAAGGTGCCCGCCTGGGCCATGTTCATGGCGTGCTTCAGGGCTTCCACCTCTTTGGGCACTACTTCGTATTTAAGGTCTTTGTCTACCTCCTGAATGCCGGCAATCAGTAAATCAATGATCTCCTGCTCGGTACGGCCCCGCAAGTGCTTTTCTTGGCGGATGATGATGTGGTCGAACATACGCGCCGCAATTTTGCCGCATTCTTTGATGTCTTCATCACGCCGGTCGCCAGTGCCGGCAATGATGCCGATTTTTAAAGGCGATTCGATATTACCCATGAGCTCCTCAATGGCCAGATAACCGGCTGCATTGTGCGCAAAGTCAATCATCACCCGGTATTCTTTGAACTCAAAAATGTTCATGCGCCCAGGGGTGAGGGCCGCAGAAGGAATGAAGGTTTCGAGCGAAAGTTTGATGTTTTCGGTCCTGAAGCCCTGCAAATAGCCCGCTAATGCCGCCGCCAACACGTTTTCAATCATAAAACGCGCTTTGCCAGCCAGGGTAATCGGAATATGAGTCACTTTTTCAATCCTGATCTTCCAGTCGCCTTTTTTGATGGTGATGAAGCCGTTTTCGAAAATGGCTGCAATGCCACCTTTTTTGCAGTGGGCCTTCACCACAGGATTGTTTTCATCCATGCTGAAGTAAGCCACATTGCATTTTAAGTCCTCGGCAATTTTCACGCACCAGCCATTGTCGGCATTCATCACGGCCCATCCTTCGCGCTTCACGCTTTTTACCACCACCGATTTTACGCGGGCGAGGTCTTCGAGGGTATCAATGTCGTTCAATCCCAAATGATCCTCGGCGATGTTGGTGAGCACGGCTATGTCGCACCTACTAAAGCCCAATCCCGAGCGCAAAATGCCGCCACGGGCAGTTTCGAGCACGGCAAATTCTACCGTAGGGTCTTTCAAAATGAACTCCGCACTCAACGGTCCGGTGGTATCACCTTTGTCGAGCATGTGGTTTTGCACATAAATGCCATCCGAAGTGGTAAAGCCTACCCGATAACCCGCATTTTTTACCATATGGGCAATCAAGCGGGTGGTGGTGGTTTTACCATTGGTACCTGTAATGGCAATGATCGGAATGCGCGATGGCTTGCCCGGAGGGTACAACATATCAATTACCGGTGCAGCCACATTGCGCGGCAATCCTTCGGCCGGAGCCAGGTGCATGCGGAAGCCAGGAGCAGCATTCACCTCTAAAATGGCCCCGCCGCTCTCTTTCAAGGGCTGGGTAAGATTGGGCGCCATGATGTCGATGCCACACACATCCAAGCCAATGATGCGGGCCACCCGCTCGCACAAAAACACGTTTTCGGGGTGCATCATTTCGGTTACATCCACGCTGGTACCGCCGGTGCTGAGGTTGGCAGTGCTCTTCAGGTAGATGGTGTCGCCTTTTTTGGGGATGGATTGCAGGGTATAGCCGCGTTTTTCGAGCAAATCGAGACTGTCGCGGTCGATTAAAATCTCCGTCAATACGTTTTCGTGACCGTAACCTCTCCGTGGATCGAGGTTTTCTTTGGCAATGAGCTGTTCGATGGTGCTTTCGCCATCGCCTTTTACATGCGCAGGCACCCGCTGGGCCGCGGCAATTACCTGGTTGTTAATCACCAGCACCCTAAAATCGAAGCCGGTAATAAACTTCTCCACAATTACTTTGCGCGAATACTGCTGGGCATGGGCGAGTCCCGCCACCGCCGTTTCACGGTCTTTGACGTTGATACTCGCACCCTTGCCATGGTTGCCATCTAAAGGCTTTAGCACCATGGGATAGCCAATGCGGGCAATGGCAGCATCTAAATCTTCCTCATCTACACAGATATCGCCCTTGGGTACCGGGATGTTGGCGTCGTCGAGCATTTTTTTGGTGAGCTCTTTGTTGCAGGCGATGTCTACGGCAATGCTGCTGGTATTTTGGGTGATGGTGGCCTGAAAACGCACCTGATTTACACCATAACCCAGCTGAATGAGCGAATTGGTGCCCATGCGAATCCAGGGGATGTCGCGGGCCACAGCCTCGTCTACGAGAGAGCCGGTGCTCGGACCCAAACGCACGCGTTCGCGAATTTCACGCATTTTTTGGATGTCTTTTTCAAGGTCGTAATCGGTGCCCGCAATCAAAGCCTCGGCAATGGCCACCGAAGCTTCGGCGGCGTACAAGCCCACTTGCTCTTCTACATAGCTGAAAACCACGTTGTAGATGCCCGGAGTACGGGTTTCGCGGGTTCTGCCAAAGCCGGTATCCATGCCCGCCAGGGTCTGAATTTCAAGGGCAATGTGCTCAATTACATGGCCCATCCAGGTGCCCCGCTCAATGCGGTAAAAAAAGCCGCCGGGCGTGCCTTCTGAGCAACGGTGCTCAAACATGCTCGGGAACATGGCCTCGATGCGCTGGCGGAAACCAGGGATTTTATTGGTGGGCTGCTGCTCAAGTTCTTCTAAATCGAGCCGCATTTGAATGAGCTTTTTGCGTTGGATGCTCCAGATATTGGGGCCGCGAAGGGCCTGTATTTTGAGGATTTTCATAGGAAAATGTTCGTGCGTTTTGACTAATCTCAAATAAAGCTAATTAATCGCACAAAAACCAAATATGGGAGGGGCTTTTCGAAAGAAAGGGGACGATTTGTGCAAAAAATGAGGTTGGGCTTGTGCTAAAATTGCCCTATTATTACGGCACTTTTAATTGAAAGTTACCTGATGATACCAAATGGGAAGCTCATTGTAATTGGCGGTGCCGTGGATACGGGCAGTTTTACAGAGAAGAATTATAAAGAAGACATCCGCAATAACCTCAATTTTTTTGAGGAAGGCATTCTCAAAACCATCCTCAACGAGGCGGCACACGGCCTAAATGCCCGCATCGAAATCATTCCCACCGCCTCTCAAATTCCGGTAGAAGTAGGAGCGGAGTATGTCAAGGCTTTTTCTTTTCTCGATGCGCACAATACCGGGGTGCTGCACATCCACACCCGCGAAGAGGCCAACGATCCTGAAACCTGCGCCCGTTTGGAGGCTGCCGATGCAGTGGTATTTACGGGTGGTGATCAATTGCGATTGACTTCGATCCTTGGGGGAACCAACTTCCACCATTTATTACTCAAAAAATACCGCGAAACACCCTTTGTTTTGGCAGGCACCTCGGCCGGCGCCGCAGCCTGTTCCAACAATATGATTTACCAAGGTTCGGCCAGCGAAGCCTTGTTAAAAGGAGAGGTGAAAATTACCAGCGGACTGGGCCTCATCAACGACGTAATCATCGATACCCACTTTGTGCAAAGGGGCCGCATTGGTCGCCTCTTCCAAGCCGTAGTGAGTAATCCCATGGCCTTGGGCATTGGCTTAGGCGAGGATACGGGTTTGCTTATTAAAAATGGATCTGAAATGATTGCCGTGGGTTCTGGTTTGGTTATTTTGGTAGATGGCCGGGCGGTCAAAGACACGAACATCACCGATGTGCCCCTCGGCGCGCCTATTTCTATCAGTAATTTGGTGGTGCATGTAATGAGCAAAGACGATCATTACAACCTGCAAACGCACCAAATGGTGATCCACAAAGAGCGCCAGAGTGCCGACGTAGAATAAAACCGATCAAATCTAAAAGCCATCCTCCAAAAGAGAGATGGCTTTTTTAGGTAAAAGCTTTTGATGTAAGGGGATGTGCTTTGAATGCGAATCAAAGCGTTAGCATGGATTGGAATAAAGCGATGGCCTAATTTATTTGAATTTAATTTTCAACTTAATTTTATCTCCAACCTCATTTATATTCCTCAAATTTGCGCTTCAACATTCATCATGACCCAACCCAAGCTCATCATTCACGGAGGATTTTTTAGCGAATCGCATACCGATGCCGCTACCAAATTGGCCAAGCAGCAAGCCATGGCCAGCATTGCCAAAATGGCCTTTGAATATTTACAGGCACATACGGCCCTCGAAACCGTGATTTTTGCAAATGAGTTGTTGGAAAACGATCCGCTTTTTAATGCAGGTACGGGTTCTCAAATCCAAAGCGATGGCATTGTGCGCATGAGCGCCAGCATCATGGATGGCATCAGCCAGCGCTTCAGTGGCGTGATTAACATCGAAAACGTGCAAAACCCCATTCGTGTGGCCGAAAAGCTGCTAGGCTACGACGATCGGGTGTTGGGAGGTACCGGGGCTTCAGCTTTTGCCCGCCGCTCTGGCTTTACCCATTACGACCCACGTACCGAACAACGTAAAGCCGAATACGAAGCCAAAGTGGCCTCAGCAGGCACAGGAACGGTAGGTTGCGTGGCCCTGGATGCCACCGGCGCCCTGGCTGCAGCTACTTCAACCGGTGGCAAAGGCTTCGAAATGGTAGGCCGCATCTCCGATTCCGCAACCGTAGCCGGTAATTATGCCAATGCCAGCTGCGGGGTTTCCTGCACAGGGGTTGGTGAAGACATTGTAAGCGCCGCCCTGGCCACTAAAATAGTTACCCGCGTTACCGATGGCATGACACTGTCATCCGCTTTCCAAAAATCCTTCAACGAGCTCAAAGCCATCGACGGATTTGCAGGCGCTATCGGCATCAGCGCGTCGGGCGAACTTTTTCACCTCGATTCCCACCCGAGCATGGTGTATGCCTGGACCGACGGAGAAAAACTGGAGTTTTTTAAGTAGTAGCCTTTCCTCACGGCCAAGGTCGTAGGCAAGCTGATTTCTTTCGGTTATATTTACCAGCGTCAACCACATCATGCCGTTACGCCACACCTTTTTTGTGAAATTGCTACTGCTAGCCCTAGTGCTCGTTACCAGCGCCAGCAGCAACGGTTTGCAACGTTATACCTACCGGGCGCACCAAATGACCATCGAAGGACGTTCTAATTGGCAAGCTTGGCGTTTGGAGGTGAAAGAAATCGGTATTCAGGCCGATTTAAGCATTAACAACAAAGGCTTTATAAGTCTTGTTGGTCCAGTTGTGCTCATGGCTAAAGCAGCACACATCAGTGCTCCGCGCCCAAGCCTCATGGATCGCAACGTTGGTCCCGTACTTAAAGCCGATAAACACCCTTACATTACATTTAACTTGACCCAAATCGATACCCGTGATTTACAACACGGCGTTACGTTACTTAAAACCAAAGGCTTGCTCAGCATGGCGGGTGTAGGTAAGGAAATTGAGATGGAGGTTTTTGCTCGGGTATTGCCCAATGCCGATGTGGAAATTTGGGGGATGAAAGATTTAGATATGCGGGATTTTGATATTAGTCCGCCCACAGCTTTTTTTGGCATTATCCGCTCCGAAGGCCGGGTAAAAATTAATTTCGATATCATTCTGCGGGCCGTGCCCAGACAATAATTCCTAGAAATTACCAGGGTATAGCGTAAGCCTTTTCTTGACGATGCGGGTGCTCGTATAATACCAAGCCGATACTTTTCGTCGGCTAGCTGCTTTTTTGTTTTTCGTAAAACCTTCAGGAGAGCTCTGAATCGCACTTTTGTTTTTTTATATGATTTTTTTGCATTTGTTAATTATATATTTATACCTTTATATCCGAAATACAAACGCTACATCATGAACAAACTACTGCCAATTGCGAAAGTTTCTGTGTTAGCACTAACGCTAGCCCTCACTGTTTCTTGGATGGGCGTGGTGAAATTCACCAACAAAGCCCATCAAATGACCATTTCAGGTACTTCTAACCTGCACGACTGGTCTACCAATGTGGAGCAAATCCAATTGCAAGCCGAAATGGAATTGGTAAACGGCTTCGTGAGCTCCGTAGGAACGGTGGCACTCTCTGCCCGGGTCGAAAGCATCAAAAGCGACAAGGGCACAGTGATGGATAATAAAACCAAAGAAGCTTTAAAAGGCGACAAACATCCGGTGATTAACTATCGCCTGAAGCAAGTGGCCATCAGTGAACAAAAAAACAACATCTCCCTCCTCAAAACCGAAGGCAGTCTCAGCATCGCTGGTGTAACCAAACAGGTTAAAATGGATGTTTATGCCCGCCAACTCCCTAATGGTGACGTAGAGGTTTGGGGAGGTAACGATATCAAAATGTCGGACTACGGCATGAAAGCACCAACTGCCCTCATGGGTACCATTCGCACAGGCGATGCGGTTAAAGTCACTTTTAGCGTCATTCTCAAAAAATAAATCCACAAAAACACCTAAAACCAATAATTATGAAAAAGTTTTCAAGTTTGCTGTTTGCGGCCTTTGCTTTGTCTGCTTCAGCTCCAGCATTCGCCCAACAGCCTGAAATCCAATATTTCAGACCTAACGATCAAAAAGGCATTCATATGTTTGAAACGCCCAAGGAAGACACCGTTGAGTTCAAAGGCCTCGCAGTACGCATGGGGGGGCACTTCAGTCAAACCTTCCAAGGCATTAGCCACAGCAATATGGCCGATACCAACGCCATTTACCGCTTGAAAGAAATTACTCCGGGCTTTAACCTCGCCACTGCCAATTTAAACATCGACGTTCAGCTTGCCGACGGGGTGCGCTTGAACCTGGTGACTTATCTTTCTTCGCGCCACCACCCCGAAACTTGGGTAAAAGCGGGCTTCATTCAGTTTGATAAGCTAACTTTTTTAAAGTCTGCCGCCATCGACAACGCCATGCAATACCTCACCATCCGGGCGGGTCAAATGCAAATGAACTACGGCGATGCCCAGTTCCGCCGTGCCGATAACGGTAATGGCATGTACTCACCCTTTGTAGGCAACATCATTTTAGATGCCTTCGATACCCAAATTGGTACCGAAATTGTGTTCCAAAACAAGGGCTGGTTGGGTATGGTGGCCGTAACTTCTGGCGAAAATAAAGGCTTGGTAACCCCTGGTCCCGACAACGCCAATGACCCCAATAAGTCAAAAGCCCCGGCCATTTACCTCAAAGCGGGCTACGACAAGCAAATGAACGAAGATCTGCGCTTACGCCTCACTGGCTCTATGTACAGCACTGCCAGCTCAGCTCGTAACTACCTCTACGATGGCGACCGCGCCGGCTCACGCTACTACCTGGTGATGGAAAACTTGGCAGCATCTACTGCCAGTCCACACTACTCTGGCCACTTCATCCCTGGTTTTAACGACCAAGTGACTGCCATCATGATCAATCCTTTTGTGAAATACAAAGGCCTTGAGTTCTTCGGTACTTTCGAAACTGCTAATGGCCGCTCACACAATGAAATTGATACCCGTCCCGTACAACAAATCGCTGGAGAATTGGTATACCGTTTTGGAAAGACTGAAAATGTGTTTGTTGGAGGTCGTTACAACAAAGTAACTGGCACTTTGGCGGGTGCTGCAGCCACCGAAATCGACATCGATCGCATCCAAATTGGTGCCGGCTGGTTCTTAACTCCTAATATTTTGCTCAAGGGCGAATATGTGAGCCAAAACTACAACGGTTTCCCGACTGCTAACCGCTTTGCTGGTGGCGCTTTCAACGGCTTTATGTTAGAAGCTGCCGTAGGATTCTAAATTTCAATACCAACAGCTCAAAAGGGATGTGTCGCCAGATGCATCCTTTTTTTTGCGTACTTTGCAAGATGTACCGCTACTACCTGCTCCACAAACCCTTTGGCGTTTTAAGTCAGTTTACCACCCCCGTCGAAGGAAAAAAAGGCCTCGGCAGTCTGTTTAATTTCCCCAAAGATGTGTACCCCGTAGGCAGGCTCGATGAAGACAGCGAAGGCTTGCTGCTGCTCACCAACGACCCGCGCCTGAATGCACAATTGCTAGGAGAGGGGGCCGAAAAAACCTATTGGGCGCAGGTAGAAGGCAGTCCTTCGGAGGCTGATCTAGAACCGCTTCGCCGGGGCATCACCTTGCGCATCAACCAAAAAGACCACCGTACTTTGCCAGCCCAAGTGGAGTTACTCGAACCACAGCCTGTAGTACCCGAGCGCAATCCACCCATCCGCTTTCGTGCGAGTATCCCCACCACCTGGATTGCCCTTACCATCCGCGAAGGTAAAAACCGCCAAGTCCGCCGCATGACGGCCGCCGTTGGCTTTCCAACCCTCCGCCTCATTCGGGTGAAGTTTGCTGCCTACGAACTCGGCCAAATGCAGCCAGGGGAAGTGGTGGAGTTTGATCTTTAAGGCAATAGCAAGCAATCCAAGCCAGCGGTATCCCAACGATTATGTGGTTACAAAGGCTTCAAACATCAGCCCGCGCTTTAACGAGGCAAAAATACTTTGAAAGTAGAACCTCTACCAGGCTTGCTTTTCACCTTGATGCTGCCACCCATGGCTTCAACCTGGTTTTTGCTGATGAATAAGCCCAGCCCTTTACTGTCGCCCAGGTTGTGAAAGGTTTTATACATGCCAAAAACCAGCTCGCCATGTCGATGGAGATCTATACCGAGCCCATTATCGCTAACAGTAAGCAGTACACATTTTAGTGAATGGGTAACTGAAATTTTAATAGTCGATTGCGGCTTTTGCGGATCTTTGAACTTGATGGCGTTGGTTAATAAATTGAGTAAAATACTATCCAAATAAGCAGGAATGGTGCTCAGCGTTATGTTGGCGTCTTCAGGTATTTCCAAAACTTCAACCTGATTGTCCTTAGCCAGTTGCGCCACGCTGTTCACTGCTAAATTAATGCTGTTTTTTAGGTTGATCGGCTCAAATTTGCTTTCTAAATTTTTGGAGATATCGAGTACTTCATTAAGATGTTCGAGGGTTTCATTGAGGTTATTAGCCGAATTTCGGATGATGTTTATGTATTCGAGCTCCAATAATTCTGGCGCTTCCAATTCCATGAGCATCAAAATGCCTTGCATATTCGCCGTATGCGAGCGCAAATTGTGAGATACGATGTGGGTGAAATTGAGTAAGCGCTTTTTTTGCTCTTCTTCTAAACTCAATAGCTTTTTGATGCGGTTGAGGTAGTCGGTGGCCTCGGTAATATCGCGCACAGTAATCATGGCCTTTTCTTCGTCTAAGGCAACCACTCGCGCATTAAAATGCCGTATATGTCCTTGAATTTCAAGTGCATATTCAGCCTCTACTAATTTTTTTGTTTTGAAAGCTTCTTGAACCAGCTTTTTAGTGAATTGTGCATTTTCATCGGGCATTACTGCCTCAATCTGTTGGTTTAAAAAGTGCTCAGGCTTGGTGTATAAATCACCTTCTTTCGCTTTGTAGTCTAAAAATTTAAATGCTCGGTCCATCACAAACATGGCATCGGGTTGCGCCTTGAGCAGGGTATGGTAATAGAGCTCTTTTTCACGGACTTTGAGTTCGGCGGCTTTTAATGAACTGATGTCGATGTGGGTTCCCAAAATCACATCCGACAAACTGCCATCGGCATTGCGAAGGCGCTTCCCGCGCGACCAAACCCAAACAATACGTTGGTTTTTGCCTATAAGCCGAAAGTAATTCTCGTAACTGCGTCCATCTGCTTTGGTCCAATATTGCTCAAAGCGCTTCAGGGCTTGGGCACGATCGTCGGGATGCATCAGGTTTTGCCAAAGTTCATAGCCTTGCAACCGTAGCGCATAGAGCTCCTGCTTTGTAAAGCCTAGCATCAACAGGTATTCGTCGCTCACCCAAAGCTCCTTGGTACTCACGTTAAACTCCCAGGCCCCAGTATTCGATACTTCAATAATCGAACGGTACTTTTCTTCGGATTTGGTAATGAGTTCCCGCGCTAGTTTTTGCTCGGTAATATCTTCCTTAACGGCCAGGTAATTCACAATTTTGCCAGCTTCATTAAAAATCGGGGAGATGGAAGCCGATTCCCAATAGAGTTCGCCGTTTTTCTTTTTATTACAGAGTTCCCCGCGCCAGCTTTTACCCTGTACCAAGGTCTTCCACATTTGTTCGTAAAAAACTGGACTTTGTACACCAGATTGTAAAATGCGCGGGTTTTTGCCTATCACTTCCTCGGGAGCATAGCCCGTAATGGACTCAAATTTGGGATTCACAAACTCAATGTTGCCGGCTAGGTCGGTGATGACGATGGTGCTCGGACTCTGTTCAAAGGCTACCAGCATTTTTTTAAGCTCCAATTCCTTGGCTTTGCTTTCGCTGATGTCGCGCACCGTAAGCAATACCGCTTCAAATTCTGGATTGTGTAAGAAGTTTTGCGCACTGCCTTCCATCCAAACCCAGCCTTTGGTTTTGTGAATGAGCCGATACTGTGCCTTATGTGACCGTTCCGGTTCGTTTAGCACCCGGTTATAGGCTTGTTGTACCTGTTCAATGTCTTCAGGATGGATGACTTCTGTGAAATTTTTGCCCACAAATTCTTCAGGCTTGAAACCAGTTAATTTTTCGGCAACAGGACTGACCATGGTTTGGTCGCCTTGTTCATTCAACAACACAACGATGTCGGATGCGAATTCAATGATTTTTTGAAATCGAGCTTCACTGGCTTGTAAAGAAGCTTTGGCCACTTTTTCAGCTGTGATGTCGCGCGCAGATGCGTAAATTTTACGTTCTGCAGGATAGGCACGCGATTTCCACGATAACCAGCGGTAACTGCCATCTTTGCATTGATAACGGTTTTCAAATGCAAAGGACCCATCTCCAGAACTAACCGTCTCATATTCAGACTCAGTTACGCCTTGATCCGCGGGATGCACTAGTGATAAAAATGGCCGACTCAAGAGTTCCTCACGGCTCCATCCCAAGGTTTTGGTCCAGGCAGGATTGATGGTCACGAAATACCCATCATAATCGGCTATGCAAAGTAAATCAGCCGCGTTTTCAAAAATCCGGTCAGAATTCAGGATTTTTTCTTCACTCATTATCCTTTCGGTAATGTTTTGAGCAGTGCCATAAAGTCGAATGATTCTGCCAGAGTCATCTTTTTCTGCATAACCATATTCTTCAATCGTGCGCACTTCACCCGCCGGTGTGGTGATTTTATACTGTACATGAAACGACTCTCCTGTACGTTGAGCCTGCTCACTTACGGCTTTCACCCGCACTCGGTCACCTTCCTGAATAAAGTCTAAGAACGAATCGTGGGTCTCGTCAAAGGCCTTCCGATCTACCCCAAAAACTTCATATAGCCCATCCGACCAGGTTAAGGAATTGTTTTGAAGGTCGAAGTTCCAGTTTCCTAATTGGGCTAATAACTGAGCTTCATTCAACAGTTTTTCGCTTTCTCTTAATTGTCGGAGCTGGGTAACCTCAATGCCCGTACATTGTATTTCTAACGGATCACCATGGTCGTCGGGAATGCATAAAAATTCCCATACAGTGGTGCGAATGGTACCCCCTTTGCCAGGCTTGTCTAATTCTACTTTGATGGGCTTACCCATGTTTTGGAGACAGGCGATTACGGCATCCTGGGTTTTGGCGTGGTCATGGTCACATATTGATACCAAGCCATCGGCACCTAATAACCCACTGTCCTTATACAACCAGCCATAGTCGTCTTCAAAAATCTGGTTCCAATACGTATGCTTGCCTTCCAAATCGGTACGCAAAACGTAGTGGGTTTGTGAATTTAACAAACTTTCAAGTCGGCTTTGGTTACGTTCTAAACGTTGTTGTGCAAGTTTGAGCTCGCTGATGTCGAACATGCCAATACTCAGCTGAGTTGGTTTGCGACCAGGAACCAAAACGGGGGTGAAACTTAGCTGCAGCCAGAGGTATTGTCCGTTAAGTGCACGCAGCTGTCTTTCAGAAGCCATTATAGATTGACTGGTGTTCAGTACTTCCTTGCAGTCACGTACAAAGGTTTCCACCTCCCCGGCAGGTAAAAAGTCAATCATCGAGATGTTCTCGGCAGCCTGTTTGCCACTGATATGCAGCAGCAGTTCTTTCGCTTTTTCGTTTAAATCTAGAATTTGATAAGCGTTGTCTACCAGTACGAAAGCTTGCAAATTGTTGTTGAGCAGGGCCCGGGTATTGGCTTGCATGCCCTGCAAAAGCTGGTCTTTGAGCGCCAAATCCTCATGCGCTGCCCTCAGTTCGGCATACGCAATTTGAATTTCTTCATTGGTGCTTTGTAATTCTTCGTTGGTGGTTTCCAGCTCCTCGTTACTGCTTTGCAACTCTTCATTGGTGCTTTGCATTTCTTCGTTGAGCGACTGCAGCTCCTCATTGCTGGTTTCAATTTCTTCGATATAGGTTTGCAGATGCTCCTTGGTGGAGGCCAATTCCATTTCTAAATCTAAGTACTGCTCGTTAAGCGGGACTACGCCGGTACTAGGACTGCTATGCTGTACAAAGTCGCTAATGTCGAGCTTCTCAAAAATGAGCATAAACAAATCATCCTTACCGCCATGGTGGATCAGGGGCTTGGCAATCATGCGCACATAATATTCCTGCCCAAAAAGCTCAAACTTTTTAATTTGACTGCGCTGCGTTTCGTGTTGCTTGAACACCTTCGCCAGTAAGCCCCGCAGTTCGATTTGTAACTCGGGATTTACCATTTTGAGCACATTTACTTGGATGTTGCCCGAGCTCAAGGTCATAAACAGCCGCACATCCCCAAAAACCTCAAGTACATTGTACTCCATATTCACCACCACATAAGGATGCTCGTAGGTTTTGAAGAGGGTGTCTTTGATGCGGTCTAAAAGGCTGTGTGTTTTTTCCTGAACAGGCAATGCTACTTGATGGGCGCGGGGCAGCAACGGCCGAAAGTTTGCAAGTTTGAGCGGGCGCACACCAGCGCCATTTTTTCGTTTGAATAGCTTGTTTTTGCCATCAATTACAGCAAATAAATCGCCGAATGGCCCTATGCTTTCTGATTTTCCTAGAAACAGTATGCCTTCGTTGTTCAGTCCATAATGGAAAATGGGCATCACCTGCTCTTGCAATCTGTTGTTAAAGTATATCAATAAATTGCGGCAAGTAATCAGGTCTAAGCGCAAGAATGGGGGATTGCGCAACAGGTCATGTTTTGAAAAAAGCACCTTACTGCGGATGGCTTTGGTGAGCTCGTAAGCACTGCCTTGCTGAACAAAATAGTGCTGCACAAGCTCGCTCGACAACTGCTTTAAGCTTTGTGCAGAATAAACGCCTTTTCGAGCCACAGCAATGGCCCTTTCGTCAATATCCGTCGCAAAAATCTGCAAGGCTACCCTGCGCTTCAGCTGCTTAGTAAGCTGATCTACCAATATGGCCAGCGAATAGGCTTCTTCGCCAGTTGAACAACCTGCCACCCAAATGCGCAAGGGCTCATGTTCTTTTTTATGGGATAGGAGTTGTAGTAATGGGGTTTTGAGTGCCTCGAAGGCTTCTTTATCCCTAAAAAATTGAGTAACGCCAATCAACACCTCGTTAAAAAGCTGTTCCAATTCCTCTGGTTGATGTGCTATAAACTGTAGGTAGGAGGGATAATCGGAAAATTTCAACGCATGCATCCGTTTTTCAATGCGTCGCTCCAGGGTGGCTGTTTTATAGTTAGCGAAGTCGGTACCAGCGTAGTGACCTAGTCGTTCAACAATTTCCTTGAAATCGTCTCCGCGCTCATGTATGCCATGCTCTGGGAGAAGTCCCTGCTTGTTGCCGTTTTGCAGGAAGGCGAGAATGGCACTTCCCATTTTATCAGGCGTTAAGAGTTGATCGATTTGCCCCGATTGACTAGCAGCCACCGGCATACCATCGAATTTGGCCGTGGCTGGATCTTGCACCAGCTTCAAATAACGAGGACCCCGGAGCAACTGCAGCCCTTTTGAACCGTCGCTGCCCGTGCCTGATAAAACAATGGCAATGATTCTTGATCCTTTAACCTTCGATAGCGATTCAAAAAGCACATCTACACTGGGCTTGGGACCAATTGTTGCGCTTGGCTTACCGAGCTGGATGTTAAAATTGCTCAGGAAGATGTCTTTATTGGGCGGTGCAATATACACCGTATTGGGTGCTAGACGCTCGTTATGCACGGCACCTGCTACCTTCAAATTGGTTTGTCGACTTAGTAATTGTACGAGCAAGCTTTTATGGGTGGGACTTAAATGCTGGGCAATGATGATGCTCACATTGGGTAATTCTGGTAAATGCAGTAGAAAGGACTGCAAAGCTTCCAATCCACCAGCAGATGCTCCAATGGCAATGATGTTTGGTTGCTCGGTAAGGGCCTTCATAGGCTTGTTGGTTTTAGACGAATAAGCAAGTCATACGATAAAACACAAGAAAATTTTTATTGTGTTTTAAATGAACAGCGTTTATCAAATAACGTGATGTTTTTTCAATTTGCTATCAAAAGTGGGTTATAAAGACTGCTTTTTTTTGAGTTTCAGCAAGATTTTTTCAGTTTATAGATTTAAGAATTATTCTGGCTAAAATACCTGCATATTCAGCTGTTTAATTGTTTATTATCGCGTTGGTGATTTGCTTAAAAGAAGGGATAAACGGCTTGTTTTTTGACAATAAAAAAGCGGGAAGATTTGCATTTACCCGCTTAAAAAATTGAAGCTGTTTTTAACATCTTGATTTTGGTAAAAAACGGTCAATCTATTTCAGAAAATGATAGAATAACGATCAACAAGCCCTCTAAAAATGTTCATCCCATACCGCACTCATGTACGCTAGGGCTTGCGCTGTCTGATAGCGAGCCACAGGCGAGCGGTCTGATGTCTGAAAAGGGAGCGCAGCGACCGGTCTGTAAAGCGAGCGCAGCGACGGTCCCTGAGCCCCGTCGAAGGGCGTTCTTTTTTTTCTTTAATCACAGAGTTGATGTTTTTGTGGAAGCATGCCTGCTCCAATTAAATGCATCGTAAGTTGGTGCTACAAGGTGCAGGGGGGGACGGGCTACAAAGAGCTGGCCTTTCCTGTGCAAAGGTTTGGCTCGGAGGACCTTCGCAAAACTCAGGTCTAACACAGATGGCTGTTCCACAGCCAGGTGCCAAAACAAATGCCTATTATAAACAGAGTGTGGTACCTACGAGTCATCCAAAAATGCTCCTCCTGCCCTGCGCTGCTATGCGCTAGAGCCTGTTTTGTCTCTCAGCGAGCCACAGGCGAGCGGTCTGTTAGTGAGCGCCAGCGAACGGTCTATAAAACGAGCGCAGCGAGCGATCTATCAGCGTAGTGGTTCCGCAGTCATGTATTGAACGCGGCTGTGAAACAGCCGTCTGTGTCTTCTCCGTTAAAGTCTATGTCGAGGAAAGGTTAAATCTCCTCCTTCCGCTCCCAGCTGCACCCTGATACATCAACCCACGATTCTCATATACTGACCAAACCTTTCAACCTGCCCCATTTTTTCTCTGTGATAAAAAAAGAAATACCAACAGCCCTCTTCCTACCACCGCCAGTGTCTACTTTTCTGTCAGCATTCTAAGAATATCTAATCGCATTCTTTTCGCTCAATACGGTCAAGTCCATCATGCTCCTACATCACCGGTGGTTGAGCTTGTCGAAACCTGATATAAAGTTTAAAACTGCCGTTAAGGCTTTTGCACCTGGCCATCCCAACCCATCATGCCGCGGTTGAGGTTCACCACCTCTTTAAAGCCCATCTGCAACATCATATTACCGCCACTGCTCGAGCGGGCGCCAGAGCGACAATAGATCATGTATTTTTTGCTTTTGTCGAGCTTTTGGAGCCTGGCTTTAAACTCGGGGTCATACACATCGAGGTTAATGGCGCCAGGAATAAAACCCGATTTTACTTCCGCGGGGGTGCGCATATCGAGGATGACCACATTTTTATCCTTCATTTCAGCTGCAAAAGTGGCATTGTCAACGTTCCGCAGCTTGGGTTGCTGGGCGTGCGCCAAATCTCCCGCTAAAGTAAGACCAAGCAAGGCACCCATAAACATGCTCATGTACTTGTTGGCACCAATAGCACAGCTGCCATTTCTGCAGCCAATGAACTTCCAATAGGCAAAGCCGCCTCCTGCGCCGAGTAAACCGGCCAATACTGATGTCATCATACGAGTTGTGGTAAATGTTGGTGAATGATTTGTTTGAGTTGATGCGCGGGCATCACACCCGACTGCCGCCAAAGCTGCTGGCCTTGGTGAAATAAAATGAGGGTGGGTACACCTGTAATTCTAAAAGCCTGCGCAGGCTGTGGATTGCGGTCCACATCTACTTTAATAATTTTGACTTTCCCGCCTAAATCACGGTTCAGCTCCACCAAAATAGGAGCGAGGCTCTTACATGGACCACACCATTCGGCTGAAAAATCTACCAAAACAGGCGTTTCGCCTTGTATAATATCGTTAAAACTAGCTTTGTTACTCATTTTTTGACTTTCAATTTTAATAAGGCCAGCTCATGATGCCATTCCTCACCGGTGGTTGAGCCTGTCGAAACCCGGTGTTTCCAATGCACTCGTTTTGCTCAATACGGCCAGCTCATGATACCACCACTGAGGTTGTACACCTGAAACCCTTGCGCAGCCATGTGGTTACAGGCCATACCAGAGCGTGCACCAGAACGGCAATACACGTAGTAAGTTTTGCTTTTGTCGAGCGCAGCCACTTTTTTGCCAAAATCAGCCGAACTCACATTGATGTTTTTGGCGCCTTTGATTTTGTCGCCCGCAAATTCACCCGGCGAACGCACGTCTAATAATACAGCTTTCGGGTCTTTGGCCAAGCCGGCTTTAAAATCGGCGGCCGACAAACTTTCGTAATTTTTCTTGAAGAGATTTTTGAAGAAATTTAACATAGGTGCTTTGTTGGCTTATTCCAACATCGATACAAATATCGGTAGGCAAGCGGCCATGATTGGTCACCAAAGTTACACTTAGGCCATCAATACATTTAATTTCACAATTTCAATCTGATTGCGGTGCAGCTTCACATAGCCTTTGTTCTCTAAAGCCTTCAGCAAACGCGAAATCACCACCCGCGAACTGCCCAAATCACGCGCAATTTCTTCGTGGGTATGGTTGATAAGGTTGCCTTTTAGACTTTGCTGTTGTTTTTTGAGGTAAAAAACCAAACGCTCGTCCATGCTCTTAAAAGCCACTTGGTCTAGGGCCTCTAATACCTCTTCAAAGCGCTGTCGGTAGGTCTGCAGCACAAATTGGTACCACGAGCTGTGGTGCTGCATCAAATCATCCATCACACTCAACGATACAATCAATACCTCGGTTTCTTCATCGGCAATGGCGGTGAGGCCGCTGGTTTCCTGGCGGATGGCACATATCATCGACAAGGCACAAGCTTGCCCCGCTTCTAAAAAGTAGAGAAAATAATCCTGTCCCTCTTCATCTTGCCGATACACCTTCACCCGACCTTTTAAAATGATCATGGTGCTTTTAATGTACTGACCGCTGTCCATCAAAATACTGCCCGCAGCAAAGGTTCTTTGCTGTCCGTTACTAACTAGTTTTTCTACCACAGCCTTTTCGAGCTGCGGAAAAAGGCGACTGAACTGTTCCATCAAGGGCAAATTACACAAATTCAGGCTAAATAGTTCAGCCTTTATCGAAGGCTGAAACGAAATGGCAAATAGTACTGAACAGCTACTGGCTCACCATCCATTTCACCTGGTTCGAAATCAGGCATCAAGCTCACCACGCGAATGCATTCAGCATCTAATTCACTAGATAGCGACTTTAGTACGCGCAAATTTTCAACGGCCCCGGTTTCAGTAATTAATGCGGATATGACTACTATTCCCTGAATCCCATTTTCTCTTGCCAAAGGTGGATATTTGGTGTTTTTTGCCATGAACTCGAGCATTTTTTGGTCACCACCTATGAGTTGCGGCATTTTAAAGAAGTCGAAATAGGTTGTGTCTGCTCCACTTTCCGTAAAGCAATTGCCCTTGTCAAGCTTTCCCTTTTTATAATGGTCTTCGCGCTTAATGCTGCCGTTTTTGTAATAAACATGGTGAATACCCTCTTCTTTGCCTTGCACATACCGCTGGGTGCTGTACAACTCTCCACTTTCATAAAACATTGAAACCACCCCGTGCTGTTCGCGTTTTTTGATATTAGAATAAGGGGTGACTTGTTTGATCTTATCACTCATAAAATAGGTCGTCTCAGATGCCCGCAGGCTATCAGCATCCTCATAGCTCAGCAGCACATAAGAAGTGGCGATGCTGGGGTCCTGTACCTTTTCAAAATAATGACGGTAGTAGGTGGTGTCTTGGGCTATACTTTGGTTTGCAAAACAGGCGAAAGTAACGAAGACTACAAAAAGTATAAAGCGATTCATGCGGGAAAGATAGGAAATTACCGTCTTTCAAAAGCCTGAGTGCATCAAGTACCATACATTTATATTATTGGTAGGAGGTGTTTATGAACGATGGCTAAGTGGACGCAATGATGTGTAGGATTTAAAAGGAGTTTAGATTATCTACGTTTTTAATATTTTTGTGTATCTTTAGTTTAGTAATCAATATTTGTCATGGCTACAGAATTAAAAGCAACTCCGGTTTTAAAAGGCAAAGAGTCGAAGCGGTTCAATGATAAAATTGCAAACTCAAAAGCAAATAAAATCTCTACCGTCAAAAAAGAAAAGATGTTCTCTCTGGTAGGGAAAGTCCTAGCTAAAAACGCTTAAATCATGGAGCTTTCCGATTTTTCATTTTCACTTCTTCAGGAAGATGAGGACTTGGTAGGCTTCGATTGTAAGGATGCGGAAATGAACGAATTCTTTCTTGAAGATTCGAAAAGATTCCAACGAGAAAAAATCACAAATACTTATTTGTTTAAAGAAGGCGAATTAATAGTAGCCTTCTTCTCTATTTCCAACGACTGCTTGAATGATTTGGGATATGACAATTCTATTTGGAACAGGCTTCACAGAAAAATCAAACTTCCTAATGAAAAAAGAATACGGCAATATCCTGCAGTAAAAATTACAAGATTAGGTGTAAATCAAGCTTTTCAAGGCAAAGGTTTATCACATCAATTATTAGATTTTATTAAAGGCTGGACCTTTATTGAGCACAAGCCAGCCTGTCGCCTCTTGATACTGGATGCCTACAATAGCCCCAAACAAATTGCGCTTTACGAGAAAAATGATTTTGTGTTTTTATTGAGCTCAGATAAGTCGGCAAAACACAGATTCATGTATTTTGATCTGATGCGCCTTGAATAAATAGACTTCCCTTTAAAAAAGGTGAGCTCCTCCCTAAGCTTCGAACACTTTAACCAGAGTTTTCAGGCCTTCTCACACACCATCCTCTCAAATCTAGCCATCCTTTTTGCTACTTTTGCCCTAAACCACTTCCTTAGCTGTCTGCCATGCTGTATTATTTAGGTTATGCTTGGGTGTTGCTCACACGCCTCCTTTATTTTCGCCATTTTACGATTGATAAAAAGCGCGGGCAGTGGTCAGCTGCGCCAAAAGCACGCCTATTTGCCGTAAATCACAATAACTCCTTCCTCGACCCCATTCTTTTAGCCACACAATTGCCTTTTCCAACGCATTTTTTGGCCAGGGGAGATGCCTTGCAAGGCAAAATAGGGGCTTTCCTAATGAAGCACTTCTACATTTTGCCGGTATGGCGCGAAAGGGAAGGGCGCGACAACCTCAAGGCCAATTACAGCACCTTTGACCGCTGTCAGCAAATTTGGAAGAAGCAAGGCTCGGTGATGATTTTTTCGGAGGGATTGTGCGAAAACGACTGGCACCTCAAGCCGCTGCCCAAAGGTACCGCACGCTTGGTATGGCAGGCCCATGAACAAAACCAAATGCTCGAAATCATCCCCACGGGCATTAATTACGAGCATTTTAGAGGTCCAGGGAAACAATGTGAAATACGGGTAGGCGCCCCCATGCCTTATGCCGATTTGCTCGAAAGCACCACCGAAGCCAAGTTTTACCGCGAGTTCAACGCCCGGCTTTTCAGCCATTTGCAGCCCTTGGTCATCGAGGCCGATAGTCCCGCCAATGCCCTCGCACAATTTGCCGAGCCAAAGTCCAGCAACAGCCTCTTCCGCGGCCTGGCCAAGCTACTGCACTGGCCCTATTATCCCTATTTAAAGAGTGTAGCCGCCCGCAGTACTGCCAATACCGTGCATTACGATGCGGTACTTTTTGGCATGCTCATGCTGAGCTATCCCGTTTTTTTACTGGTGATTGCGAGTGTTTTGGCCATCATCGGACTCCCGTACCTCTGGCTCGGGGCCCTGATTTGGCCTTTGGTGGCTTATTTGGGAAGATAAGTGCCTGCTAGGCCTTGTCCTTGATTTTATTCATGCCCAGCAAACTCACCATCCAGTCGGGCAGTGTTTTGTACATGCCCCGCTTTTTGAGGTGAAAATACAGACCGAATTTCTTGAAAACAGGCACTTTGTGCGTTTCTACCAGCTCTATTAAAGCCCCATCGGGATCTTCCATATAGGCAAACCGACCGCCGGCCTCGCCCATATCAAAGGTTTCGCCGCTATCCACAGTGAATTCCACACCTAGTTTCGAGGCCTTGAGTTTCAAAGCATCCATGTCGAGGGTGTCGAAGCACAGGTGTATGAAACCCCGGTCGCCCCAACACCGGCCTTCAAAAATTTTCTGTCCCGTGCCGTCCATGCGCTGGATGAGCTCAATGCGCACATTGCCCAGCAATTTGCTGAAAGCCCCGTAACGCTCGGCCTGCTTGCGTAAAATCACGCGGCGCACCTCGGTTTGTTCGGGCAAATCGGCAAAAACGCCGGTTTTATCCAGCACCACCTCGCGCAACCCCAGCACCTGCATGTAAAATTTCATGGCGGTATCCATATCGCTTACGCCAATCACAGCGCCGCTCACCCCGCCGGTGAGGTCGCCTTCGCCCACTTTAAACCAACTCTGACCTTCAATTACCTGGAAAGTATTTCCCCAAGGATCCACCAGCCAAAAGCAACGCTCGCCCAAGGCATCGGTATGCAGCGCGCTCACCGGAAAACCCTTGGCTTTGAGCTGCTCGTGCAGGGCGGGCACATTGCGACTCTTCATCTTGGCCGCGTAAATGCCCAAATCGCCAATGCGGATGTCGAAACCCACAGGCACCGGCTCTTTGCTGGTGTACTGCCAAATTTCGAAACCACCACCGCCGGCCATGTTCAAGGCCAGGGCCGCACGCCGTTTTTCAACAATGCCGTTGGTGTAACGGGTCATGAGCGGGGCTTCCGCCGCATCGTCAAAAACCGAAACATTCATGTCGAAAGCGGCACGGTACCATTTCCAAGCGGCATCTACATCGGGAATACCAATGCCAATTTGCTGGATGCCGGTGAGCAGGGGGAGGGTGTTCATAAAGGACTTACTTTGCTACTGATGTATCTGTAAAGGGGTGGGATGTATTTGCTGAACCAATAAAGCAGTTTTTCGCCCTTGGCCACGAGTACGAGCGGCTTGCCGGCTTGGTAGGCAGACCAAATTTTGCGGGCACACACATCGGCGGGAATGCCGTTGGCCTGGCCTTGGTCCATTTGTCCGTGCGCCTTGCCCTCGCCCGTCACCGCGCTAAACGAAATGGGGGTGTTGATGCGGCCGGGACAAGCAATGGTAATTTTCAGGCGCTCCCGCTCTTCAATGGCCATGGTGTTAAAATAGCCGTGCAGGGCGTGCTTAGAAGCCGAATAGGTAGAACGCGTTGGAAATCCAAACAAGCCCACCACACTGCTGGTGATGATGATGCCTGCTTGCGGCGCAAAATGCGGGAAAAGCAATTTAGTGAGGTACACAGGACCGAAAAAATTGACCTGCATGATGTGTTTTTCGCTTTCAAAACTGGCTTGCGAGGCGCGGGCGCGCTGACTTATGCCGGCGTTGTTTACTAAGATGTCGATGTGCGGGGTCAATTTCCGAATGGCCGCGGCGGCCGTAACTACCGAGGCTTCCTGGGAGAGGTCTAAGGCCACCACCTCGCACCAATCGGTTTGCTGCAAACAGGCTTTTTTTACCCGCTCCAGCTCTTCCAACCGCCGGGCTGCCAAAATCAGGCGAGCGCCTTTGCTAGCAGCTTCCAGCGCCAAGGCTTCGCCAATGCCCGAACTGGCACCGGTTATCACCACGTATTTCCCTTGAAGTAACGACATTGGTTTAGCAATTTTCCACGGCAAAGATACGCGCTTCGCCCACCATCTACGAAGTCAAAAGGCGTGATTTTATGAACAATAGATGTTTTTACATCCATTCGCCCGCTAATCACTTGAGTCGCTGTATCTTTGCCAGATGAAATACGCAGGCTTATTTGTTTTGCTGTTATGGGGATGTACCAAAGACTCGGTACGCCAAGAAGAGAAATTACTCATGAATAGCCAATGGCAAGTAACGGCTTTTACCGTGGAACCGGGCTGGATGCACCCGCAAGATTCGGTGCTGATTACCGATTTGCTACTGGCCACCGAAGCCTGCGCCCGCGACGATTATTACACTTTCGACGCAAACGGCATTTACACCCACCACCGGGGCCAACTGCGTTGCAACAGTACCGAGCCCGAAAGCACCACGAGCCGCTGGACGCTCAGTCGCAACAACGGTAAGCTTTGGCTTTCCATCGCCGGCACGCCCTATTACGAGGTGGAAATGCTAACATTGGAGCAGGGGCGCATGACCTGGTACATCGACTTTCTGCCGCTGGGTGATGGCGTAAGCCGCTCAGCCAAGATGACCTTGGAAGCCCGCTAAGACTAATTCGGCACCTGCAACAACGCCCCCGTGAGGTGCAACTGCCGCAGCAAATTCACCTGCAAACGGTTTTGCAGCTGGATGAACTTGAGCTTGCCACTCACCAATTGCGCCTCCCGCTGGTTGATGATGAAGATGGAGCTCTCGCCTTGCTGAAACCTGATTTTCTCGGCCTCTAGCATGGCTTTGAGGTTATCTACCTGCGTAAATTGTGTGGCTATCAAAGTTAGTAGCTGGTCGTACTCAAGCTGCAAGGCCGCCAATTGATTGGTAAGCGATAATTCGCGCTGATTCTGATCGAGCATCAACGCCTCCTGCTGCAACTTCACCAACCGCAAGCTGCCGCGCGCATCTCTTATGAAGAGCGGGAATTTAAAATCGAGCCCCACCCGCTGTCCTTGAAACGGCAAGTTTTGCACATTAAGCGGCTCGTTTAAAGCGTAAAATTTTAAGCGCACATCCGGTTTCAGGCGCTCAGCCTGCCAGCGTTGTTCGTATTTGAGCTGCTGACGGCGGTAATCGATGAGTCTATAGGCAGGATTGTTCAAAGCGGCGGTTAAAGGCTGTGAAGGCTGCGTAAAGGGCAGTCCCGCACCACCTACACTGGTATCGGGTTGGGTGTTCACACTCAACTCCAGCGGTCGGCCTTCCGGGTCCCACAAAAAAGTCTCTAGCTCAAAGCCAGCGGTCTGGAATTTTAAATAGCTCTCTATCCGCAGCTGCATCCAATTCTGGCGCTGAATATTGGCCTCTAAGGTGTCTATAGCCGCTCGGTCGCCATACAAATAAGCCATTTTCACGGCTTCAAACACTTCTTCTGCAATGGCTTCCGCTTCTACATAAGCAGCATACTCGCGAAATTGCTGCTGCCAGTTCCAATACACCCGACCGGCTTGCAGCAATAAATCGTTCACCAATTGCTCTTGCTCTACATAACTGGCATCGCGCATTACCTGGGCCTGGCGTAAAATGGTTCGCCGCTGGTCTACCCACAACCCTTGTCCTAAAGGCACACTCAAGCCTGCCTGCCACTGCCCATCGGCAGGGGTGCGGTTTTCGGGATTGAAATAGGTACCGCTGGTACGGTTGTAGCCCACAAAACCTTCAACCCCAAACCAGGTGGGGATTTTCAGCCCGTAATCCTGCAAATCGTAATAATTGGTGCCGTCGAATACCTTTTCGCTCCAGCTGCCTTCTAATCGGGGGTCAAAGGCGCCACGGGCTTTGCGCAGCTGGGCCTTGCCGCGTTCTACAGCAATCTGACTCTGCCGCACTTGCGGATGATTTTGCATCACCAAATCGAGATACACCCGGGCAGTGAATACTTTGGCAGAATCTTGCGCCATAGCCGGCATAAAACCCAGCGCAAACACGAAAAGAAGCAATACTTTTTTCATCATTTCTGGGTGTAATAATCAGGTGGGAAGCCGTTGAGTTGCCGCCAGAGTTCATACCACATGGGTACATTGCGCAACAAAGCAATGCCCTGTGCGCCAGAACCTACCCGCAGGGCCTCAGGCCAGGGGATGTCGTTGGGGTCGGGCACCACCAACATGCGGTACATGCCTTTTTCATTGGCAAAATTGTCGATCACCACCACCTTGCCGCCAAAAGTACCGAACGATAGCTGCGGCCAGCCGCTGAATACCACCGCCGGCCAACCGTCGAATAAAAAACGCACGGTATTGCCCGGACGAATCAGGGGCAGGTCAATCGGACGAATGTACATCTCCACCGCAATCTCAATATCGCCTGGCATGATGGTCACAATTTCTTCGCCTTCTTTGATCATTTCACCAATACCGGTTTTGGTGGCCTTGGTGATGTAGCCATCTTGCGGCGCTAAAATCCAGTACAAATCACCCCTAAAGCGGTAGTTCGAAAGCATGTTTTGCAGCTTGTTGAGGTCACCCTCGGCCTCATATTGCATGGTGAGTGAGCTAAAAAGGTCGGAACGCGATTTAGCCAATTTCTCCTGGTACTCATTTTCTAAGGTCATCAACTCCATCTCGGCGTTGAGCACCATATTTCGGGAGGTGAGGAGGTTGTTTTCGGCGGCTACCATGCGCGCTTGGGCTTCTTGAAAGCGCATATTGCGTGCTTCAAACTCGTTTAAAGGCTGCAAGCCTTGCGCAAACAAGCTTTTAGCGCGTTCAAATTGGTCGGTAGCCACCGTTAAACGGGTGCGGGCCGCGTCAATTTCCATGCTGTCGGTTTGCACTTTCAGCTTGGCTTGCAAGAGGTAGTTGGCCGCTTGCGCAAGTTTGTTTTCGCGGGTGCGGTCGAGCGAGAGTATCTGGTTTTCTAAAGCCGTTACTTTTTGCTTGTAAGATTCCAGCGCCTCCCTTTTGGCATTTACCTGGTTGAAAGTGCGACTGATCAGGAGGGTATCAAAATACGCCTCTTTCACTTCCGAAATGTGCAGAATGGTATCCCCCTTATGTACAAAATCGCCTTCTTTTACATACCAATGCTCAATTCTGCCACCGATGATGGAGTGCAGCGATTGGGGGCGCTTGTCTGGACTCAAAGCCGTGAGGAAACCATTAGCCCGGATGTTCTGGGTCCAGGGCAGAAACATCACGCCTACACTCACAATAAAAAACACCAACAACACCCTGCCAACGCGTTGGCCCGGGGCATCACCAATAATTTTGAAAGATTTATGGTCTTCTTGCTTGATGTTAGTGCCGACTTGGTTCTTAGATAATTTCAACATAACAAAGCATTAATTGGATTGTGGGTTGTTGTTTTCGAGACGGAGCACACGGTCGCACGACTGTAACAATTGGGGGTCGTTGGTAACGGCAATCAGGGTCCAGCTGCCGCTTACCAACATTTGATTGATTTGCGCCTTTTCCTTTTCAGGCAGGCCCATGCCCATGTCTTCGTACAATAAAAGTCCTGGCGTACGCACCGTGGCGCGCGCCATAATAATACGACTGATGATGTTTTGCGATACCCGCTTGCCCTCTGGTAGCAATTCGGTCTGCAGTCCTGCCGGCAGTCGGTCGATGTACTGATCGAGTCCCACCGCCTTCAGGGTTTCTAATAATTGCCGGTCGTTGATGTCGCGTCCCAAGGTTATGTTGTCGCGGATACTGGCGTTGAAAATGGTTTCGGTGCTGATGCTTTCACCTACCCAGCGGTGCAGCGTGGTTCGGTCAATTTCCTGCATCCGCAAGCCATTGAGCTTGATGTTGCCTTGGTAATTGTTGTAAAATCCGGCCAAAAGCTTCAGCAAGGTCGATTTGCCACCTCCAGCCGAGCCAGTGATGCCGATTTTTTCACCCGCATTGATTTTGATGTTGAGTTTATCTACAATCGGATGCTGATAACCATCATAGGTAAAGCTCAACTGCTGGGTTTCTACGCTGATGCCATGGGCACACTCTTCCTCTACCAAGGCAAATCCGCCTTCCTCTTCTAAAGGCATATCGGTTACTTCACCTACTTTTTCAAGAGACGTGAGCAAGTCGTAAATGACGTCCATGCTCAAAATCAGTTTCTCTACCGCACCTAGGACCAAAAGGATGATGATTTCAGCGGCTACAAACTGACCTAAGTTGATTTGCCGGTCAATCACCAAAAACACCCCAATACCTAACAGGCTGGCGGCTACCAATACCTTCAAGATCACCATGGCGGTGTACTGACTCATCAATACCCTGAAGTGCGATTTGCGGGCGAGCAGGTATGCCGATACTTCTTTGTCTACCTTTTTATTCGACAAATCGGTTTCATCGGAAATTTTAAAAGTGGTAATGGCCCGCGCTACTTCTTGCAACCAAAAGGCGGTGCGGTATTTGTATTTCGACTCTACGATGCTGGTTTCCATCCCTTTTTTACCTGTAACCCGAAACAGGGCATACAAGGCGAATAGCATGGTGGCACTCAATGCAATAAATAGCGGATGGTAAATGGAAAGCAATAGCAAGCCAAAAATCATCTGCAAAGAAGCTATACTGAAGTCGATCAATACTTTGGCCGTACCTTTTTGCACCTGAGGTACGTCAAAAAAGCGGTTTACCAACTCGGGTGGATAGCGGTTTTGCATCACTTCGAGCTTGATGCGGGGAATGCGGTGACTAAATTCAAAAGCCCCACGCGCAAAAATTTGCTGCTGTATAAATTCTGCTACCCACAATTGCATGATTTGCAGGTAACCCGATATGGCGATGCCCAATACCACCATCACCACTAACAATACCAAAGAGGTACTTACTTGTCCCGCCATCACAAACTGAATGATGGCCTGCATGCCCAAGGGCAGGGTTAAAGAGGCCAAGCCTGCTAATGCCGCGTAAAAGTATAAGTAGCTGATTTCCTTTTGAAAGGTAGAGAGCAGTTTGAAAAAACGCTGTGTGGGTCTCATGCAGTGGGATTTTGAAGTGCGCCATTCACTAAATTTTTGATAAAATCAGTGATGCGGATGTCGTCTTGGGTTAAATCAGTAAGGCTGGGTAAATGATCAGCGTAAAAACGTTGCACAAACAACATATTCATGGCGGTCGATACCAAGGTGTTGGGGTAGGGGTAATGGGGATACGACTGGGTGATGAGCTGACTCAGTCGCTTGCAAAAACGCTTATAGTCGGCAAAAAGACCAGCTTTGTCTTCTTTGTCGATTTGACTGGTAAAGTAAATTTTACCCCATTCGGTCACCACTAAGTTCAGCAGGTGATCAAACGACAAGTCCTTCAGGGGCCAATTTAATTTATCAGGTCGGGTAATCATGTCTATGGCTTTGTTCAACTTGGAGGCACTTTCGGGAAGGTTGTGTAACCCAAAGGTAAGATGATACTCGAGCCACAGCCAATAAATCGACATATAATACAGCAATAAATGATGTTTATTTTCGAAATACCTGTACACCGAGGCTTCCGTTGTTTGTAAACGTTCTGCTAATTTCTTAAAAGTAAAGGCTTCAAAGCCAATTTCTTGCATAAAAATCAAACCCTCCGACATGATACGTCGGCCTAGTTCACTGCTCTCGGGCGGTTTTTTGTAGAAAGCCTCGCTTGGTTGAGGCCTCCAATTGCGCATGAGTTCTAGCATGAGAATCGTTAAAAATGCAAAGTTAATAGTAATGCTATTTAGTAACGCTGGTAAGACTCTTAATGTTTGTGAATTTTTTCTAATGTGGCTTTTTTGCCTGTGTTCAGGGAGCAAGCCGTATTTTAACGAGGATTTTGGCGGTATGATTCGTATTTTCGTGCCAAAATTTGCTAAAAACGTCATATGAAAAACATTACAGTCATCGGCTCCGGTACCATGGGCAACGGCATTGCGCACGTTTTCGCCATGAAAGGTTTCCAAGTGAATATGGTTGACATTTCTGAAAAGGCACTCGAAAAAGGAATGGCCACCATCACCAAAAACCTCGACCGGATGGTTGCCAAAGGCAGCCTCACGGAACAGGAAAAGGCGGCTACCTTGGCAAATTTGACCACCGTTACCGACATCGCTCAAGTGGCGCCTCAAAGCGACTTGATTGTAGAAGCCGCCACTGAAAATGTGGACCTCAAGCTCAAAATATTTAAGCAACTCGACGAACTCGCGCCTGCACATACCATTTTGGCTACCAACACCTCTTCGATCAGCATCACCAAAATAGGCGCAGCTACCAAGCGGGCCGACAAAGTTATAGGCATGCACTTCATGAACCCCGTTCCGGTAATGAAGCTCATCGAAGTAATCCGAGGCTACAACACCACCGATGAGGTTACGGCCCAAATCATGGATTTATCGAAGCAACTGGGTAAAATTCCTGTAGAAGTAAACGATTACCCCGGCTTCGTAGCCAACCGCATCCTCATGCCCATGATCAACGAAGCCATCATCACCCTTTTTGAAGGCGTGGCTGGTGTTGAAGAAATAGATCAGGTAATGAAATTAGGCATGGCGCACCCGATGGGCCCATTGCAATTGGCCGATTTTATTGGACTAGATGTTTGCTTGGCCATTTTGCATGTGCTCCACGATGGACTCGGTAACCCGAAATATGCCCCTTGTCCTTTGCTGGTGAACATGGTTACCGCCGGTCACCTCGGCGCAAAATCGGGCTCCGGTTTTTACACCTATACTCCAGGCAGCAAAGAGCTGGTGGTTTCGCCTTTCTTTCAGAAATAAAAGGCTTCCTCTCGGCTGAGGCATGCACTAGTAGGTGCTTAAAAGCTGGCCATAAACCAAAAAAAATCCCCCAACTTAACGCTGGGGGATTTTTTATGCTTAGTTTTTGAGGGGCTCGCCAACCGGAATGTTACAGTCGTGACCGGGCTCGCCATGCGCAGGGTTCAAACGAACCGTTTTGCTGGTGTTGGGCGTGGTGAGTGGCTGTTCAATACGCGTGCCAGCGGGTTGCTGCGTGGACTGCTGAACACTCACCTGAGGCTGTGCTGCTGCAGGGGAGTTGAGCGGTGCACCAACTGGAATTTCGCAGCGGTGGCCAGGCATACCGTGTTCGGGATTGAGCGCCACAGTACCAGAAGCACCAGGAGTAGGAGCATTAACGGCGGTGGTATCTACTGCAGCATTGGCAGCAGGAGCGTTCATGGCTGGGGGCGGAGCAACAGGCCGCGTTTGGCTTTTGAGACTTCTTTCGGTGCGGTCGGTACAAGCAGATAATAACAGCATGCCGCCCAAAGCAAGCATTGTTAAATGTTTAGAAGGATGCATAAATGTGTGTGTGCCTTTGGTGGCAAAAGATAAAGGTAATAAAAAGCCGTTATTTAGTCAATCGCAGCTGCTGAAAAGCCGCTGGAAGCGCATTAATAACGGCCGAAGGCGTTAAGCTTTCGAGACTGCTGTTCAACAGGGCGGCATCGGCCGCAGTTCCATGAAGCCAAACGCCCAATCGCGCAGCATCAAAAGCGCTCAATCCCTGCGCCAAGAGTGCAGTAATGATGCCACTAAGTACATCCCCGCTTCCGCCTTTGGCCAATCCTGCATTGCCCGTGAGGTTCACCTGCAAAGGTTTTCCTGGCGAGGCTACAAAAGTATAGGCGTTTTTGAGGAGGATGGTGCACTGTAATTCCTCAGCTGCTGCCTGCAGCCGCTCAAGTCGCGCCCACCAATGCGGTTGTATGCCAAACAAGCGGTCGAATTCTTTGGGGTGGGGACTCAAAACACTTCCTTTCGGTATGGCTTCTTTGCCGGTGGTTCCCAAGCTGCTTAATACATTGAGGGCATCGGCATCTAACAGCAAGGGACCTTTATAGTCGCGCAGCAATTGGAGCAGGGCTTCTTGGCTGGTTGAATGTTGTCCTATGCCCATGCCCACGCCTATGGCTTGGTACGGCAGTAGGGGAAGGGCAGCTTCCCAAAATGTACTGCCAGTGGTAATGGTGATGGCCTCTGGTAAGCTTGCGGAAAAGGCGGTTTGAAAGCTGGCAGGAATGGCAGCGGTGGTGAGTCCGGCCCCCGCCAGCACACATGCCCGGGCCGCGAGCAATGCCGCGCCGTAGTAGCCTGCACTGCCCGCAATGATGAGCGCATGGCCGTGACTGCCTTTGTGAGAAAAGCGCTTCCGAATCGGCAAAAGGGGCTGCTCCGCACTGGGCTGAATGACCTCCGCCAAGCGGTCGAGGTGTCTGAAACGTTTCGATAGCCCAATGTCTACCAAAACCACTTCGCCCACAAAATTGGCCGCCGGGGGTAATAGTAAATTGAATTTGTATGGTGCTAAGCAAGCGGTAATGCGTGCCTTAATAACAGGCCAGTGGTGGTCAAAAGCACCTGCGCCTGGTAGTCCCGATGGTAAATCGATGCTGAAAACAGGCAGCTCCCACTGGTTTATCAAGGCAATGCATCGGGCAAAGTCGCCTTCCGCAGCCCGATTGATCCCGTTGCCTAACAAGCCGTCAACCACCCAATCTACGTGCTGCAGCTGAAATAAGTCCAGCTCGCTGATCATCGGTACCGAAGCGGCCTGCGCCAGCTCCCATTGCGCTTGGTGGTCAACACTGTAGTTTTGCGCTGGAAGGCGATACAACTGCACTGGATACCGCTGCTCGTGCAGCAAGCGCGCCATGGCAATGGCATCTCCACCATTGTTGCCAGGTCCTGCTACCAGCAATACCCTACAAGGATGCGGCTCAGCCAATCGAAAGTGATGCACCAATGCTGCCGCTGCCCTGTTCATGAGCTCGATACTGCTGATGTTTTGCTCCAGGAGGGTGTAATTGTCCCATTCGCGCACCGCCTCCGCACTGTAGATGTAGCCGCTCATAGCACGCGTTTGAGCAGGCGTAGGTTGTGGGTGTAACGTGCTTCTTCTTGGTTGTAAATGCCAAAGTGATCGAGCTTGTCGATGCGTACCCTGCCCGAGGCATGGATGATGCGGCCATCGCCCAGATACAAACCTACGTGCGTTATGCGGCCTTCAGAATTGTCGAAGAAGGCAAGGTCGCCAGGCTGGGCTTCACCCATTAAAAGCACATCCGCGCCGATGGTGGCCTGCTGATAGGCGTCGCGCGGGAGCTCCTTGCCGTGCAGCCTGAATATTTGCTGCATAAAGCCAGAGCAGTCGATGCCCCAAATACTTCTGCCGCCCCACAAATAGGGGGTGTTGAGGTAGCTGCGGGCACTTTCGAGCAGACTCCCAGCATCCCCTTCTAGCGCTGTTCCTACGTCTGCCGGCTCCACTTGCCTGCCATCAAAACTGCGACCCTGCGCATCAAGCCAAAGCGTAGCGCCATGAGGCACCCACAGCACATCTTTTTCATTGGCCAGGGCGGCTTGGCGACTGCGCACATACTGTACGCTAAACTGTCCCTTGGGCATGCCCCGGTATTGTTTGTTGTCGATCCAGCCTTCGTAACCATCGAGTTGCGAGCGTACCAAACTCCATTTCTCGCGCCGCTCGAGCAGTTCAATGCCTTCGCTGTATAAAAACTGGGTGATTTGCTCAGCGCGGTCCGACGGCTCCTGCCGTACTGGCGCCACAGCCACTTGAATAACGTAGGGTGGATTCATGCTACAAAGTAAAAAAAAAAGGTCTGTGTAATTGCTTACACAGACCTTACGAAATGATTTAATTTCAATTAGCGGATCGCTACTTTGAAGTAGTCTTGGTTGAAATGCTTGATGAATTCGGCATCGGTCTTCGCCATCTCACGATATTTGGCATCTGCAGCCACCGCACGGGTCAAACCTGTGGTCATCATATCGCGGTTGTTGGTACGTGCACCAATGATTGCGCGGAGGTAATAAACCGCTGCATCCTTGTTCTCAATGTTTTCGGTTTCTTTCTCAGCAGCGCTGTAGTTTTTCACCAATACAAAAGCCAAGGCCTTGTTGTAGTTGCCGCTTTCAGAGGCAAGCTTGCTGTTAGCTAAGCTCCAGTCACCCTGACGAACAGCGATCAAACCTAAGTTGTAGTCAACTTTCACACCTGCATTACCAGCTTGTGTAAAGAGCTCTTTCGCCTTCTTGTGGTCACCATCCATGGCAGCCATGATGGCCATATTGTTCATTACTTCACCAGCTTTATCGTTGGCCGCTTTGGCCTTCTCAAACTGTGAACGTGCTTCTGCCATTTGACCAGCTTCTAAAGCCATTACGCCCAGGTTATTGAAGCTGCGATAGTCATTTGGATGAGTAGTTGCCATTTGGGTATAGATGGCTTTTTTCTGCTCTGCAGTTTTAGCTACACCAGCAGCCTTTACAAATTCGTTCGCAGAAAGGGTATCAGGCTTCTTAGAAGCATAAACCAACAACATAGAATCGGTTTTTACTGGCTCAACTGCCTTCACAGTCATGGTAGCACGACGCAATGGTGGGAGGTATTTATCGGCCAATACGCTATATGACTTAGTCAATTTGCGCAATTCAGCTTGCTTTTCAACGCTGCTCATATTGCTGTTGATGATCGACATTACTTTGTCTTTCTCAGGAATATCGGTAGCATTGGCAATGGCTGAAGAAAGACCTTTCCAGTCTTCTGTGCCATTTTGCTCCTGGTAGAAATTGTCGTCGAACAACTTTTCTTTGTTCTTCTTCATGCCTTTTTTGCTATACAGGGCATTGAATACAAAGTCATTCGCGGCTTTGGCACGCTGATCGGCCAATTTGTCGTTCATTTGCAACTCACCGTCTGGTGAAGCATAACCATTTACGATGATCTGACGAACCTCGTAACCAGCTTGCATGAAGTTTACCAACTTCTGGAGCTCGTCTTTTTTCTTCTCTGAATCACGAACATCTGAACGGTTGATTACGAAGTTGATAGTAGCAGTTTTTTCAATCGCTACTTCTTTCCAATTGCTGGCAGAAGCGGCAGAACGATAGTCTTGCTTGAGCAATTGCTGAGTAACGATGGTACCATCAGCCAATTTTACTTGTGGGAAATCAACCGACTTTTTCTTAACGCTAACTTTAACCTTGGCATTCAACTCTGCCTTTTCCATGCCTTTGTTGTAGGCAATAGAAGCTGACTGACTGAATTTGCCGCCATTTTCATTGTTAACGGTTTTGCCTGAGCCTTCTGTAACGCTCTCACCTTTAAATTTGGCTGACGGAAGGTCGATGCTGTTGCCACTGTAGCTGAGTACAGGTGTGGCTTCTAAAACACCTTTTTTAGCGAAAAACTTAGGTGCGAATTCGAGGTTCATGGTGAATCGAACGCTGTCACCTTGTAGCTCTAACACTTCCGGGTTGGTGCTGTAGGTCACTTTTTCCGGCGATTTGAGCATTTTGCTCGAGCAACCAGCAGTAAAGCTTGCTGCCATCAGTAGGTAGGCTGCGGATTTGTAGAAATTCATAGTGGTGTATTTTGAGTGCCTTTTTTAGTGGAAACTTTTTGTTTGGCGCAAATATATTGATTTCTGCCCGATTAAACAATGACAACACTTATACAAAAAATGTTTCTAAAATTTCGTCTATTTGTAGTCACAAAGCAAGAGGCATGTCTGAATTACAACAAGCGGTTATCAGTATAAAGGGGGTAGATATATACCAAAAGACGACTTTGGTGCTCCAAGAGCTCAATTTCGATATTCGACCAGGTGAATTTGTGTACCTCATTGGCAAAACCGGGGCAGGAAAAAGCAGTCTGCTTAAAACCCTCTACGGTGAATTGCCCCTTATGAAAGGTGAAATAATCATCGCTGAAACCGCTTTGTCGAAATTAAAACGCAAAGAAATCCCCCTGCTGCGCAGAAAATTAGGTATTGTTTTTCAGGATTTTCAATTGTTAACAGATCGCTCGGTACACGAAAACTTGAAGTTTGTATTGCGGGCTACAGGCTGGAAAGACAAAGCTGAAATGACCAAGCGCATTGAAGAGGTGCTCGAATTGGTAGGTTTGCCAACCAAAGACTTTAAAATGCCACATGAACTTTCGGGAGGCGAGCAGCAGCGGGTAGTGATTGCCCGGGCACTCCTCAACAAGCCTGAGCTTATTTTGGCAGACGAACCTACCGGCAACCTCGATCCCGATACCTCGCAGGAAATCATGAAGTTACTCATTAACATCAGCAAGGTAGAAAATACAGCGGTGCTTATGGCCACACACGATTATATGATCATCGAACGTTTCCCTGCCCGCCTGCTCAAGTGCGAAGGCGGCAAGGTGCTCGATTTGGGTGGAATCCTGTTCTAAATGCTGCTTTCGGTACTCATTCCAGTTTATCGGCAGCATCCCGAAGCCTTGCTCCAAGCGCTTCTAACGCAAATTGCACACACGGCACTCGCTGCTGAGGTGCTGGTGCTCGACGATAGTGCTGATGCTGCTGCCTTCACCTGGCATGAAACTTATGCCACCCATCCCGAGGTCCGAATCTTCAGCTTTCCCGAAAACTTAGGGCGCTCGGCTGCGCGTAACCGACTCCTGGACGAGGCACAAGGGGATTTTCTCTTGTTTTTAGATGGAGATATGCAGTTGCCAGCCGATTTTCTAGACAAGCTATTGCCTCATTTGAAGGATAACCAGCTGGTTTGTGGCGGAATAGCGAGTAAAGCAGATGCCAACAACGGACTCAGAGCTCGCTACAGCCGAAATGTTGAGGAAAAGTCAGCTAGTTTACGCAATCAACATCCCTACAGAAGCTTTACAGCCGCCAATTTTGCGATGCCAGCCGCATGGAAAACCGAGCACCGTTTTCCAGAACCACATGAGGGGTATGGGCATGAAGACACGCATTTTGGCTTACAGCTGCAGGCATCCGGACGAAAAATCCAGCACATCGATTGTCCCGCCCTGCACACCGGCTTCGACAGCGATGCGGTGTTTGTTGACAAAAGCAGGGAAGCCGTTAAAAACCTGGTGCGATTGTATCACCGCGATCCACTCTTTCGGCAATATAGCGATGAAATTCGCTTGATTCGCAGCTGGCGCGTGGCACAGGCAACCGGACTCCTTTTTTTTCTGACGCCGTTTTTGGCCTGGATGGAAGGCTATTTGAAGGCAGGGAAGGGAAGTTTGAAGCTGTTTAGCTTGTATAAATTAGCCCTGTTTGAGTTCTACTTTCGCAGAAAGACTTCTTTGTAAAGGACTAACAATTTTGGGGCTTCCTGCTCCCAAGTCCATTCCTGGGCGGCTATTAAGGCATTATTGCTTAGCTGTTCGTAAAACTCAGTATTGTTGGCTAGCTGTTGAATGTAGGCTGCCAACTGCTGCGGCTCCAAACTATTGGTGAGCACTGCTACCTCATGCGCCTCATTTAATAAGGTGTATTCAGGAAAATCCATACACAATTGCGGTACTCCTAACTGGGCATAGTCAAAAAATTTGTTGGCAAGCGAGAAGTAGTAGTTCAGCGAGTGGCTCTCGAGCAGGTTTAACCCCAGCCAAGCCTTGGCGGTAAGTTCCCGCAAAGCCTCGGGGTCGAGTTGACCAGTAAAATGCACTTGCTTTTCGAGTCCGGCCGCCGCTACCTGCGCCTGCAATTGCAGCGCTACATCGCCCTTTCCAGCTAAATAGAGCGGCATGGGCAATAACTTCATGGCTTCGATGAGGGCTTCGAGTCCACGCCCCTCATTCAACGCACCCTGGTACAAAATGAAGCCTTCGTGCGGCTGCCGGGCATTTAATTTGGCAGCGAAGGGCATATTACGGACCACCTGCATGTGAATGCCGTGTTTTTGGGCGTACCACTGGGCGAGGCTATGATTCACCGTATAACTGAAGCGCACCCCCGGTAAAAAGGTCTTTTCTACCCATTGCCACAGCCGCTGCTTGGGTTTGCTATGCAACAATTCGGGCACCTCGGTAAAAATTTCATGGGCATCATATACCAGCGGTTTGTTTTTGATCCAGGCGGCCAGGCGCATGGCTGGTAAGGTATCGAGGTCCACCGCGCTCAAACAGTCGGCAGTCTCGCCCAAGGCATATAAAAACAAGCGGATGTTAAATTCTAAGTAAAACAACGGGCCTGTGCGAAACCACAGCCGCATGCGCGTTTGTGCAAAATTACGCTGGGTCAAGGTTCGGCTCTCGGGCAGCTCACGACCGTGCAAATGTACCTCATAGCCTGCCGCCGCTAGGGTGCTGCAAATGCGCAACATTCGCTGGTCGCTGTTGAGGTCGTTGGTAACCGCAAAAAAGAGGCGATTTAGTCTTTCCATTGGAGCAAATTATCGGGTTGCAGCTGCAATTGGCCTTGGTCAATGAACCACTGTATGCAGTTGATGAGCAGTTTTTTGTTTTCAAAGGGTACCAGGGTCACCAGCTCGGCAAAGGTAATGGGTGCTTCGCTGGCATCGCGCAAGTGGGGCTTGAGCTCTTCAAGTAGTTCTGTGCTGGGGTCTGCTTCTTGCATGCCAGTGCAGTAGTCGCAATGACCGCAATGTACGCTTTCCTTTTCTCCAAAATAGGCCAACAGCATTTGGCTGCGGCATTTGCCAGGACTTTCGGCATACTGCAACATGGCTTCGAGCTTGATTTTTTTACGCTCCAGCAGCAATTCGTAATGCTCGGGCGCCAAAATCACACTTTCCTCGGGCATGCGTTCCTTGAGCCAGGTAATGGTGGCTTTGTCGGTTTTGGGAATGTACTCCAGCAAATCGCGCTGCTGCAGCTGCTCCAAAAGCAGACTCACATCTTTCGATAAAATCTGCAACTTGGCCGCCAATCGGTATTCGTCGATTTTGCAATATTGCTCCATGATGCCGCTGTAGGAGCGTAGCAAGAGGTTGATAAAGGGGTCAAATTCTTTGTGCCGCAGTCTAAAATCATACACCGTGGTGGCATCGGCCGTGAATTTTATTTTGGAAGGAAGCAGGGCTTCTTCTCCCACCAACAAATAGCCAGCACGGTGCAAAAACTGCAGCGCATGGTGCGCTTCGAAGGGCTTGAGCTCGTATTGCCTGCAAAATTCGCTTAAATCAAAGGGCAAGGTTTGCCACTGACCGCTGCCCAAAGCCAGGTTAAAATACATGCCCAGGGCGTTGTACACTTGGCGAATGGTTTCGATGGGAGGGAAGCCCATGGCGAGGTTGCGCTCGGCTTCGCCGCGGTTCGAAGGATGGTAGAGGAGGGTGCAGCGAGCGGGTTTTTCGTCTCTACCGGCGCGACCAGCTTCCTGAAAATAGGCTTCTATGCAATCGCTTGGCTCGAGGTGCACCACAAAACGCACATCGGGCTTGTCGATGCCCATGCCAAAGGCATTGGTGCAGCATATCACCCGTATTTTATTGTCAATCCAGTCTTTTTGCTTGGCATCGCGCTCCTGTGCGGTTAAACCAGCATGGTAAAAGTCGGCACTCACCCCATTGCGTTGCAGCAGTTCGGCCAGCTGCTGGGTTTTGCGGCGGGTGCCGGCATACACCACCCCAGTGCCGGGCGTTTGGCGCACAATTTGGATGAGCCGGCCAAATTTGTCTTCCTCGTACTCCACCACATAGGCCAAATTGCTGCGAGAGAAGCTTTTTTGGAAGAGGTGCTTGGGCTTGAAAAGGAGTTTTTCCTGGATTTCATCTACCACTTCTGGCGTGGCGGTGGCGGTGAGGGCAATCACAGGAACGCCTTTGAGCTTGGGGCGAATGGCGGCTATGCGCAGGTACTCGGGTCTAAAATCATGCCCCCATTGCGCAATGCAATGCGCCTCGTCGATGGCCAACAAGCGTACGTTGAGGCGCTCAAGTCGGGCTAAAAAAATTTCGGTGGTGAGCCGTTCGGGCGACACATATAAAAACTGGTAGTTGCCCTTAGCGCATTGTTCAAGCACTTGGTCAATCTCGCCCCTGCTCATGCCCGTAAAAATCGCGGTGGCCTTTACACCCCGCTTCGTGAGGTTGAGCACTTGGTCTTTCATGAGCGCAATGAGCGGCGAAATCACCAAGCACAAGCCTCCCATGGCTAAAGCAGGCACCTGAAAGCAAATGCTTTTACCGCCGCCGGTTGGTAAAAGGGCAAGGGTGTCTTTGCCGGCAATCACCGAGCGCACAATGTCTTCCTGCAAGGGCCGAAATTGATCGAAACCCCAGTATTGCTTCAGGATCTCAACGGGGTCGACACTGCTCATGCGCTGAGTTTTCCGTCTACCAAGGTGATTTTGCGGTCGGCCATGTCGGCCAGGCCCGTATTGTGGGTTACTATTACGAAGGTTTGGCCGTAACGCGCCCGCAGTTCGAAAAAGAGCTGGTGCAGCTCCCGTGCATTGTGCGTATCGAGGTTGCCCGAAGGCTCGTCGGCAAGCACCACTTTGGGCTGGTTGATGAGCGCACGTGCCACAGCAAAACGCTGCTGCTCACCCCCAGAAAGGGCCGAGGGCTTGTGCTCCATGCGGTCTTTTACGCCCAGCAAGGTGCACAGCTCGGTGGCATAAGGCAGCGCCTCTTTGGGCGAACGGCCCGCAATCATGGCGGGAATCAAGATGTTTTCGATGGCGGTAAACTCGGGCAGCAAATGGTGCTGCTGAAACACAAAGCCAATGGTTTTATTGCGGAAAGCCGACAAAGCCTGATCACCGAGCTGAAAAACCGACGTTTGGTCGAAAATCAGTTCCCCGCGATCAGGCTTGTCGAGCGTGCCTAAAATCTGTAACAAGGTGCTTTTGCCTGCACCAGAGGGCCCCACGATGGCCACAATCTCGCCCGCTGCAATGTCGATAGAGAGGCCCTTGAGCACTTCCAGCGACCCATACGATTTATGCAGCTCGCGAATGGCAATCATCTATGGCTAGTATTAGCTATCAATTTTAGCGTAACGCGCATTTTGTTCAATGAACTCCCTGCGTGGTGGTACCTCGTCGCCCATCAACATGCTGAAAATGCGGTCGGCTTCGGCCGCGCTGTCGATCGTTACCCGACGCAAAGTGCGGGTTTCTGGGTTCATGGTCGTAGTCCACAACTGCTCCGCGTTCATTTCTCCCAAACCTTTGTAGCGCTGAATGCCAACCGTGCTTTCATTGCCACCTTTGGCCAATTCTTTCACCGCGTCTAAACGCTCTTTCTCGTTCCAGGCATAGGTTTGGTTGTTGCCCTTTTTCACCAAATAAAGCGGTGGCGTGGCGATGTACACATAACCCGACTCAATCAAATCCTTCATATACCTGAAGAAGAAGGTGAGGATCAAAGTGGTGATGTGTGATCCGTCCACGTCAGCATCCGTCATGATGATGATTTTGTGGTAACGCAGCTTGCTGATGTTGAGCGCTTTTTGGTCTTCCTCTGTACCTACGGTTACACCTAAGGCAGTAAAGATGTTGCGAATTTCTTCGTTTTCGTAGATTTTGTGCTCCATGGCCTTCTCCACGTTGAGGATCTTACCTCGCAGCGGTAAAATGGCTTGGAAATTCCTGCTTCGGCCTTGTTTGGCAGTACCACCGGCCGAGTCTCCTTCGACTAAGTAAATTTCGCACAACTCAGGATTGCTCTCCGAACAGTCGGCCAGCTTGCCTGGCATGCTGTTGCTCGACAATACGTTTTTACGCTGTACCATCTCACGGGCCTTGCGGGCCGCATGACGCGCAGTAGCCGCTAAAATCACCTTGTTGATGATCTGACGGGCTTCCTTTGGATGCTCTTCTAAATAATTGTTCAAAGCTTCAGCTACCGCCATGTTCACGGCGCCAATCACTTCGTTGTTGCCCAATTTGGTTTTGGTTTGCCCCTCAAATTGAGGCTCCATTACCTTCACCGAAATTACCGCCGTTAAACCTTCACGGAAGTCATCCCCCGCAATGTCGAACTTGAGCTTGCTGGTCATGCCTTCTTTATCGGCATAAGCCTTTAACACCCGGGTCATGGCCTGACGGAAACCCGCTACGTGCGTGCCGCCCTCGTGGGTATTGATGTTGTTGACGTAACTGTGTACGTTTTCGGTATAAGAGGTGTTGTACTGCATGGCCACTTCTACAGGGACCGTGCCTTTGTTGTGTTCAATGTAAATCGGCTCTGGAATGAGCTTCTCACGGTTGCTGTCGAGGTACTCAACAAACTCCTTCAAACCACCCTGCGAATAAAAACTATCGCTTTTAAAGCCACCTTCTTCCAAAGGCTCACGTTCGTCGGTAATGTTTAAGCGGATGCCTTTGTTGAGGTAAGCCAGCTCGCGCAAACGTGCAGCCAAGGTGCTGTAGTTGTACTCTGAAACGATAAAAATGCTATCGTCGGGCATGAAGGTGATGTTGGTGCCACGGGTAGTGGTGGTGCCTTTTTCACGCACCGAATATTGTGGCTTGCCACAGCTGTATTCCTGCTCGTAAACAATGCCGTTACGGTGCACTTCGGCACGCAAAAAAGTACTGAGGGCGTTTACGCAACTCACACCCACACCGTGCAAACCGCCCGATACCTTGTAGGTGTCTTTGTCGAATTTACCTCCGGCGTGTAAGACCGTCATTACCACCTCGAGGGCCGAACGCTTCTCTTTTTGGTGCATGTCGGTGGGAATGCCACGACCGTTGTCTTTTACAGTGATGCTGTTGTTGGGGTGGATAAAAACGTCGATGGTGTCGCAATGGCCAGCCAATGCTTCGTCAATCGAGTTGTCAACCACTTCGTATACCAGGTGGTGCAGACCTTTTACGCCTACGTCACCAATGTACATCGCCGGACGCTTACGTACGGCTTCTAATCCTTCAAGGACCTGAATATTGTCTGCGGAATAACTGCCGGGCTTGTTTTCTTCAATCATTTTACGGGATTCTATAACCAAACAAAGATAGTGAAATCATATGCTTAAAAGATGGATATTCTCCACAAAAGGCCTCGGATGTGGATAAATGATGATAAAATCTTGTGTTTGCGACTTGGCCTTTCGGTGAACCCTACAAGTCGCTCGGCAAGTCGCTTTCAAAGTGGCACTTATGCCCTTGGGTGGGGTGCACAAAACCTATGCTGGCGGCATGCAAGCTCAGGCGGGCGGGCACAAAGCTGGCTGGCTGTACGGCTTGCACGTAGCGCAAATCGCCCACAATGCCATGCCCAATGTGGTGCAGGTGGATGCGCAATTGGTGGGTGCGGCCGGTTTGCGGGAAGAGGGCAAGCAGACTCGTATCCCCCTGTTTTTCGAGCAACTGATAGTGGGTGAGGGCGGCTTTGCCGAAGCTACCCGTGTCGTCTACCCGAAGGAGCTGCGGCTGCGCGGGGTCGCGCCCCATGGGCAGGTCGATGCTGCCGTTTTCGGGCGTAGGACAGCCCCATACCCGGGCCACATATTTGCGCTCGGTGCTGCCTGCCGCCATTTGCTGTTGCAACTGCTGGTTGGCCACCTTGTTTTTGGCCAGCACCAAAAGTCCTGAGGTGGCTTTGTCGAGCCGGTGCACCACCGCCTGTGGCAGCCAAGATGCAGCTGCATCAGCTCCAGCACTTTCTGCAGCATACCAAGCCAACCAATTGAGCAGGGTGCCACCATAAGTGCCCAAGCCAGGATGCACGGCCATGTCGGCAGGCTTATTCACCACCAAACAGTCGGCATCTTCATAAACAACCTCCACCGAAAGTTTTTCAGGCAAAATGCGCCGATCGCGCTGCAAAATACGCACTTGGTCGCCCGCTTGCACGGGCACCTCCGCTGGAACGGTTTCCCCATTCAACAGCACCCGCCCTTGGTAAAAGAGGGTATCAAGCTGCTGCTGGTTTACACCAGACAGTCTTCCCGCCAAAAACCGACCCAAATGCGGCTGTTGAGCAGGGATAGTAAGCTGGAGTTCGGGCGATTTCACCACACAAAGGTAGGTGGTGCAGCCAAAATTGTGTTTTTTTGTGGCATGTTCACAGGACGCGCCTATTTACAAGTGCTGGCATTTATCCAACGCAAGCTGCGACCAGGCAGTTTGATCGTAGTGCTCAGCGTGCTCATTGGCTTGGCGGTGGGCATGGCGGCGGTAGGACTCAAAACCCTGCTGCACTTTTTTGAGGCCAATGTTTTAGATGTTTTCCCACGCTTCACCTTCTTTTTCTTGCCCCTCATCGGGGTGTTTTTGGTAGCCGCCATCAATCGCAGCTGGTTTCGTGAAAGCGCCCAAGAACAAGGTTTAGCTGGCGTACTGTATGCCATCTCCCGCAAAAACGCCTTCATTCGTTCCTCGCTCATGTACTCGCAATTGTTGTTGTCGTCTATTACGCTGGCATTTGGGGGTTCGGTGGGATTTGAGGCCCCCATGGTGGTCACCGGCTCGGCCTGGGGCAGCGGCATTGCGCGCTTTTTCCGACTCGATTTCCGCAGTCGCACCCTGCTCATTGGTTGCGGCACGGCGGCAGGTATCAGCGCCATCTTTAATGCGCCCATTGCGGGGGTGATTTTTGCGATGGAAGTCATTTTGCCCGAAATCAGCACCGCGCGTTTTATTCCCATCCTCATAAGCGCGGCCATGGGGAATTTACTTAGCAGCTTATTCATCGACAACGAAGCCATTTTTCGGGTAGCCGATGTAATGCCCATTGGTTGGAGCGATTTGTTTTGGGTGCTGCTTTTGGGTTTGCTGGGAGGCTTGTATGCCGTTTGGTTTAGCCGCACGGTGCGACTCACCGGCAAAAGCATGTCGCGCTTCCGCAAATGGTGGCAGAAGGCTTTGGCAGGGGGCTTGCTGCTCGGAACGCTCCTTTACTTTTTGCCGCCTTTGTACGGCGAAGGGTACATTGGCATCCGGTCGCTCATCAATAACGATGGACTGGCCTTGCTAAACAGCAGCCGCATTCCGGGTTTAGGAGAAGGTACTTTTAACTTGCTGCTGCTGATTTCGGGCTTGCTGCTGCTCAAACCGCTGGCCGCTGCTATTACGGTAGAAGCAGGTGGCGTGGGAGGGAAGTTTGCGCCTTCAGTAGTAAGCGGGGGCTATTTGGGCTTTGCTTTCGCTTTTTCATTGAATGCTTTGCTGCCGCAGCTCGATTTAAATGTGGTGAATTACACCCTCTTTGGCATGGGGGCGGTACTCAGCGGGGTGATGCATGCGCCGCTTACGGCCATCTTTTTGATTGCCGAAATTACGGGCAGCTACAACATCATTGTGCCCTTGATGCTGGTGAGTGCGGTGGCCTATTTTATAAAGACGTATATGCAGCCGTTGTCGCTTGTGGCCGGTAAGCTGTTGAAGGCCGGCGATTTGATTCACAACGATAAGGACCGCCTCGTGCTGCACGATTTGGAACTGTCTAAATTTATAGAAAAGGACATACAGCCAATCGTTTCGGGAAGTAGCTTGGGCGATTTGGTGAAATTAATTGCGAATTGTAAGCGGAATATTTTCCCGGTTTTAAGTGCGAATAATGAGTTACTGGGCGTGATTTTGTTGGACGATATCCGCAAGGTGATGTTTGATCCTGCTCGTTACAACGAATTGCGGGTAGATGAACTCATGCAAAGTCCGCCAGCGGAGGTAGAACTCGGCAGCAGCATGGAGGAGGTAATGCAGCTATTTGACCAGACCTCGGCCTGGAACCTGCCTGTGGTAAAAGAGGGAATTTACCTTGGCTTCATTAGTAAATCGACCATTTTTGGAGCTTATAGGAGCCAATTGAAGCAGGAAGTGTAGTTTTTTAAGGAAGCCAGAGTTTTTGGCACACTCTTTGAAAAGACTGTGCCGTATCCAAAATCGTAGGATTTTGAGTACAAAAACCCAAACCCAAAAAACTCATTTCTAATGGCACATGATTTAAAATTGCACTGGACAAAAACCAAACTAGACACCCAATTTGTAAGCTTTGCTCCCGTCCTGGAGCAGGAACAACAACACACCCTCAGCCGTGTGTTTTTTTATTTGTCTGAATACAAGAAAAATGGATTCCCGACCATGGAACAATTAGCCGATTGGATGTGCATGTCGCCGCGTACCCTGCAGCGTCGCTTGCAAGATGCCGGCTACACCTACCGCATGCTTTTGCAAGAGATTAAGCTAAAAATGGCACTTGAGATGCTCGAAACGCGCCGATGTGGCTTGTCTGAATTAGCCGAAACCTTAGGCTTCAGCGATCAAGGCAGCTTTTCGAGGAGCTTCCGCAAATGGACAGGGCAGGCACCTAGCCGCTATTTGCAAGCCAGCTAAAAGTAGCTTAGTGTAAAAGCAGTATTTTTCAAGTCCTTGGAGGCCGCGGAGTAATTCGCGGCTTTTTTATTTGCCTGATCGACACCGCTCGCTGCAGTATTTCACTTCTTCCCACACCTTCTCCCATTTTTTGCGCCAGCTAAAAGGTCGGCCACAATGCTCACATATTTTTTGCGGCAAATCACCCTTGCGTTTCATTTTTCCAGTGGCCATCAGGTGTCGAGGTTTTCGTCGAACAAACCACGCTGCTGCTCGGTGAATTTACGGAGCCGCGACTTCACATGCTTTTGCAGGATGCTCTTACTGTTTTGCTTGCTTTCGGGCGATTTTTTGGTGGCCCACAAATGTTCGCGGGCATGGGCAGCGCTGCTTTTAAGGTCTACCACCGGCAGGGGATAATCCTTCCCCAACTCACAACCATAGGCTTTTTGCTCCAGCGCACTCATCTCCCAAGGGGTATGAATGAGGTGAGTCGGTAGCGCACGCAATTCGGGCACCCACTGACGAATAAATTGGCCATCGGCATCTTGCTCTTGCGCTTGTTTGGTGGGATTGTAGGTGCGAATGGTGTTCACCCCCATTACCCCGGCTTGCATTTGAAATTGCGGATAATGGATGCCGGGCTCAAAGTCTAAAAAGGCCTGTGCCAAATGCAAGGAGCCTTTTTTCCAATGCAGCCAAAGGTTGTGGGTGAGAAAACTCACCAGCATGGCCCGCATCCTAAAATTGAGGTATCCTGTGGCGAGCACGCAACGCATGCAGGCGTCTACCAGGGGGAAGCCGGTTTTGCCGCTGGCCCAGGCTTGGTAGCGGTCTTCATGCCAGTGCGTGCGAATGTGATCGAAACCACGGTTCAGGTTTTCGAACTCCATCCGGTCTTCGCTCTCAAACTTCTGGATAAAATGGCAATGCCAAACCAGGCGAGAGGCGAAGGCTTGCAAGGCCCTTTTGTGTGCATGGTCTTGCGTTTTGGCTTGTTGAAGGGCTTGGTACACCTGTTTCATGCTGAGGTTGCCCCAGGCGAGGTAGGTACTAAGCCGACTGCAGCTCTTGCGACTGTACAAAGGTTTACTGATGTGGGCGCTGTAATGTTGGTGGCGCTCGGCCATGAAGCTACGCAGGTAGCGCCAGGCCATGATTTCACCAGCTGGCTGCATTTGAGGGGCTTGCTGGCGCTGCTCAATGGACCAGCAGTTTTGCAAGAGTTGATGCTGGAGCTCGACTGGGATTTTGGCTGGGCGGAGCCTGGCTAGATCCACCATGTCTTGGGGAGCCGACATCCGCTGAAACCAGTTTTTGTTCCAGTCGATGCGGTTGTGGCACGGCCTGATGATTCCGTTGGTGGGAAACTCTTGCCATTTGATGCCTTGTTGTCGGCACCAGCGCGCCACGGCTTTGTCGCGCTCATACGTATGCCGCAAGCCAGTTTCTTCGTAGCTCAGCAGTTTTTCGAAGGCAAAATGTTGGTAGATAGCTGCAAAAGTTGGCAAAGCTTCTGCTTCAATCACATACAAGGATATTTGTTGCAACTGCAACTTTTCTTCCATTTCTAGGAGAGAAACAGCCACGAAGTCCCAGTGGCGCGCACTGTACTGCGGCAATTGCATTACCGAGGGTTCGGCCAGGTACAGCAGCACAACCTCATCGCCCGCCGCAATGGCCGCAGCCAAGGGGACATGGTCTTGCAAGCGTAAATCGCGTTTGAACCAAATGATTGTCTTTGCCACAAGGTATCAACCGCCTGTAGCAGCAAAAGTTTAGGGAGAAGGGCTATCCTTTTAAATAGCTGTAGCATATTTGCCTACCAAAGTTCGGCGAGCATGCAGCGCACACTGCCGCCGCCTACGGTTTCAATAGTAGGGATGTGTAGCACGAGGGGCTCGGCTACTTCGGCAATCCACAGCTGTTGGTGGGCCTCAAACGCATTCCAGGCGGTTTCGGAGAGTAGGATGCGGGGCTGGCCTTCGGTGGTTTGAACAACGAGTGCATTGCAGCAGAACGAAGCCATTTGGGCAAGGGAAACAGGGATCACCCGGCGACCGTCGCGCTGAAGCAGTGCGGCGAGCAGCGCGGCTTGGTCGGAATCGCGCAAGGCTTTGAAACAGCAAATGGCCAATTGGGGCGAAATGCTCATCACCACATTGGTGTGGTAAATTTCGCGGCCTTGGGCATCGGCAGCCTCGAGCAGCAGCGCTTTGTAGCCGAGCAGAGCCGCTACTTCTTGCAGCAGTTCGGGAGAGGTGCGGGCCGATTTTACCGCCACGGCCAAATGATGCGCATGGTCGAATACAATGCTGCCAGTACCTTCGAGCACTTGATTGCTGGCGGCAGTAAGGCGCAAATCAATGGTTTGGCGGTGTGCCGCGCGCGACTCAAGCCAGGCGATGTGCTCGGGGGTGACTTCGAGCTGTCGATTAGGCGCCAGCATGGTGTAAAGCAGCAAACGGCCATCGGCATGGGTGCTGAACCAGTTGTTGAGGAAAATGGCATCTGGTTTCGGGGGCAATTCCGAGTCTTGGAGTACCTGCACCTGGATGCCCGCGGCTTGGATAGCGGCTACAGCAACTTCAAATTCAGCCAAAGCTTTTGTTTTCACATCGCTGGGCAGCTCCTTTTGCTGGAAACTGTTGCTGGCTGCGGTTTGGGGATTGAAGCCAAAAGCAGCAGGTCGCATCATCGCAATTTCGGAAGCCATGGTTTTTTGCATGCGCTAAAGTAGGTTTTTTGGCAGCTCGTTGGGCTTGGCATAGCCAAAACGGGCGGCAGCTTCAAAGCGGTAGTAGGTGTCTAAACCACCTACGCCAGCCGCTTCAAGCAGGTCGTAGCGGATGTTGCCATCTGCTTCCAAGGCGTTTTCGGTTACCCAAATTTCTTGCACTTCGCCAATCAACAGCATGGTGCCGTTCAAGGCAATGTCGATTTTTTCGACCAGTTTGAGTCCTATCCGCAACGCTGCCTCTTCCACATAAGGGGCTGGGTGCTGCTCACTGTACCAAGGCGTAAAGCCGTTGGCGGCAAATTCCGACACCTCCTGCGGGTAGCGAGCGCTACACTGGTGCGCCGAGGCGAGCCGGTCGATGGGCACGGTGTTGAGGGTGTAGTGTTGGGTGTCGAGGATGTTTTGCAGACTGTGTTGCTGGGCCTCGAGCGGCCTAAAAATCAAGCCCATCAGCGGTGGATGCGCCCCAATGTGGATCGCTGAGTTGAAAATGGCCAGGTTCGTTTGTCCCGCCGCATTTTGCGTGCCCAGCAATTGCGCCGTGCGCACGCCGCTTAAGCAGTTTATCAGATTGGTGCGGTATTGCTTTTCGGCTGAAAGGATGTTAGTGAGGGTGATGTGTTGCATTGTGATAGCGAAAATAGGAAATAGCGATGAAGGATTAAGTAAATCTGAGTTAGAAATACATTGGGTGACTATTTTTTTAAAAGTAAATAAATATTTACCTTTGTGGGGTGGTAGGAACGATAGTTACGATGTAGTATGAAGTGTTCGGGCTTAATCAGAATGCTCCAACAAGCTGGTTGGTTTGTGGTCTCTCAAAGAGGTTCGCACATGAAAATGCGTCATGCTGAAAAAGACACTGTCTTAATTGTGCCTAATCATGGAAGCCAAGAGGTGGGTAAGGGATTAGAATTAAAGATATTGAAAGATGCTGGTTTAAGATAAATGAACATGAAAAAGAATCAAAAGTTTGATTTCGTTGTAGAACGAACCAAAACAGGCTTTTCAGCCTATGCTGCCGATTTACCTGTATTTTCTACAGGTAAAACCATTAGCATACTTCAAAAGAATTTAGCAGAGGCATTAGCATTGACACTCGATGTAGAAACCGAAGCAATCAAACCTGAACAAATTCTGCTTTCCTTCGATTTAAAGCAGTTTTTTCAACACTACCGTGTGCTAAATGTAAAATTTTTAGCAGAACGCATCGGCATGAATCCAAGTCTTTTTTCGCAGTACGTCCAAGGTCACAAAAAGCCTTCTGCTAAGCAAACAGCTCGTATTTTACAAGGTATCCATGAAGTGGGTAAAGAACTGGTTGAATTGGAACTTAATTAGTTCAGTTTTTTGATTTTCCCTCCAGCTCTTCAAATTCCTTCAATATTTTCATTGATGTGCTGGCGACCAGCTTCGACTCGGCTTGAAGCTTTGCTTTTATGAGGTTTTGTTTCTTTGACCGATGGAAAATAGCTAAGAATTCGTTCATATATCTAATCTTGTTTTTTTCATTACCTAACTCAATGTGTTAGTTTATCTGCTTGAAACATCAGAATTTTAACCTGTACACTTCTCTCTAAGCAGTGAAATAGATTCCTCGGAAGTTAGATAAGTTGCTACATCTTCTTCAAGCCGGTCATCTAGTATGGTCTTTAACGCTTCTGGCAGCTCTTCGCTTGGCGCTGTAGTTTGTACCATTAGCGTAATGGCGTTGGATTTAAACGCTACTTTAATAGCTTCTAATAGCTCGGCGTTTATATCATCAGCAGAAGCAAATTGGTAGGTTAATTGCATAAGTTCAAGAATTGTATTTGACTTCAATAAAGTTATAAATAATTTGTTAAGTCAACTTCATACAACTTTCAACGCCTTTCCATAAGTCGCCAAAGCCCGCTCTCGTGCCATTTTATGGTCCACTATGGGGCGGTAGTTGAGGTTTTGGTATTCCGGCACCCACTGCCGGATGTAACTGGCCTTGGGGTCGAACTTGAGGGTTTGGGCATCGGGACTAAACACCCGAAAGTAGGGCGCCGCATCACAACCTGAACCCGCGGCCCACTGCCAGCCGCCGTTGTTGGAAGCCAGGTCGAAATCAAGCAGTTTGCGGGCGAAATAAGCCTCGCCCCAGCGCCAGTCGATGAGTAAGTGTTTGGTGAGAAAACTGGCCACGATCATTCGCACGCGGTTATGCATAAAACCGGTGGTGTTGAGCTCGCGCATGCCCGCATCTACAATGGGGTACCCGGTTTGACCTGCACACCATTTGGCAAATTCTGCTTCATTGTTGCGCCATTCAATTTGGTCGTAGGCTGGCCTAAACGACCCACTAGCGGCATGAGGGAAATGCCACAAAATCATTTGATAAAAATCCCTCCAAATCAGTTCGTTTAAAAAAGTTTCGTTGAGTGCCTGTGCCCTGCGGGCCAAAGCTCTGATGCTGATGGTGCCAAATCGCAGGTGCACTCCCAGTCGCGAGGTGCCGCGTATGCCAGGAAAATTGCGTTGCTCGTCATACACCTTGATGAGAGCGTTGCTCACGACTTCTTTGGGGAAGTCGATGGCGGTGGGCACGAAGCCCAAGGCCTCGAGCGAAGGCAAAGGCAGGGGAGCAGTGGGGTAGAGTCGATCGGCGGTGAATAGGTCGGCACTGCCGCGTGATTCAAGGTCTGCTGCCTGCAGCTTGGCCTTCCATTTGCGACTGTAGGGGGTAAAGACGGTGTAAGGCAAGCCGTCGTCTTTCAAAACCTCCTTGGACTCTAAAATCACATGGTCTTTGTAGTGATGGAAAGCCACGCCTTTGCTCTCAAAAAGCTTGTTTAACGCACCGTCGCGTTGGCGGGCGTAGGGTTCGTAGTCGCGGTTGGTGTACACCGCCGCCACGGGGTAATCGCTCAAAATTTGCGGCCAAAGTGCCACAGGGTCGCCGTGCAGCACCAGCAAACTTCCACCAAAGGCTTCAAACCGACTTTTTAGTCGCTGCACTTGCAGGTGGATGAAGCTCAGCCGGGCATCGTCGCGGTCCTCGAGCTTGCTTAAAATACTGCTGTCGAAAATAAAAAGGCCGAGCACGGGCTGGCCCGACTGAAGTGCGTGAAAAAGGGCGGTATTGTCCTCCACACGCATATCGCGGCGGAACCAGTGGATGGCGAGGGTTTGTGACATAAGCAAAAAACAAATATATGCCGCACTAGTTTTGCCGAGGCCGAATTAGTTTTCTTTCGATTATATTCACTATATTTGTACATTCAGACGTACAAAAAATGAAAGCACTTACCATTTCTACCTTGCGCAAAAACATCAAAAATTACTTTGATGAGGTGGTCGACAACCAAGAGATCATTGTGGTACCCCGTGGTCCCGAGGAAGAATCGGTGGTAATTATTTCGATTGATGAGTACAACGCACTCACCGAAACAGCCATGTTGCTGGGCAGCGCCACCAATCGCCAGCGACTCGAAGCCGCTTTGGAGGCCACCAAGCAAGGCAACACCCGTGCGTTTGAGCTGGATGACATTCAAATCCCCTAATAATGCGGCTCGAGTTTACGCCACAAGCCTGGGAGGATTTTGAGTATTGGATGCAAAATGATCCCGCCATGGCACGCAAAATGCTCGAGCTTTTGCAGTCGATCCGCCAAACCCCATTTGCTGGAATAGGCAAACCCGAACCCTTACGTTATCAGCTGCAAGGATGTTGGTCGCGGCGTTTGAGTGCCGAACACCGATTGGTATATTTGCTCAGCGGTGCCAAAGGACCAGATCAAAAGTGTATCGTTTTACAATGCCGCTTTCATTACGACCGCTAAATGCATTCCACCGACCTCTCCCTCGACAATTTCGAACAACACCTTCCCGCCGCGCTTTTGCAAGCCGGGGAGAAGTTGTGGCAGCGTCAGGCAATGGAATTTAGTCAGCTCTCGGCCGACCAATGGCTGGGGACTTTCAAGCAAGGCCGCAAGCAGCTCCAGTGCCAATTGTCTTTCACGGGGCGACAGTTAGAGGTTTTTGAGTGCGGTTGTGAGGAGGCTCCTGCACCTTGTGCCCACCTGGCCACGGCCATGCTGCACTTCAGCTTGGGTGCCCCCGACGAAACGCTTTCCCTCCCTAAAAAAAGCCGTACAGCTGCTCCCAAAGCCATCGACCCGGTGCTCCAGCTGCTGCAAGATGCCAGTCGCGAGCAGCTCGAGGCACTTTTACTCGAACTTAGCAAGAAGGATGCGGCGGTAAAATCGCTCCTCCAGCTCAAATTGAGCACAGGAGTGGTGCGCAGCACGCAATATTACATGGAGTTGGAAGAGGCGGTGACGGCCAAATTGCGGACTACCAAAACCGCCAAGCCCTTTAAAAACATGGCGGATGATTGGAAAAAACGGATCAGCATCCTCCAAAAACAAAAAGACGCAGGAGCGGCAGCAAGCATTTGGGAGATTGTGAAAGCCATCCAAAAACTCATGCAGCAGCATGTGGCCAAGGACTATTACAAGCTGTACCCTTTTTTACGGGTGCTGAAATTGGGCTATACGGTGTTGCCCAAACGCGCGGAGTTCGATCAGCAGCTCTTACAAACTGAGCGAGATGCCTTTTTGCTTGCCATGCTCGACGATTACCCGGTGAAGTACGTCATCCACGACGATTTACAGCAGTTGCTGGAGCTGGCTTTGGAAGAAGAAGGCTTCGTGCGGGCCATTTACAGTCGGTTCAGCGAACGTTACACGCGTTTAAACGATCGCAGCTGGAGTCGCTTGCTGGCGCGACTCATTGCCTTGGAGCCGCACAAGACCGATTTTTATGTGGCCAAGTTTATACAGTGCTGTTTTGAACGCAACTGGAGTTTCGCCCGGCAGTTGGGGGCATTGTCTTCGCCGGTGCGGGAACAGGCGCTTGGTACTTATTTTAGTTTACTGGAGAGCACTCGACACGAGTTGGTGCGCCGGCCTGATTATAGGGAGATGAAGGGGAAGCTGTTGGGTTAAACACGGAGGTCACGTAGGACACAGCGTTGTAGTCAAACACGGAGGTCACGGAGCACACGGAGCACACGGAGAATGCAGGGTTAAACACGGAGGTCACGGAGCACACGGAGAATGCTTAGGATAAATGCCTTTTGTGTTCTTAATAAAATAACCTTATTTCCTGAAGGACTAGCAGAAAGGCCAGGATTTAAAAACTCCGTGTCCTCCGTGAACTCTGTGTTTTTAAACCAACTTCACCCCACTCATGCCCCCATCTACCGCAATCACCTGCCCAGTAATCCAGCCAGCTTGATCGGAGAGGAGGAAGGTGGTGAGGGCAGCCAAATCCTCTGGCTGACCCACGCGCCCCAACGGATGCCGTTTGTTGCCAGCTTCCACTTTTTCAGGAGTGCCCAGCAAACCAGCCGCCAAGGGCGTATTGGTAAGCGAAGGCGCCAAGCAGTTCACTCGTATTTGTGCGCCGGCATATTCTGCCGCTAACGATTTTGCTAAGCCTTCCACCGCGCCTTTGGCAGCGGCAATAGAAGCGTGGTAGGGCATGCCTACCCGACTGGCTACGGTGCTGTAAAGTACAATGCTCGCACCAGCGGCTTTTTTCAATTTCGGGAGTGCTTCGCGAATTACCCGCACCGCACCGAGCACATTGATTTGAAAATCAAGCTCAAAATCGGCATCAGCAAAGCGGTTGAAGGGCTTGAGTAGGATGGAGCCCGGACAATACACCAGTCCGTGCAACTCCTCCGGCAAAGCCGACACCGGCACCGGCTGTTCGCCTACCGCATCCCAGCTTTCCCATTGAATGGCGGGCTGGGCGGGTTCGTTGCGACTAAAGCTGTACACCTGAGCGCCTGCAATCAATAATTGCTCGGCCACGGCCGCACCTATGCCACTGCTGGCGCCGACCACCAACACATTTTTTCCGTTAAAATCCATTACTTACCGCTTAATTCGAGGTATTTCAAGAATTCGGTTCGGGTGGCTTCTTCCAAAAATTTGCCACTATAATCGGCGGTGATGGTGCTGCTGCTGTGGTCTTCCACGCCGCGCATGCTTACACACATGTGGTGGGCATCAATTACTACAGCCACATCTTCGGTTTGCAACACCCGCTTCAGCTCAGCCGAAATTTGCTTGGTCAAACGCTCTTGCACCTGCGGGCGCTTGGCGAAATATTCTACAATGCGGTTGATTTTGCTCAAGCCAATCACATGGCCATTGCTGATGTAGGCCACATGCGCCTTGCCCACAATCGGCACAAAGTGGTGCTCGCAATTGCTGTACAGGGTAATGTCGCGCTCCACGAGCATTTGGTTGTACTGGTATTTATTTTCAAAAAGCGCGATTTTCGGCTTGTTGTCGGGGTTCAGACCGCTGAAAATTTCTTCCACGTACATCTTGGCCACGCGGTGTGGCGTGCCCTTGAGGCTGTCGTCGGTGAGGTCGAGCCCCAGCACATTCATGATCTCGCGAAAGTGCTTTTCGATCAATTCTATCTTCAGCTCATTGTCCAATGCAAAAGCATCGAGCCGCAATGGTGTTTCCAGCGATGTGCCTACGTGGGCGTCACCCATCTCCTCGGCAAACTGCTTACTGTCCTGCGTATTCGACATAATTCCGTTCAGTTTCATATAAAGTTACTTTTAATTCGTATTGGGTGGCGATTTTCGCCCGCAAAAGTTGCCAAATCACCACGCAAATGTTTTCTGCGGAGGGAATGAGCTCCTTAAATTCGGCTGTATCGAGGTTGAGGTTCATATGATCAAATCGCTCGCAGACTTCCGCGTCGATCAAATCGGCCAGCACCTTCATATCCATCACATAGCCTGTTTGCGGATCAATTTCGCCGGTTACATGTACAATCAATTGATAATTGTGGCCGTGGTAGTTGGCGTTGTTACACTTACCAAATACGGCTTTGTTGGTGGCATCATCCCAGCTGGGATTGTGAAGGCGATGTGCAGCATTAAAGTGCGCCTTCCGTGATACAGTTACTTTCATTGATGTACAAACAGCAGTCATATCGTTTTGTTCAACATTTGAATAAAATAGTTCAACAAAACCAGGCACAACCCATTACTCAATCGTTTCGCCCTCCTTTTGAAGAAGAAAGAGGGCTTTGGAAGATGCAAAAGTAGGGAAATTTAAGGGGAGCTTCTGAGGTATTATAGGAAGCACTGCTTTGAAAAGTGCTTCCTAGTGCTTATTTTAGATTTTTATTCAAATATCATGAGAAATTCAATCATTTGCCTGTCTCTGTTTACGTGTTTATCCTTGCATACCTTAGCGCAAGATACCCTTTCTTTGGGCGTTTTTTCAGGCTCGGGTTCTACCAATGTATTGTTGTCGACTAGTACTACCACCAACAGATATTCCAGAACGATTTCTTTGTACTCAGCCGCAGAAATTAACGCCGCTGGAGGCTTGGCTGGTAGTATCACCAGTTTGGCATGGGATAAAAGTGGCACGGGCGAATACACCACCAATGACGCCTACATCAAGGTTTTTTTGAAAAACGTTACTGATACCATATGGTCTGTTGTGCCAATTTGGGATACAGTAGCCAACGGAGCCACTCAAGTATTTACCTCTTCAACTTATAGTATTCCAACAGGTACTGGCTGGAAATATGTCCCCTTTACAACCCCGTTTGTATGGGATGGTACCTCTGCTATTGCGGTGATGGTGGAATGGGACCGTGCCAGTGCGCCAACAGGTGCTATCAATTGGGGCAGGTCTACCACTACATCGGCGAACGCCACTCGTGTAGGAAGTGCAAGTTTATCTGCTTTGGTCTTACTAATTAATAGCAACCGTCCTTTGGTACAGTTTGTCATCAATTCTAGTCCTCCTGTAGCCGTTACTGCTGTACAAACCGGTACCCAAGGCAATGTGCCAGCAGCCATCACAACCAATGGCGGAACGTTGCAAATGCAAGCTGCTGTTTTACCTGCCAATGCCAACCAGACCGTATCCTGGTCGCTTACGCCTGGCACGGGTGATGCCAGCATTTCGCCAACAGGCCTGGTAACAGCCATTGCCAATGGTACGGTTTGGGCCAAGGCAACCTCTACGCAAGACACTACCATCCAAGATTCTTTGCAAATTACTATTACGAACCAAATTGTAATCGTTACCAGTGTGGTAGTGAGCACCCAAGGGGGAGTTCCGGCAGTCATAAATGTACCCAGTGGTACTTTACAAATGTCGGCAGCAGTATTGCCAGCAGCCGCCAATCAAGCGGTTAACTGGCGTGTGGTGCCTGGAACAGGAACAGCACAAATTGATGCCAATGGCTTGTTAACAGCACTTTCTAACGGTACGGTTTCAGTACGTGCCGCGGCACAAGCCGATACCTTTATTTTTGGATCTTTGGAAGTAAATATTACCAACCAACAGTCTAGCGTTTCTGAACAATTTCAAAAGGCGTTGACCATTTATCCTAATCCGGTTACGGCAGGACAATTAACGATTTCGTTTGAGGCAAGTCAGTGGGGTGGAATGGCGGAGGTGGTTGTGTACGACTTATCAGGTCGTAAGGTACACGCCGCTTCTATGACCAATGAGCAGCTTACCTTAGACTTGGGGCACTTGGCCAGAGGTACTTACAGGCTTACGATACGGGGGGCAGAAAAGCGTGCCGACCGGATGTTTGTGATTCAATGATGGAATGCTGAGTTTTTTTAGCTGCATCTGCGTACCTTTGCACCTTCAAAAACAATTCCATGGATATTAAAAGAGGCAAAATGACGTTCGGAGGCGCTGTGCTGACCGAGCTGGCAAATGAGTTTGGAACACCTTTGTATGTGTACGATGGTGACAAAATCAAACGCCAGTATAAACGTCTGCAAGCCGCTTTCCAAGGTATTGAAACCCGCTTTTTGTATGCCTGCAAGGCGCTCAACAACATCAATGTGATGCGTTTGCTGCTGAAAGAGGGGGCCGGACTGGATGCCGTTTCGATCAACGAAGTGGAAATTGGTTTGATTGCTGGTTTTCAGCCGCAAGACATCCTCTTTACCCCCAACTGCGTTTCGATGCAGGAGTACGAGCGGGCGGTGGAGCTGGGCGTGCGCATCAACATCGACAACATCAGCATCCTCGAGCAGTTTGGCGACCGTTTTGGCAACAGCGTGCCCGTTTGTGTACGCCTCAATCCGCACATCATGGCGGGAGGCAATGTGAACATCAGCACCGGCCACATCGACAGTAAATTTGGCATCAGCATCCACCAATTGCGGCATTTAACGCGTGTGGTGAAGTCGCACAACATCAAAATCAACGGGCTGCACATGCATACCGGTTCCGACATCCTCGATGCCGAGGTGTTTTTGCGCGGTGCTGAGCTACTGTTTGATGCCGCAGAGCATTTTCCCGATTTGGAGTACCTCGACTTTGGTTCGGGCTTCAAGGTAGGTTACAAAGAAGGCGACGTAACCACCGACATTGAGGCATTGGGTGCAGCCATCAGCAAGCGTTTTGCACAATTTTGCAAGGATTATGGTCGCGAGCTCACCCTCATGTTTGAGCCAGGCAAGTTTTTGGTGAGTGAAGCAGGAGTGTTACTAGTGAAAGTGAGCGTGGTAAAACAAACCACCGCCACGGTCTTTGCCGGGGTTGACTCCGGTCAAAACCACCTCATCCGCCCCATGTTCTACAACGCACACCACGATATTGTGAACGTTTCGAACCCGGAAGGCACCACCCGCATCTACACCATTGTGGGCAATATTTGCGAAACCGATACCTTTGGTTACGACCGCAAACTCACCGAAGTGCGCGAGGGTGATGTGCTGGCCATTAAAAACGCCGGTGCCTATGGCTTTACCATGAGCAACAACTACAACGCCCGTTTCCGTCCCGCCGAAGTGCTGCTCCTCGACGGCAAGCCGCACCTCATCCGCAAGCGCGAAACGCTGGAGGATATTACCAGGAACCAGGTGATGGTGGAGTTGTAAGCAGAAATTAAGCTTGACGGAAGCGTGATACAGTGAGTAGTAGTGCAGCCTACCGTTTCACAAACCTAGCCCAAGCCGATTGCTGGCCATTTTGGATGCGTAATAGGTACATGCCAGCGGGTAGGTGGGAGAGTTGTAGCTGAATGTCGGCATGTGCAGCCTGCTGTTCGCTATGCACCGTGCGGCCTTGCATATCGCTTATTTGCAGTTGCAATTGGCCCTGTTCAAAGTTGCTTTCGATCTTGAGCTCATCAACAACTGGATTGGGATATATTTTTAAGGCGATGTTGGCTTGCAAATGCTCTTGTACGCTAACAGCCTGCATGCAGCCGGGTTGTATACAACCGTTGCTGTCGGTTTTGACAAGGTAGGATGATTTAAAGGTGTTAATGCTTGTGTTGCTACCTGCAATGGCAAACCCACCATCGAATGTTTTCACCACGTGCCGCCCTTCTTCTGAAAGTAGTCCCCCATAATTGCTGTAGCCTAACGATTGCCCACTCTCACTAAACCTAAAAAGGAGCATTTGGCGGGTGTCATTTTCTCTAAAAATCCAGTCACCTGCTGCCCAAATTTCGTCATCTTTTAGTACAATAGAGCTGATACTTCCTCCTCGCGGAAACCCGTTTCTCCATGTCCATAAGGTATCGCCCTGCGCATTGGTACTGACTAAATAGGGCACATTGCGCCATAGATTGTTGTTAGGTTCATAATGCCCCGTGATGCCGCCAAAAATGTAACCGCCATCGGGTTTTTCCACAACATCATATCCATAGCCAAAATAACTTTCTTGACCAAAATATTTGAGCCATTGTGTTTGTCCTAAAGAATCAAGTTTCCAAAGGAAAGCTGATGGGCCATTGCTGGCAAAATTGGAGGTACTAAAGCCAGTCACAATAAAGCCTTCATCTGAAGTTGGTTTTACCGCCCACGCTACATCTACTTGAGGGCCGCCAAAGCTTCTGTTCCATAAGGGATTACCTAAACTATCAAATCGAACCACCAGTACATTCGTTTGATTACCTGAGTTTACATCCACTACACCGCCGCAAACAACAAATCCGTTGTTAGCGGCTTGGCAAATCCCCATGCCAAATTCTTCATCCTGAACTCCACCATAGTGCCAAGTGCTTATGGAGTCGCCATTTAAATCTAACTTCCGAACCACGAGCTGAAAACTTGAGCCATAATCAATGCTTGAGCCTGTAAAAACCAATACTGAATCATTGTGTAAGATGCCGTCTGTAATTTCGGTCAATCCTCCTGGGTTTCCAATGGTTTTTGAGTATTGTGATGTGCCAGTTTTGTCAGTTTTGATGATGAAGGCACGAAAATCTGCTATTCCGATATCTTGTACGCCTGCAAGTACAAAACCACTATCGTTGGTTTGAATGAGTGTTTGAACGGTTTCACTAAACCCTAAGGGATAGATACGTTCAAACACATTTTGTTGTGCTGAAATAGTTTGAGTTGATAAGATGCACACCAGCAATAAAAAGCCTTTCAGCCCGCACCAAGGCGAGCTGAAAGGGGATGTGAGGAGTGATTTAATTAAATGCATTATTGCGTGATCATAATTTTACCTGAGCTTATGGTTTCATTCGATTTGATCAAACGGTATTGATACAAGCCGCTGGGCCAGTTGGCAGTGTTGAGCATATAAATTTCACCGGTTGGTTTAATTTCAATCTGTTGAATCATTTGGCCTTGTGCATTGTAAATCAATAAGGTTGAAACTTCATGCCAGCCTGTCATCTTAAAGTTTACAAAGTCCTTAGCAGGGTTTGGATAGGCCTTCAAGTTAGTTGAATTCAAACCCTTAGATTTGGTTGGCAGTTTACCTGCTTTTCTAAATTCACCATCCATTGGAATGGCACTTGGAAACTCATGGTTTTTGTAGAACTTCAAGATGTTTTTGGCTTTTGCAGCGTTCATCACTTTCAGCTAACGTAAACTTAAGAATAATATTTCAACCAGTACTTAAATCTCGGTTTTGTTTTGCAAATAGCTCGTTTATGGTCAATGGAGACTAAAGCGCGAAACGCTGGAGGACATTACGAGGAACCAGGTGCTGGTGGAGCTATAGCCTTTCAGTACTGAAACTCCGACTGTCGTTGGTGCGTTTTATTAGCATCTATATGCACAATGCCTGCTGCGTCCTTTTAGGGAAGTTGCAGGCATTTCTGTTTCAAAGGCATTTTTTTTCATTCAGCTGTAACATCTACCCCGCGGCTTGCTCTAAACCCGCAAAATATGTTCTATGAAAAAGATGCTTTTACTTTTGCTCGCCCTGTTGCCACTTCAAAGTTTGGCCAGCCAGCCCTTCAGCGTTCAAACCTATGGCAGCAGCGGCAGTGCCATCCTGCTTATTCCAGGTTATGCTTCTTCGCCGGAGGTTTGGACTTCCACCATCGGCGCCTTGGAGCAAAACCACCGCTTGTATGTTTTGCACTTCGCAGGTTTTGCGGGAAAGCCCGCGGCCGAGCAGCCTAGCTTTGAACATTGGGCCCAAACGGTAGCGGCTTGGCTCGACATCCTGCCAGAAAAGCACTTCAGCATCATTGGACACAGCATGGGTGGGGTAATGGCCCTGTGGCTGGCAGCCGAACTGCCTCAAAAGGTGCAAAAAGTGGTGGTGGTAGATGCTTTGCCTTGTTTGGCGGCTTTCAGCAATCCCGCTTTTAAGGCCGATCCTGACTTTTCTTGCGCGGCCAGCATTGCGCAAATGACCTCCTTGAGCGACTCGGCCTTTCGGTCCATGCAAGTGCAAGGGGCGCCGTGGCTGGTAAATGACACCGCTTGGCAGCAGCGCCTGATGCAATGGAGTCTGCTGAGCGATAGAACCACCTTGGCAGCGGTGTATTGCAGTTTTATGCAAACCGATTTGCGTCCCAAATTGCCCCAAATCAAGGCTCAGGTGCTGGTTCAGTTGGAAGCTCCTTTTATTGGCTACCAAAGCGCCATTGCCGGGCAATATGCAGGGTTGAAGGGGGCGGAGCTTGCGTATGCACCTAAAGGACTCCATTTTGTGATGATCGATGCCGCCGATTGGTATTTCGAAAGTCTTACCGCATTTTTGACCCGATGACCTCCTTCCAACAACTTTACGAAACTTTTTGGCCACGCATTTATCGTTTGTGCTTGGCCTACGTAGGGGAGCGCGAATGGGCACGGGATGTTTGTCAGGAATGTTTTGAAATCGCCTGGCGGCAACGTGACCAGTTCAGAGAAGAAGCCCAAATGAGCAGCTGGATGTTTCGAATAGCGGTGAATTTATGTCTACGACAGCTCAAACGCGCTCAAAAGCAAGCCGGCTGGGAGGCGGAACACCACGAACGGCAGCAAGTACAGGGCGAAAGGCAGGTGGACCTTGAATTACAGTTATTCAAAGCCATCAACCAACTGCCTGAAATCGACCGCCTGCTCATTTCGCTGCAACTCGAGCAGGTGCCGCAGCAGCAAATCGCCGAAATGCTCGACCTCTCGCACGCCAATGTGCGCGTGCGCATTCACCGCATCAAAGAGCAACTCACCACTTTATTAGCCCCACAACAAATTGACTAAGATGAACCTCGACCAACTTTGGCAAAATACCAACGAAAAGGCACCCGACTGGCAGGCCTTCGCCAGGCAGATGGCTGCGTTGGAAATCAAAAAACGCAACGAAAAAAACAGACTTAATTTTTTGCTGCTCAGCACCATGGCTTTTGTAGGCTTCATCGCCTTTGCTTACTGGCCATTGGCTTGGACCACCCTGATTGGCATCGTGCTCACTGAACTCAGCATGCTACTTTATTTGTGGCAGTACAATCGACACACCACCGTACGCAACATCACAACCGAAACTTCGAATGCCCGCGTATATTTGGAGTGGTTGTACCAAGACCGCAAACGGCAGCGCTACCTGGGTCGCCAACTCATGTCGGCCTATTTTCTGTTGCTCAGCACCGGCGTACTGGTGTACATGTGGGAATTTGTGCAGCGCATGCCAGGATTTTATGGCTGGCTGGCGTATGGCATTACTTTGGGCTGGTTTGCCCTCAACTGGTTCGTATTCCGTCCCCGCATCATCCAGAAAAGAGAAGCGACCCTCAACGATTTGATTCAGCAATTGGAGCGCTTGCAGCAGCAGTTAGCGGAGTAAGGGGTATAAAAACGATGTAAAGGCCATACTCGGTGGGATTAGGTAAAATGCCGCTTTAAAACGCTCATGTCTTTCTATGAAACATTCGTGGATAACGATTCGATATCACAAGTAAAAATATAAATAGAACTAGTCTTTCATAAAAGGGCCTTCTATTAGCCTTGTAACTACCTCAATCAAGTCCTTGGTTTGTGGAAAGAGCTTGGTTACGCTCTCTTCATCAAAATCGAAAAAGTCATTGTAGTCACCTTTTTGCCGTTTATCAAATAATTCAGAGAACAAACGGCCGTGGGTTGCATCTATGATCTCAGCTTTTATAAAGTGTTCGCCAAATTTTTGCCGGATTCCTGTGTGGCTATGGGCGTTGATTTTGTGCTTTGCCAATAAAGCTGAAACCGCATAAAATGCCGCATAATAAAGGCGGTTCATAGCTGTATTCCAATACTTGAGAGTAATTAGGTTTTCTACTTCGTTGAGGGTTTCAAAGGCACGCTTCAAACGATAATTCACATAATCGTCAGGTGAAATCGTGCTCATAAGGCTATGGCATGCTGCATTACATTTTCGTAAAAAGGCGTAATGCAGTATTTGTTTTGCCATTCCTTGCTCGAATAGACCATTGGGCTGATTACAATGCCTTGGGCAACTTCTAAGTCGTAAAGCGCATGTAAAATTTGTTGCTCTTCCTCGAGACTGAGCACATCTTGTTCCATCAAAACAAGTACATCCCAATCTGAATCTACCAAAGCCTTACCAGTGGCTCTTGAGCCAAACAAAAAAACCTGTGCTTTGGGAGCAAGCGCGGCCACAGTATGTTTTATTTCGGTAAGAAGTTGCTTGTCGGTGAGCATAACCAAATATAATCAATAGCTGAGAAATTACAAAACCAGCGCCCCTGCTTTTTGTTTCTCTGGTATGACTACCGCCATTCTCTGGTTGCGCAACGATTTGCGCCTACACGACCATGAAGCACTCCACCGCGCCTTGCAGCAAGCCGATACCATTGTGCCCTTTTATTGCTTCGACAAACGCTTGTTTGAAGACACCCCTTATGGTTTTAAGCGCTGCGGGGCACAGCGCCTCCAGTTTTTGATGCAATCGGTACAATCCCTCCAGCAAGCCTTTGCAGCCAAAGGGGTGGGGATGGAAATTACGGTGGGCAATCCCGTGCAAGCCTTGCAGGACTTAGCCGAGCGCACAGGCGCCAAATGGATGTTTTACCACCGCGAAGCTACTACCGAAGAGCTGGCAGATGAGGCGGCGGTAGTGAAAAATTTGCAGTCGGCAGGACTCGAATGCCACGGTTTTTGGGGCAGCACGCTGTTTCATCCCGAGGATTTGCCTTTTCCGTTGGCCCGACTGCCGGAGGTGTTTACCGACTTCCGCAAGCGCACCGAAAGAGAAGCCCAAGTGCGTGAACTGTGGCCGGTGCCAGGTAAAATGCAAGGCATAGCGGGTTGCCAGCAAGTTTGGCCGAGCGAGAAGCAAAGGGGAGAAGCACCATCGCCGTCCGACCCTCGTGCCGTTTTGGCCTTTGAAGGGGGAGAAGCGGCTGGTTTGGCCCGACTGCAGCGGTATTTTTGGGAAGAAGATCGGCTGCAGGAGTACAAAGAAACCCGAAATGGACTCATCGGACAGGGCTACAGCTCTAAATTCTCACCTTGGCTGGCGGTGGGTGCCTTGTCGCCCCGCTTCATCTACCACGAAATACAACGCTACGAGCGTCAGCGCATCAGCAACCAAAGCACCTACTGGCTGATATTTGAGCTGTTGTGGCGCGATTATTTCCGATTTGTGGCGCACAAACACGGGGCTGCCCTCTTTCAAGCAGGCGGTATCAAGCAAAATGGCCAAGCCCATCCCTACAAAGCCAAAGCTCTGGAATTGTGGAAGGAAGGCCGCACCAAACAAGCCTTCATCGACGCCAATATGCGCGAATTGCGAGCCACAGGCTTTATGAGCAACCGCGGCAGACAAAACGTGGCCAGTTACTTGGTGCATCATTTAAAATGTGATTGGCGGGCAGGCGCAGCCTGGTTCGAACATACGCTGCTCGATTACGACCCTTGCAGCAATTACGGCAACTGGAACTACCTGGCTGGGGTGGGCAACGATCCGCGCGAAAACCGCGTGTTTAATCCCGAAAAACAAGCCGCCAATTACGATCCGCAAGGCGAATACCAGCGGCTTTGGGGTGCCTCTTGATTATTTCGATCGGCGCTGGCGCTCTTTCACAAGCAAGCTGAGCTCCCGCGACATTTGTCCGGCGATGCTCGTGTTTTCATGCGCCCGGCGGATGAGGTAGGGCAATACCGAAGGCACTGGTCCGTAAGGCACATATTTAGCCACATTGTAGCCCGCATGCGATAGGTTAAAGCTCAAATGGTCGCTCATGCCCTTGAGTTGGGCAAACCAAATGCGGTCGTGTCCAGCTTCCAAGCCTTTTTCTTGCATCAAACGGGCCAGCAATTGGTTGCTGTCTTCGTTGTGACTGCCCGAACACACCGCCAAATGCTCGATGTGCTCTACACAAAAGCGCAGTGCCTCGTTGTAGTCGCGGTCGCTGGCGGCTTTGTTAGGTTGGATGGGAGATGGATAGCCCATTTCCTCGGCACGATCCCGCTCTTTTTCCATATAAGCGCCTCGCACCAGCTTCACCGCATACCAATAACCAGCGGCCTTGGCCTCGGTAAAGGCTTTTTGCATATAGGCTAGGCGATCGTGGCGGTACAACTGAATGGTGTTGTACACGATGGGCGACTGGCGGTTGAATTGCTGCATGAGCTCGGTCACCAAGCCGTCAATAGCATCTTGGATCCAACTTTCTTCTGCATCAATAAAAAGTGCTTGCTGTGCTTGGTGTGCGGCAGCAGCAATGGCTTGCACCCGGGCTTTGGCGCGGCTCCACTCGGCTTGTTCGGCGGAGTTCAATGGGCTGCCCGACTGCAACTTCTCTAAAAGCGCAAAGCGCACAACGCCGGTTATTTTAAATACGGAGAAAGGAATGCGACTGTCGCCTTGGGCTTTTTCAATGGTGCGGATGATTTCGGCCTGGCAAGCATCAAACTCCTTTTCGCTCTCCTTGCCTTCGACCGAATAGTCGAGGATGGTGCCAATTTGATAGTCGGCCAACTCTTTGATGGTCTTTTCGCAGCCCGCAATCGACTCCCCACCGCAAAACTGATCGTACACCGTGGCTTTTACCGCCCAATTGATCGGCAGATGCAGCTTGATGGCCACCGGGGCTACGGCGGATAAAATATCCACCAACCACTTGGCATTCATCATCTTAAACATCCAGTACGACTTCTGCAAGTCGCGGTTACTTTTACTGGCAAAGGCCACGGCGGTGTTCGAAAAATCGAGGGGAGGATGTTGCTGCATGCTGGTGCTTTTCGAGGGCAAAGTTAAGGGTTGGAAGCTTCAAAAATCAAAAAAATACAGACAGGCTGGGCGAAATACTAGGGAATACAATCTGCTGGAAAGCGATTTGGTTGCTCCCAAATAACCATCTGCCGAGACCTTAGTTTGCCAGCCCGCAGCTTATCTTTAAAATTGCCAACCTTTCTGCTTTACTTTGCGTTAATATTAGCATGAATCCACAGCTCAACCTCTTGCCCAAAAGCGCCTGGAAGCCCGACGACCGTCCTTTGCTCATCACTGGGCCTTGCAGCGCCGAAACCCCCGCTCAATTCCGGGCCACCCTCGAGCAATTGGCACCATTGCGGCCCGATGCGGTGCGTGCTGGCATCTGGAAGCCCCGCACGCGTCCCAATAACTTTGAAGGCGTAGGCAAAGAAGCCCTCAGTTGGGCAGTTGAGCTTGCTGCCGAGCAAGATTTGCCTTTGATGGTGGAAGTGGCCAGTGGCAAGCATGTGGATGAAGCCCTGCAAGCCGGGGTCAAAATGTTGTGGATTGGCGCCCGCACCACTGTAAATCCTTTTATGGTGCAAGAAATTGCCGATGCCGTGCAAGGTACTTCGGTGCCCATGCTGGTGAAAAATCCCGTGAATCCCGATTTAGAACTCTGGATTGGGGCCATCGAACGGCTTAATAAGGCCGGCATTACCCAGCTCGGTGCCATTCACCGTGGTTTTTCGGGATACGAAAAAAGCATCTTCCGCAACCATCCCAATTGGGAAATTCCCATTGAAATGAAGCGTTTGTTGCCTGAGTTGCTGCTCATTTGCGACCCAAGTCACATCAGCGGCAACAGTTTATTGGTGCCCGACCTCGCCCAAATTGCCATCGATTTAGATTTTGATGGCTTGATGATTGAAACCCATTTCGACCCACAAAACGCCTGGAGTGATGCCAAGCAGCAGATCACCCCGCAGGAGTTGAAGGCGCTGATGGCTGGACTCATTTACCGCCGCGAGCAAACCGACGATGTGGTTTTTAATGCCAAATTAGAAGAACTGCGTTCGCAAATCGATGAGGTGGATGCCCGCTTGATTGAAATTTTGCGAGAAAGACTGCTGCTCGCCTCTGAAGTAGGCCGGGTGAAAAACCAAAACGACATTACCATTCTCCAGCCGCGGCGCTGGAGTGAGATTTTTAATTCCCGACTCGAAAAAGCCGCCCAAAGCGAAATCGACAGTCATTTTATGACCCGCCTGCTGCACCTGCTGCATCAAGAAAGCATCAATACCCAGGTAAAGATGTTCAAAGAGGCCCGCGATACCGTTAAAAAAGACGCCTAATGGCTGCGCAGCTGGTGTTTACCCAAACGCTGCTCAGCGAATTGCAGGCCCAGCTCGCGGCGCTGATGCCCAGCTCGGTGTTCTTGCTCTGCGATGCCAATACGCGACAACATGCTGCGCCTTTGGCTGCCGCTCTGGAGGCTGCCGTGCTTGAAGTGCCAGCAGGTGAGGAGCACAAAAGCATCGAAACCGCCTACCGCTTGTGGAAAGAGCTGCTGGCGGCCGGTGCCGACCGGCAAGCGGTGTTGGTGAATGTGGGCGGGGGCATGATTACCGATTTAGGAGGATTTGTGGCCGGCAATTACAAACGCGGCATCCGCTGTATACACGTGCCGAGCTCGCTGCTGGGTCAAGTTGATGCGGCCGTGGGCGGCAAAACCGGTATCAATGTACAGGGGGTGAAAAACGCGGTGGGATTGTTTTACGAACCCGAAGCCGTGCTTTTCGATACCGCCTTGCTGCACACTTTGCCCGAGCGGGAACTGGTGAGCGGCAAAGCCGAGATGTTTAAACATGGTATTTTGGCCGATCCGGCGCTTTTTGATGCCTTACAAGCGCTTGAGAAAGCCGAAATTCCCGCTTTAGACTTGCTTCAACGGGCGGTTGAAATCAAATGCAACATTGTAGCCATCGACCCCAGCGAGCAAGCCGAGCGCAAGCTGCTTAATTTTGGGCATACGCTGGGGCACGCCTTCGAGAGTTATTTCATGTACACCGAGCAGCCTTTATTGCACGGCGAAGCAGTGTTTATGGGGATGTTGGCCGAAACCAGGCTGGCAATGTCCCTGGGACTTTTACCTGCAGCCACGGGTGAACTCATCGAAAAAGCTTTGTTGCCATACCAAGTGGAGGTGCACTGGCCGCCATTTGAAGCGCTGATGCCCTGGTTGCTGCAAGATAAAAAAAATCGAGGGGCTAAAATAAGTTTTAGTCTGCCCATTGCCCTCGGCGACGCCATTTTCGACAAACAACTGGCGCCCGATCAATTGTTGGCCCTGGCTCCGCAAATTTATCCCAGCGCATGAGTGTTTTGGAGCTCAAGATGCCCTTAGGCACGGTGTTGCGAGGCGCTTTGGCACTGCCCGGCTCTAAAAGCATCAGCAATCGTTTGTTGGTGATGCGGGCCTTGGCGGGAGAAAACACACTTTTACCCGGCTTGTCCACGGCCGACGATACACTTTTGATGCAAGCGGCTTTGGCCAGCAGTTCCACCAATAAATTTGCGGGTCCCGCTGGCACCGTGATGCGCTTTTTACTGCCTTATTTGTGCTTGCAACAGGGCGAATTTAGGCTTAGCGGCAGCGACCGGGCCCACGAGCGACCCATAGCGCCTTTGGTAAATGCCTTGAAGCAATTGGGCGCGCGCATCGACTACCTCGACAAACCCGGCCATCCACCTTTGTGGGTCCGAGGGGGAGCGCTTCAAGGCGGCAAGCTGCAAATCGAAGCCAACATCAGCTCCCAATACATCAGCGCTTTGCTGTTGGTGGGGCCATATTTGCCGGGAGGACTTCAGCTTGAGTTGCAAGGTCCAGCGGTTTCGAAGCCTTACATCCAGCAAACCATACAACTCATGCAGGCTTGGGGCGCGCAGCTGCAATGGCATGAAAACACCTTAACGGTGGCACCCCAAGCTTACCAGGCTCCTGCCAGCTTTTACGTGGAACCCGATTGGTCGGCAGCGGCCTATTGGCTGGCTTTTGCGGCCTTGGTGCCGGCCACTGATTTGCTGCTGTCGCATTTAAAGCTGCAAACCGAGCAAGCCGACCGGCAAGCCGCCGAGTGGTTTGGGGCTTTGGGCTGCGGACTCGAGCAAAGGCCCGATGGACTTCGTTTACAGCATCAGCCTGCATCTGACGCGGCTTTGGCGGTGTACAACGGACAGGATTGTCCCGATTTGATGCCCACCCTCATCGTATTATGTGCCATTCAAGGGCATTTGGCCCGTTTTGAAGGATTAGCAAGTCTGCGCCTCAAAGAAAGCGACCGCATCGAAGCCCTGCGCATCAACTTGGAAGCGGCTGGGGTGAAGGTTCGGGTAGAGGACGATGTGTTGCAGCTTGAAAGTGGCGTTCCGGCTGGACCAGCCAAGGTGCAGATCCAATGTTTTCACGATCACCGCATGGCCATGGCCTTTAGTTTGCTCGCCGCAGCCGAAAAAACCGTAATTTTCGACCAGCCGAAGGTAGTAGAGAAGTCGTATCCCGATTTCTGGCAGCATTTGGCTGGTTTTGGATTTGAATTAATGTAGCAAGATGGCAGGTAACAGTTTTGGAGAAGTATTTCGGATCACCACTTTTGGTGAGTCACACGGCGCGGCCATTGGGGTGGTGGTAGATGGTTGTCCTGCCGGACTCCCCTTCGACCTCACCTTTATCCAGCAGCAGCTCGACCGTCGCCGGCCCGGACAAAGTGCCATCAGCACCGACCGTAAGGAGTCGGACGTGGTGGAGGTGCTCTCGGGCGTATTCGAGGGCAAAACTACCGGTACGCCTGTGGCCATGTTGCTGCGCAATACCGATCAGCGTTCGGGCGATTACGATGCTTTAAAAGAGGTATACCGCCCTTCGCATGCCGATTTTACGTACGAAGCCCGCTATGGCATCCGCGATCACCGCGGGGGTGGTCGCAGTTCGGCCCGTGAAACAGCTGCTCGCGTGGCCGCCGGCGCTTTGGCGCAATTGCTGCTCCGCTCTGCTGGGGTGCAAGTACAAGCCTATGTGAGTGCGGTGGGACCTATTTCTCTAGAAAAAGCCTATACCGAACTCGATCTTTCCCTCACCGACCAAAACATCGTGCGTTGCCCTGATGTCGCCACCGCCTCCCAAATGGAAGCCCTCATCACCCAACTCAAAGCCGAAGGCGATTCGGTAGGTGGGGTCATTACCGCTGTGGTGCGTGCACTGCCAGCTGGTCTTGGCGACCCCGTATTCGACAAACTCGAAGCCGACCTGGCCAAGGCCATGCTCAGTATTAATGCCGTAAAAGGATTCGAAATAGGCAGCGGCTTTGCTGCAGCAGCCGGCCGCGGCTCTGCCTTCAACGATGCTTTCGAGTTGCGCAACGGCCGTGTGCGCACCCAAAGCAACCACTCGGGCGGCATCCAAGGGGGCATCAGCAATGGGGAGGATGTGTATTTCCACGTAGCCTTTAAGCCCGTGGCAACCATCAGCAAAAGTCAACAAACGGTTAACCGCAGCGGCGAAGCCACCGAGCTACAAGCCAAAGGCCGCCACGACCCCTGCGTGGTTCCGCGCGCGGTGCCCATCGTAGAAGCCATGACGGCCCTGGTGCTCGCCGATCATTGGTTGAGAATGAGGATGGCTAAGCTCTGATTGAACAAATGCTACTTTTTTACAAATTTACCTGTTTGAAGTTGGCCGTTTCCAAGCAGCCGGTAGTGGTAAAGCCCTGCTGGCAAGTAGCCGAGTTGCAGCTCCATTAAATTTGTCTGCGGATCAGTTTTCCAGCTTCCACACTTTTGCCCTTGGAGGTTGTAAATGTCAATTTGATGGAACGCACCTTGGTCCCACTGAATGAGCATTAAATCGTCTACGGGATTGGGGTAAAGTTTAACTTTAGCGGTCTGGGGCAAATCAGCGACTGAAACGCTGTGCCTTCCAGCGCTATCGAGTTTTACAATAAAAATGTTTCGAATATTCGGATTTGGCAGAGAATCGATACGCATACCTGCAATAATAAGTCCTCCATCTTTCGAATGAGACATCGTTTCATAACCCAAAAAGGTCTTTTGTATAAAAATTTCTTTTTTCCAAATCAAATTTAAAGCGGTGTCATATTTGAAAATAGTATAAGTACATTCTCTGCTTTGCTCATTAAAGTTTAAGGCCAAAGGGTCACACTTACTGCCTACGGCATATATATAGTTTCCAGAAACATCAAATGTTAAATTTTTGCCACGGCCTCTAACTTCAGCAACTTTATTGGGAGGTTCAATAGAGTGAATGGCTTTTTTAGCTATTAAATTAGTGTCGAACTGAAGTACGGTGAAGGAAGAGATTTTATCCGAGAAACTAGTACTTGAAGCTGATTCATAATTTACCATAGCGTAGTAACTGTGTTCGTTTGAGATGATATTTAACATATCGGCGCTCCTAAGTACCCTTGGATATCCCGAAATACTTGAAGGAACGAACGTATTTCCCTTTACCAACAGGTTAAATGCGCTATCAAAGGACAATATGATATTAACGCTTATAGTTGTAGACCAAGGCCGGGATACATTTTCTCTCAAGCCATTACCATAAAAAGCCCCATTACTACCCTGATAAAGGCTATAAATTGAAAAGCTGTCCGTTGGTACAGTATATGGATATGCACTTAATGTGTCATAAGTTTCGTTTAACATCAGCCATCCAAAAATTCGATTTGCTTCATTTGGTTGATGGTTGAAGAACATGCCAAAATAGGCCACTTTCCCATTCAGAATTTGGGGTTCCCAAGATCGATTTGCGAAGTTGTTTCTAGGCCAATTTTGTTTGATTACTTGAAAATTTGAAATGATGTTTAATAAAGTGTCAAAAACCAATAAACTTCTTTCTCCACTAGGAAAATTACTGAACTTTTGTGTTAGTACCAGGATTTTATTATTCTGAATGGATACATTTTCTAACACGATTGAGTCGTCATAATAAGTAGAAATTCTCCTTCCGTAATTGTCCAATAAGTCCAATTTGAATGGAGCGCCACTTAAATAACCAGTTGAAAAAAGCAGTACTTTTTCATAACTTACTTCAAGAATTTGATAAGGTGTGGTGCTTCTTTGACTGCCATCTTGTATCACTATCCCAGATGGAAATGATTGCCCATAGCTAAGAGATGTCATTAAAATAAGGAAAATGATGACCAATGAAGCGGTTTTTTCTTTCATAACTACATATTGAACACTGTTGAGAATTTCCCCTTGAACTTCACTTGAGTCCAAGGGGAAATACTTTATTCGTTTGAGCCTGTTGTTGAGATTTGTCTCCCGTAGCTAAATGTGAGTTTATGCCAATGCTCCATTTGTTGAGGATGGAATCTGACTGTATTCGCGAGTTCAGGTATTTTGCTTTCTGGAGTAATCGCAAAACCTACCAATACCAAACCATTCGGGTTAAAGAAATGGCTATATTGATTTGGATTGAGCATCATCCCTGTGAAAGCAGTTCCATTGGCATGTCCAGCAACCGTTCGTGGCCAGGTCCAATCACCTATTTGCACAAGGTCGGGTAGGCAAACCGGAGCTGCAGTTGCGTTAAGCATAGTTCTATGCCATAATTGAAGGTAAGGGCCTACTTGGTAATACTGTCTTTGATTTTGGTCAGCAAAGTCAATAGTTCTGGTTTCCACTTCGGTATAAGTCCAACAACACGGAATGTAATTATGATTCCAAAGAGGTGGGCTGTAAAGATAATTGGGCCTATATTGTGCGCCAATGCTAGCCTGACTGCTCCAATAGTTATACATGATGCTTTGCATATAGCCATTGAGCGCATATTCATCACAGGTGGAGTTGCTTGCCCAAGACATTTGGTAGCTGAGGTTAGGGTTAAAGCTAACACCCGAAGTAATGCCAGCAATGTAAAGCAGCTCAATAGACCCACCTTGTTCCCACCGCACATCCACCACGTGGGCATATGGCGTGCCCTCAGTGTCGAAAGTTACCTCTGTAAGGTCGGTTTGAATGGCAACTTGAAAATCATTGATAACTTGGAGCAGGTTAGTTGTGTTGAACTCGGTTACTTGGGGATTAACACTCAGATTGCGTTCTTGCGTAATTTCAGGTGTTAAGCTAAACTCAACCACCAAACTATTCACGATGGCTTCGGCATATAGCCAAAACTCATCCTCAGAATAAGTTTCTTCCGTAATTCGAACCGCTTTGCCGGCACGCAGTGCCTCTGCGAAGCCCTTGAGCTCCCCAATTTTAGCAGGTTGGATCTTGTACGTCATTTGCACCTTTTCGGCAGGCAGCATTTCTTTTTTTTCTTTGCTGCAGCTCAACAATCCAAAAATAGTGATCATTGGGATAAAAAATAGTTTTTTCATACAAAGTGTTTTAAGATTTGACGTTGCAAAAAAAAAAAACATCTTTACATCTCCAAACATTTTCTGATATTTATTTCAAATATGCATATAATACATATAATCGTGTGTTTTATACAGGAGCTTGTGCCGGGACAGCTCAATTCAGAAAGCTGGTTGTTGTGAATAGCGAAGCCACCGAGCTACAAGCCAAAGGCCGCTACGACCCCTGCGTGGTACCGCGCGCGGTGCCCATCGTAGAAGCCATGACGGCCCTGGTGCTCGCCGACCATTGGTTGAGAAGGAGGATGGCTAAGCTCTGATTGAACAAATGCTACTTTTTTACAAATTGCTGCAAGCAGCTTGTTGCTAAGAAACTCAACTGGAAAGCCATAAATTTGTATCATAAGCACTCAACTTATGGATAATCGCTTTAAAGATATAATTCAGCAAATAAAGCTATCTCGAACTTTAGCATTAAAGGCCGTAAATGCTGAACTGATTAATCTTTATTGGTTTGTGGGCGAGTACATAAGTAATAAAATTAAACAATCAGAATGGGGTGATGCTGTTGTGACCGACTTAGCCAACTATATTCAGACATACGAACCTGAAATTAAAGGATTCTCCGATAAGAATATTTGGAGAATGAAACAGTTTTATGAAACCTACAAGGACTTTCCGAAACTGTCAAAGCTGTTAAGAGAAATTAGTTGGACAAATAATTTGTTGATTTTTTCACGGTGCAAAACCATTGAAGAAATGGAGTTTTATATTCAACGCACCAAAGAGGAAAAATATAGTAAGCGTGAACTTGATCGACAAATATCAGCAAGCTATTTTGAACGAATGATGATCGGTGATGCAATACTCTCACCAGCGGTGAGAGAAATTAAAAACGACATTTCAAATACTTTCAAAGACAGTTATGTTTTTGAGTTTTTAAACTTAACCGAGGGGCATAATGAGGGGGAATTGCAACGGGAACTTTTAAGGCAAATGAAAAACTTCATTCTCGAACTTGGGAAAGATTTTTTATTTATTCGGGAAGAGTTTAAGCTTATAGTAGGTAATAGCGACTTCTACATTGATTTACTTTTTTACCATCGAGGACTTCAGTGTTTAGTGGCCTTTGAGCTGAAAGCCGACAAATTTAAACCTGATCACTTAGGCCAATTGAATTTTTACTTAGAAGCGCTAGATCGAGATGTTAAAAAACCAAATGAAAATCCAAGCATTGGCGTTTTGCTATGCAAAGATAAAGACAGTGAAGTTGTAGAATATGCATTAAGTAGAAGCCTTTCACCGACAATGGTTGCAGAATATAAAACTCAACTTCCTGATAAAAAACTACTGCAACAAAAATTACATGAAATTTTCGATGGTCAAGCGGACAAATAATTGCAATGATGCTTTGCCAAGTTGCTTGAGGTGATACCTCTATTTTCGAAAGGGTCTTTTATTCATTTTCGCCTAGATAGGCAACCCTATATTTAAAATAGACCCCATTCAATCAAGCGCTTTTAAACAGGGCTACATTTTTGGGGCAAATTTTAAATTCTTTCCAGCGATAATCCCCCCTTAATTTTCCGCTTTCGGCCTTGAAACCGTAAATTCGAGCCGAAAATAAATGTTCCATGAAAAAGAAGAAGCTCGCCCTCCACTGGAAAATCATCATCGGCCTGGTTTTAGGCGTGCTTTTTGGCTTGTTGTCGAGCAGCATGGGTTGGAACGACTTTGTGCTCGACTGGATCAAACCCGTGGGAACGGTGTTCGTTAACCTCCTCAAGCTTATCGCCATGCCTTTGGTGGTAGCCTCTTTGATTGTAGGGGTATCGAGCTTGAGTGATGTGAGTAAATTATCGCGTCTCGGCGGCAAAACCATCGGCATTTACCTGGCCACCACCGTCATTGCCATTACAATCGGCTTGGTTACAGTAAATGTGCTGCAGCCAGGTAGCTATCTTTCTACCCAAAAACGCGACGAACTCAAGTCCCGTTACGCCACCGAAGCCGCTTCCAAATCAGAAAAAGCCGAAATGGTAACCGAGCAAGGACCGCTGCAGCCGCTGGTTGACATGGTGCCCGACAACCTCTTCAAGGCCCTCGGCGACAATACTAATATGCTCCAAGTGGTATTTTTCGCTGTCTTTTTTGGCATTGCACTCATTTTGCTGCCCCGCGAAAAAACTACTCATGTGCGTGGCTTTTTTGAAGGGGTAAACGAAATCATCCTCAAGCTGGTAGATTTGATTATGGGCATGGCGCCTTATGGCGTTTTTGCCTTGTTGGCCTCGCTTATTGCCGAATTTGCAGGCAACAATCCTGCCGATGCCATTGAGCTGTTGCAGGCCTTGAGCATGTACAGCCTTACCGTAATCATCGGCTTAGGGGCCATGATTTTTATCATCTATCCACTCATTTTTAAGCTTTTTACCAAGTTTAAATACGCCCGTTTTTTTAAAGGCATTGCACCAGCGCAAATGCTGGCCTTTTCTACCAGCTCAAGTTCTGCCACCCTGCCGGTAACCATGGAAAGGGTGGAAGACCACCTTGGCGTGTCGGATGAAGTATCGAGTTTTGTGCTGCCGCTGGGTGCCACCATCAATATGGACGGCACCAGTTTGTACCAAGCTGTGGCTACGGTGTTTATTGCGCAAGCATTTGGTACAGACCTCAGTCTTACCCAACAACTTACCATTGTGCTCACAGCTACCTTGGCCTCCATTGGTTCGGCGGGCGTTCCTGGTGCGGGCATGGTGATGCTGGTGATTGTACTGGAGTCGGTTGGCCTTGATACCGCTGGCATTGCACTCGTGGTGGCGGTCGACCGCATCCTCGATATGGTTCGCACTGTTGTGAACGTGACCGGTGATGCCACTGTGGCGGTAGTGGTGGCCAGTTCCGAAGGCCAGCTGCGTGATGTTACCGAGGAGGAATGAGGTAATTTTAGGGCAATAGAGGCGCTTCTAGCACCCCAACAGCCTTTCCAACGTGAAACTGCCATTTTAACAAGGAGACGAAGCCTCCGAAAATAAGGCTCTGTGTTAAAAAAAAAGCCCTACAACTTCCTTTTTGAAAATGACCTTCACCATTCACGCCTCATATTTTTACTTGGCTGTGTAACAGCCATCTGTGTTCCTTCGAGTCAAGTCTCAACCGAGGAAAGGCCTCCTCTCCCTACTTTGGCCGCGTCTTGCACCCCAACAGCCTTTTCAACGTGAAACTGCCATTTTAACAAGGAGAGAAAGCCT
>JAUXNJ010000006.1 GCA_030682795.1 Sphingobacteriaceae bacterium
TGCAGAGGAAAGGCTACATCTTTGTACCCCGTCCCTAACTGCACCTAAACAAACATCAGCGAACGAAAAGGTTTGAATTTTCATGCATGACAAACCGGTCAAGCCCATCCTCTGTGTTAAAAAAAGAGGCGCTGAAAGGACTCTTTATGATCTTGGAAACCTCTCCCTTCGACTGCTTCGCGCTCAGGGACCGGTAATTTACTGCTCAGGCACCGGCATCCGTTAATTACACACAACAGCTCCCCTCAACTTGAACTTTGAATTTTGAACCCCCATATTACCTCAGTGTTAACACATTAAAATTTTGAAAAACACGACTCGAAATCGAGTTTTTTTGGTATTGTTGCAGCTTAAATCACTTCATGCACATGAAACAACTGGTATTTATAGCTTTCCTGTTATTTTCTATCCCTGGTTGGGCGCAAAACAGGGTGCCCGTGCTTTTTCAACTGACCGATGGCTCGGAGCTTTCGGGCTACCTCAAGCCCTTTTACCATGGCGCCAAGACTTTTGAATACAGCGATGAACCCAAAGGGCAGCTCAATAAAATGAAGCTAGAGCTCGTAAAACGCATGATTACCACTGAAGAAGGCCGCACCTATGTATATGAAGTGGTGCACTTACTCAACTCCAAAACCGATAAAAAAGAAAACACCCTGTTGCTGCAATTGATGGTTGAAGGCCATATGAACTTGTACTACTACAATGGCGAATTCCCTTGCTATTACATCAAGCCTAATCCCGAAGCCAAAGGGGCTTATTTCGCCACACTTACCTATTTACCCAACACCACCAAGCGCTATCCGAAACAGGAAATAAGGATAAACAAAAGTTTTACCAAAAATACCACAGCCTTTTTTCAAGATCATCCCGAAATTTCGAAAGAATTTGCCGAGGGCAAGGCCGACTTTTTAAAGATACACGACTTGGTAAGGCGCTACAACACCTATAAAGCTGGGCAATGAACGCCAGCAAAACCCTCCTGATAGTACTGTTGCTCTGCTTGTCGACCATGGGCTGGGCGCAAGAACGGGTGCCTGTAATTTTGTATTTAACCGACGGCTCAGAGCTGGAAGGCTATGTAAAGCCCATAGTGGTGGGCGCCAATTCGCTTACCTTCAGCGCCGACCCCCGTGGCAAGCTCCAACGCATGCGGCTCAAGAATGTTTACCGCATCAAAACCAGCAATGGCAGCACCGATTTTACGTACGAAGTGGTGAATCTTCGGAAGCGATTTATGAACAGGAGCCTAGGGTTGCATGTGTTGTTTTTGGAGGAAGCTGGTTTTATGACGCTGTACAGCTTTGAGCATTCGCGCATCCACTACGAATACTTCATTAAAAAAAGTCCCGACGCCCAAGACGCCTACAAAGTGGGGGATGCTTTTTTTTACAACGATGGCAACGGCACCAACATGAGCCAAAAAGTATTTGATAAGCAATTTCGAAAAAGGGGGCCCTGGTTTTTTGAAGACCATCCTGAAATACGCAAAGAAATAACCGATAAACAAGTAGGTACACAGCGCCTCCGGGAGCTGGTAATTCGCTACAACAAAGACAAAGAAAAGCCATGAACAAACTGAAACTCCTTCTATTTTGCGCCTTGTTTTTAGGCCATTGGGCTGCGGAAGCGCAAGACAAAATTTATTTTGACCGCAACGGCAAACGGGCCTCGGCACAAACGGCCTTGTATTACCGCAGCGCTACGCCCGATTCGGCCGACTATTACAAAGCCTATTATGTAAATGGTGATGCGCTGTATTTTGAGGGCCGTATCCTACAGGTGAACCAACAAAATGAGCTCAAAAACCAGTATGCTGGTCAGTGTGTATGGTATTACAAAAATGGAGAACCCTCCAAAATCATCCAATTCAACAATAAGGGCCTTAAAAACGGACAGGAAACTGAGTACTACGAAAGTGGTAAAATAAAGTCGGAACGCACCTTCATCAACGGTCAACCGAGTCGCGAGCCCTACATTGAATACTCCGAAAGCGGCGAAAAGAGTCTCACCATCACCGAAGAGTTCGACGATAATTTTAACGACTGGGACCTCTACGATAGCGATAAGTCGTTGGCCCGATTGAGTGAAGGCCGCCTGATTTTGGGCGGAAAGTCGACCCAGGGCTGCAGTCGCTTTGTGATTTTCCCAAGACCTAACGGCAAAAATTATTCGATTGAAACCAGTGTATTAAACACCTCCCTCAAAAAAGGCTATTACGGCTTGATTTTGGGCTTCAAAGATTGGGAGAACTACAGTTTCTTCCTGATTTCGGGCAATTATTATTTGGCGGGATCGGTGTTCGAGGGCATTTATGTGGGCATGAGCGAGCCGCTTTATTCGAGCCAAATCAGCACCAAAGAAGCCAACGTACTCAAGGTGCTTCAAACCGATGAAAAAGCTGTATTGACCATCAACGGCAATATTGTGAACCGCCGCGAGCTCATTTTCCCTGGCAATAAATACGGCATCTTGGTAGGTGGCAAAGGTGAAGTAACCGCCGAACGCCTGGTATGGAAATCGCTGAGCGAGAGCGGCACCATGAGCGATGGCAAAGACCAAGGCATTAAAAGCACCGGAAGCGGCTTTTTCATCCACAAAAGCGGCTACATAGCCACCAACCACCACGTGATTGAAAATGCCAAGAACATTCAGGTGGAAGTGAAAAACGGCAATTCAAGCAGCACCTATACGGCCAAAGTACAAATGGTTGACAAAGCCAATGATTTGGCCATCCTTAAAATTGAAGACAGCAAGTTTTTACCATTGACGGCCATCCCCTACCAAATTAAAAGAGATGGTTTGGCAGAAGTGGGCTCGGCGGTGTTTACCTTGGGCTATCCCCTGGCCTTAACTGGCATGGGCAAGGAGGTAAAGTTTACCGATGGCAAAATAAGTGCGCGTACGGGCTATGAGCAAAACATTAACAGCTACCAAACCACCGTGCCGGTGCAGCCAGGCAATAGCGGTGGGCCTTTGTTTAACGACCAGGGTCAATTGGTAGGCGTAGTGAATGCCATTGTTAAAAACACCGATAACGTGTCATATGCCATTAAAACGGCTTATTTGGTGAATTTGGTGGAGTTGCTGCCCGAAAACCTCGAGTTGCCCAACCAAGCCGTGAGCAATGTGTCGCTCGAAGAACGCATTAAGCTGGTGAAAGACCTGGTGGTGATTATTAAAACCAAATAGGGTGCGGCTGCTACTTTTTGTGTTTTTAAGCTTACCGGCGCAACTGCTGTACGGCCAGTCGAACGAGCTCGACCAACTCTATACGCCTCCAAGCAGTGCGAAATTCAGTCAGGCTAAGCGTATCAAAGGCAGTGGTGAGCCTTTGTTTGCGCGGGCCAGTGATGCGCCCTTTTTGTACGCGCTCAAATACGACCTCACCAAAGGGCTTCGCGGTCACCACCAGTTGGGCTTTGAAATGAGCATCAACGATTGGCTGAGCATAGAACCACTGTTGGGTGTGTTGAGCAACAAAACCGATATGTTTATTACCAACAACAACTTAGATGGCTGGGCGCAACTTTCAGAGTCGCTTGACTTGGGTTTCGGCCGATATGCAGCTACGGCGCTCGACTACCAATCGCTGTTGTCGTGGGCCGATCCACGCCGCAATGCGGTGCCCTCGCTGGGCTTTCAGCTGAATTTGTTTAGCAACGACGACCGGCAGGGACAAAATGTGGCCTATATGTTGCAACTGGGCTACCAATTTCAACACATGCGGTATACGCTAAGCGATACCATTTCGCGCAATTTTATTCAAGCCGATAGTCGCGATGGATTCATGCGCCGCCAGCAAGTGAACTTATTTTTAGGTGCCCAAATGTTGCTTGGCGAACGGCTTCCTTTTGTGGTGGAGTATGGTGTGGTAGTAGGCATGAACATATTTACGGCACCTACTTTTTCTAGAACAAACATAACTGGCAACAACAACGCTTTTAACTACCAAAAGCTCGATTACGCCAGCAGCTATGTACCAGTTATTGGCTTTCGCTTAAAAGTGGGCCTTGGCTTTAATCCAGCAATATGAACTATAAAATGTATATCCCTCTACGATTCCGTAAGCAGCTAGCCATAGGGCTGTTGACCTTGCTGGTGTTGCCTTTTTCGGCCTTGGCGCAGCAAGATCCACGTGATGAATTTTACACGCCACCAAGCAATGCTAAATTTTTGAAAGCTACCAGCGGCACCAGCAATGATGTTTATCAGGGTGATTTTGATTGGGCCATTCGCTTTTATCCCGCCCGTTTGTGGTACACCACCACCTATTTTGGCTTTGAACGGAGCCTTACCAAGTGGTTTAACCTGTCGTTAGATGCAGGTTGGCATAACAGAGCTGGCGGTCTTTTTATCAACGCCTTTGGTCCCGCCAGCGTATTTGACGGCGAATTCGACGGTCCCGTGGTGAGGTCTAGCCAATCATATGGCAACCTGTTACTCAACGGCAGCTCTTTAAGAAACAACATTCCTACCATCGGTTTTTCGGCGCGTTTTTTTACGGAGGATAAAGAAACCCACAATGTGCCTTTTTTTCAATTTCAGTATCAATTTTCGCAGGCCGATTTTTTGATGAAAGACTACGGCAGGGAGCGTTTTGCGGGCGGCAACGATACGGCGAGCTTGCAACTACACACGGCCATGCTGCGCTTTGGCCGGCAGTGGACCTACGGCAAGAAAATCAAAATTTTAAATGAAGTCAGCATTGGCGTTGGGGCCAATATGCGGCTTTCGTCGGCTTACCAAGCTGTTACCATTACCTCAGGTACGCCTGGCACTACTAGTTATAACTTTTATAACCTAAACAGTCTTACAGGCGAACAACAGCGGGTTATTACACCCAGGTTCCAATTTGCCTACAGCATTGGCATAGCGTACTGAGGCAGGCAGCGCATTATTTCACCCGGTTTCCAGCATACTAGAGCTGAAACCAGCCGTTTAAACAACAAGGCATTCTCAGCAACGAGGATGCCTTTTGCTTTTTAGATGGGCAGTAAAGCCTGCCGTTGGATGCGGGATTGGTGGATTTGAAGGATGCCTGGGTAGAGATGCAACAAGGAGCCACCACTCCTGCTGCAGGTCGAGGTGGCAGTTCGTGCAACTGCTATACCCAGTTCACAAATCCTACAAGCCATTGCTCAGGAGTAGTAAACCTTGCTTTGCCAAAAGCAAAAGATTTTATCATTATCCAATTTCCAGGCAAGCAATTATTTGAAAAAGACACAATTCCTTGTGTGATCGATGCGGTGTTCATTTTTAGAAGCTTGGTGTTGGGCATGGGCAGCTAATAAATTGCGAAAATCGCAACTCAATAGCTGATGCCTGCGTAAATCCGTTTTTGTGCGCTCATTTGTGGGGGTAGCTTCGTTCCAATAAAAAAACGGAGAACCAAACCATGCAACACTTAAACACTTACGAAAAAAGCAACAGTCCCTTTTTCCTAACGGCTTTAAAAGCACGGAGGTCTGGACTAAATGCCACGCCCTGGTATTTATTTGATTCCAGGGTATCTGATCCATTTTTAAACCTGTGAAACCACTTTTAACCATCCACTAAATCCTAAAACCATGAAAAAATTGTTACTCTTCCTCCTGGCATCAATTGCCTTATTGTCATCCCCTGAAAGGGCCTGCGCACAAAACTCGCCCGATAACAGCAAACAACTCTACATTGTAATTAAATCAAATGGCACCGAGTATATCGGCTATTTGCTTCAGGACGATGGCCGAGAGGTACTTATTGAAACCGAAAAATTGGGAAAAGTATATATTCCCAAAGCCGACATCAAAGAAATGCGGCCCATCATAAAAGAAAAAGACCTCCTCGAAAACGAGTTTAAACCCAACAATCCCTTTAGTACGCGCTACAGCTTTACCACCAATGCTTTGCCTATAAACAAGGGCGAGAACTACTATATGCTCAATTTATACGGCCCTGAATTTCATTTTGCCGTGAGCAATCGGCTAAACATTGGTGTAATGAGCACTTGGATTGGGAGCCCGATTGGTTTGGCTGTTAAATACACTATTCCTACTGAAAACGAAAAGATAAACTATTCCGTTGGCTCTATATTAGCAACAAGTGGTTACATCCGCAACTTCAGTCGCTTTGGGGGCTTACACTTCGCGAATGTTACTTTTGGTGACCGCGACAAGAACCTGACCGTTGGAGGTGGAATACTGCATTGGCAAGGCGGAACCACTTCCTTAGCGCTACCAGGAACTTACAACTACGCCTATCTGACGCCTTCCTACGAAAACATCAAGAATCCAATATTCGCAGGCCCCATGTTTTCATTGGCTGGATTTGTGCGCATCGGCAAAAGGGCCAGTTTTGTATTCGACTCCATGTTGGGCTCCTTTAAGAGAGATGTGCCAACAAACCGCTACCAAAACGAATACAACCGAAATACAGGCTTCTCAACCACCGTCATCACCCGCAGAATCGAAAAACGAGAAACCCTTGCGTTTTTTATGATGCCAGGCATGCGTGTCAATAGCACTGAAAACAGCGCTTTTCAATTCTCACTAGCCGGGGTTTCGGTACGACAAGTAACCGATGGAGCCGTAGAGGCATTTTCTTTTCCAATGCCCCTTTGCTCTTGGTTTTACACCTTTTAATAAGCAATGTAGTTAACCAGCTTTATAAGCTTTTTTAAAGCAGATCTATGGCCATCTAATTCCTGTAAAGCGTTGGGAATCTGTAGAAAATGTCACTGCTTTTTAATGATCGACTGACTCTACCTTCCAATCAAAACTAAACTATTAACCATGAAAAACTTTTATTACCACAGCTTGGTGTTTGGCTTGCTCGCCATTTCCACTTCTTGCTCTATGCAAACCGGTAAATTACTTTCAACGAGCGATGAGCATTATGTGCTGCATGAAGATGTAATTGTGGCCAAAAAATCTGAAATTCCACCTAAAGCGCTTCATCAAGCAACGGCCAGCGATGCCAAAAACTCAGCTGAATCGCTTCAACCTCCTGTGGTGCTTGCTGAGATGCATGATGAGCAGGAGGCCAACGATTTTTGGTCGTCCCATGCATTTCAAAATCCCACTTCAGCGCTACCCAAAGCAAACCAACTTACTCGGCAAACCGCCATGCAGCGTGGAAAGTTGGGCTTTTTCAAAAAATTAGCCAATAAAAACCCACACAACTCCTTAGCCATTGCTTCGTTTGTATTAGCAGTAATGACCTTTATTCCTCCGCTCGTTTGGTTAGGTTTTCCCGCCTTAACCACCGGTGCCGTGGCACTGCGGCAAATCAAAAGAGCGCCAGACCGTTACACTAATAGGTGGATGGCCAAGTTTGGGGTGATCATCGGTATGGTGGTGTCGATAATTTCTGTAATTTTGCTTTTGGGCCTGGCGCTTCTGAGTGGACTCCCTGAGATACTCTTGCTGTTAATGATTCCTGGGGGCATCATCCTTGCAAACATGATAGTTTCTATTGGAATCATGAATGGCGAGTGATTTTAGGCATCCTCCCGAAGAGGTAAACAGTTGTGGCAGGTAGTACGCTACAGCTTTCAAACAGAATAAAGCTTTTATTGCTTGAAAGGCATACTGAACTACTCAAACCAGAGTTGGCAGGTATGCCTTTCAAAGCAAATTAAGGCGAGGCACTTTCTTAAAGGCCATCTTGCTGGCAACAGGCTATGGCTGGTAAGAAAATGAACTACAGGGCCTTTGACTGTTCAATATCGACACTTGCTACGAGGCGCTTGCGTAGTACATCCATACCAACATCACCTATACTTCCAGCATGGGAATGTTGTAGCTCAGCTTTCCAGCTGAAGGTGCCATCCGAAACCTCGGCCGCCACGCTTCGATAGGCATCGCGAAACGACTGGCCTTGTAAAACGCGGGCGTTCACGGCTTCAACTGTAAAAACCGACTGATACAGCGGGTCTTGGAGGATGTTTGGCCTTACTTGTAGCACCTCCACCCCTTTTTTGGCGATAAATAGCAGGGCTTCCATGCGGTCGATGGCCGGAAAAACAGCTTCTTTCAACAACTGAAACTCGCGGTGATAGCCTGTGGGCAGGTTGGAAGTGAGCAACCGCACTTCATTGGGCAGGGCTTGGAGGCGGTTGGCATGACCGCGCAGCAGCTCCCACACATCTGGATTTTTTTTGTGCGGCATGATGCTAGAGCCGGTGGTAAAGGCGTCGGGCAGCACGAAAAATCGGAATTCCTGGCCGTTGTACAAACAAATGTCCATGGCCAATCGTCCCAACCCATGCGCCAGCTCGGCCAGCCATTGGGTGAGCAGGCGCTCGTTTTTACCCCTGCTGTATTGCGCGGCAATGGCGTTGTAGTGCAAGCCGTTGAAGCCCAACAGCTCGGCGGTAAAGGCGCGGTCTAAAGGAAAAGAAGTACCATAACCTGCCCCACTGCCGAGTGGATTGCGGCCCAGGTATTGGAGCACTCCCTCGCTTTGTTCGAGGTCGTTGAGCAGGTTTTCGGCATGACCGGCAAACCACTGCGCAAATGAGGAGGGCATGGCCGTTTGCATATGGGTATAGCCCGGCATGAGGTGCCCTTGATGTTTTTCGGCGGCATCGAGCAGACTGCTCACGAGGGCAGCCAAATTGGCACGCAGTTGGTTCACTGCCGCACGGTAATACAAAGCCAAGGCCACCAGCACCTGGTCGTTGCGCGAACGACCGCTGTGAATTTTCTTGCCCACCTCGCCCAAACGCGCCGTGAGCATGCCTTCGAGTTGCGAATGGATGTCTTCTACCCCTTCATCGAGCTTAAAACCGGGCTGCTGCACCTCCTCGTACAAAACATCAAAAGCTGGTGCCAGCTGCTGCCATTCTGCTTGGGTTAACAAGCCTACCTTGCACAACATCTGCGCATGGGCCTTGCTGGCCAGTACGTCGTAAGGCGCCAGGCGCAAATCGAGTTCGCGGTCTTGGCCAATGGTGAAGGCTTCTATGTCGGCATCGAGGCTTTGGCCTTTGTCCCAAAGTTTTTTCATGGTAGCAATAAGGGTTGAAGCAGGCGGCTGTAGAGCGCTACCCCTGCCTGCAATTGTTCTACATAAATAAATTCGTTGGCGGTATGCGAGCGGGCGGAGTCGCCGGGACCCAACTTGGCCGAGGGCACCGGCATGAGCGCCTGGTCGGAAGTAGTGGGGGAACCGTAGCAGTGCATGCCCAGCTTTTCGGCCTGCAGGCGCAAGGGATGGCCGCTGGGCAAATGCGATGGGCGCAAGCGGCAAGAACGCGGCTGCAGCTCGGCTAGCAAATGCTTTTGCAGGATTTCGAGCACTTCTTCGTGGGTATAGCAGTCGTTGAGACGAATGTCGAGCGTATAGCGGCAAGTGCCGGGCACCACATTGTGCTGGCTCCCCGCCGCAATGATGGTAGCGGTCATTTTCACCGGGCCCAGCGTATCGGATAGCCGCTCAAAGCGGTAGTTGCGCACCCATTCCAAATCGGCGAGGGCTTTGTAGAGGGCATTGTCGCCTTCTTCGCGGGCGGCATGACCGGCTTGGCCGTGAACGGTGGCATCTACCACCAGCAGGCCTTTTTCGGCTACAGCCAGCTCGCCGCTGGTAGGCTCTCCCACCAAGGCAAAATCGATGGCTGGCAAATGCGACCAAACCAACTCCACCCCGCCTGAGCCACTGTTTTCTTCTTCGGCTGAGGCCAAAAAGCAAAGGTTGTAGGCCAGATTGGGCGCCGCTTCGAAGGCCAAAAAGGTAAAAATGAGGCTCACCAAAGCGCCGCCGGCATCGTTGCTTCCGAGTCCATATAATTTACCATCCATCACTTCGGGCAACCAAGGATCGCGGGTGTATTGGGCATTGGGCTTCACCGTGTCGAGGTGCGAATTGAGCAAGATCGTGGGTTTTTGGGCATCGAAATGCTTGTTCACGCACCAGAGGTTGTTGCCCAGGCGCTTGGTTTGAATGCCTTTGGTAGCCAACCAGGCTTGTAGCCCATCGGCCTTGGCAGCTTCTTCACCGCTGAAGGCGGGGATGCGCAAGAGTGCAGTGAGTAGTTCCAGCGGTGTTTCGGCGGTGAAGTCCGCTGGTTTTTTGCTGGCCATGATTTGTGTACCGCTGGCGTTTCCGGTAAAATGCCCGGCTAGTGCTTCGGCATGACAAATCCACACCTGCGAAACGCCTTTTTCGGCGGCCAGCAAAGCATTGTCGACCTTGGGCAAGATGCCGTCTTGGAGTACACCTTCGGTCTTTAGCGTGCTTGCAGAAACTACATCGAGTTGTTCAATCAGGCTGACCGTATCCTTTACATCACGCAGCAATCCAGGTAACGAAAAGGCATAAAGCAATCGTACTTCGTAACGGCTTTGCAAGGCAATGGCGAGCTGCGCCGCCAGGGTATCGGCATTGGTGTTGAGGAGCTGTCCCGATGCATCGGCACTCAAAGGCGCCACTACAGGAGTATAACCAGCCTCCAGCAGTCCCACCCAGCGGTCTACCGGCAGTTTTTCGGGCAACAAATCGCCTACCCAGCCGAAATCAACCTCACCCACAGGACGTTTTTGGGCGGGCAGCAAGCCTGCATCGGCACCACAGAGGCCCAAGACAGTTCTTCCACCTGCACTGAGGGCGGCAGTGAGCTGTTTGTTGAGCAATCCGCCGTACACCATGGTCACCAGTTCCAAAGTAGCAGCATCGGTAATGCGCCGGCCCTGGTGGTACTGCGGCTCGAGGCCCAGGCGCTTGCCCATTTCGCTGGCAATTTTGCCACCGCCGTGTACCACCAAAAGGGAATGCTCGCAGGTTTGCAACTGCTGCAGCGTGGCGGCGTACAAGCTGGGATCATCGAGCACTTCGCCGCCTAATTTGACCACATACAACACCTTTTTCATGGCTGCAGGAGGTTAGCCAGGGTGGCTTGCGCAGCCCAAATGCGGTTTTCGGCTTGTTCGAGGTGCAAGGCGCGGGGCCCATCGAGCAGTTCGTCGGCCAGTACCACATTGCGGCGCACGGGTAAACAGTGCATGATGTGGGCGGCGCTGCCCTGGAGTTGCTGCTCGCTGAGCATCCATGCCGGGTCGCTGCTTATTTGACCGTAAGGGGTAGTTGCCGACCAGTTTTTTACATAAATAAAATCGGCCTCGGCCAGGGCCGCTTCAGGGGTATGGTGAAGCTGTGCGCCGGTTGAGAATTCTGGTTGCAGTTCAAAGCCGGCGGGCTGACCGATGTGCAATTCCACTTGCGGGTCGGCCAACATCCATTCGGCAAACGAATTGGGTACCGCTTGTGGCAAGGCACGTACATGGGGTGCCCAGCGCAGCAGCACTTTGATTTTACGGTTTTGTGGTGCCCGATCGCGGATGGTGAGCCAGTCGGCCAGACTTTGCAGCGGGTGACGCGTGGCGCTTTCGAGGTTCAGCAGCGGCTTGCGGGCATAGGAGGCAAATTGCTGGAAAAGGGCATCGGCGCGGTCGGTTTCGGCATCCTGCAAACCCGCAAAACTGCGTAGGCCCAGCACATCGCAATAGCGACCCAAAACGCCAGCGGCTTCTTTCAGGTGCTCGGCTGCACCACCATCCATTACGGCTCCTTCACGGGTTTCAATGGTCCAGCCGTCCTGGTTCATATTCATCACCAGTACCTCCAAATCGAGGTTACGGGCTGCAATTTGGGTACTCAATCGGGTGCGCAAACTGGCATTAAAAAATACCAAGCCGAGGGTTTTTCCAGTACCCAAACCAAAATCGCGGCGGGGTTGCGCGCGGTAAGCACGGGCCTGGGCCAAGAGGGCTTCGCCGTCGACTACATCGGCCCGACTAAAAAACTGCTTCATAAGGCCACCTCCTTGCTCAAATATTGCAGTGCTTCGGCGAAACAAGCCGTTTCTTCGGTCCCAATGCCCAGTGATGGTAATAAACGCAGGGTGCGCACACCCGCCTCTCCCGTAAAAATATGGTGCTGCTCGAGCAATTGCTGCTTGAGCGGCAGTCCCTCCGGCGCTTCAAAACCCAGCATCAGGCCGCGTCCCCGCACGGGCGTAATGCCCGGGAATACCGACAGCATTTGTCTGATCACCTGCTCTTGCCGCAAGGCATTCTCTAAAAGCTCTTCTTGTTCTAAAACCTCCAAAACTGCCAAGGCAGCGGCGCAGGCCAGGTAATTACCACCAAAAGTAGTGCCCAGCATGCCACTCCAAGCGGCTATTTCGGGCGAAATGAGCACCCCTCCCACTGGAAAACCGTTGCCCATGCCCTTGGCCATGGTGATGAGGGGCGGCCGGATGCCCGCCCATTGGTGCGCAAAAAATTGGCCGGTGCGTCCGCAACCGCTTTGCACCTCATCGAGGATGAGCAAGATATTGCGCTGCGTACATAAACGTTCGAGTTCCTGCAAAAAGGCCGTGTTGGGTTCGTGAATGCCACCCACGCCTTGGATGCCTTCGATGAGCACCGCGCCAATGGTCGCATCCAGGCCTTCATCGAGGGCCGAAATGTCGTTCCAGGGCAAAAAGCGCACTTGGTGACCAGCATTTACCGGCGCAACAATTTTGGGATTGTCGGTAGCCGCCACCGCCGCCGAAGTACGCCCGTGAAAGGCTTTGCTAAAGGCCACCACTCCCGCCTTGCCAGTGACAAAAGAGGCTATTTTGAGGGCATTTTCGTTGGCTTCGGCGCCCGAATTGCACAAAAACAGACTGTAATCGGGATAGCCGCTTTGTTTGGCCAAACGCTCCGCCAACGCTTCCTGCAACGGATTTTGGATGCTGTTGCTGTAAAACGAAATGCGGCCAAGCTGGTTTTGCAGGGCATCCACCCAATGTGGGTGGTTGTGTCCAATGCTGATCACAGCATGTCCCCCGTAAAAATCGAGGTAACGCTGCCCTTTTTCATCCCACAACCACGAGCCATTGGCTTTTACCGGGGTAATGGGCTGTAATTTATAAACGTCGAATAAGGCCATACTACTAAAATGCGCCGGATTTAAGCCGCAATCCCGCGGTCTCCGACAGTTGAAACATCAGATTCATATTTTGCACGGCTTGTCCCGCCGCACCCTTCAACAAATTGTCGAGGGCCACATGCACCACGGCCTGCTCACCCACTTTTTCGAGCGCCAGCAAGGCATGGTTGGTTTGCAAAACCTGTTTGAGGTCGAGCGAGCCCTTGGCCAAAGCCGTGAAGGGATGGCCGGCATAATAGGCCGCATAATGACTGTTCAGTGCATCGAGCGAAAGTGCTGTTTTGAACTGCAGACTGGCAAAAATGCCGCGGGTAAAATCGCCACGCCAGGGCACAAAATGCAGGTTTTGATAGGCAGCACCCCCGCTTTTCGATAGCGTTTGCTGTACTTCGGCCAGGTGCTGGTGCTGCAAACTTTTATAAGCGGCCAGGTTGTTGGCTCGCCAACTGAAATGGCTCGTTTCGCCTAAAGACCGGCCAGCGCCGGTGCTGCCGGTGATGCCCGTGGCATGCACTTCGGCTAATTCTCCTGCTGCTGCCAGCGGCAACAAAGCCAGTTGGAGGGCCGTAGCAAAACAACCGGGATTGGCTACATACCTGGCTTCGGCAATGCGCTCGCGCTGAAACTCGGGCAGACCATACACAAAGCCTTCCTTTTCGTCCAACCTAAAATCCTGACTCATATCGATCACCTTTAAGCCGGCCGGCAGCTTGTTTTGTTGCCACCATTGCAGCGATTCGCCATGACCAAGTGCCAAAAAAACCAGGTCTACGGCCGATAAATCGCCTTCAGACACAAAAGCACCATCGCCCAGCAAGGCTAAATCGGGATGGGCCGCCGACCAAGGCTGAGCTGCTAAATGCCTGCTTTGTGCAAAAACCACCTGCAACTGTGGGTGGAGCAAAAGCAGTCGGAGCAATTCTCCGCCTACATAACCTGCCGCGCCAATCACGCCAATACGTATCATAACTTCCCCTCCGTTTTCCGTCCAAGCTGCGCATGCATGCGTATTTGGTTGCCGTAAATGCGGGTAAATCCAGCCACATCGGCACCGGTCCAGCCCCGGTTCATCTCGCCATAACTGCCAAATTCAGGCGCCATGAGGTCGAAATCACTTTCGATACCCAGCACTTCGAAGCGGTAGGGATGCAAACGCAGGTGTACCTTGCCGGTAACCCGCTGCTGACTGCTCAACAGCAAGGCTTCGAGGTCGCGCATCACCGGATCGAGGTACAAGCCTTCGTGCACAAAATTGCCATAGAACGAGCCAACTTGCTCTTTCCACTGCAGCTGCCATTTGCTGAGCACGTGCTTTTCGAGGGCCAAATGCGCCTTGATGATGAGCACCGGCGCGGCGGCTTCAAATCCCACGCGTCCTTTGATGCCGATGATGGTATCACCCACGTGGATGTCGCGACCAATGCCATAAGGTGCCGCCAAAGCCTGCAAGGCCCGGATGGCGTCGACTGGATGAGTAAAATGTTGGTCGTTTAAGCCCACCAACTCCCCTTGTTTGAAAGAGAGCACCATGGTTACTGGCTCGGTAGCAGTTACCGGCGTAGGCCAGGCCGATTCGGGCAAGCTCCCCAGCGAGTTTAAGGTTTCGACCCCACCCACCGAAGTGCCCCATAAGCCTTGATTGATGCTGTAAGCAGCCTTTTGGGCATCAAAGGTGATGCCATCGGCTGCCAAGTAAGCCACTTCCTCAGCCCGCGAAAGCCGGAGCTCCCGAATGGGGGTAAGGATTTCAGCCTCAGGCAGCAGGGCCTGAAACACCAAATCGAAACGCACCTGGTCGTTGCCAGCACCCGTGCTGCCATGTGCCAAGGCCGTAAAACCATGCTTTTGGGCATGTTCGGCCAGGGCAAGGGCCTGCGACATGCGTTCGGCACTCACGCTTAATGGATAGGTTTGATGGCGCAGCACATTGCCAAACACCAAAAACCGAATCACCCGCTCGTAATAATCGTGGGTGCAGTCGAGCGTGGTATGACTAACCGCGCCCAATTTATAAGCCTGGGCTTCGATGGCCTCCAGTTCTTCGGAAGAAAAACCACCAGTTTGTACGGTGGCCGTATGGACTTCATAGCCCTTGTCTTTTTGCAGATAACGTACACAAAAAGAAGTATCGAGCCCGCCACTGAAGGCGAGCAATATTTTATTGGTCATGAGGGAGCATTAAAATAAAAACTATTGCGACAAGTGTTGCTTTTTACTAGGCAAAAGCACATGCTGCTTAAACCTTAACCAGCGCTCGTACAGCTTGAAGTGTACGGCAAAAGGCCGCGATCGTCGTCGCAACAAGCCATCGGTTTTTGCACCAAGCCAACCTTTGCGTACCGACTGGCTGTTGGCCTCGGCAGGATCGTAGAGCATGCCGGTACACAGGCAGTTTTTGCGTTCCTTGGCTTGCAGAATATCGAAATTCACACAGCTCTGGCAGCCTGCCCAAAAAGACTCGTCGGTAGTTAATTCCGAATAAGTAACTGGCTTGTAGCCCAAGGCAGAGTTAATTTTCATGACCGCTAGCCCTGTGGTTAGCCCAAAAATTTTGGATGCAGGGTATTTTTGGCGCGAGAGTTTAAAAATTTCGGCCTTGATGGCACGGGCTACCCCGCTGCCCCGAAATTCTGGTGAGACAATCAGCCCTGAGTTGGCCACGTAGCGGCCGTGTTCCCAGGCTTCAATGTAGCAAAAACCTACCCAAGAAGCATCTTTTGTCACGGCGATCACGGCTTTGCCCTCGAGCATCTTGGCTTTGATGTAAGCTGGTGTGCGCTTGGCAATGCCTGTCCCGCGGGCCTTGGCCGATGTTTCCATTTCTTGGGTAATTTGATCTGCATAATGCAAATCATTCCCTGTGGCCACCCTGACCACAAATGGGTGTTTCGTCACTTTTGTGAAGATTAAAAATGAAAATAATGTAGTGTTACGACCGATTTATACCCTCAGTCGGGGGAACGCGCAGCAATTTGGGCCTGGAGCAATCAGGCCAGCATTCGGCACCAGCGGGCATAAATGCCGTCTAAAGGCATTACAGTGCCGAAAGTAACGTTGGTATGGGGCTGCAAAAGCATGGGGCAAATATAATTTTTTTTTTGAATGCACATGGTTTTTCTTTTTGCCCGCTTTTCGCCTTGGACGTTAAGGGCTTAAGAAGTCTTTACCAAAATAACTCGCGCTTATAAAATCAACTTGCCACCCTAAAATGGGCATCCCCCCCTACTTCAACGAGCGGTACCACACCACCATCGGAATTGGGAAGCTCTCGCCATCGGCAATCACCCCTGAAAAGCCAAATTGTATGGCGCGGCCTTCTGACTGGTGCCAGCGCACGCCGGGAATGAGCAGTGAAAAGGCCTGCTGCTTTTGAACGTAGGTACCTATGCGGGGTTCATAATAACCGGTGTTGGTTACCGGATCAAAAATATAGGCATCGAAGGTGTAGGTGATGGTGCGGTCGGGACCAGCAGGCATAATAAAGGAGTCGAATACCAAGCTCAATTGTGGCGACAATTTCACCATCCCCGCCACACTCAGCAAAGTGCGCCCCTGGCGTGTGCCATCGGCCCAAATGGCCCCATAGCCTCCCGAAAAAGCGATGTTTTTTTGCCGATCGCCGAATGAAATTGTACCAAAGGGCAAAGCGCCACCCCAATCGGGCATGATCCACGACCCCGTACCGAACAAGCCACCTACCGCAAACTGCGATACCTCGTTTAATTTCCAGCTTTTTTTGATGGAGCCAATGAGGGGTGTGCCTAGCCAGGTAGTCATAAGGCCCACGCTTAAATCATCCCGCAGCGCGAAGTGAAAATCGGGACCGAATAAATTCCATTGTACATAGTGCTCGCCTCTTTTGATAGGCAGGCCATTGGTGGTGATGAAGTAACGGGTGGCAAACCGGTCTTCACCCACATATTCTCCGCTTATATTGGGCCTTTCGCCGTGGAGTGGCTCCATGCGTTTGATGACATGCTGGGGAATGTAAATTTCACGCCCATCCTGGGTGCGGAAAAGAATTTCGCGGGCATCCGACTGCAACAACTTCCCCACCAACACACTGCCGTCGGTTTTCACCACCCGGTACATGCTATCGGCCACTGGTGTGGGCTGGGTTTGGGCGTGTAAGCCGCTGCTGGCTACCAACAGCAACAAAAGAAGGAGCAGCTTTTTCATAAGCAATTTTGAAACCTGAAGGGAAGATAGCAGGATATGCGCATCCTCCCTCCAGGAATCTAAAAAAAAGCTGCTAAAGACTGGGGAATTACCAGCCGCCGCCCAAGGCACGGTAGAGTTGCACCTGGTTGAGCTTGCGCTGCAAACGCACCTGTGCCAGCTGAATTTCAGCCGCCAACACATTGTTTTGCGCCAATACTACTTCTAAATAGGTAGCGTAACCTGCGGCAAAAAGCTCGGTGGCCGACTTCACCCCTTCTTTCAAACTGCTTACCTGCCGCTGCTTGGCCTCTAATTGCAGGGCCAGCTGGCGGTCTTGCTGTAAAGCATCCAACAATTCGGTGTAAGCCGTGAGCGCTGCTTTGCGGTAGGCCTGAAAAGCTTGCGTTTGTTGCACTTGCGCCCGTTTTAAGTCGGCCCGCAAATTGCCACGGGCAAAAACCGGAGCGGTGATGCCGCCTACGAGGTTCCAGGCGAGGGAGGCGGGACTGAGCCATTGGGCAGGATTAAAGCTCTGAAAACCAATTTCGGGACCCAGCACAAGCTGCGGAAAAAAGGCAGCCTCGGCAGCTTTTACATCGGCACCTGCGGCTTCGAGCTGCAGGGCAGCGGCCTTTACATCGGGTCGCGCCAGCAAGGCCTTGGCAGGCACCGTGCTAAAGGGCAGCGTCTCAAATGTAAGATCTGTTCCCAGCAGCGAGTCGCTGAACGGTCCTTGCACCTGCCCCATTTGTAAATTCAAGCGGTTGGCCGCCCGTAATTTATCGCCCTCCAAGGCATGAAACAGCGCCTGGGTTTCGGCCAGCTGGGCCTCAAACTGCTGCACGGCCAAGGCGGTTACCCGGCCTGCTTCCAGCTTAATTTTCACGAGGTTCAGCCCGCCGAGCTGTAGGGTTTCGTTTTGCTTAACGATGGTTTGGATCTCGTTTAAGGTCCTGAGCTCGTAATAAGTAGTGGCTATTTCGGCCACCAACAAGGTTTTTTGCCAATGCAATCCCGCCTCGGTTGCCAGGTAGCGCTTGGCAGCGGCGCGTTTGAGACTGCTCAGTCGGCCCCACACATCCAACTCCCAGCTCAAGCGGGCGCTTAACTGGTAATCGGGCAAGGGGTTGGGCATGCGCTGGTCGGGACGAATGTTCGGCGAAAAATTGGTATCGAAATTACCCACCCCATCCATGGTATACTCGCCAAAGCGGCGCAAGCCACGGCCACCAAAAACATCTAAAGCCGGCAGCAAGCCATATTTGCGGGCCATTAGCTCGGCCCGGGCTTGTTGCAGGGTGGCCAAATTGCTCAAATAATCGGGCTGCCGCTGCAAAGCACTGTCGATGAGCTGCTGCAAGGCAGGAGTTACAAACCAAGTTTGCACCTTGGGCAGTTCCACTTGAGCGCTGTCGAGGGGAATGCCCTGCGTGGCCAGCGTTTTGGGCGCCGATCGGTTGCAGCCTGCCAGCAAAGCAGCGGTTAAAACCACTCCTATTAATAACTTTTTCATTCGTAATGGTAGGCTTTAGGTTGACGTTGCTTTTGAAGGGCTTTGAGGCGCTTGCGGCGACCCGGGGCGGCGAATAAAACGAAGAGCCCGGGGATAAGGAAGAGGCCGAATACCGTGCCCGTTAACATGCCCCCAGCGGCGGCAATGCCAATAGACTTATTGCCCATCTCCCCCGCACCCGAAGCCAGCACCAGCGGTAGCAAGCCGGCAATGAAGGCAAAGGAGGTCATTAAAATGGGTCGCAAGCGCGAAACGGCGCCTTCCATGGCGGCTTTGAGCTCGCTCACCCCTTCTTTTTGTCGCTGCAAGGCAAATTCTACCACCAAAATGGCGTTTTTACCCAGCAATCCTATGAGCATTACCAGGGCCACCTGGGCGTAAATGTTGTTTTCTAAGCCCGTTATCCATAAAAAGAAAAAGGAGCCGAAGATTCCCGTAGGCAAGCTCAGCAGCACCGGCAGTGGCAAAAGGAAGCTTTCGTACTGGGCCGCCAGGAGCAAATACACAAAGAGCAAACAGAGGGCAAAAATGTAGATGGCATCGTTGCCCGCCAATACCTGCTCTCGGGTCATGCCGGCCCATTCGTAGGCATATCCGCGGGGTAAATTTTCCTCGGCAATGCGTTTAATTTCGGCCAGGGCCTCGCCTGAGCTGTAGCCCGGAGCGGCATCGCCGGTAAATAAAGCCGCGTTGTACATATTGTAACGGGTGAGCTGCTCGGGACCAAATACCCGCTCAATGGAGGTAAAAGAGGCGTAACTCACCATTTCTCCGTCTTTGCTTTTGGTGTAGAGCTTGAGGATGTCCTCGGGTTTTTGGCGGTACTCAGGCAAGGCCTGCAGCATCACCTTGTACATCTGGCCAAAGCGGATAAAATTGGTGGCATACACCGAGCCGATGAGGGTTTGCAGGTTGCTCATGGCATTGTCGATGCTCACGCCTTTGGCAGCGGCCATGTCCTGGTTGATGTGCAAAAGGTATTGCGGGAAGGACGGGTCGAAATTGGTGAAGGCAGCAGCCAATACTGGTGAGGCAGCGAGTTGCTTTTCGAGCGAGTCGGCTACCTCGGCCATGCGCGCCAAGCTGGCGGTACCCGATTTGTCGAGCAGCCTAAACTCAAAGCCCGACGCATTACCAAAGCCCGGCACGGTGGGTGGCGGGAAAAACTCGATGCTGGCGTCGGTTAAATGCGCCGTTTTTTGGCGCAAAGTGGCCATCAAATCGTTTACCGATTCGTCGCGCTCGTCCCAAGGCTTTAAACCAATCATGCCCATGCCATACGAAGCGCCCGCCGTTTCGGTGAGGATGCTGTAGCCGGCCAGGGTGGTTACGTTTTCTACCGCACTTTCCTGCGAGGCAATTTGCTGTACGGCATCCAAAATTTTCTCGGTACGTTCCATGGTGGCGCCGGGCGGGGTGGTCACGTTTACGTACAGCATGCCTTGGTCTTCGGTGGGAATAAAGCCACCGGGCAGCACAGCCGCCGTTCCCCAGGTCAGTAGGAAAAAGAGCGTGAGAATGCCCATGCTCAAACCCATGCGCGGGGCAATGCGGCCTAAAATGCCTTTATAAGTGCCTTCTAGCGCATTGTAGCGGCGGTTGAAGCCTCCAAAAAAGCGCCCCAAAAGCGAGCGATGCGGCACATGGGTATGCTTCATGAGCAAGGCGCACAATGCCGGGGTAAGCGTAAGGGCGTTGATGCCCGAAATCACAATGGCGATGGCCAAGGTAAGCGAAAACTGCCGGTAAAACACACCTACTGGTCCCGATAAAAAAGCCACCGGCACAAACACCGCCGACATTACCAGGGTGATGGCCACAATGGCACCGCTGATTTCTTTCATGGCCGCAATGGTGGCCTCAAGCGGTGGCATGTGCAATTGGTGGATTTTTACGTGTACGGCCTCCACCACCACAATGGCATTGTCGACCACAATACCGATGGCCAACACCAAAGCGAAGAGGGTAAGCAAATTGATCGAAAAACCGAGCATTTGCATGAAGGCGAGCGTTGAAATGAGGGCCACCGGCACCGCCAGAGCGGGAATGAGGGTCGATCGCCAGTCTTGCAAAAACACAAACACCACCAAAAACACGAGCAAAAAGGCCTCGATGAGGGTTTTGAGTACTTCTTTGATGGAGGCATCCAAAAAGCGACTCACGTCGTAGGCAAAATTGTACTCCATGCCCGGAGGAAAAGAGCTTTCTTTGAGCTCGGCCATGCGTTCTTTTACCGCATTAATGACATCGCGGGCGTTGGAACCCGGGCGCTGCTTGAGCATGATGGAGGCCGAGGGCTTGCCATCGGTTTTCGACGACATGCCATAGCTCAGGGCGCCAAATTCTACCTCCGCCAAATCCTTTAACCGCAGCACCGAACCATCTTCCTCGGCGCGGATCACAATGTTTTCGTACTGACTTTTGTCGAAAAACTTGCCGCCATAGCGCAGTACGTATTGCATGCTGGGCTCGGAGCGGCCCGAACTTTCGCCGATTTTACCAGGGGCGGCTTCGAGGTTCTGACTGCGCAGTACCTGAATAATTTCTTCGGTACCTACTTTGTAAGCCAACAGCTTTTCGGGCTTGAGCCACACCCGCATGGAGTATTCTTTGGCACCCATGATTTCGGCAAAGCCTACCCCATTGATGCGCTTGAGCTCCTGCAGCAGGTTGATGTCGGCAAAGTTGTAGATGAATTCCTCGTCAGCGCTGGGATCGCTGCTGCTCAAATTGAGGTACAAGAGCATGGAGTTCACCTCTTTTTCGGTGGTTACCCCTGCCTTGATTACCTCTTCGGGCAATTCATCTAAAACAGTGGTTACCCGGTTTTGCACGTTTACCGCGGCCAAATCGGGATCGATGCCCACTTCAAAAAATACCTGAATGAGGGTAACGCCATTGTTGGTAGATACCGACTGCATGGCGGTCATGCCCGGTACCCCGTTAATGGCCCTTTCAATGGGCGTGGCCACGGCCTTGGCACAAACCTCGGCATTGGCACCAGTATAACGCGCGGTTACCACCACCGAAGGCGGCACAATGTCGGGAAACTGGGTGATGGGCAGTGAGGTGAAGGCTAAAATGCCCAACAGCACCAGCATGAGCGAAATGACCAGTGAGAGGACTGGTCTTCGGATAAAAGTTTCTACCATGACTATTGCTTTGCTGCTTGTGTGCCTTGAACCGCAGTTGCGGCTACCACCTTGCTTCCTTCACGCACCGAAAGCACCCCTTCGGCAATGATTTGCTCACCGGCTTGCAGCTCTTCGCCTACGAGGTAATAACTGCCTACCCGTCCCTTCGGCTTAAATGCCCGAAGCATGGCGAGCTGGTTGCTGCCCACTACATATACAAAGTACTTGTCTTGCAACTCCTGCACAGCCTTCTGCGGCACCATAAAGATGTTGCGCTGGATCAGCTGCAACCGCACCACCCCCGAAGAGCGGTGTTTGAGCAGCTCGTTTTGGTTGGGAAAACGCGCCCGCAAGGCAATGGTGCCAGTTTCTTCGTCAAACTCGGTTTCGGCCGTTTCAATGGTGCCGATTTTTTCGTAGAGCGTGCCATCCGACAAAATCAATTGCGCCGTGCTGGGCAAACCTTCCTCCCCCGCCCGCAACAAACGACGGTTTTCGAGGTAGTCTTTTTCCGACAAACTGAAATAGGCCAAGATGTTACTGATGTCCGACAAGGTGGTCATGAGCTGACCCGGCTCCACCATCGCCCCCATTTTGAGTACAATGCGATTGATGCGACCGGCAAAAGGAGCTGTAACGACCGAAAAACTGAGTTGATTTTCGCGGCTCAGTAAATTCGACTTGGCATCCTGCAGCTTGGCTTTGGCAATTTCTACTTCCGCCTCAGCCAACTGCTGCTCGGTGGCTGCTACTACCTTGCTTTTTACCAATCCCAACACCCGCTGGGCCTCGAGCTTGGTTTTGCGCAATTCAGCCTCGGCCAATTGCACACTCGCCCTGGCCGACGCAACGGCAGCCTCGGCCTCGGTAGCCGATAATTTAAAAAGCGGCTGTCCTTTTCTCACCCTTTGGCCTTCGTCCACCAAAATGGCTTCGATCATGCCACCAAAACGGGCACGCACTTCTACATAATTTTGGGCATGGATATCGGCCACATAGTCGATGTCGACAGCGGTATCGGTAGGCACCAATTTTAACAAAGGAAGCGATATGGCTTCAACAGCTGCATTTTTTTCAGGGCGATTGCAAGACGCCAGGGTCAAGAGGACCAAGCCTCCCGCCAATAAATATTTTTGAAACATGGGGTAGTATTTTAAACGAATGAGAAAAGACCGCAGTCGGCTTCGTTTAAAAGGGGGTAAGGCGGTAAACGGGGGCGTCTGGACCGGTTACTAAATGCAGATTGGCCAATTGCAATTGGCGCTTGCGGTAAAACAAACAGCCGAGCACATCGGGCAACGGACTGGCAAAGGCCAGGGGTGTGAAAGAAATATGGCATTGCTCCCGCCTGCGCAAGTGCGGGATTGATTCTTGGTGAACAAGAAAATCCTTGGCCACCAGCTGGACTACGTCTTCCTCGGCTTCAAAACAAACAACCGCTACCTGTGGCACATACACAGCCTGCTCGATGGGCTCGCTGAACCCACTCACCAACACAAGTAACAGAAAGGAGAATAAGACCTTCAAAGCTAATCGGGCGCAAAGATACTGCTTCAACAGGCACAATAGTATTATGTTTTGCCAAATATGCTAAAATGGCAAAAGGGCGGACTACCTTCTTGCTGCAAAAGACCAGCTAGCCTGCAGCTGATCCATCCACATGGGGGCGTTTTGGCCTTTGGCGCCGCCAAAGCTGTAGTCGCCTGCCTGTACCGCAAGCGGCCGCAAAGCCCCTTCCCCGGCACTGTCCCAACTGAGTATGCGCAGCTGCAAGTTGTGCAAGTTGGCCGGAAAACCCAGCAGTTCGGGCGACAAGCGCAGTGATAATTTTCGGGGAGATAGAATGCGGAGCTCGGGACTACCCGCCACTGTTTGCAGTTGCCCGGCCGTATCCACTTGCTGCAGGCTCATTTGCCAGCCATTTAAACTGATGAGCTGCGTAAAGCCCTGGTCCATATCGCACACATATTGCAAAGGGGCATAAAAACGACTGCCCTGCCCTTGGTTGAGGTTTAAAAACACAAAAAACTGTACGTGGTCGAAGCCCAGCGGCGGGTTCCATTGGGTCGAAAAATTGGCATGCATTTCTAGCTCCAGCACCAACTCATTGCCCCTTTTAAATGCCGTTAATTTGGCGATGTCCATCGATCTTAAGTCCCCAAAAGCGGTAGGATAGCTGTATTTCCCCTGTGGTCCGAGGTCGTCGCCCTGCGGATCGAGCAACTCGAACAAGCTTTGCTGCGGTAAGGCCGTTTCAATGGCAAATCCCGCTACCACCAGCAATTGCCCAGCTTGGTAACCGAGCAACCGCAATTGGTGCGCACCAAATGGTACGTTTTCGGTGTGCAGCTGCAGCTCAAATTGGCCGTTGGCAAATTGTATGGGCATCGACAGCACTTCTAAGCCATCAAGCAGCGCAACCAAACTGTCAAGGCCGGCATAGGTACCGCTCAAAAGCAGCTCGGTTTGGGTAATGGGCACGGGCGGACGGCTCAACAGCTCGATTTTGGCGCTGGCGGCTTTCACCTCTGCCGTTTCGGACTCAAAATTGTATACAACCATGGCACGTGGCCCTAACTGCAAAAAGCTGAGCTGGCCCTGCGCAAGGCTGCCGGCCGTGGCCTTGCCTTGCTGAAAAACAGGCTTTAGTCGCCCGGTTTCGGTGCCAAGCGGTAAACTTCCAGCGCTGATGGCCACATCTTTGGTATTAAAGGCCACGTATTTGCGCTCGTTTTGATAGCGGAGCTCATACAACAGCAATCCGGCTTGCAAACTGTCGTCGGCGAGTACGCGCAGCTCGCCGCGACTAAAGGCAGGGTGCGATTTGCGGAGTTGGATGAGCTGCTGCAGGAATTTAAAATCGGCCGAAAGGCTGTCGTGCTGCCCAAAAAGGTTCGGACGGGTTTCGGTGATGCCTTGCTCGGTGCCGTAATACAGCACCGGAATACCTGGAATGGTGAGGATAAAGGCCAGGGCCTGCTGGGTGGCTGCCGAAGAAGTTAGACTGCGGAAGCGCGGCATGTCGTGGTTATCGATAAAATGCAGCTTTTGCCAAGGCTGAGGAAAGAAGGCTTGCTCCTGCGCCAGGCGGTAGCTCAGCTCCGAAGTTGGTGCGCCGCCACCAAACACCCGCATCAGGCTCTGCTGCATGGGGAAATTGAGGATGCCGTCCATTTCGGGGGCCTCAGGCGTACCCAGATAGCTGGCTGCTACTTTTTCGCCGCTGTTGTCGAAGGGCTGCGAATGCACCCAGGTTTCACCAAAGGTGTAAAAATCGGGGCGCTGCTGCTGCCGGGCGAAGGGATAGAGTCCGGGTGCGGTATGACTGCTGTCGTGCAAAAACTTGTTCCAGAAGGCATGCTCCACGTACATGGGCGTGTCGAAGCGCATACCGTCGAGTTGCACGGCTTCCATCCAAAAACGAAAGGAGGCCTTGAGCGTGTCTTGCACCCGGCGATTGGAGGTATTGAGGTCGTCTAGCCCACTCATTTGTCCCCTGAGCTTCTCCACCGAATCCTGGTAATTTACAATGTTGGGGGTAAAATGGTAGATGGCGGCTTGGCGGTGGGCCGACTGGTTGGGGTCGTTGAGCTGAAAAGGCTCCTGCTCGGGGGCGCCAATGCGTTTGTAATTGACCCAGGGGGCGTCGGCTTGGTAGGGCCCGGTGTATTGAAAATAATCGCCGGTATGATTGGTTACCACATCTTGGATGAGCCGCATGCCTGCGCTTTTGAGCTGTTTGGAGAGGGCTTGGTAGTCTTGCAAGCTGCCCAAATGCGGGTCGGTTTTGGCAAAATGACTCGCCCAATAGCCGTGGTAGCCGGTTAAGCTGCTGTCGGGCGACCAGGTTTGGTTTTTCACCGGCGGGGTAATCCATAGCGTTGTTACGCCCAAGGACTTTAAATAGCCGATGTTTTGAGCCATCCCGGCAAAATCTCCCCCGTGAAAGGTATGCGCTTGGTTGGGATCGTAAGCTTTGTCGCCTAAATCGTTGTTGCTGCTGTCGCCATCGGCAAAACGGTCGGTGAGCGCAAAATAAATGATCTCCTCCGACCAGCTGTCGAGCGGGTGCACGGCTTCGGGCTGGGGTTGGGCGCAGGACAATAATCCGAGTAAAGGCAAAAAATAAAGGCTGTGTTTCATTTGGCAAGCATGAATAAAAGAGGGATGTGGAGGCGTTCGCGCCAGCTGGCTTCGTTGTGGGCTGCCTGCTCAAAGGCCAGCGAGCGGTAGTTGTTGGGGAAGGCGGTTTGGCGGTTCCAGGCCGCATCAAAGGCCTGCTGGTGGGGGGCGTAAAAGCTGTCGAGCGTTAAATCGCCATGGTCCATGTACAGCCGCTTGTGCTGCAACACCGGCGCCTGTGCCAGCAACCAGCTGCGGTAGGGCGCCGAAAAGGCCAGCTCATTTACTTTTAAACTCAGCGGCCAGTGGGTACTCAGGCACATGGCCCCGCCAAATTGCTGGGGCAAACGCGCCAATAGGTAAGCGGAAATGAGTCCGCCCATGCTCGAGCCAATCAAAAAACGTTCTGCTGCTTGGGTAGCAATGGGATACGTACGGGTTAAAAACGGCAGCAGCACCTGGTCGATCCAGGCCACATAGGCATCGCTTTGAGGAGCTGCCATGCGCTCGGCCTGGAGGATGGCGCGGGAGGCGGAGTCGAGGCCAGCCACGGCCACACTGGGCAGGTATTCGTTAAAACGGTTGGGACTGTTCCAAATGCCCACCACCATACAAGGCCTAATTTGCTGACTGTCGAGCAACTTTTGCACAGCCAAATGCAGCTCCCAACTTTGTCCCCCATAAGCCGTGCTGGGATCAAAAATATTTTGTCCGTCTTGCGCCAGCACCAGCGCCAAGGGTGCTTGCCCCAGCCCGTTTTTCGGCAGCCACACATCCACGCTGCGCCCTGGCAGCTCGCCAAAAGCGTCAAAATGATGCCGAATGAGGGTATCACCGTTAAAAACGGGAATGCGCTCGGTGTGCAGCGGGCCCTGCTTGTTTTGGGCACACAGTGGCTGCATGCCAAGGAGCATGGCAACGAGTAAAAGCAGCTGTTTCATAGGCGGTAAGCTGCGTTGAAACTATTCAAAAAAAACAGCTCTTCAAAATCGGAGTCTCATTAAAATCTCCCTCAAAGGACTTTCGCGGGTACAACCCCTTGCCGCTGCCCTCCTTTTTCCAGCTACATTCGCTAATTTCCACGAAAAGAATATCTTTGAATTTAAACCCACCCAAACCTCATCGCCCATCGGCCATGCTGCTCGACATTCCCATTATACCTGGTCGCGGACTTACCACGCTCACCGCCAAGGCGTTGCGGCTTACTTATTTGCGCGATAAAGGCCTTGATTTAGGTACAATTCCCGAGAGTCAGCTCGACATCAAAAGCATTCAACACAACATCGAGTCGTTTATTGGCAGCGTTGAAATTCCCTTAGGTGTGGTTGGTCCCATTGTTTTTAACCACAACGGTCAACAAGAGCAGGTATATGCCGCTGCCGGCACCCTCGAAGGAGCGCTGATTGCCAGCATGAACCGGGGGGCCCGGGTAATTGCCAAAAGTGGCGGCTTTACCGCCGAAGTGGCCTGGCAGCGGATGGTGCGCTCGCCCATGTTGCTTTTGGAGGAGGCGGCACATGCCACCGCCATAACCGCGTGGATCCACACCCATTTTGAGGCCATCAAAAAACAGGCGGAGGCCTATTCGAACCACGCCAAACTTTTGCAAATCGATGCCCACGCCTCGGGATTAATGCTGAATTTGAATTTTGTGTACGAAACCGGGGATGCTTCAGGCCAAAACATGACCACTACCTGCACCTGGCATGCCCTGCTATACTTGGCCGAGGGCTTGCGGCGAGACCTGCCCACCTGTCCCTTCGAATTCATCATCGAAGGCAATGGGGCGGCCGATAAAAAAATCTCTACCTACAACATCAGCGCCGGCCGGGGCATCCGCGTTACGGCCCGTTGCGAGCTCCCCCGCCAGGTCATCCAAGAGGTGTTGCGCACCACGCCCGAAAGCATGCTCCGCTACTTTCACCCTTCGCGCCAGCAAGCCGAAAAACAAGGCATGCTGGGCTACAACATCAATGTGGCCAACGCCATTGCGGCTTTTTTTGTGGCAACGGGACAAGACCTCGCCTCTATTCACGAAGCAAGCACCGCTTTTTTAGACATCGAAGCCGTGGGCAACGACAGCCAACCCGAAGCCTTGCGCTTTAGTCTTACCCTCCCCAACCTGGTCATCGGCACCGTTGGCGGCGGTACGCACCTGCCCAAACAGGCAGCCGCTTTGCAGCTCATGGACTGTTTGGGCAGCGGCAAGGTCTTTCGTTTTGCGCAACTCATTGCTGGCTTTGCGCTGGGCTTAGAGATTTCCACCTTTTCGGCCATCACCAGTGGTGAATTTGCCAAGGCGCACGAAAAATTGGGTCGCAACAAACCCGTTTCCTGGCTGCTCAAAGCCGAAATTACGCCCGCGTTTTTAGCCCCACGGCTCCAGCCGCTGCTGGGTCAAAACCACATTACCGAGCTCCATTGGCAAGAAGATGCCTCTTTAGAAAACGGCATCATCACCAATCTCACCGGCAAAATCAGCAATAAAATCATTGGTTTTTTGCCGCTGGAACTACAACTGCAGCAGGGCGAGCCGCTGCGACTGTTAATCAAGTCGAAAGCCCTCGACACCGAAGTAATCAAAGGACTGCATTTGCTTTCGGCCAGCATCGACACCCAGCTGGCCGACCTGCTCAAGCAGCACCAACACCAGCTCGAATACCACGCCTGTCACCTCAAAGAATTGGCGGTGAGCCAGCACCTGCATGACCAGGGCTTTGCTGCCATGCCGCGCTACTACGGCCAATACCAACAGCCCGAGCGCGAAATATATTTGCTGTTTCAGGAATGGATTGGTGCCGAAGAAATACGCCTGCGCAATGCCGAAAACGATCCTGAAAAATGGTCGCCCGCCGATATCCAGGCTTGTTTGCAGGCCATGGCCGATGCGCACCACTGCCTCGAATCGCTGCAGGCACAGCAGCCAGGACTCCTGCCGCAGTTTGAGCCCTGGAAAGCCTTGCCCCTCTACCAAAAATTGATGGCCATTTTGCTGGCCGAAGGGGGCAACGCAGCTCAGCTCGAAGCCCTGCAATACCTCGAAGCGGCCATGGGCAATTTTGAAGCCGAGTATGCGCAGTTGGCTTGGCCATGTAGTCCTATTCACAACGACTTCAACCCCCGCAACATACTGCTGCGCACGAATGGGGAAGTTTGTATTTACGATTGGGAATTGTGTATGATCGACCTGCCGCAGCGCGATTTACTGGAGTTTTTAAGCTTCGTGCTGCCCGAGGACCTCGACGCCGCTACCCTGCTTCCCTACCTCGAATGGCACTACCAAAGCATTGTGGAACGGCAGGGACCTGGCCACCAATGTACTTTTGATGCGTATTTGCAGGCCTGCGAATTGGCCCTTAAAACCTACATCTGCTGCCGCATTTCTTTCTACGAAGTATCGGGCATTGTGGCCAAATACGATTTTTCGAAGCGCATTTTAACCGTGGCCTTGCGCATGCAGGCGCTCATTAAACAGGCGCGGCGCATCACCAAACTCTCGGCCTGATGCGGTACTTCGAGCTCAACACACAGTTGTTGATGTGGAGCGTGTTGCTGCCGCTGCTCCTGAGCAATGTGTCGCACATGGTATTGGTAAAAAAAGAAGGTTTGCGCCGCTGGAGCATCCCGCTCAGCACCAAATGGTTCGGACCAAACAAAACCTACCGCGGTCTTTTGTTTGTGCCGCTGGCCAATGCCCTGCTTTTTGTCTTGGTACAGCTGGTTGGCAGGTACTGGTGGGAATGGCCATCGACCACGGCCAGCAGCCCTGCGCTCGAACTGCTGGGCATAGGCGCGCTGTACGGACTAGCTTATGTGCTGTTTGAGCTGCCCAACTCCTGGCTTAAAAGGCGCTTGGGCATTGCGGCGGGACAAAGCAGTAAGAAATTTGTCCCCTTTTTTCTGTTGCTCGACAAATCCGACTCTGCCCTTGGCGTGAGCCTGGTTTTTGTGCTAATCAACGGTGAAAAAATTGGCTTTTGGCCCTTTTTTATCACCGCCGTGCTGTTGCACGCGAGCATTTCGGCCTTGTTGGTGCTGCTAAAAATCAAAAAGTCGTTTTAAATCAACCTAAACCCCTACCCATGGAAAAGTCCGCCAAAGTCAGCAACTGGAACCTGCCCAATGCCATCAGTCTGTACCGCCTGCTCTCCTTTCCTTTTTTGTTGTACTTGATTTTTGCAGGAAACGAATCGCTTTTTGCCATCATGCTTTGCATTAATTTGGTAAGCGATGCAGTGGATGGCCTCATTGCCCGCCTTTTTAAACTGCAAACCGAGCTCGGGGCGCGTTTAGATTCGATGGCCGATTGGGGCACCTACATCCTGGCCTTCACCGGCATTTACCAGTTTAAAATGGACGACCATGCCGATCACTTTTGGCTGTTGTATGTGTTTATTGGCCTCATTGTGAGCTACAACCTGTTTTCGCTGCTCAAATTCGGTCGCATGCCCAGTCTGCATATGTACAGCACCAAAATCGGCGGCTACATACAGGGCATTTATTTTTTCGGATTGTTTGCTTTTGGCTTCAATACCCCCATTTTTTACATAGCCATGCTTTGGGGCTGGATGAGTAGCCTCGAAGAAATCATCATCTTGATTTACCTCAAAAAATTGCGGTCGAACGTAAAAGGACTCTACTGGGTGCTTCAGGAAGGGCGCGGCTAATAAATCCCCGGAAATAAACGCCAACTTTTGGCCTTATACGTCTGGTAATCGGCTCCGAAGTGCTGTTCTAACACCTTTTCTTCAACCTGCATGCGGGCATGGGTCGAAATATAGACCGCAGCCAGCACCAACAACACACACAAAATACTGTGAAAGGCCAGTCCATAGCCCAAGCCATACACATACATGGCGGCATAACTCGGGTGCCGCACCCAACGGTACACCCCATCGGTTTTGAGCTGGTGGTCTTTGAGGATGCTTACTTTTACCGTAAAGGCTTGTTTGAGGCTCCCAATGGCGGTCCAGCGCAGGGCCAAGCCCGTTACAAAGAGCGCTGTGGCCCATACATCCACGGCCGACCAGCCTGCGGCGGCTTCGGTCTGAAAACGCCACGGATCGAGCCGCGCCACCACAAAAGCCAGGAGCACCGAAGCCGGCATTAATACCCTGAAAATTAAAATGGTACGGTCGTCTTGCTCAAACAGCAAGGCTTCCGACTTTGCATTTTTGAGTACATTGGCCAGTATGGCCGAGCTGGCCAACAGCAAAAACATCACAAAAGGGAGCCAAGTAAGCATGTTGACTCAAATAAAAGCAATTATTTGATGCAGCTGGCCAAAGAAATGCGCAAGCGGCTAGATTTAAGTATTTTTGAACATGATTTATGTGCGGATTTTCCATGGCTCCATCGCCAAACCTTTTAGCAGTAGCAGTAAGGAAGCACTGGACAACTCGTTATGGGGACATGTGGCCGTGCAAATCGACGATCGGGTATATGGCTTTTATTTTGCCGACCGCAAAAACATCCACCTCTTCCCCCAACCGCACAACAAAAGTTCGGTTTTTCAGAACCAGTCTTTGGCCGAATGGGAAGCCTTGGTAGCGCACAAAAAAGAAACAGTCATCTCCATCCCCGTGAATGAAGCCGAAAAACAGCGCATGCTGCAGTTTTATGAGCGCAATTTGATAGCACCTGAATGGGACTACTCGTTTTGGGGAGAGCGCTGTGCCTCGAATTGTTTCCGACTGCTTGCTGACCACGGCAAGGTGGATAAGGGCAGCCGCTTTTTGAAAGCCTTTTTTCCGCACCAGCTCCTGCTTACCCTCCGCCGGGAAGCCAAAAAAAGAGGGTATGCCATCCTTACCAAGGCGGGTGACCCGCGGCGCTTCTGGATTTAAGCCAAACGATCGATGCGCCCGGTGCTGCCATTCACCCGCAAGCGGTCGCCTGTTTTGATGTGTTGCGTGGCCTCCTGCACCCCTACCACCACTGGAATGCCGAGTTCGCGGCCTACTATGGCGGTATGACTCAAAAGCGAGCCCTTTTCGGTGACCAGGGCAATGGCCTGCGACATCAAAAACACCCAACCCGGGTCGGTCATTTTGCTGATCAATATTTTGCCTTTAACATCGGCATGCAACACAGGCTCGGTAATTACCAGGGCCTCTCCCTCGGCAATGCCCTTCGACACGGCAGTGCCTTGAAAAAACGTGCTGTTATTGGTGGGTGCGGCTGTTAAATCATCCAAATAAGCCGAAAAATCGGGCTTTTCGGTGCGCTGGTAAATGATACGGTCGGGCAGGCGGAGTTTTTCATAAGCCGCGTAAGTCTGCTTGCGCTCCGCAATAAGGGCCCGCAGCGCAGGTATATCGACCGCTTCGGGGGCCTGGGCATACAGCTGGAGCTCCTGCATGCTCAAGTAAAACACCTCGTCCCTATTGTCCAGCTGGCCCAAGTCCACCATCCCATCGGCCAAGGCCAGAAAAATATCTTTGGCGGCCCCGTAAATGCGGGTTCTGCAAAAGCGCATATTTTCGCGATTGGCCAGACCATAGCGCGCCAAATGCCATACGGTATAAAACCACCAGCTATGGGGCATCCACCAGCGGAGTCGCACTTGCACCTTGGCCTGAGCGCTGTTGTAAATGGCCGTTTGTCGCGCTTTAAAATCAGCAGCGGTCAACGGGGCATCTAACTGCGACTGCACCAATTGCACCAGTAGTTCGGGATGGCTGCGGGGGGCTCGCGTTTCGAGCTTGAGCTCTGCCAAACAACGGTCGCCAAACCGCTGCAAATGCTCGTGCCAGTAGGCGTAAAAAGCCGCAAAAGCCGGCTGCTGCAGCTGCTCGAGCACCTCTTGGGGACTTCGCTGGAACACTTCCAGCAAAGCCGCATCAGCCACCACCTGGGACTTGAGCTTTAAAAACGACAATATGGCGAGCTCCGACTCCACCTCCCCTTGACCCACCACCAGCTCATTGGCAAACTCGGGCTGCTCCGAAATGTTAAACCGCGCTACGGCATCCTGCAACCAGCCAAAAGCCTTGAAGGCCAAGTAATCGTTGATGAGGGTGTAGTGGTAGTGCGCAAAGGTGCGCTCCATGGCCACTTCCAAATGCGCCCACAGCTTGGCGGGCTGCGTTCGGTAGGCTTCGAAGTCCTGAAAATACCGATAAGCCCCGGCAAAATGCTTAAAAAACTTGCGGTTGCCGCTTTTGTAGCGCAGCACCAGCCAAATTACCGAAAGCAGGGTTTTGATTTTGCCGAGCAGCGGAAAATGATAGCTGTCGCTGGCCGAATCGGGTAGTCCCACCGCCCTTTCCCAAGCCTGCATCGATTTTTTTGAGTTGTACACCAGCGCCATCATCCGGTACCAATGGTCGAGCCGGTAGTACACCCGCCCGTAAAAATGCTCAATGAGCTGTCCGAACACCTCCTGATTGGCGTCAAATTTTTCACTCGAAATCCAAAAGGCCTTGGCACTTCGGCGAAAAAGTCGCGCATAGGCCATCTGCGCAAAGGAAAAGCTCAGCGGCAGGGTGATGCCAGGGTAGCTCTCAACAATATTGGTATTGTCGAGCACCACCAATTGCTCGCGCTGCACTGTGGTAATGGGCCGCATTTGGAGCAGGTACAACTGCCCATCTTCGCCCCACGAAAATTCAATGTCGGCCGGCTGGCCAAGCAGTTTTTCAGCCTGCAGGCAGCTGTCGTATACGGCCTGTATTTCGGTATCGGTAATACTGGGAAGCAGTTGTTGTTCGGCCTCCACTTCTACCAGCAGCATGCCTTTTCCAGCCACATGCCTAAGCGCGGTGGTTTTGGAAATTATCTTTTTGGAGATGCTTTTGAGCGCACGGTTCACCAAAAAAGTATCGGCGGCCACCTGGTCGAGCACAATGCCTTCGCCTACGCCATAGCCACAGTTGATTACGGCGTCGGCCATATTGCCATGCACGTTCATCGAAAAGGCGATGCCCGAGCGGGTAGCCAACACCATCTGCTGCAACACCATGGCGTATTGAAGCTGCCTGATGGACAAGGCATGTAGCAAGCGGTAGCTCAAGGCCCCGAAGCTCCAGGCCGAGGCCAAACATTGTTGCAGGTGGGGCAAGAGGGTGTTGGGCGTGGTGAACAAAAAGCTTGCATGTTGTCCCGCAAAAGAAGCGCCAGCGCTATCCTCGGCAATGGCGGAAGAGCGAATGGCGATGCAATAATCGGGGCCAAAACGCTCGTTGCAGCGCTGCTGTAACTGGTCGAGCAGCTCGTTGTGCGGACGATAGGCAAGGATCAAGGCCTGTGCCTGTGCACACAGTTGCTGCAGCAGCTGCGGGTCAAACATCGGCGCGTTTGCCGCTAGCACTTGCGCCCCGGCATTAGCCTCTTGGACTTCGAAAACAGGCTCGAAAAGCTGGTCGATTTGACTTAAAACCGGACCAAAAAGCAGCTTCACGTCGTGCCGCGACAGCGCAAAAAAATCAGGCACGCGAAACCCAGCCCGCTGCAATGCCGCTAAATGATAGGCCTTTCCTCCTATGTCGGCAATTTCCTGGGCCGTAGATCGGAACAATGCTGCTGGCAAATCTTAAAAAACAGAGTAGTGCACCAAGGTGTTTACAAGCAAATTGGTGAAATACAGCGTGGTAGTAAAAAGCGATACATTGGTAAGCACGTTGTGCTCTTTGGTGGGCTGGAATAAAAAACGCAGGTAAAAAAACAGCACCACCAGCATAATGAGGCCAACAATCGCGTAAAAAGGCATTGAAAACTGCAGTAAACTGCCGATGTACGCATTCAAAGCACCTACCACCAGCAAAAAAAGCATGGGGATGATGGTGGCTGGCTTGCGCCCAATGACCATCGAAAAGGTCTCGTACTCGGTCTCCATATCGGCCGATCTGATTTTGCGCGAAACCTCCCAGGCGGTGATGGGCATCGAAACAATGAGCAATAAGATAAAGTGCACCTGCTGAAACGACTCATATTCGCTGCCAGTGGCCAAAGCGGTATGGATCAAAAAAAAGTTGATCACATAAGGCAAGGGCTGGTGATCGAGCATGGTGATGAAAATGTGCTCGCGGTGAAATTTCTCGGCAAAAAACCACTTAAAAGTCAGCAAGGCATAGGTAATCATAAGCACAAACACCGGCAGGGTTTGTTGACCCCAGGTTAAATTCACCGCCCATAAAATCAAAAAACTAGCTAGACTGATGGTTTGAATGTCGCGCTTGAGTACCAATTTACGCGCCGTGGCCCGGTGGGGAAACAAATGTGCATCGAGCTCAAAATCTTTGAGGTCGTCGAAGGTGCGCATGAGCAGCATCATAAAAAAGGCGGTGACTACCCCCGCAATGGCCGTTGTGTCGAGCACCACCTGCGAACCGGCCTCAAAAATATTCTCCAACAATTCGGTGCCGATACCCACTTCCCGCAGTCCTTTCAAATTTTGGAAAATGGGGGTGTTTAAAATCTGAACAACAATGTTCACGCAGAAATACAAGGCCACTACATAAGGGATGTAGATGAGCACCGGAAACATTTCTTTGCTGTAAATCCAGGCGCGTTGCCAAAAGGATGTTGGGGTTTGGGCAGATCTGAGGTTTTCCATGGGTTTGATTGTACTGCTAATTAAGCAAAAAAAGCAGTAAAATGTGTGCCGCCCCCTGGCCGTGCTCCAATCTTATTGGCCAGCCCCCAAAATGTGTGGTTTTGGCCAGCGTGGATGTTGATACCCTAACCCCCTACTTCCCGATACAAAACTTCGAAAAAATATTGCCCAGTAGGTCGTCGGTGCTCACCTCCCCCGTGATTTCACCGAGGAAATGCAGGGTGCGGCGGATGTCTTGCGCCACCAGCTCGCTGCTGATGCCGGTTTGGAGGCCTTGCTGCACCGACAACAGACTCTCGGCCGCCTTGCCCAGGGCTTGCTCGTGCCGGGCGTTGGCCACCAGCTTTTCCTGCTGGAGTTGGCCTGCCTGCACCACCTGCAACAAACGGGCTTCGAGCTCAGGTAGACCGTCGCCGGCCTTGGCCGAAATAAACAGCAACTCCTCAAAAGCATCGCGGAACAGCTGCATCTGGGAGAGGTCGTGCAGCTCGTCGACTTTGTTACCGACCAAAACGAGTGGGGTGTCGCCCAGCTCTAAACTGCTGAGTTCGGCTTGCAGACTGTCGAGACTGGTGTGCTGCAAATCGAACAAATACACAATCACCGCGGCCTGCTTTATTTTTTCACGGGTGCGCTCCACGCCCAAGCCTTCAATCAAGTCGGTAGCCTCGCGCAAGCCGGCTGTGTCCATAAACCTAAACTTAATGCCACCGAGCATCATCACATCCTCAATCACATCCCGCGTGGTGCCGGCAATGGGCGATACAATGGCCTTTTCTTCCCGCAAAAGGGCGTTTAACAGGGTAGATTTGCCCGCATTGGGTTTGCCCGCAATCACGGTGGCCACCCCATTTTTAATCACATTTCCCTTTAAAAAACTGGCACGGAGGCGTTCTACCACCCCTTGAATGCGCTGCAGCAAGGCCAACAGCTGCCGGCGGTCGGCAAATTCCACATCTTCCTCGCTAAAATCGAGCTCCAACTCGAGCATCGACGCAAAATGAATGAGCTCCTCGCGCAGCTCCCGGATTTCCTGGGCAAAGCCGCCCCGCATTTGATTGAGCGCTACCCGGTGGGCATGCTCGTTGTCGGCAGCAATGAGGTCGGCCACGGCTTCGGCCTGACTCAAATCGAACCTGCCGTTTAAAAAGGCCCGGAAGGTGAACTCGCCCGGCTCGGCCAAACGCGCGCCCTGCTGCAAACACAGCCGCATTACTTGGTCGAGGATGTAGGTGGAACCGTGCACGCTGAACTCCACCACCTCCTCCATCGTAAAGCTTTTGGGGGCTTTGAAGCAGATGAGCAGGGCTTCGTCCACCAGGCGGTCTTGCTCGTAAATCATGGCCAAACGCGCCTGGTGCGAAGGCATTTGCAGCACCTTGGTGCGGGGGCACAGCCGCTGGGCAATGGCAATGGCGTCGGGACCCGACAAGCGAATCACGCCCAGGGCGCCTATGCCGGCTGGACTGGCCAGGGCTACAATGGTATCTTTTTTATCGAATAGCTTCATTTTTCTTCTTTGAGGGAAGAGTCCGCAGCGCCAAAGCAGCTGTTTCCTCCAATTTGCGTCATTTTTTCAAGGCAATGACGTAAAAACGCACCCAACTTTCGGCCAAAAGTATTTAATTTGAGCCGCAATAGCGTCATGAATAAATTTGAAGCCATCCGTCAGTGGGCGGAAGACAAAGATAGTCCAATCATCCTCTTTGTGAATGGACTAGACCCAGAAGTTGTAAAAATCGCCAAAGTCCTCATTCAGGAAGAAGTGGCCGATATCATGCTTTTGGGCGACGAGCTCGAGGTGTATGAGGCTTGTCGCAAGTACCGTCTCAACGAAACCCTACTGTACGGGGTGGTGAACCCGGTGGATCATGCCGAAATGGAGTACTACATCGAAATGTACATGGAAGATACGGGCGAAGAAGACCCGAAAAAAGCCGCTAAAATGGTGAAGAAGCCGGAAGTGCTGGCCGAGCTCATGTACCGCGACGAGGTGGTGGACCTGGTGGTGCTGGATTTGGCGACTTGGACCGCGCCGGAGGAGTAGTTACTGCGGCCGGCTGCTTGCGTTTGCAAAACGGCTTTTTTAGCTTGCCAATCCTGCTTTTTTCACGGCTAGGCGCATTTGCCGTAAATATGCCGCAGACGTACCGCAAGCATTTGGCTTGGCTCGACTGAACTTTGGGGCTCCTAAAAACGCTTGAAATGGAAATACCTCTCGGAAAAAAATTAGCCGCCTTACGCCATCAAAAAGGCTGGAGCCAGGAGCTAATGGCTGAAAATGCACAAATCAATTTAAGAACCTTGCAACGCATCGAGTCGGGGGAGTCGAGTCCCCGCGGCGACACCCTGCGGCGCCTCAGCAAAGCCCTCGAAACCGACCTGGAAGTGCTGTTCGACGAGCACATGCACGAAGACCCTGGCATGTTGATGTTACTGCATTTGTCGGTGCTCAGTTTCCCGCTGGTGCCCCTGGGCAACATCATTTTCCCGGCCATTATATGGATCAGCAGGCGCGACAAAACCAAGTACATGCAGGCCCAAGGTCGCAATCTGCTCAATACCCAAGTGGTTTTTACCCTGTTTTGGAATACCCTGCTCGGCATTACCATGTATTTGCGCTATGCAAAAGATGAAAAGCAGTTTACAAGCTATTTACTGCTCAGCCTAGCTTTCTTGGGGTTCCTGAATATCCTCTATCCCCTGCTCTCGGCATGGCAAGTGCGCCGTAAACCAAAGCGCTTGATGTACCCCAGCTGGGGCTTTATTTAGTTAGAAATCGCAAAGCAATGTTGTTTAGTTAACGCTTATGCCATAAATGTCAAACGCTTGAAACTTACCCAAATCTCCTTTTCAGCGCGCTCCGGTCAAGCTACGAAGTAGCGTAGACCAAAAGCCTCCGCCGGTCGTTGAGGTGCTCGAAACGCATGACTAGAGTGCAGCCATTTCCTGTGGTTCTTGAGCCTGTCGAAAGGCACCAAAAACAGCCCTCCTTTGCTGCAAACATTTGAAAATGCAGGAAGGCTTTCAAGCAGCAATAGCTTCTCTGCGCCACAGCGGTAAAACAACCCTTTGTCAATCACTTACCGCGACGTGTCTTAACTAAACGACATTGAATCGCAAAGTGTAAAAACGGGTGCTGATTACTCACCAATCAGCCCCGCGTCTTACCTCCAAACCCATCCCAAAAAGCGCAAAATCGTATTTCACCGGGTCTTGCGGGTCGAATTGCCGCAGGGCTTCGGTGAGTTCGAGCGCTGCCTGCCAGTCGCTTTGCGTGCGCCGCAGCAAACCCATTTTGATGGCCACCCGCTGCACGTGCAAATCGAGCGGAACAATTAAATCGGCGGGTTTTAACTGCTTCCAAAGCCCAAAATCCACCCCGTATTCATCCTTGCGCACCATCCAGCGCAGGTACATATTGAGCCGCTTGCAGGCCGAGTTCCGGGCCGGCGTGGGAATGTGCTTGCGACTCCGCTGTGGAGCCCAATCGGGCAAAAATACCTGCTGATGGAAGTGTAGCAACGCCTTTTCGACGTTCCAGTCGGTTGCCCCGGCCGGCACAAAAGCCTGCTCCAGACTGGGGTGCTGCTGGTAGTGGCGACCTAAAAAATCGACCATGTACAGCAAATCGGTCTCGTTAAAGGTGCGGTGCACAAAACCCGCCAGTCCCCGCAACTCCCGCTCGCTCGCACTCAACACAAAAGCGTGCGGCGCCGCATCCATGCGTTGCATGAGCTCTTGCGCCTTGGAAATAATCGTTTTCCGCTGTCCCCACGCAAAAATAGCCGCAAAAAAGCCCGCAATTTCTATATCCTGCGGCTTGCTAAAACCATGCGGCACCACAATCGGGTCATCGGCAATAAAATCGCGGCGGTTGTAGGCGGCTACAAAAGCATCGAGCTGGGCTTGGATAGAAGGGGATGGCGGCATTAGGCTGCAAAGCTGCGGATTCAGGGGCACAACTCAAAACCAGTATGACCTTAAATACCGCTATTGAGCGCTATTCGTAAAGAAAAAAAGGGGTTTGACAAAATCTTTTCCGAGAATTGACGCCGAAACTTACCTTCGTATTGTGCAAAAAGTATGGTTCTTCTTACTTATCTTCCTCTGCCCCCAACCCGGTAGTGCCCAAGAAACCTTTCTGCGGGGCTATGGCTTTGCAGAAGGCCTGCCTAGTTTGCAGTTGTTTGATTTGCACAGTAAATCTACCGGTCATTTGTACCTCGGCAGCAATATTGGCCTGCTGCGATACAATGGCATTCAATTCGAAAAAATACCCTTCCGAGAGTATGCAGCAGGTATTTCTTACATCAAGGAAGACCAAGAAGGTCGCTTGTGGGCAAAGGACTTCTCCAACCGCTTGTATTTCCTACAATACGATACCCTCGAAGAGTTCCATGCCATTAAGCCGCTGCTGGCCGACGAATCCTTGGTTGATTATGCGCTCGATGAAAAAAACCTATTATTTGCCACCACCAACACCGTTTACCGCTACTCCTTGGACAAAAAAAAGCATGAGAAGCTTTTAACACTACCTCCAGGTCCTTACAACATCATCACCAGCGTAGTGGTGACCAAAAATTATTATTGTGTTGCTGTGTATAACAGCCTGACCTTGCTGGATAAAAAAACAGGTAATAAGGTTTACGAGCTCAAAATGGATCTATTGCGCACAGAGCTGATCTTAAAAAACGACACCTTGTTTTTTGCCAGCCGCGGTAAACAACTTCGTAACGCTTGGTCCTTTGACTTAAAAACAAAAACCCTCACCTCCCTGGGTAGCTTGCCCAACGATATCCACAGCAATTATTTGCGGTGGTGGCAGGGAGAACTGTATTGGTGTACCAACAATGGGCTTTACAAACACGACCCTACAAACAAGCAGTTTACACTCGACTTACTGCCGCAGAAGCGCATTTCGGATGTGTATGACGATGGGCAGGGCAATTATTGGATCGCTACCCTCGACCACGGCTTGTTTCAAATGCCCTCAAATCAACTGAAGCATATATTCAACACCTCTGGCACCAACGAACAACCGCTTAGTTTATGTCTCACCAGTAACAACACCCTTTTGGCTGGCAGCAATTTGGGGAGTATTTGGAAATTCAATCAAGATGGCAAGCTCCAACAAACTTCGAAAACCTTAACCAATAACGAAATCCAGTTTTTAGTTGCCGATGCCAGTAAAAACGTGCTTTACAGTTCTGAAGGCATCCACGATTTAACCAACTTGCGCCTGCTTCAAAAAGAATACTTGGGGCATTTATTCAGTCTAGGCCCCCAACAAGCCTACATTTTTGCCACACACTATGGGCTGTTTATGCAAACTGCCACCTCAGCAGCTAGCGCCAACAAAGCGCCACGGCAAATTGAAATGCGCAAGGCACGGGCCCGCCACCTTTTTTTTAGTCCCAGCCAACAAGCCTACTACCTTGCTTACAGCGACGGTTTGTTCAAATATGACTTAAAGGGTGTTTTCACCAAAATTTTGGATGAAAATGGCAACGCCCTGCTGATCAACCACATTTCTGAAAGCATCGATGGCAAACGCTGGCTCAGCACCCTAAACCGGGGGGTACTTTACATGGAAGGTGATCAAATTCGTGCCGCACTTCAGCAGCTCGGCTTATCGAACACCAACATCCAAAAAACGATCATTACACCAGAGGGCAACCTTTGGGCACTCACAGAATCGGGACTCGACTTCTATGACAAAAATTCACAAAAGTTTACGCAGTATAAAAACGCACTTTCGTTGGGCAATGTGGTGATTTACGACATGATTTCAAACGCCGAATTCATCTTTTTAGCCACCAGTGAAGGTATTTTGCGCATGCCACTCTCCCCTACGCTCAACCAACTGGCCCCAAAGTTACTAGGTGCTACGGCCAGCATCAACGGGAAAAGCCTGCAGCTTGGCGAACAAACTTTACCGCCAAACCCAGGCGTGCTCAACATTCGTTTCAGCGCCTTGCATTTTAAAAGCGAAGGCCGCGTATATCCCCAATACCGCGTGCTTCCAAAAAAACAAAGCTGGATTACCTTAGCCCCAGGTACCAAAGAAATCAGTTTGCTGAATTTGGGCAGTGGTCAAAATGTAGTAGAGCTCCGGCTGTTGGCCAATGGCATTTACTCGCCTGTAAAGCAGTGGCATTTACACATCAACAAACCCCTTTGGCAGCGTTGGTGGGTCATTGCGCTGGCGGCTAGTCTGCTCGTGCTCCTTACCATACTCTTTAGCCGCATCGCCAACAAACGGAAAAGCCAATCTCTTTTGTTGCAACAGCAGCTGGCCTCTTCCCAATTAACGGCCATGAAAGCCCAAATGAACCCCCATTTTTTGTACAATGTGCTGAATTCGATTCAGGGCTTGATTTATGCAGATAAAAAAGTGGAGGCTACCGACTATTTAGGCAAATTCAGCGATTTAATGCGGCTTACGCTCAATTTTTCAGAGAAACAATGGCATGGTTTAGAAGACGAAGTGGAGGCATTACGGCTCTATCTCGATTTAGAAAAAGGAAGATTTAATGGAGAATTTATTTATGAGATAGAAGTAGACAACAGTCTGCCACAAAAACACATTGAACTGCCTTCGATGTTGCTCCAGCCTTTTTTAGAAAATGCCATCAAGCACGGACTCATGCATAAAACTGGTCACAAGCAGCTAAGCATCTCTTTTGTGGAGGACACGGTGCACCAACGCATCATCATCAGCATTGACGACAATGGCATCGGCAGAAAGCAGGCCGCCGAAATCCAGCAAAAGCGCCCAAAAAAGTATGCCTCCTTTGCCACCAAAGCCATTGATTCGCGAGTTGACATTTTGAACCGCTGGTTGGAGCGCCCGATTGAAGTTGAAATCATCGACAAAATCAACGATTTTCAGCTTCCAGCCGGTACGTTGGTCATTATTCGCATTCCACACCAAACCCAAACCAACTAAGTATGAAAGTGCTCCTTGTAGACGACGAAACCAATGCCCGACTAGCACTGCGTGGGATTTTGGAATTTCACTTCCCTGAAATCGACATTGCCGGTGAAGCGAAAGACCTCCCTGAGGCCGTTCGTAAAATCCACCAACTTCAGCCCGATGTGGTGTTTTTAGACATCGAAATGCCTGGTTATTCGGGCTTGGAGCTGGTTAACTTTTTTGAATCCGACCAAATTTCCTTCAAAATTATTTTTGTAACCGCCTACAGCGAGTACGCGTTGCAAGCTTTTGAAATTTCGGCCATCGACTACCTGCTCAAACCCATCCGAAAAGAGCAAATTGGACGGGCTTTAGAAAAGCTGACGCCCACCTTGAAGCTGCAAATGGAAGCCTTGCGCGAAAATCTGGACGATACCGCGCACAAACGCATCGCACTTCAACTCAGTGATGGTTTGCTTTTTGTGCAGCTCAACGACATTTTATACCTCGTTGCGGATGGCTCCTATACCCACATTTATTTGCGCGACGGGCAGAAACTTACCGTGACCAAAAAGCTGCTCGAATACGAAAAGCTAGAACAATGGGGGAAATTCATGCGCATCCACCGGAGTCACATCGTGAATTTAGAGATGATTAACCGCATACTAAAGCAAGATGGCGGCATTGTGGTGATGTGCGATGGCAAGCAATTCAGCATCAGCAACGACAAAAAGCAAGTTTTGATGACACGTTTCGATCAAAATAAGTTGTAGTAAAACGCTGGTAGCATACCAAACCCGTCAAAGTTTATTTTCCGACGAATGTTTTCGCCAAAACTTGTTGGTTCGGTGCATTAAAACTCATGAAAAAATATACCTGCTTCATGGTGTAAACCAGCGCATTCACAAAACTGCCGCTTAAGGCGGTCAGATTGAAACGTCTTTTGTACAAAACTAGACTGATGAAATCTGCTTTCTTAACTATTTGTGTGCTTTGGATGACCACTGTTGCCACAGCTTTTTCCCCTAAAAATCAGACGCATTTAATAGCCAATGCTGGCCAATGGGAAGAAAAAATCATAGCGCGCTACCAAACTGCTACCGCCGTTACCCAGCTCACAAAGGATGGGTTGGAAATTCATTTGCTCGAGGCCGACCAATCTTTTGGCGTAGCGCTCAAATTTTCGGGCCATAATCCCAATCCTCAAATTCAGGCCTACGAAGAGGTAGCCTACAAAGCAAATTTCTTGCATGGCAAACAAAGCTACAGCGCCAAGGCACATCGCAAATACGTTTACAAATCGCTGTATGAGGGCATCGACTGGCATGTGGTTGTGGATGAAGATGGACATCTGAAACATGAGTTTCACTTGGCGCCATTTGCTGACCCGACTTTAATTCAATGGACCTATGAAGGGAAGCGTGGGATTCAATTGGCGGCATCCGGCGCCCTCCACATTCAAACGCCACTTGGCAACATCAGCGAAAGCAAGCCCATCAGCTGGCAAGCCAATAATTTAAAAGCCATCGCCTCCACCTTCAAACTAAACAAAAACAAAAGTTTGAGCTTCGAATTGGGCCATTACGACCGCTCACAGGCCATCGTAATTGATCCGGTTTTGCGCTGGTCGACCTACATTGGTGGTGCCAACACCGAAAAAGCTTGGGATGTGGCCGTGCATGAGGCCTCAGGAAAAGTATTTGTAGTGGGAGAAGGCAATTCACCCGCCCTCAACACCATTGGCACTACTGCCAGCAACCGCATTCAAAGTGCCTATGTGGCTTGTTTCGACGCAGCTGGCAATCAGCTTTGGTTAACATACTTAGGTGTACCTCCTGGCCTTACCGCCGCACAAAGCATCTCTATTAGTCAAGATGCCAATCCAGCCATTTATGTGGCAGGTACAGCCCAAGGTACCGATAACAGCATTGCTACTGCAGGGGCGCACAAAGCAGTAAGGAGCGGACAAAGTGATATCTTTTTGGCGCGTCTCGACAGTGCCGGCCAAGTGCAATGGGGCACCTATTTTGGAAGTACTTCGTCGGATTTTGACCCGGTAATCCGACTCAATAGCAGCGGAACAAAATTATATGTGGGGGGCACTACCACAGGCAACAATGGCATTGCCAGTGCTGGGGTGCATCGGGCAGCGAGGCAGTCTGATTTTCAAACACACGAAGGATTTGTAGCGGTTTTTAGCAATACCGGACAATTTGAGCGCGGCAGTTATGTAAATGGCGCGAGTGAAGTTAGCAGGGTTTATGCACTCGCTCTTAGAGGAGATAGTGTTTTAGTAGGAGGAGCAACTTCAGGCGGAAGTGTTTTCGGCACCGGAGGCTCCTATACCACCTTGGGAGGAGCGCGCGATGGTTTTATGATGATGTTCAATCCCAATTTAGGCTTTGTGTTTTCGAGCTTTATTGGAGGTTCCGGCAACGATGATATTTTCGCGCTCGCCCTCACCAGTGATGCCATTTACGTGGGTGGCGAAACTTTTAGTAATAACCGCATGGCCACCTCAGGCGCAGCACAGCTGAGCTTTGGCGGCAACAGTGATGCGTTTTTAATGCGTTTTAATCTTAATGGTCAAATTCAATGGGGCACTTACCTCGGTGGTGTGGTGGCCGATGGCTTTAAGGACATTGTTGTGAGTAACGATAACTTCATTTACGCCCTCGGACGTACCACCAGTACAGGCAACATCGCCTTCAACGCCATGCAAACGGCCTTAAACGGCAGCGCCAATGTGCTTTTGGCCAAATATAACAGTCAGGGCGCCCGCCAATTTTCGACCTACCTCGGTGCTGGCGAAATGGTGGGAGAAGGTTTGGCAATTACCAATACCGACAAGCGCATTTACATGGCGGGCAGAGCATTTACCGGTAATTTTTCAACCCCTGGTGCTTTTAACCAAACCAGGCAGGGCGAAGATGGCTTTTTGACCGCTGTAACCGACTCGAGGGCCGAAATTTTGTCCATCAATCCACATTGCCTCAACAGTCCTGTCACCTATCGCCTGCTGACTAGCAATTTGTTGGCTGGCGACAGCGTCTTTATCAGGGCCCTCGATGCCTTTAGCAACATCATAAATGTTGACACCATCATATACAGTAGCGGTGATACCCTCACCCGCACCATTCCTGCCAATAGACTTACGGGCTTAACAGGTCAACAATTGGCGCTGGATGCACGGCTTAATGCTGGAACACCAAATAGGTTTCCAGCAGGTACAGCCTGGGTCACGGCCGTAAATCAACTTAGCATTCCCTCTCAGGTATCCTCCCCTCAAAACATTTGCTCTGGAAGCAATATCTCGCTGTGGCTAACAACTGCTGGGGGCCGAAACCGCAGGATTGTTTGGGAAAAAGATGGCGTGGTTTTGGCCAACCAACCTCCAGCAAACGACCCTACAGCCATTACTTTTCAAGTAAATGCCCAAAGCGCCGGCACCTATCGCGCCAGGGTAACCGATGATTGTGGGGCTGACCTATACACCCAACCTATGGTGGTAAACGCTTTAGCTGCACCAGCACTCCTAGCCATTGCGAATCAAAACAGCTGCACAGGAGGAAGCCTTACCCTTACTGCAAGCGGCACCGACACGCTAACTGGCAAAACCTACTTTTGGCAGCGCAATGGGGTAACCATCGCCAATAGCAGCGATAGTGTGTTGAGATTAACCAACCTCACAGCGGCACAAGCAGGCAATTATACCGTACGTGCCACCGGAAACGGTTGCACGAGCAACATTGTAAGCTTTACTGTGCAAGTAAAAGCGGCTTTAAGTGCAGGCTTCAAACCTGGTGCGCAACGCCTTTGTCCCGGAAACAGCCTCTCCATTTCATTAAGCAGCAGCAACCACGACAGCATTCGTTGGTTTTTGAATAACCAATTGATTGCTGGCGCGAGTAGTACCACCTACAGTAAGTCGAACATCAGCACTGCGGATGCCGGTGTCTACAAAGCCCAAATTTTTTATTGCGATTCGGTGGTGACTTTCGACTCTATTTCGGTGCAAGTGAGCAACACCTTTTCGGCGGATGATGGCTTAACGCATTACTTCCCCTTCGATAATTCACCAAACGAAATCATCACTGGAACTGCACCGGTATCGAGCAGCATCACCTATGGCAATGGGCGCCAAGCCACACAAGCAGCGGGCCGCAATGCCGTGATGGCTGGTAATGGACTTACCTACAATGGCTTGAACGTGCCTACCGCCAATCAAGCCTTCAGCGTAAGTTTTTACCACCGTTTAGAGTTAACCTCAGCCTTTGGAACACTGCTCGAATGGACTTGGCCAAGCACTGGCACCAATGCCTTCCGCATCACCAGAAATGCGCTTTTTGGTTATCAATTAACTTTTGCAGGTCAAACCGACGTTGTAAACCTTACGGGAATCGGAACCTTTGATGCTTGGATTCATACAACCGTTACTTACGATGGTCAGGTGCTGCGGTGCTTCATTAACGGACAACAGCAATTTGTTAAAAACATCAGTTGGCAAGCCAGCGGTACAGTACAGCTTCAAATTGGTAGGGGCGCCTCAGGCAATATCAATAGAATCAGTATTGATGAAGTGCGTGTATACAACCGCGCTTTAAGTACGCAAGAAATCAATGTGCTCAAAGACCAACCAGAAGTGGTGTACACAGAGTCAACCTTGTCGAGCTGTGGATCAGATAGTCTTGTACTGGCAGCAACAGTTTTCCCATCCAATACCAATAATGGTTTCCAATGGCTGGCCGATGGTCAAGCGATTGCAGGTGCCACCAATCTGCAGCAGTCTATCCTGGCTGCCAACAATACCGCCCGTAAGTTTAAACTCAACACCAAACTCGCAGGTTGTTTTGAGATTGGAAGTGGCCAAATTGAAGTTGTCGACACCGTATCCATTACCAATGGCTTGCTCGATTTGTGGTCGTATGCCTTTAGCATTCCTCAAGGTGGTGGCACTGGAAATTTGTTTTACGCCAATGTATCGAGCTTTTCCAATGACAGATTCAACCGATCAAACGGTGCACTGCTCATCACAGCCAAAACCGCAGGTGCAACTTACGCTTTCGGTTCAGCGCAACCGCGGTTGAGTTATATGATTTGGTACCAACACAACCAAGCTGGCAATACCAATCAGTTGAGCACCCTTTTTAGCAACGATGCTTACAGTCACTTGTCGTTTTACAATGACAGATTAGTAGCCCCAGGAAACGCTAACAACCTCACTCCGCTTTCGAACGACACACTGGTCGACAACCAGTGGTACCATGTAGCCGTAACTTTCGAGGGAACTACCTACCGTTATTATTTAAATGGCCGTTTGATTGCTACCCGCACTGGACAGCCCAACATCGATAACAATCAAATCAATGGCATCTTTAACAGGAGCACCGTTGGCGGACAAGGAGCTTTGGGTGCGTTCAACGACCTGAGGGTATACAACTACCGGGTGAGTCCTAGTCTTCTCAACCAGCTTTACTACCAACCGCTTTTAGCAACAGCTGGAAGCAGCAGTCTTTGCGAAGGAGGCAGTACTACCGAGCAAATGCGTGATCGCTATTTTCCAGCTAGTGCATTTCAATTCCAATGGTATAGAAACAACGTATTACTCGCGGGTTCAACAACTGATGCCCTTCAATTTTCAAACGTTAGTAGGACTGACAGTGGCGTTTATAGCGTAGAAGTTTCAGGCCCCTGTCTGAGTACTGCTCGCAGAAACCAATTCACTTTGAACGTACTACCTATTGCTCAAGTTTTAACACAGCCTACCAGCGTTACCATTTGTACCGGTGACACACTGAGGGTGAACCTAAGTATAGACGAAAGCGTAGCCGTGAGTAGCGTTATTTGGTTTAACGCTGCAACTGGCAATAGTAGATTCAGCAATCTGTTCAGCCAATCTGCGGTCGGAAACAGGAGTTTTGTGAAAGCCAATGCAAGCTTAGCCGATACTGGGCTCTATGTAGCACAAATCAGAACAACTAGCGGGGGTTGCCAAATTTACAGCGACACCATCCGGGTGAGTATTAGCGCCCCTCCTAGCTTGCAACTAACTGCTTTAGACACAACTTTGTGCTTGGGCACCAATTTCAGTCTCGGTGGTTTAACGGGTGGCGGCACCACCAGTCGGCAGTGGCTCAAAAACGGCCAAGCCATTCCAGGTGCCACAGCCGATACCCTCCAGCTCAGCAATCTTGATAGCACTGCTTCCGGTACTTATCGCTTGGTGGCCGTTGCAGGTTGTAGAACCGATACGAGCCAAAACATTGTGATTCGCCTGCGTGAAAACCTCAGCATCACCACCCAGCCACAAAGCCAAACCCTATGTGTGGGCGACACCCTGCAGCTCAGCGTGCAGCCGAGTATCTCAGCAGGAGTCCAAATTCAATGGTACAAAGATGGTGTGGCCATCAGCGGCGCCAACAATGCTACTTATTCCCTGGCCTCGGTTCAAAGCAGCTTAGAAGGGCTATACCACGCCGAAGTCAGAGACCATTGTAAGGTTTTGCAATCTGACACGGCAACGGTGCTCATCAATGCCCTACCTGCCATCACCACACAGTCTGCTCGCTTGCAAACGGTTTGTTTAGGCGACAGCATCAGCTTGAACGTGAGCGCTACCGGTGGTAGACTTCAATACCAGTGGTTCAAAAACGGCAGTTCGTTGAGCAACCAGCTAGCGGCTTCCCTGTCATTTAGCAGCATTACAGCGCAAGACAGCGGCAGCTATCGGTTACAAATCAGCAATTCTTGCGGACAAGTGTTTTCAGACACCTTCCAGCTTTTAGTGCCCGTTACCCCAATTGTAACCCAACAACCTGTGAGCGGTAGCTTTTGCCAAGGGGCTTCAGTTACCTTGACGGTGGCCGCCAATCAGCTGCAAAATGTAACTGGCTTGCAGTGGTTTAAAAACCAATCCCCTATTGCCGGCGCAACGAGCTTGAGCTATACCATTGCTGCTTTTGGTGCCAGCGACAGCGCGAGTTATCAGCTCAAGCTCTTTACCAATTGCGATACCATTGTTAGCAATGCCGCAGTTTTGCAATACATCCAGCCCGCCGTTCGCACAGGTAATTTGAGCGCAAATTCGGTGTATTGTCTGGGTCAAAGCCTCAACTTAACATTCAACGTTAGCAACGCCTCTTTGGAGTGGTTTAAAAATGGACAGCGCATCAGCAATGCAGCAAATTCCACTACTTTCAACATCAGCGCATTAGCCTTTGCAGATAGCGGCTATTATCAGGCCGTGGCCACCAGTCAATGCGACACCTTTGTGTCTGATTCTGTTTTCATTCGCATCATCGAAGCACCTTTCCTGCTTGGAAATCCCATAGGGGCAGGTGCTTTTTGTTCGGGAAGTGCTGTAAACTTATCTCATCAAATTGGCGGAAACATCAATGACGCACAATTTCAGTGGTTTAAAGATGGGCAAGCTATTAGCGGTGCCAATCAGTCTTCGCTGGCCATTTCGCAACTAGGCACTGCGCAGGTGGGGCGTTATACCCTTCAACTTACCAGCGCTTGTGGGGTGCAAACCAGCGACACCTTTAATGTGCGTATTTACCAAGCTGTGCAATTTACCAGCACCAATTCTAGCACAAACAGCTTTTGCGCAGGCGATTCAACAGGGCTAAGCCTGTCTTTCAGTGGCGATGTAAATAGCTTCCAATGGTATCGTAACAATCAACCCATTGCGAATGCCAATAGCAATAGCTATCTCATTCCTGCTTTCAACGCACAGTTTGCAGGCAACTACTTCTGTGTAGTGACTGGCCCATGTAACACTGACACCTCTGCTACTTTTGATTTACTATTAGAAGTCGCACCTCAAATCAGCAGCGCCATACTAGCGGTACAAAGTTTTTGTACGGGAGATTCGGTACGCTTGCAGGCAAATTTTAGCGGCACCAATTTAACTTATCAGTGGCATGTTAACGGCCAATTGCAAGCACAAAACAGCAGTGCGTTTTCTTTGCTGGCACAAGGGGGCGATTCACTGAAGATAAGCGTTCGGGCGAGCAACCAATGCGGACTAGCATTCGATTCCACTTTGATTTTGGTACGCCCGATTACCGCCATCACCCAACAGCCTTCCGCTCCTGCTTCGCTTTGCATTGGCAGCAGTTTGAACTTGCAAGCAACGGCGGCTGGCCACAACCTCAGCTACCAGTGGACCCGCAACGGTAGTCCGATCAGCGGAGCTACCCAGCCTACCTTTAACATTGCCAGTTTAACTGCAGCCGATGCCAGCAGCTATCGCCTCATCGTAACCGGCAGCTGCGGCAGCGATACTTCGGTGGCTGTGGTGGTACAGCCTTTGGCCCTCACCAGCATCATTGCTCAGCCACAAAGCGCCAACAGCTGCTTGGGTAATGCTACTACTTTCCACATAACAGCCTTGGGTGCTGGTCTCAGCTATACTTGGCTGGTTAACGGAACGGCGCAAAATGTGAACGCCGACAGCTTGGTGTTCAATCCAGCGGTTATCGGCACCTTCAACATCCGCGCCATTGTAACGGGCAGCTGCGGAACAGATACCAGCAGCATGGCTGTGCTCGAAGTGCGTCCGGTTA
>JAUXNJ010000020.1 GCA_030682795.1 Sphingobacteriaceae bacterium
CTTAATCGCAAACGCAATTTGTGATTCTGTGAATTTTGACTTTTTCATCGTAACAATTTTACATTTTTTCCTCTGTTTTTGAGAAAATTGTTACCCGAAACTCTATTTTAGAACAGTCCGATTTTTTGGGGGGAGGTCAAACAATATTCTCAACAACAGAGGAAAAATCTAAAACTGTTGCGATGAAATACTAAAATCAGCGAATGAAAAAGTAAAACTTAACGATTTTTGGATTTAGCGAAAAATAAGAGTTAATTTTCATATTAAAGTAGCAGGAAGCCTATATGTAAACTGCATAATAACATAATTGACCAAATTAAAACTAAAAGACATAACCGATGAAAAAAATCAACGTGATAATTTTAGCTTGCTGGATAACTACAATGCCATCCTTTTTCGCTCAAGAAGTTTTGGCCCAGAGAAATAATTCTACTAAACTAAGTAAATGGGAATATTATGATGGCACTGAACAAAGTATTCGAAAGTACTTTGATGACAATTTAAAAGAGCTTGATCCTATTGAAGGAGTTTTCACACTTAGCCATACAGTTTACGATTCTTACGGAAGCTTAATAGACCAAAAAGACAATATTCATACTATCGCTATAGTTAAAGACAAAATTTCACTAACCCGTGAATTCATAGAAATTAATTTACAGCAAGGAAATTTTCCTAAGTATGCAATTACTGCCGAATTTACAAAATCTTCTAACGGCAGAATTTACCTCTCTAAACAATTTTCACAAGACCGTACATCATCTAATGAGAATTTCGTTTGGGACAATGAACTCGGTATGCTTGTAAGTGAAAAAACGGAATATTACAAGGGAAATAAATTTACGATTAAGAGATATTACTTGAAAATATACCCTAAAGCCAATCCCATTACAAAATCAAAAGCAAATAGTAAATCACACGGCACTTGTTTTGCAATTTCCAAAGAAGGCTATTTTCTAACAAATTTTCACGTAATTGAAAATGGTGGCAACGTTTCCATCTTTCTTAAACACAATTTAGAAGTAAAGGAGTTTAAAGCTGACGTTGTTTTAAAAGATGAAATAAATGATATCGCCGTTTTGAAGATAGCTGATAAGGACTTTACAAACTATGAGAATATTCCTTATCGCTTGATTGAAAACAGTAAAATTGGAGAAAACATTTTTACAATGGGCTATCCTATTTCTAACATAATGGGAGAAAATTTAAAATATACAAATGGCTCTATCAGTGCTTTATCAGGTATCAAAGACGATATCAGATTTTACCAAATTTCAGCTCCAATTCAACCAGGAAACTCAGGAGGTCCTTTGTTCAATATAAATGGTGATATCATTGGGATTACTACTGCTAAGCTCAATAGCCAAGCTGTTGGGATTGAAATTCAAAATGTTAATTATGCTATTAAAGCAATTTACATTAACAATGTACTTAAGATGCTGCCCTTCATACCTGAAATACTATTTCCGGAAAGAGAGAAAAATCAGAATTCCGAACAAAATTTAGTAGAATCACTTAGCAAATACATAGGTATAATAATCTGCGAGAATAAGTAGTAATTACAAAACTAACTACACCTAAAGCCGGAGCCCATTCATATTCGAGTTACTTAATCAGCTCTTTAAAGTTCCCCATGTTAGTGCCGTTTTTCAAAAGCTTCACTCTCCCTCCCCTACGGGCTACAAAAAAGGCTGACAGCGATGTCAGCCTTTTGTATTTTATATCCATTAAGCGCCAAATTTCCCTCAAACCTTCACCAACCGCTTCAAATCAACCCGGCCCAATAAGTTCGAAGCAATGTTGCCGCAAGCCCGCGCATCGCTCAGGGCCTCGTGGTGGTTAAGCGGCAAGCGAAAATAGTCAGCCACAGTGTTTAATTTGTAATTCGGCAACACCAGCGCTTGTTTGCTGGCCTGCACCGTGCACAGCCGGCCGATGGTGGGGAGCGTTAAATGACTCGCCGCCAAGCAAGCCTTCAACACCCCAAAATCAAAAGGCATATTGTGCGCCACCCAGGGCAAATGCCACAAATCGCCCGCCACATGCTCGTACACCTCCCTAAAACTGGGGGCATTGCGCACCTGCTCAGGACCGATCCCGTGAATGCCTGTATGTATAAAACCCGGCACAATCGGCTTGATTAAACTCACAAAGTGCCGCACTTCACGCCCTGCTTCAAAAACCACCATGCCTAGCTGACAAGCACTCGCCCGGCTGTTGTTGGCCGTTTCAAAGTCGAAAGCCACAAAATGGCCTTGTGCTAATAGCTCAATGCTCTGCTCGGTGCGGGCGGCAGGACTCATAAGCGAAACAGCAGGCCCACCGCGAGTACCTGGCTCCACTGCACGGCCGCGTCTTGGTTGCGGTCGTACAGCATTACCGCCGTAAAATTGGTGTTGATGTATTTGGTTACGCGGGCCGACAAGATGAAGTCGAGACGGTGGTTGGTATTCGAGAAGTCGGCATAATCGCCAAACGACAAATAACGCATTTTGAGATTCACATTTTTGGCAATGTCTTTGTCAAAATTGGCCAAAATCTGATAACCCACATTCACATTCACGGTTTGGCCGCTATCCACGCCGAAAGCACCCGCAGCGCTCAAGGCAGGATCAAGCACAAAAGTTTCCCGCAAGGCCAGCACACCTAAACGCACATCGAAATACTTCACGGGTTTGTACTGAAATCCTAGCGACTGTATAAAATAGGCTGGCGCCATCCAGCGGGAAATGATGGTGCTGGTTTCGTTGCCCAATGCATCTTTCCCATAATTCAAACCCGGCGCAAACTGCGATACAAAGTTGGCGGCCCCAAAGGCATTGATTTTTTCAGATAGCTGATAACCCGCTTTAGAATCTATAAATACCAAATCTTGCGTTTTGCGTTGGGTTTGACCTTCGTTTTTTTGGAAGCCGTATTGCAACTGCAAATCATTTACCCAAGAAAACTTCTCTCTTTTATAGGCCAAATTACCGCTCACAATGGTGCCCAATGCAAAGTTATTGGTACCACCCCCTTTCCAGTTGTTGGTAAAACTAGCTTGGTTAAGGTTGAAGCCTACTTCGAGCTTGCGCGTCCAAGGCGACTGAGGTGCGGCGGTTGTGTCTTCTTGCGCTTGAGCAGCTGTTGCCATGAACAGCAAACCCAAAATCAAATGCTTTTTCATACGGTTTGAGCTGGTTTCGAATGGTTTGAAAAGGCCCAGGCAATAAAATCGGGCATTACCTTGGCCCAGGTTTGTAAGTCGTGTTTGCCACCTTTCACCTCTACATAGGAGATGTCGCGTTCGAGTGCATAGCCCTTTAAAATTAACTCTGTAATTAAATCGAGGGTGTCGTCGATCGAATCAATCACGCCGTTGTTGTTGCGGTCGCATTTTTCGTCTTCGGTGCCTACTTCCAGCCAAAATTTCAGGTCTTTTCCGCCATTGCCAATGCGCACCATGTGGTGGGCAATGCGGTCGGCATCCGAGTAACCGTCGTCGAGTGCGCGTTTCCGCCACCAAAAGGCTGCCGAAAACACCCCAACCTTACCAAATACTTGCGGATGGTTCCAAGCAAGGTCAAAAGCTGAAAGTCCACCTAGCGAACAACCAGCCATTACGCGGTCGTTGGCTGCATTGCTGAGCGGGAATTGTGCATTCAACCAAGGCAGCAGCTCCTTGAGCACAAAATGGCTGTAAGCCGCTGCTTTCGCTCCCCGACCTTTGTAATCGGGCATGCCAGCTACGCCGTATTCCTGAAGCCGGTCGCCTGCATGCACCGCCACCCATAAAAAAGGCTTGGTGGCAAGGCTTTCGAGACTCTTTTGAAAAGTCTTTTCCAGCTTCATGGCCGCATAATCCTGTCCGTCGTTGAGCAGCAAAAGGGATAGCGGTTGTTCAATCCTGTTGGGAATAAGCATGGTAATGCTTACCAAGCGATCGAGCACCGAAGAATGTAAACTCGTGCTTACTGTTTTGAATAATTGGTCTGCTTTGCGCTTGAGAATGGGAGTCAAGATGGCTGCTTTTGATGAAGTCCAAAACAAACATAAGCATACTACGGCATTCCCGAACAGGAAGATTTCCACAGGAGATATAGTTTTCAAGACTTCCACCAGTCATGGCACCTGCCAATAAAAACAATAAACAATGCAAAAATGCAGGATAAAAGCAAAAAAGCTGCCGCTAATAATTAAATAACATAAACAAAAAAAATTGAAAAATAAATCATCGAAATTCACGCTCCGCCCTTCTTTCATGGTAAAAAAAAATTCTTTTTGTTTTAAAAATTTTATTTTCAATCTATATCTTATATTTTTGTCTAAAACACCAAAAGCACTGCTCATTTAACAACCCAAACATTATATGAAAAAAATAGGCATTTTACACGGACAAGAAACTTCTTTCCCAGAAGCTATTGTAGCCAGAATCAATGCAAAAGGCGTCCCTGGAGTTTTTGCAGAACCAGTTCAAATCGATAAAGTAATACAAGGCGAAATTTCAGATTATGCGGTAATCATTGACCGTATTTCGCAAGACGTTCCTTTTTATCGTGCTTATTTAAAAAATGCGGCCTTAAATGGCACGGCGGTTATTAATAATCCTTTTTGGTGGAGCGCCGACGAAAAGTTCTTTAACAATTGTTTGGCAATTCAAGTGGGGGTACCCGTACCTCGAACGGTTTTATTGCCCTCCAATCAAATGCCACCCGACACTTCGGCCGCCTCTTTCCGCAACCTAAAATACCCGATGGATTGGCAGGGTATTGTGGATTACATTGGTTTCCCTGCCTATATGAAGCCTCATTCGGGTGGTGGCTGGAAGAGCGTGTATCGCGTAGATAGTTTAGAAGATCTGTTCGCCAAACATGCCGAAACCGACATCTTGGTCATGATGTTGCAAGAGGAAATTGTATTTGAAGAGTACTACCGTTGCTATTGCATCGGCGGCAAATATGTAAAAATTATGCCGTATGAGCCGCGCAACGAGCCGCATTTACGCTATGTAACCGAGCACAAGCCGAGTGAGCGCATGCTCAAAACGCTTACCGACTATGTACTCCGCCTTAATCATGCCTTGGGATACGATTTTAACACGGTAGAGTTTGCAGTGCGCGACGGCATCCCTTATGCCATCGACTTCTGTAATCCTGCTCCCGATGCCGACAAAAACTCGGTAGGCATCGAAAACTTTGAGTGGGTGGTTGAAACCGCTGCTACTTATGCCATTGAGCGTGCGTTGGCACAGAAGCCCGGACAAGACAATCTTACCTGGGGCACCTATATTAAAGAAGCCGCGGGTTTTGTAGCACCGGCTGCACCTAAAAAACGCGGCCGCAAGCCCAAGCCTAAGGCAGAAGCAGATGCCAATGCCGTAGCCAAGCGCCGGGGCAGACCCGCCAAACCGAAAGCCGAAGTAGTAGCTGGGGAAGCCAAACGGAGAGGAAGACCTGCCAAGCCGAAACCCGAAGTGGACCCCACAGCTGAGAAAAAGCGCCGCGGCCGGCCTGCCAAACCCAAAACCGAATTAGTAGCCAAGGAGCCCCAAAAACGCGGTCGCAAGCCCAAAGCCGCCATCACCGGCAAGGTAAAAGCCGAGCCCAAAAAGCGGGGTCGCAAGCCGAAAGCCGATAAGCCTGTACGCCAAAAGCGCGTTAAAATTGAAAAGCCTTTTGGTGATTTGATTGGACTTGAAGCCGTTTTAGCCGCTGAAAAAATGATGGGTAAAGACCTTTAAACAGGCACTGAGCCAGCTCTCAAAAAAAATTCAAGAAAAAAGCCTCGTACTTCACGGGGCTTTTTTATTTTGCCAAAAGAATCCTAAAGCCGTCCCTATGAAATTCACCCTCGGTGTAGAAGAAGAATACCAGGTAGTAGACCTCCTTACCCGCGAACTCACCTCGCATGAGCAAAAAATCGTGGAGGCCGCCAACCGCTTGCTTGAAGACCAGGTGAAGGCCGAAATGCACCAGGCCGTGGTAGAAGTAGGCACGAACATCTGCCAAAACATTGACGAGGCTAGAGAGCAGGTAACCCATTTACGACGCACCGTATCGAAAGTGGCGCGTGAACTCGGTTATGCCATTGGCGCCGCCGGCACCCATCCCTTTTCGATGTGGCAAACCCAGCTCATTACAGAGCACCCGCGTTACAACGAAATCGTAAACGAGTTGCAGGATGCCGCCCGCTCCAACCTCATTTTCGGTTTGCACGTGCATGTGGGCATGCCTGATAAAGAAATGGCCATCCACATTGCCAACTCGGTGCGCTATTTTTTGCCACACATTTACGCCTTGAGCACCAATTCACCTTTTTGGGAAGGTCGTAACACCGGTTTCAAGTCGTTCCGTAGCAAGGTATTCGACAAATTTCCACGCACCGGCATCCCCGATTTTTTCGAGAGTTTTGCCGAGTACGAAAATTATGTGAAGCTTTTGGTGAAGACCAATTGCATCGACAACGCCAAAAAGATTTGGTGGGACGTGCGGGTGCATCCCTTTTTCGACACCATCGAATTTAGGATTTGCGACGTGCCCATGACCGTTGATGAAACCATTGCCATCACCGCCCTAATACAAGCTTTGGTGGCCAAATTGTACAAGCTGCGTTCGCAAAACCTCAATTTTATGATTTACAAGCGGGCTTTGGTAAACGAAAACAAATGGCGCGCCGGTCGTTATGGCATCGATGGCAAGATGATCGACTTCGGCAAAGAAATGGAAATCAACACCCGCTCACTGCTGCTCGAATTGCTCGAGTTTGTAGACGATGTGGTGGACGATTTGGGCAGCAGGCACGAAATCATGCGCGTGCACGACATCCTTAAAAACGGCACTGGGGCCGACCGACAGCTGGCTATCTACGAGCAAACCAACGACTTACGGGCCGTTGTGGATTACTATCTCGAACAAACCTTGCTTGGTGTTGACGCATAATCGTATTTTTGTAGCTTGATTTGTAGCGAACGTTAGGATGGAGAAGCAAAAGAAGACGTACAAAGTAGCCGTACTCGATATGTACAATGGGGCGGCGAACCAGGGAATGCGCAACATTCTCGATATATTAGAAGACTACCGGGTGGGCCTGAAATATCAGGTATTTGACATCCGTGGTAAAAACGAAGTGCCCGGTTTGGAGTTCGACATTTACATTTCGACTGGCGGTCCGGGCTCCCCGCTTTTGAGCGGCGAAGCCTGGGAGAAAAACTACCTCAAGCTCATCGACACCCTTTGGCGGCATAACCAGCGGCAGGAGCAGAAAAAGCATGTGTTTTTCATCTGCCACAGCTTCCAAATGGCCGTGCAGCACTTTGGCTTGGGCGAAGTTACCCGCCGCCGCAGCACCAGCTTTGGAATCTTCCCCGTGCACAAAACCCAAGATGGGGTGCATGATCCTTTACTCGAAACCCTGCGCGACCCATTTTGGGCGGTAGATTCGCGCGATTGGCAGGTGATTCAGCCCGATTTACGGTCATTCGACCGCTTTGGTGCCCAGTTGTTGGCGCTGGAGAAAATCCGCGACCATGTAGATTACGAGCGAGCCATCATGGCCATCCGCTTTAGCGACAACTTTTTTGGCACCCAGTTTCACCCTGAGGCCAATGCCCAGGGCATGATGACTTATATGAAGCAGGCCGATAAAAAGGCGCAGATTGTTGCGAACCACGGTTTGGCCAAGTATGAAGACATGCTGTTGCACCTCAAAGACACCGAAAAAATCACCCTCACCCACAATACCATCATCCCGCGCTTCCTCGAAACTGCCATTTACAGTCTGCAGGAGGAATATTCATGAATGGCGGGCTCAGGGCAAAGGTAAACGCAGCTTTTTCACAAGAGCTGTACGATGCTTTACTAACGCACTTGGGCCAACAACTCGGGGAGGCTGTCGATTTTCGGGTAGCTGAATCGCCGGTTTTTGTGGATGCCGACTTGCGCAACCAATTGGTGGCAGCCTGCAACGACATCTGCGCGCAGCTGCTCACACCCGAATATTTTGCGGCCAGCACAGCAGCCATTCCCCCGCACCAAAATGTGCCTGGCAACGACGCCAAACCCACGGTAATGATCGTCGATTTTGCCATTTGTAGGCAGCCCGATGGCCGTTTGTACCCGCAGGTGATTGAGCTGCAGGGATTTCCTTCCCTCTTTTGCTACCAAACGGTTTTGGCGGAAGCCTACCAGCATTTTTACCAATTACCAGCCAATTACCAGCCTTACCTCAGCGGTTATTCGCAAGAAAGCTTTGTGGCCCTGATGCAAAGCTGGATCAAAGGAGTACATGCCGCCGAAAATGTGGTTTTGCTGGAATTAGAGCCCGAAAAGCAAAAAACCCGGGCCGATTTTCAGGCCACGGAATTGTTAACGGGTGTGCGTTCTGTGTGTTTAAGCAAAATCAAACGGCAAGGCAAAAAGCTCTTTTACGAGCGCGATGGGGCATTGGTACCTATCCACCGCATTTACAACCGTGTGATTTTTGATGAACTCGAGCAACGGCCGGAGTTGGTTGGCGAATTTGACCTTACCCAAGAGGTGGAGGTAGAATGGGTGAGCCACCCGAATTGGTACTTCCGCATGAGCAAGTACAGTCTGCCCTTTTTACATAGCCCCTACGTTCCCGAGTCCTATTTTGTACACCAACTAAAGGAGGTGCCGAGCGACCTCGAAAACTGGGTGCTCAAGCCGCTGTACTCCTTTGCAGGAGCTGGCGTGCTGGTAGATGTGACCGCAGCCGATATTGCCGCACTCGAACATCCTGAGCATTATTTGCTACAGCGCAAGGTCGAATATGCTGGTGTTTTAGAATCGCCCGAGGCCCCGGTGAAAGTCGAAATACGCATGATGGTGTTTTTACCCGAAGGCAGCGCGCAACCCCAAGTCATCACCAACCTCGCCCGCATGTCTCGCGGCAAGCTCATCGGCGTGCGCTACAACAAAGACTTCAACTGGGTTGGCGGCAGCAGCGCCTTCTTCGAGCAGTAGCCCCCTCCCGACCCCAGCGGCGTCGCACATCATTCTACTTCATTGCCGCAGGCTCCGCTGGCTGACCCCGACGGGGTCGCACATCCTTTAGACCTCATCGCCGCAGGCACCATTGACCGACCCCAGCGGGGTCGCATGTCCTTCATCCCTCATCGCCGAAGGCACCATTGGCTGACCCCGAAGGGGTCACAGATCCTTACAAGATGCCTTTTTCCGGATACCGCCCCTTCACCGTCCTGAAATAGCCTAAAATGTGCTCAAAATCCGCCTCCCGATCGCCGCTAGCGTAGAAAGGCTGATTCATTTGCACCTCTTTTTTGGCGTAATCAAAACCCACCAGCACCATCGGCACCTGCGCCCCTCGGGCAATGGCGTAAAAGCCGGTTTTTAGCTGTGGCGTATATTCCCGCGTGCCTTCAGGCGAAAGCGCAAAGAAGAAATCATCATGGGCATTAAATAAATCCACAACAAACTGCACCGTATTTTGGCGCTGCACCCGGTTTACTGGATGCCCACCCAACCAGCGAAACAACCAGCCAAACGGCGGTTTAAACAACGATTCTTTACCGATATACTGGATTTTAATGCCCAAAATGGCCCTCGAAAACACCCCCACCAGAAAATCCCAACCGCTGGTGTGTGGTGCCACCACCAAAATGGCCTTGCGAACCTTTGGCACCTCGCCTACCACTTTCCAACCCCAAAGGCGGAAGATAAAAGTTGCAATCGCCCTACGCATCAGCTGATGTGGGTTACGCCTCCCGACACAATGAACTTCATGTATTCCGTGGCATTTACATCCACTTTTTTGACAGATTCTGACGAAACCACAAAAAGGTTGCCCGAAAAATTGTAAGAATGCGGCAAATACACGGCCACATGGCCCGGGTAACCCAGCTGCGTCAAATCTTCTTGCGTTAAAAAACCTGGTTTGAAGGTGCCATCGCTTAGCTCTACCATCACGGGCTGGTTAAACTTGCGCTTGTCACCCACAAAGGCTTCCATCAAATCTTTAATAGAAGTATAAATGAGCTTGATGAAAGGCGCGCGGGTGAGCAAATTTTCGATAAAACCGAGTAAAGGTCCTACCAACAAACTGCCGCCCACAAAACCTACCAGGGTAATGCCGGCCAGGGTGATCAATAGGCCCAAGCCGGGAATGCCTAAATCGAGCCAGCCATCCAGGGTGGTGATGATCCAATAAACCGCGTAAACGGTGATGGCAACGGGACTCATCAACAGGAGTCCGTTCATGAAATATTTCAACAGCCTTAAGCTGATGCTTTTAAAAGTAGGTTGCTCCATTTCGCAAAACTACAAAAGCCAAGGAGAAAAGCGGCATGTAGCAGGTTGGAAGCTGGGGCAATTTTGGGCCATTCAAGCCACTAGCTCGGTCTTGGCATGCCCAAAAAATCTTTATCTTTGTATTTCATCCTCCTAAACCTGCTTCACGTGCGCTTTACCGACAGTCTATTCGAAATTTTCAGCAAAAAACCAGCCCGCATGGCGGCCCCTGGCAGTTTCAGCACCACCGAACCCGATGCTGCCTTTTTTGCCGAACTCCGCCGTACCGATTACGCCAATTTAGACGCCAGCAAACAGGTTTACCTCGATTATACTGGGGGCAATTTGGTGCCCAAAAGGCTCCTCGACCAGCACCACCAGCTGTTGAGCGAGCATGTGCTCGGCAATCCCCATTCCACCAATCCCAGCTCCCAAACCGCCACTCAGTTGGTTGAGGCCAGCCGCCAGGCGGTGCTCGATTTTTTCAATGCTGGCAACGATTACTTCTGCATTTTCACGGCCAATGCCTCAGGAGCGCTCAAAATTGTGGGAGAGAGTTATCCTTTTAATTCCAGCAGCACCTTCATCCTCACCAGCGACAACCATAACTCGGTAAACGGCATCCGCGAGTTTTGCAAAGGCAAAGGTGGCACCACGCAGTACGCCACGGTGCATTACGACGATTTGTGCATGGATGAAGACAACCTGCAGCAGCTGCTCGAAAATGCACCCCCAAGCGACACCCGGCTGTTTGCCTTCCCCGCACAATCGAATGTATCGGGCATTAAGCACGATTTAAAATGGATTGCCCGCGCCCAAGCCTTGGGTTTTGACGTGCTGCTGGATGCGGCTGCCTTTGTGCCTACCAGCAAATTGGATTTGCAGAAGCACCAGCCCGACTTCGTTTCCGCCTCTTTTTACAAGATTTTTGGCTACCCAACGGGACTGGGCTGTTTGATGGTCAAAAAAACCAGCTTCGATAAATTGGTGAAACCTTGGTTTGCCGGCGGCACCGTGACCGTGGTATCGGTGGTGGAGCAGCAGCGCTTTTTGGCCGAAGGGCACGAGCGTTTTGAAGATGGCACCTTGAGCTACAACACCTTGCCGGTGGTCAAATACGGCATCGATTACATCAACGAAATTGGGCACGAGCGCATTGGGCGCCGCATCCGCTTCCTCATAGAACACCTGTACCAGTCCTTATTGGAGGTGAAGCACGACAATGGTTTGCCGGTGGTGAAAATCTTCGGCACCAACGATTTTAGCATCCGCGGTGGCAATTTGCTCATGAACTTTTACCGGGCAGATGGCAGTTTGATGCTGTTCACCGATTTTGAAAAAGAAGCCAATGCCATTGGCATTTCGATTCGTTATGGCTGTTTTTGCAATCCCGGCATCGACGAAATTAGCAATTGCGTGACCCATGAAGAGATGGCCAAATATTTCTCAGGGCGCGAAAAAGGCGACTTTTACGATGTAGTGGCCTTTATGGGCATGCGGGGTGCCATTCGCGTATCGGTTGGTTTGGCCACCAATTTGGCCGATCTCCAGGCTTTCGTTAATTTGGTAAGCACCCTCAAAAACCGCGTTTAAATCTACATTAATTCGCAAAAAGCCATTCCAAATGCGCTGAAATTGCGTTTAATTTGTTCTAAATCCCAGCTGCAGCCTGCAAAAGGTTTGCTGCCTATCAAAATACATCCCCATGCAAGCACTCGATCCAGCCATATTACAACGCGCCAACACTTGGCTCCAAGGAAATTACGATAGCGAAACCAAAGCAGGCGTGCAGGCGCTGCTCGACAGCGGCGACACCGAAGCCATTACCGATGCCTTTTACCGCGACCTCGAATTTGGTACCGGCGGTTTGCGCGGCATCATGGGCGTGGGCACCAATCGGGTGAATAAATATACCCTTGGGGCAGCCACGCAGGGACTCAGCAACTACCTGCGCAAGCAGTTCCCGGGCGAAAAAATACAGGTAGCCATTGCCCACGATTGTCGCAACAACGCCATTCCCTTTGCGCAAATCGTAGCCGATGTATTTTCCGCCAACGGCATTTACGTGCACTTTTTCGATGGCTTGCGGCCTACGCCTGAACTCAGCTTTGCCATCCGCCAGTTGGGATGCCAGAGCGGGGTAATGCTCACCGCCTCCCACAATCCGCGCGAATACAGCGGTTATAAGGCGTATTGGAACGATGGCGGACAGATCATCGCGCCGCACGACAAAAACATCATCACCGAAGTGCTCGCCATCCAGTCGGTCGACCAAATCAACTTCACCGCCAATCCCGCCCTCATTCAAAAAATTGGACCGGAGATGGACCAGCTGTTTATTGACACCGTTTGTGCCGTGAGCTTGCAGCCCGAGGCCATCCGCCAGCAGCACGACCTTAAAATTGTGTATTCGCCCATCCACGGCACCGGCGTCGACATCGTTCCCCGCACCCTGCGCCAGCTCGGCTTCAGCAATGTGAGCCTGGTCGAAGCCCAGTGTGTGGTCGACGGCAACTTCCCCACCGTTATTTACCCCAATCCCGAAGAGCACGAAGCCATGACCTTGGCCCTCGCCCAAGCCCAGGCCATTGATGCCGACTTGGTGATGGCCACCGACCCCGATGCCGACCGCGTGGGCATTGCCATCAAGGACGACCGCGGCGAATTCATCCTCCTCAACGGCAACCAAACCGGCACCCTGCTGTTTCATTATGTGCTGAACCAGTGGGAGGCGCTTGGCAAGATCAAGGGCAACGAATACATTGTGAAAACGGTGGTAACCACTTACCTCATCGACAAAATTGCCGAGCACAAAGGCGTGGCTTGCTACAACACCCTCACCGGCTTTAAATTCATCGGCGCGCTGATGACCGAGCTGCAGGGCAAACAAACCTACATTGCGGGCTGCGAAGAGAGTTACGGTTATTTGGTGGGCGACCATGTGCGCGACAAAGACGCCGTGGTAGGCTGCAGCATGATTGCCGAGATGTGCGCCTTCTACAAAAACCAGAACAAGTCGCTGTACGAGGTGCTGCTGGAGGTGTACCAGCAATATGGCTTATACAGAGAAGTACTGCTGTCGTTTACCAAGGCCGGCAAGCGTGGCGCCGAAGAAATTCAGGAGCTCATGAGCGGCTACCGGGCCAATCCCCCACAGCAGCTCGCTGGTATGCCGATTGTGCGAGTGAAGGACTACCAATTGCAGCAAGAAAAAGACCTGCGAACCGGCGCCATTTACCCCATCGACCTGCCTAAATCGAATGTGATGCAGTTCATCACGGCCGACGGCGGCATCATCTCCGCCCGTCCTTCCGGCACCGAGCCCAAAATCAAATATTACATCAGCCTAAACACCCCGCTCCCATCCGCAGCTGCTTATCCACAGAAAGTGGCGGAGCTAGAGGCGCTGTTTGCGCAGATTAAGCAGGAGTTGATTTAGGGGATAACCACTACCGAAAGCGTCTTTACTTTTTCAAAAGAAAGAACGGCTAAGATGTTTCTATATTTAGAAACATTATCTATCTTTGAGTTTATTCGTCAAAAAATGAGGTATTTTGAAACCAGGTTTTTGGAAGAAGCAGATGCCTTTATGGCTACACTCGATTTCAAATCGGTCAAAAAAATACTCTATAATATCGATTCAGCAGAGCAAACGAATGACCCAAAGCTGTTGAAAAAACTTCAAAATGACATTTGGGAGTTCAGAACCCAATACGCTGGATTGCAATTTAGACTACTTGCCTTTTGAGACAAAACAGATACAACAACAACCTTAGTAATAGCAACACATGGGTTTGTTAAAAAAAGAGATAAGGTCCCTAAAAGCGAAATCGAGAAAGCCGTTCGAATAAAAAACCAGTACTTCAATAACAAATAAGCATACAATCATGAATCCCAAAAAACCAATTACTTACTCACTTTCAGAAATGAAAGACAAATACATCGGCAAAGTTGGAACCGAAGTAAGAGATAGTTACGAATATGAATTGCGAATGGATGTGCTGGGCAAGATGATCAAAACTGCGCGTCAGGAACGAAATCTAACCCAAGAAGAACTCGGGAAGCTCGTAGGCGTTCAGAAAGCACAAATTAGCAAGTTAGAAAGCAGTGCCAATAGCGCAACCATCGATACCATCCTAAAAGTCTTTAAGGCACTCAAAGCCGACATTAGCTTCAATGTTAAAATTGAAGACAACTTCCTAAAACTGGCTTGAGCTTCTTGATAAACCTGATGCGCAACTTCTATTTTTGCCTGAGCATGGCCATTGGCTTAAATGTTCTGCCCCTTTTTAGCCACAGTCAGCAGCCAAGCCAACCCCTGCAACTTGAAACCATCATGCAAGGGCCCGATTTTGTGGGCCACCTGCCCGAAAATCCCCGCTGGTCGGCCGATGGCAAATGGTTGTATTTCGACTGGCAGCGCGATAGCATGCGCAGCGCCCAGCCGCATGGCTATGAGCTGAGCAGCGGCCAAACGAGGGCCTTGACTGAAGCGGAAAGACAACTTTTGCCAGGTAGTGAACGCATCTACACCCGCGACCGCAGCAAAAGTGTGTACAGCAAAGGGGGAGATCTGTTTTTAACCAACCACCGCAATGGCGCTACCCAGCAAATTACCAATACTTTGGCAGGCGAACGCTTGCAAGGCTTCAGTGCCGACGAGCAATATGTACTCTTTGAAATCGACAACAATCTCTTCAGCTGGAGTGTGGCCAATGGCAGTATCCGCCAGCACAGTGATTTCAAAAGTGGCAACGAAAGCAGCAGCCCTAAACCCAGCACCCAAGCCGCTTGGCTCGAGCGCGACCAGCTCGAAATGTTTGAAGTACTGCGCGAGCGCAAAAGCAAAGCCGACAGCAGCAAAGCCTTGGCTGAGCGCCTGGCTGCCAAGCGCCCCAAAGCCATCTACACCGGCAAAAACCGCTTGAGCAGTCAAAGGTTGAGTCCCGATTTGCGCTTTGTGCACTACCAGTTGTACCCCGCCAGCGACGAAACCGCCACCGTGGTGCCCGATTATGTGACCGAAAGTGGCTATACCGACCCGCGCCGTGCCCGCAGCAAGGTAGGCGGCGAGCCCAAAGGTGGCACTTATTGGCTCTACGACGCCCATCGCGATACTGCTTACCGCCTCGATTTTAAGCAGCTGCCCGGCATTTACCAAAAACCCGCCTACTTGCGCGACTACCTCAAAGCCGGCGAAACTTGGGTGGATACTTTCGCCATGCCCCGCGAACTGCGCTTTTTACCGCCTGTTTTTAGTGAAGATGGGCAAGCTTGTCTGCTCGACATCCGCTCGGTTGACAACAAAGACCGTTGGTTGGTGCTGCTAGATGCCGCCACCGGCCAACTAAAAACCGTATCCCACGAGCGCAACGAGGCTTGGATTGGGGGACCAGCGGCAGCCTTTAACAGCAAAGGCTTCATCGACAAGCAGCGGCTCTGGTTTTTAAGCGAAAAAACAGGATTTAGCCATTTGTATCTTTACGACATCGGCCCCCAAAAAACCACCGTCCTCAGCAGTGGCGATTTTGAAGTATTGAAGGCGGAGCTCAGCAACAACCGCCAGCATTTTTATCTCCACGCCAATAAAAAGGGTCCGCACGAGCAACATTTCTACCGCCTGCGCATCGCCGACAGCAGCTGGACGGTCCTCACCAGCCAAAGGGGCAAGCACGAAGTAGTATTGTCACCCGACGAAAGCCAAATGGCCATCCTCTATTCGGCCAGCAACCAGCCCACCGAGCTGTTTTTAGCACCCAACAAGGCTGGCGCAACGGCCAAACAGCTTACCCACAGCACCACAAAGGCCTTCCGTGCTTACTCATGGCGGCAACCCGAGATCATTCACTTCCCTGCAACCGATGGTGCGCAGGTGCCAGCCCGCCTTTACACCCCAGCCAACGGCAAAAGCAATGGCGCGGCAGTTGTTTTTGTGCACGGCGCCGGCTACCTCCAAAACGTACACCACTGGTGGAGTCAGTACTACCGCGAATACATGTTCCACCACCTGCTCAGCGAACTGGGCTACACCGTGCTCGACATCGACTACCGCGGTTCGGCGGGCTACGGGGCCGACTGGCGCACCGCCATTTACCGGCACATGGGCGGCAAAGACCTCAGCGATCAGGTAGATGGCGCCCGCTACCTGGTGCAGCAACACGGCATTGATTCGCAGCGGCTGGGTATTTATGGCGGCTCGTACGGCGGCTTCATCACCCTCATGGCGCTCACCACCCAGCCGGGCGTTTTTGCCAGCGGGGCAGCCTTGCGCAGCGTGGCCGACTGGGCGCACTACAACCAGGGCTACACCAGCAACATCCTCAATTTGCCGCATACCGACTACCTCGCTTACCGCCGCAGCTCGCCCATTTACCACGCCGAAGGCCTCCAAGGCGAACTTTTGATGCTCCACGGCATGGTCGACATGAATGTGCATTTTCAAGATGTGGTGCGTTTTAGCCAACGCCTCATTGAACTGCGTAAAGACCAGTGGGAGCTGGCCGTTTTTCCGATGGAAGACCATGGCTTTGTGGAAAGCAGCAGCTGGATCGACGAGTACAAACGCATCCTGAAGCTCTTTGAGCGCACGCTGAATCCATAAAAGATGCAAAATCTGCGGGAAATATGCCAAATTCCGGCAACCGCAGCATCCCCCAAGGCCATCTTTTATTACCTTAGGAAATTGTATCAACACCAAAATATGAAAAAAATTATACTCAGTGCACTTGCGCTGGGCCTGTGCCTCTTCTCTGTAGAAGATGCCGCCGCCCAGTTTGGCAAGAAGAAGAAAAAAACACCACCACCGCCGCCTGCAGCTCCAGCAGCCCCGGCAGCTAAAAAAGACGGTCCACAACCTTACGCCAAGGTCATCACCGACAAAGCCGAAACCGATGCTGGCCTCTTCAAAGTCCATAAAGTAGAACAGAAATACTTCTACGAAATCCCCGATTCATTGCTCGGCAGAGAGATGTTGCTCGTATCGCGCATCGCCAAAACCGCCACCGGCATTGGCTTTGGTGGCGAAACCGCCAACATCGACGTGGTACGTTGGGTGCGGGTAAACAACACCATCCACCTCAAACTGGTGTCGCATAGCATTACCGCTGCCGACTCTTTACCCATTTACCAAGCCGTGGTGAGCTCCAATTTTGAGCCCATTTTGCATTCTTTTCCAGTGAAAGCCTTTGGCAAAGACTCGAACATGGTGATCGAAGTAAGCGACTTTTTCGAAAAAGACGTCAAAGCCATTGGCTTCCCCACCGGCATGCGCCAGTCATACAAAATCCAGCGCCTCGACGAGAGCCGCTCGTACATCGACCGCATCAGCAGCTATCCCATCAACATTGAAACGCGTTCGGTAAAAACCTACGTAGCTTCTGAGCCGCCCACCAACAAAGCTTCCGAAACCATCACGGTGGAAATGAGCAATTCGATGGTGTTGCTTCCCAAAGAACCCATGCGCCGCCGTTATGACGACCCACGCGTGGGTTGGTTTTCACGTTCGCAGGTCGATTACGGCTTGGAAGAGCAAAAAACAGCCTCGCGCACCTACCTCGACCGCTGGCGTTTGGAGGTGAAAGATGAAGATGTAGAGAAATTCAAAGCTGGTGAGCTCGTGGAGCCGAAGAAGCAGATTGTGTACTACATCGACCCAGCCACGCCTGCGAAATGGCGCCCGTACCTTAAGCAAGGGGTAGAAGATTGGCAGAAAGCCTTTGAAGCGGCCGGTTTCAAAAACGCCATTGTGTGCTTAGAGCCGCCAACGCCTGAGGAAGATCCAGAGTGGAGTCCCGAAGATGCCCGCATCTCGGTGATTCGCTACCTTGCCTCGCCCATTCCCAACGCCAATGGTCCGCACATCAGCGATCCGCGCTCCGGCGAAATCATCGAATCAGACATCAATTGGTACCACAATGTGATGACCTTGCTGCACAACTGGTTCTTCATTCAAACCGCAGCTATTAATCCAGATGCCCGCGGGGTGCAATTCAAAGACGAAGTAATGGGGCGCCTCATCCGTTTTGTGAGCGCGCACGAGGTGGGTCATACCCTCGGCTTGCCGCACAACATGGGCTCGAGCGTAGCTTATCCGGTCGATTCGTTGCGGTCGGCCAGCTTTACCCAGCAGTTCGGCACGGCGCCCTCGATCATGGACTATGCCCGCTTTAACTACGTGGCCCAGCCCGGCGATGAAGGCGTGAGCCTGATGCCCGACATTGGTCCGTACGACAAATACAGCATTATGTGGGGCTACAAGCCGATCCTTGAGGCCACTACACCGGAGGACGAAAAACCCATCCTCGACCAGTGGATCCTCGAGCGGGCCGGTGACCCTGTGTACCGCTTTGGCGCGCAACAGTCGGGTGTAATCGACCCCAGCTCGCAAACCGAAGACCTCGGCGACGATGCCGTGAAAGCCAGTCTGTACGGCATTGCCAATATGAAGCGCGTGATGCCGAACCTCATTGCCTGGACTTCCGAAACCGGCAAAGACTACGAAGAATTGGAAAGGATGTACGGCGAGCTGATTGGTCAGTTTAACCGCTACGCCGGCCATGTAACCGCCAACATTGGTGGTATCTATAAATACACCAAAACCAGCGACCAAGCAGGGGCTGTGTTTAGTCATGTGCCTAAAAAACACCAAGAAAAGTGCATGAAATACGTCAATGAGCAAATTTTTGCCACACCAACTTGGTTGCTCGATACGGCCATTTACAACCGCATCGACTTTACCGGTGCCGTGGAGAAGGTGCGCAGCATGCAGGTACGTACGTTGGGCGATTTATACGACTTTGGTCGCCTCGCGCGAATGATTGAAAACGAAGCCATCAACGGTGAGCAAGCCTACAAACTTACGAGCATGTTCGACGACAGCCGCAAAGGCATTTGGACTGAGCTCAGCACGGCCGGTAAAACCGACACTTACCGACGCAATTTGCAGAAGGCCCACATCGAACGTTTGGAGTACTTGCTCAAAAACGAGCCGCCAAGCATTCCCGCCGAGTACCGCCGCTGGATCAAGCGCACCGACGTCAAAGCCAGCCAAAGCGACATCCGTTCGGCGGCCAAAGCACAGCTGCGCATCTTGCAGCGCGACCTCAAAGCTGCACGCAGCACCGACCCCATGACCAAGGCGCATTACGAAGATTGTCTTGATCGGGTGACCCAAATCCTCGATCCTAAATAAAACCTAAGGTTTTTTAAAAGCGAAAGCCCCGGCCAATGGTCGGGGCTTTTTGCAAGAAAGTTTTACAGCCAGCGACAACCCGGCACTTCAGTAATCAAATCAGCACCATATTGCATGGCAGGAGTTCTAAAACCGGTGGTTGCGTTTCCTGCCAACACCTTCCCAGCTATTAAAACAGCAGTTTGGGCAGTTAAAAGATAGGTTTCGTTTACCCGCAGGCGTTGCTCCAGAACTTCGCCCTTGGAGTTGCTAACCCGACCATACACCAGCGCATAGCCTTTCTGGTTTTGCTCAGCGTTTGGTCCCGTTACTTTTTTGTCGACCTGCTGCTGCAGCAAATTCCGCATCCAGCGGGTACGCAACAGCGGATTAATCAACGGCATCAGCTTGAGCCAGGGAAAAAGCTTGGGACTTCCCCCCGTATAAGTAGTAATGTTGGGGATGCTCGTGCTCAGCCAAGCCGTGCACAAATCGCCCCAAGGAATAGAAATCACAAAGCGCTTTTTCTCGCCAAAATCAATCCATTTGCCGTGTTTGGCCATAGGCGCATCCACTAATTTGCCTGCACGTCGCTCGTGCCCGCCGGTGCCGAGTCGCTCTACAGCCGAAGTGAGTGTGCCATGCGAAATGCCGCCTCCAATGGTTACAAAAGCCAGTTCCAATGTATCTGCATCGGGCATTTGGGCTTTGAGGCGGTTGGCCACACAATCGGTGGGCACCACGTCGAAACCTACTCCCGGCATCACCATAATACCTGCTTTTTCAGCTATTGCATGCCTACCGTGCAGCATTTCGATGACGGCCAATTCTCCGGTGATGTCTAAATAATGCGTGCCCGCTGCCTCACAGGCCGCAATCATTTGTTTGGCCGTTCGTGAAAAGGGTCCCGCGCAATGAATCACCACGGTTGCTTGCGCCAAGGTCGAGGTCAAAGCAGCGGCATCTTCCAAGCCCACTTGTACAAAGGGCAGCTGCAAATCGGTCGCCAGTGCTTCTAAAGGCGCTTTAGATCGGCCAGCAAGCAGCACTTTGTAGCCTGCTGCTTTGGCTTGTTCGCTCACTAGCTTTCCAGTATAACCGTAGGCGCCGTAAATCAGGATGTCGTACTTACGCATCTTAAAAGCTCATTACCAAGGCCAATGCATCCTCTACCCTGCCGGCTTCAATCCAACGATGCGCCAGTTGGTGCAGGTGGAATTCGAGCGACTCGGCATGCAGCGAAAAACGGCGGTAAGCCTCCTGCACATCTGCATCTTGCATGATGGCTTCGCGCTGTTCGGCCGTTGGCAGCTTCTCTACATTGCCCAGCTGACCGAGGTCATTGCCGCTGAGTTCGCGACTAAAACGCACCGATTCAGGCAAGGCATCTACCCCAATGCCTTTGGTGGTGAGGGGCTTGGCTACGGTAAACAGGCCCGCATTGCTGCGACTGTACCAATCGCCACCGAGCCGCGATACCTGATCGATTTTATAAGGATCGATGCGGCCGTTTTCGTCCAACACCGCTTCTTTTATATGTACTTTGATGACCTCGCAGATTACCAAATTGCCCGCACCGCCTTGGGTGCCGAGCGGTTTTACCTCCAACACCTTGCACTCGAGCTGCACCGGCGATTCGGCCACGCGCGGCGGCTTCACCAAATCAGAAGCTTCCATGCTAAAACCAGCCTTCACAAACTCATTCACCCCTTTCTCATACTCGGTACTGGCGAGGGAGGTTTGCTGCACCATGTCGTAGCTCACAATGTTGATGGTGCATTCGGGCACCTCCAGCACATTTTCGAGCGTATGTTTGGTGGTATTGTCGCGCACCCTGCGTGCTGGCGAAAAAATCACCACCGGGGGATTACTGCTGAAGATGTTGAAGAAGCTGAACGGACTCAAGTTCACCTTGCCCGCAGCATCCACAGTGGCCGCGAAGGCAATCGGACGAGGCGCTACGGCCCCTTGCAACAAAGCTTGGAGGGCAGGACCGGCCAGGTCTGCAGGCAAAATGCTTTTGTACATCTTATTTCTTTTTTAGCGCCATGAGCGAAAAATTCGAGTCTTCTTTCACAATGGTATTCACCAAAGTACCCAAACCCGTGATCTCCATCTTCACCTCATCGCCTTCTTGGAGCCATTGCGGCTTAAAATTATCGGGATTGAGACGCTTGCCCGTGCCATTCAATTCGAGGAAACAGCCGGTACCCACGGTACCAGAGCCAATCACGTCGCCCGGCAGCATGTCTACACCATACGAACAGCGCTCAATGATTTCTGCAAAGGTCCAGTCCATATCGGCCACATTGCCCTCCGACACCAGTTTGCCATTCACCCAGCACTTCATGCCGAGGTTGTAGGCCGCTCCGGTATGACCCGGTTTCGCAGCTACTTTATAAGGCGCCAATTCATCGGGCGTTACGAGCCATGGCCCAATAACGGTGCTAAAATCCTTGCCTTTGGCTGGTCCGAGATTCAGCAACATCTCTTCCATTTGCAAAGTGCGGGCACTCATATCGTTCATGATCATAAAACCGGCAATGTAGCTGTCGGCTTCGGCGGCAGGAATGTTGCGGCCGTGCTTGCCAATCACAATGGCGGCTTCGAGTTCAAAGTCGAGGTTCAAAAAATGATCGGGCATGCACTCAATTTCACCCGGTCCTTGCACCGCATTGTGGTTGGTGAAGTAAAAAATCGGGTATTCGTCAAATTCTTGAATCATGTCTACTCCCCGGTTGCGGCGGGCTGCTTCCACATGCTGGCGGAAGGCGTAGCCGTCTCTGCAAGAAGTGGGAAAAGGCACTGGCGCCAATAAAAAGCCTTCGGGCACTTCCTGTGGCTCGGCGCTGATGCTGCCAGCCTTCAATCCTGCCTCAACCGCATGGGCCGCCTGCATGGCTTCTTCCCCAGCAAACAAAAACTCGCCCATGGTGTGGGGAATGTTGCTGTCGATAGAATGCAAATCGTAAATCTGGCCATCGTGGTAAAGTCCCAGGCGGGCGTCGGTATTGTAGAGATAAGAAACGAGTTTCATGCTTTAATTTTTGCGCAATTTACGCTTTTTAAGGCAAAAAAGGGAATCGGAAGCGCGGACTCAGGCGGCGTAGCGACTCAAACGCATCACAAAAAAGAACAGCAGCACCAGGTCTACCAGCAAGGCGGTTACGGCCACTACGAGCAACAAAATGCTGGGCGCCGCACTGATGTACAAATACAGCAATACCGCCAGTACTGCTTGCATCCAGCCGTTCACCAACCTCAACAACAAGCGCACTTGGCGCTGCACTTTTTCGAAATGGATGGGTTGGATGCGGAAGGGCAAACTGATGGGCCAGTCGGAGCGCTGGATCCAAAAAACGAGGTACATCACCAAAGAGGCCAAAGCTGGCAGTACCAAAAGCGGCCATTTGCCCAAGAGGGTGGCATTTTCTATTAAAAAATGATTGGTGAAGCCACGGTAGGCCAGCAAAAGTGCAATGCCGAGTCCCAGGGCAGCGGTAAAATCGAGCACGCGCTCGGTCATGCTGGTAGGAAGGGGGGTAAAGCGGGGACTGTCTTGGCTCATTTCGACTGCTTTTGTGCTTGATAAACCGCTTCAATGCTTTCGAGCACTACTTGTAGGGCGCTGCGCAACTCTTCTGAGGTGATGGTTAAGGGCGGGGCGAGGCGTAGACTGCGGTCGTTAAACAAAAACCAATCGGTAATTACACCATGCTCCAGGCAACGGTCAATCACCGCTTTGTTGAAGGCGAAACTCCCCAAATCTACCGCCAGCATGAGGCCTTTGCCGGTTACCCGCACAATGGCAGGATGTTGCAAAAGCTGCAGCATCAAGGCATTTTTAGCGGCTACTTGTTCCGTGAGCTTTTCCTTCAGCAGCACCTCTATCACAGCACATGCAGCAGCCGCACAAACGGGATTGCCGCCAAAGGTGGTGATGTGGCCTAAAATGGGATCGGTTTTGAAAGCACCCATAATTGTTGCAGATGCAACAAAAGCACCAATGGGCAAACCGCCACCCAAGCCTTTGGCCAAGGTAACAATGTCGGGTTGGATACCATAATGCTCAAAACCGAACATTTTCCCCGTGCGGCCCATACCGGTTTGAATTTCATCTACAATCAACAAAGCACCCACTTCAGTGCAACGGGCGCGCAAAGCTTGCATCCAAGGCGTGCAGGGCGTTTGATAACCAGCCTCGCCTTGTACACTCTCTACAATGACCGCGGCTGTGCGCTCGCTGATTCGTGCCAATTCGGCCGTTACATTGTAATTCAAAATCTGTACATCGGGCAACAAAGGCCTGAAAGCATTTTTGAAATGCTCATTGCCCATCACGCTCAAAGCCCCGTGCGTGCTGCCGTGGTAGGTGTCTTTAAAAGTGATGAGCTCGGTGCGACCGGTATGCCGTTTGGCGAGCTTCAAAGCCCCTTCCACCGCCTCAGTACCGCTGTTGGTGAGGTACACATTATTCAGCGCAGCGGGCATGAGGCCAGCTAAAAGACTCGCCAAGCGCACTTGCGGCGATTGTATGTATTCGCCATACACCATCAGGTGCATGTATTTGTCAACTTGTTCGTGTATAGCGGCCACCACCCGCGGGTGCCGGTGCCCTACATTGCTTACGCCTATGCCCGAAATGAGGTCGGCATAGCGCTTGCCTTGCACATCGTACATATAAACGCCCTCGGCCCTTTCAATCTCTAGTCCCAACGGGAAATCGCTGGTTTGGGCCAAGTGTTTAAGAAATAACTGTCGCTGCGTAGGCATGTGGCAAAGATAAGATTAATGCGGTAGCTAGTCTTGGCCTAGGTCCAAGCCTGTGGCTGGTAAAAACGTAAGGCAGCAGCTTCAGCGCTACCTTCCGCCGGCTGGTGGTTGTACTCCCACACCGCTTCGGGCGGCAGCGACATCAAAATGCTTTCTACCCTTCCGTTGGTTTTGAGGCCAAAGGTGGTGCCGCGATCGTACACCAAATTAAACTCGGCATAACGGCCGCGGCGGATTTTCTGCCAGGTTTTTTCGGCTTCGGTCCAGCTTTTATCGCGGTTTTGCTCGGCCATATAGGTGTAGATATCGTTAAAAACATCACCAACCGCCTGCATAAAGGCAAAAAGCGTGGCCCGGTCGGCAGCCACGCCAGGCCGTAAATGATCATAAAAAATACCACCCACGCCGCGCATTTCATTGCGGTGGGTGATGGTGAAATAATCGTCGCACCACGACTTATACTTCGGATGCCAGTCGGTATTAAAACGGTCGCACACCTCCTTGAGCTTGGCATGAAACCAACGTACTTGTGCCTCCACAGGGTAAGCGGGCGTCAAATCAATGCCACCGCCGAACCAACAATCGCCCCCATCGGTTTCAAAATACCGCACATTCATGTGAATAAGTGGTACATGGGGATTGTGGGGATGAATCACTAGGGAAACACCAGTAGCGTCGAAGCGGGTGGCGTTAGGACTTTCTTTCTTCAAAAACTCTGGCACTGGTCCGTGCACATGCGAAAAATTCACCCCGCCCTTTTCCACCAAACCACCATTACGCAGCAATCGGGAGCGGCCGCCCCCGCCTTCTTCTCGTTCCCATACATCCTCCTCAAACAATTGGCCATCGAGGCGCTCAATGTTGGCGGTTATGCGGTCTTGCAGGCCTTTGAGCCAAGCAATTATTTCATTCAAATCGGGCTGGTTCATAAACAAAGACGGGTTATGAGCTGCGCCAATTCCTCCAAATACCGCTGGTCGTCGGCATCAAAATCGTTGAGCTGATCGCTGTCTACATCCAGCACCAAGCGCACTTCTCTATTTTTTTCAAATATTGGCACTACTATTTCGCTCCGAGAAGCGCTGCTGCATGCAATGTGGCCGGGAAAAGCATCTACATCGGGCACCAATTGCGTACGCTTTTCAGCCCAGGCCGTGCCACAAACGCCTTTTCCGAGGGGGATGCGGGTGCATGCCAAAGGACCTTGAAAAGGCCCCAGCACCAACACCCCAGCTTTTACTTCATAAAAACCCACCCAAAAAAAGCCGAAGGCCTCTTTCAAAACCGCAGCTACATTGGCCAAATTGGCTACTAAATCGGTTTCAGCCTGCAAAAGGGCTTCAATTTGGGGCAAAAGCTCGGCATATCGCCCAGCTTTATCGGTTGCACTTAAGTAAAAAGATTCTGCCATGGGTTTTTAATGCACGCGGTCGCCGCGCAGTTCCAAAGTGGGTAACATTTCTGCCTCAAAATCGAGGTATTCTTGCCAGCGCTTGCGCACCACTTCCTTCGGTAAAAAGTGCTCGGCCAAATCCATAAACAGGCGGTAATGTCCGGCCTCACTTACCATAAATTCATGGTAAAACTGACGTAAATCCGGCTCTACGCACTCCAGCGACAACAATCTAAACCGCTCGCAAGAGCGCGCTTCAATGAGGGCGCAGGTGAGCAGCTTTTCTAGCAACACCAAATCTTCGGTCAGCCCCTTGCGCTGGAAGGCCAGCAGCTTGTTTACATATTCATCTTTGCGCTTTTTATCGAGCTTCACGCCACGCGCCTTCATCTCCTTGAGCACCCTGCGGAAATGCCCCCATTCTTCTGCCACAATGGGCGAAAGTTTATCTACCAGCAGCTCCCTGTCTGCATACTGCACGATAATGGAAATACAGGTAGTCGCCGCTTTTTGTTCGCAAAAGGCATGGTCAATTAAAATATCGCCAATACTCTTTTCGGCGATGTTCACCCAACGTGGGTCGGTAGGTAGTTTGAGTCCTAACATGCTCGCAAAGATACGCAGCACAGCCACATAGCCGGAAACAAAAAAACCGGCCAGAGCCGGTTTTATATCAGTTTAAGCGATTAGCTAAGTTGAGCATCGAGCTTGCCCTTAAGCACATGCTTGGGCACAGCCCCTACTTGCTTGTCTACAATTTCGCCATTCATAAATACCAACAAAGTTGGGATGTTGCGAATGCCGAATTTGGTTGAAATCCCTGGGTTACTGTCTACATCGACTTTGCCTACAACGGCTTTGCCTTCATATTCCCCGGCGAGTTCTTCTACAATGGGACCCACCATGCGGCATGGTCCACACCATTCTGCCCAAAAGTCTACCAATACGGGCTTGTCGCTCTTGAGGACTAGCTCGTCGAAATTGCTGTCTGTTAATTCTAATGCCATTTTTTCTTATTTTATGAGGATATAAGTTTTCTGGCAGCAAGATAGTTCAATTTTCAATTTACTGAAATGCTATTTCACGCCATGCAGCTGTTGAAGCAGACTCTCAGTAAAGGAATCCATGCGGGAAAAGGCAAACCATTTCTTACCCAAATCTTTGAGCGACGCACCAAAGTGATACAATTGTTGCCCATCAACAATTAAAAATCGGTCGTGCGACAAGCTCCATTTTTTACAAGTCAGGCCTCCATATTGGGCATTAAACACGACTGCATCGGCCAAAAAGGCAGACTGGAACTGTTGGCTGTAAATGGTCAGCGACACCCCTTTTCCCTTTTTGGAAAACAACTGGAGGGTGTTTTCATCCACATAATTATCGATGAGCAGCAGCGAGACTTGGGCTGAACGTACCAATTGCGACACAAATACCCGTGCGTCAAATACTTGACCCTCGTAAAAAATGCCCTGTTGATGCGTAGGATAGCCCGCTTCAAGTGCCTTGAAGAGCTGTTCAAAATGCTGGTCGGCCTCCAGCTGTTTCTTTTCTACTAGCTGCAAACGCTGGAAAATGGCGGCATGACTAATCAAATACTTCCGCATTTCTACAAATGCCTCCATGATCTGAATACTCACCTGCACAGCAATGTCGCTTTTTAAGACTGCCGCCAACATCGCCACACCTTGTTCTGTGAAAACGTATGGCTGATGTCTACGGCCACCATGAGGACCTAAACTTGACATCACAATTTGTGATGTCAAGTTTTGAAGGGTCTCAAAACTAACTTCAAATCTAAAATGGTTCGGGAAACGTTCTATGTTTCGTTTTACAGCTTGATTTAAAACCCGCGTTTCCACACCATACAACATAGCCAAATCGCTATCCAACATCACCTGCTGTTGGTTCACAGTGAAAATACAATTCTGAATTTCCTGAATACTCAATACCGCTTGCATAAGCTTGGAGTGCAAGCAAAGGGCCTACACCTTACCAAAATACAACCGCCAGCTTTCTTGAAAAAATCAAAAACACAAAATGCGCCAAAAACGAAACAAAAGGCTTAAAACACAAAACTACTCACTCAATTCAGCCACCAATGGCATCTTTTCGAGTGCTTCTAGCAAGGCGTTTTCGGGATTCACTTTTACATTACGCGATCGCAAGTCTACCTGCAGTTTTTCCTGTTCATCGAACAACTTGATGAACAACTTAACGCTGCCTTGGTGCGCCGCAAACACAGCCCCTAAATCATCCATCAGCTTAGGGGTCACGTCTTGCATCCGCATTTTCAGAATCAGTTGCTTAAACCGTTTCTCACGCAAGTCGGCCAAAAGCTCCAGACTGTTTACCCGCAAGAAATTCACCACCTTGCCTTCTTTGTTGGTGAAGGTATCGTATTTGGTTTTGATCAAAAGCGACTTACCTACTTCCATCAAATGCTTGTGCTTGAGGGCAAACTCCCCTTTTAGGCGCAGTTTACGCACCGTATCGTAATCCTCCACCGTAAAGGTGATGTTTTCGTTGTTGGTGCGTGGATCCTGAAAATATTGTACGTCGGTAATCAATCCGGCCACCGTGAGCTCCCGCCCAACCTCATCTTCGATGTTCCGCAACCCAGCATTGCAAAACTTCTGGATGTCGTATTTAAAGGCATCCAAGGGATGGGCGGTGATAAAAATGCCCACTACTTCTTTTTCTTTTTGCAACTTTTCGAGCAACGGCCAAGGTTCGCAAGGCATAATTTCGGGCTCAGGAATGTCGGTTACCCCCGCATCACCAAACAAGGAAGCTTGTGCTTGATGCTTTAAGGTTTGGTACTGGTTGCCAAAACGAATGGCTTTTTCGATCAAAGTACTGCCGTCTTCGTTGTTGAAAAACAAACGACGATTGCCATTTACGCCCTCCAATAAGTCAAAAGCACCCGCCTGGGCCAGTCCTTCTAAAGCCTTTTTATTGGCCTGCCGCAAATCTACCCGCTTGCAAAGGTCGAAAATGGTTCGGAACGGCCCGTTGGCTTGCCTTTCGTTGACGATGGCTTCCACCGCTCCCTCACCCACGCCTTTGATACCCCCTAAGCCAAAACGAATTTGGTTGTTTTCGTTTACAGTGAAGCGGTACGACGATTCATTGATGTCGGGCCCCAATACGTCGGAACCTATCCGGCGGCACTCTTCCATGAAGAAGGTTACCTTGGAGATGTCGTTGAGGTTGTTGCTCAATACCGCCGCCATGTATTCGGCTGTATAATTGGCTTTGAGATAGGCCGTTTGGAAGGCCACCACCGCATAACAGGTAGAGTGCGATTTGTTGAAGGCATAGGCAGCAAAGTCTTCCCAGTCGCTCCATACCTTTTCGGCAATTTTGGTATCATGCCCATTGGCGGCACAACCTTCTAAAAACTGCGGCTTCATTTTATCGAGCTTCTCACGCAGCTTTTTACCCATGGCTTTGCGGAGCTCGTCGGCCTGACCCTTGGTAAAGCCCGCCAACTTCTGACTCAGCAACATCACCTGCTCCTGATATACCGTAATGCCATAAGTATCCTTGAGGTACTCTTCCATGGCGGGGAGGTCGTAGGTAATTTCTTCGCGACCGTGCTTGCGGTCAATGAAGTTTGGAATGTATTTCAACGGACCCGGTCGATACAAGGCATTCATGGCAATCAGGTCATCAAACTTATCGGGTTTGAGCTCCTTCATGTACTTCTGCATGCCCACACTTTCGTATTGGAAAATGCCTACCGTATCGCCTTTTTGAAATAATTCGTAAGTTTTAGGGTCGTCAAGGGGGATGGCATCCGGATCAATGGTTACACCGTGCTTTTCTTTGATGATCTCAATGGCGTCGTTGATGATGGTAAGCGTACTCAAGCCCAGGAAGTCCATTTTCAACAGCCCAGCAGACTCCGCCACATCATTGTCAAACTGCGTTACGAGCTTAATTTCGGCATCTTGCGCCAGCTTCACTGGTACAAAATTGGTGATGTCTTCGGGGGTAATGATTACGCCACAAGCATGGGTGCCGGTGGTGCGAATGGCGCCTTCCAAATTACCTGCCTGACGCAGCACCCGTCCGGTGAGGTTATCGCCCTGCACCAAAGCCAAAAACTCCTTGGCGCGGTTGTACTCATCGGCCGCCAAATCCTTTTTGTTTTCTTCCAACAACTGCGGCTGGTTCACCAAAGTACGCATGGGCGATTTGGAGAAGGCCTTGATTTGTACAATTTCTTCAGGGAAGGTTTTGGCCAATACATCGGCTTCTTGCAGCGATAACTCCAGCGCCCTCGCCGAGTTCCGAATGGCCGATTTGGCGGCTAAAGTACCGTAGGTGATGATTTGGGCCACCTGCTTTTCGCCGTACTTTTCGATTACATAGCGCATCACCTTGCCCCTACCGCGGTCGTCAAAGTCGATGTCGATATCGGGCATGCTTACCCGATCGGGATTCAAAAATCTCTCAAAGAGTAAATCGTAATGTATGGGATCCACATTGGTAATACCCGTACAATAAGCTACCACTGAACCAGCGGCTGAACCCCGTCCCGGCCCCACCGACACCCCCATTTCGCGGGCCTTGGTGGTAAAGTCTTGTACAATGAGGAAGTAACCAGGATAACCCGTTTTACGAATGGTCTCTAACTCAAAATCGATGCGCTCGCGAATCACATCGGTAATTTCTGGATAACGTCTGCGCGCCCCCTCGTAGGTGAGGTGCCGCAAATAGTCGTCTTCCCCTTCAAATCCCTCAGGAATATCAAACTTCGGAAGCAATACATCACGTTTGAGCTCATAAGACTCAATCTGATTGGCAATTTCAACGGTTTGACTCACCGCCTCAGGCAAATCGGCGAAGAGCGCTGCCATTTCTTCAGGACTCCGTAAATAGTATTGATGATTAGCAAAGCCAAATCGAAAATCGCGGCCCTTGCCAATGGGAGTGCTTTTTACCGCCTGATCGATGATGCACAACAGCGTATCGTGCGTATCGGCATCCGACTGCTGGTTGTAGTAGGAGTTGTTGCTCGCGAAATACTTGACGCCATATTTGCGCGCCCAGCTCAGCAGAATTTCATTCACGTGGGCCTCTTCGTCGAGCCCGTGCCGCTGAAGCTCCACGTAAAAATTTTCTCCAAAATTGTCTTTCCACCACAGAAAAGCCTCTTCGGCCTGGGTTTCACCCACATTCAAAATGAGTGAAGGCACTTCTCCGGTTAAACCACCCGTAGTGGCAATTAAGTCATCCTTATACTTCAGCAGCAGCGCCTTATCGATGCGCGGAACATAATAATACCCATCTAAAAAGGCCTGTGAAGCCAATTTTACGATGTTTTGGTAGCCATTTTTATTTTTGGCGAGCAACACCTGCCCATAGCCATTGTCTTTGTTTGCTTTGTCGTTGAAATCGCGACACAAATTAAACTCCACACCAATAATCGGCTTGATACCAGCTTTGTGGGCAGCGGTTACAAAGGCAAAGGCCCCGTATAAATTGCCGTGGTCGGTCATGGCAATGGCCGGTGCGCCCACGGCCTTGGCATGGTTCACCAAATCATCTACCCGCGATGTGCCAGGCAACAATGAAAACTGTGTATGGCAATGCAAATGCACAAAACCCTTCGCCTGCACTTCTTGTGCGGCAGTATGACTACTCGCTCCCTCAGTGCTTGCTATTTCTACATGTTCAGGGGCAGCTGCCAATGGCTTGTAAGGCTGTATGTTTAAACCCAACAAGGCAATGGGCTTTGGATTGACTTGTTTAAAGGCTTGTAAGCCCGCGGCATCCAAACCTGCCTTGGCTGCGGGTATGACTTCCAATCGAAGCAACTCCAAAAAACAGCGGGTAGTAGCCTCTACGTCGGCCGAAGCATTGTGCGCCTCCGCAAAAGCCTCCCCAAACAACTTTTGGTGCAATTCGGTGAGGGTTGGCCATTTGTATTTGCCTTTGCCCCCTGGCAAGGCACAAAACTCAGTCGACTCATCTTTGGTATCCAAGGCTGGCGTTTCGGCTAAAGGACTCGCCATACCGATCCGTACCAATTCACAACCCACAACATTAATATCAAAGCTGATGTTGTGACCAGCCACAAACTGGCATTTAGCTAGCGCCTCGTTAAAACGCGCTAACACAAAATTAAGCGGCATGCCTTCGGCCTGGGCCCGCTCAGTGGTGATTTTATGAACCTTTACCGCATTAAAGGGAATGGTATAGCCATCGGGCTGTACAATAAAGTTTTGCACCTCCACCAATTGACCCGCAGCATCGTGCAACTGCCATGCCAATTGCACCATCCGGGGCCAATTATCGGTATCGGTAATGGGGGCATTGTAGTCGCGCGGCAAGCCGGTGGTTTCGGTATCAAAAATGAGGTACATGGGCAAAAGCTGAATTCCAAATTTACAACCAAAGGCTGGCTTGATCACTCCATTTTTATCAACAGCTAAAAGCTAAACTTGAACACACATAAAATAAAAATCCCGGCCAAAGCCGGGATCATCAATGCAGAAATCGAAGCGGATCGGAATTTCATTCGCCTCTATAATAGTTTGTTAGAACAACAGCGACAAGCCAATACCGCCACCGCCAATGCCATTCAAGGCACCATCAATGGCCAAACGTTCGTTGAAGAAATACATCACCCCAGGATACAGCACAACACCTACGCCACCACCCCCAGCAACACCAAAATTCACACCGGCATGGCCATAGAGATAAGTATTGTCGAGAATGCTCCAATACTTGCGTCCCGCAATACCCAAATCGGTGAAGAAACCTCCACCATTGTCACCAATTCTTAAATCGGCACCCAAAGAAATGTCATCGGTAAGGAAGTAAGCACCCTTTGGATTCAACTGCCAGGTATTTCCACCCGATTGAAAAGTAGCGCTACCGCCGATCATGTACTTACCAGAAGCAATTTGTGCTTCAGAAATAGTTGCAGTGGCAAAAACCACGACGAGGAGAAGGAGAATTTTTTTCATAACTGATTTTGTTGGTTAGTAATTCGAAATAAACAAAATCCCTTCAAAAAACAAGTTCATTACCCTAAAAATACCCTGCAAATGGTATCTAAATACGTAATAATTGGTAGTCTAGTCGCGCAAATGGACTAGCTATTAACCCCACAAAATCTCAACATTACCTACAAAAAGGCCCTGCCAAATACACCAAGCGGTAATTTCACACCCGAGCGTGCTTGTAAGTACAATTCCCCGCTCTCACGCTGCCCCAAGCCATAATGCTGGGCCAAAAAGTTGTCGACAATCAAAGACGATAAGCCTAAAGAATAAGCATTCAACACCAAAAAGTGCCCTTCGGGATCTAACAAACGAAACACGTCTTCCATCATTGGCCCCAGCTGCTCTTCAAGTTTCCAGCGCTCGCCATTGGGCCCCAAGCCGTAGGCCGGCGGATCGAGCATGATGCCCTGATACGTACGGCCACGCTTCACCTCCCGCTGCACAAACTTCCGGGCATCTTCCACCAGCCAGCGAATGTCGCTCAAGCCGCTCAGCTCCATATTGGAACGCGACCAGCTCACCACCTGCTTCACCGAATCGAGGTGAATGACATCGGCACCGGCCTGCTTGGCCGCCAACGAAGCGCCACCCGTATAGGCAAACAGGTTCAACACCCGCGCCCCCTGGCCCAAACGCTTCACTTGCTGGGCAATGTATTCCCAATTATCGGCCTGCTCGGGAAAAATCCCCACATGCTTAAAGCCAGTTAAGGCCAAGCGGAATTTCAGTTTGAGCTGCTCACTATTGTATTTTAAATACCAATGCTCAGGCAAACCCTTGCGCAAAGCCACCCAAGCGCCCGAATTGCTGCCTTGCTGCTCAAAACGACCGTGCGCCATTTTTTGCCACTCCTCGGCCGACCATACTGGCTGCCAAAGGGCTTGGGGCTCGGGACGAATCAACACAATCTCGCCAAAACGCTCAAGCTTCTCAAAATTGCCGCAATCGAGCAGTTCGTAGTCCTGCCAATGCTGTGGATGGTGGGCCGCTATCTGCAAAATTATTCCCCTTCTGTTTTAGCTTCCGCCTTCTTTTCAGGCCGCATTTGCGGGAAAAAGAGGACTTCCTGGATGCTGTGACTGTTGGTCATGATCATGCTCAAGCGGTCGATGCCGATGCCGATACCGGCGGTTGGCGGCATGCCGTATTCTAAGGCACGTAGAAAATCTTCGTCCAACACCATCGCCTCTTCATCGCCACGCTTGCCGAGCTCTAATTGCTCTTCAAAACGCGCCCGCTGATCAATGGGGTCATTGAGCTCCGAGAAGCTATTGGCGATTTCCTTGCCGTTGCAAATCACCTCAAATCGCTCTACCATGCCGGGTTTGCTGCGGTGCTTTTTGGCCAACGGCGACATCTCCACCGGATAATCGGTGATAAAAGTGGGCTGAATCAGCTTGCCTTCCACACATTCGCCAAAAATCTCGTCGATGAGCTTGGCGCGCCCCATGGTGCTGTCAACACCCACCCCCAGCTTTTTGGCGGTGGCGCCCATGGTGGCCTCGTCCATCTCACTGATGTCGATGCCAGTATATTCCTGAATCGCCTCGTACATGCTAAAACGCTTCCAAGGACGAGCAAAATTGATCTTGTTTTCACCTACCTGCACCTCGGTACTGCCGTGCAACTCCAGCGCAATCTTCTCCACCAAAGCCTCGGTCATGTCCATCATCCACAAATAATCCTTGTAAGCCACGTACAGCTCTACTTGGGTGAACTCTGGATTGTGAAAACGACTCATGCCCTCGTTGCGGAAGTCCTTCGAAAACTCATACACCCCATCAAAACCACCCACAATGAGGCGTTTGAGGTAGAGCTCGTTGGCGATGCGCAAATACAGCGGCATGTCGAGGGTATTGTGGTGCGTTTTAAAAGGCCGCGCCGCCGCTCCCCCGTAAATGGGCTGGAGGATGGGGGTTTCCACTTCTAAAAAGCCTTCTTTATTAAAAAACTGCCGCATGGTGTTTACCAACTGCGAACGTTTGATGAAGATGTCTTTGACCTCAGGGTTCACCACCAAATCAACGTAACGCATGCGGTAACGCTGCTCCGGATCGGTAAAACCATCGTAAATGTGGCCTTCCTCGTCGCGCTTCACCACCGGCAGCGGCCGCAAACTCTTACTCAAAAAGGTAAATTCCTGCACATGCACGCTGATTTCGCCTACTTGGGTGCGAAACACAAAGCCTTTGATGCCGATGAAGTCGCCAATATCGCTGAGCTTTTTGAATACCTCGTTGTAGAGACTTTTATCCTCCCCGGGGCACAATTCATCGCGGTTTAAATACAACTGAATGCGGCCCTTCGCGTCTTGCAATTCGGCAAAAGAAGCCTTGCCCATGATGCGGCGACTCATCAAACGACCTGCCAAACGCACCTCCTGCCACTCGGCAGCATTTTCGTCGGTAAAGGCCTGTTTTATGTCGGTACTGTGGTGGGTTACAGCAAAAGCTTCGCTGGGATATGGATTTACACCGCTCTCGGTGAGCGCTTGCAGCGACTGGCGGCGAATGATTTCCTGTTCAGATAATATCGACATCTACTAATTTTTCGGAGCGCAAAAATACAATCAAATTCTGAGAATCAGGGGCTATGCAACGAAAAAGGACCGCCGTAGCGATCCTCTTTTTTTGTTTTTTGGAAGGAAGCTTACTTCACAAACTCAGCTAACTTGGCCTCTAAAGCTGGGCCACGCAGGTTTTTACCTACAATCATGCCCTCTCCATCAATCAAAAAGCTCATTGGAATGCCATATACACCATATTCTTGGATGATGGGCGTTTTCCAGCCTTGCAAATCGCTTACATGATATTCCCAGCTTAACTGATCTTTTTCGATGCCCTGCAGCCAACGGTCTTTGTTGGTATCGAGCGAAACGCTGTACACGGTAAAACCTTTGGCATTTTTGAATTTGGTGTTTTTGTAAGCATTATAAGCTTTCACCACATTGGGATTTTCCATGCGGCAGGGACCGCACCAGCTGGCCCAGAAGTCAATCAAAACCATTTTACCCTTCAGAGAGCTTAGCTTAATCACTTTGCCATCTGGCGATTCCAGGGCAATATCAGGCGCCATCATGCCGATTTTGGGACTGGCGTTGCCTTGCTGGGCGTTGGCATCCTGCTGACGATCGATTACGAGGAAAGCAGTCATGGACAAAAGCACTACTGCTGATAAAATTACTTTACGCATGTTCAATATTTAAAAGAGAACGTCGAAACTGCACGAAGCGTACAATCGACGGTTAAATATACGAAAAGGGAGTTGAAATGGTTCATCGCTTTTGGACAAGCAAGGGTAAATGCTTGCTACGACCTTCATACTGCACTTCTACATAATACATACCTGAGGCAATTGCCGTTAAGGGAATTTGAATGCCTGACACACCAGCCGGAATCTGTTCCCGTAAATGCACCCTTCCCGCCGCATCTATCACCCGATAGCTGCCTGCTTGATTGAGTGGGAGTTCAAAATCCAATTTCATCCAATCGGTAGCTGGGTTGGGATAGGCTTTTATACCTATACCCAACTGCAAATTGGGAGTTGAAGTAAAAATCCCCCTAGAACCCAGCCAGTGCACAATGGTATCGGCTATTTGCTGCACAAAGGCAGGACTGCTGTTGGTTGTTAATAGGTGATTGATGTTGGGCAACAGCCAAAAATCATTGGTCACCGTTACTGCCCCTTGAAAGCGGGTGAGCTCGCTGGGAGGCACATTTACATCGGCACCCAAACCAATGAACAAACTAGGCTTAGCGGCGGCGTTGTAAAAACCTGCCACTGTATCGGTGGCCAGCACATAATTACGCCATTCGGGGGCAGTGACACCAAAAAGCGGCGGGGTGTTGAGCGGCGGGGTGCCGGCTCGAATCACACCAAAATAATTCAAAATCTGAGTGGCTTCTGTTTGTGCTTGCACCACATTGCCATTGCACATTTGCGCAAAGCCCACCAGTTGATTGGCCAATATGCTATCAAAGGGCGTCATCGCGCCTGCCAACGAAATAAGCGCATGTACATCGCTCCGGCCATTAGCAACAAAAGGAATGAGGCTTGAGCCTTCACTGTGACCTAGCAAGATGATTTGGTTGGTGTCGACCTCTGGCCGGGTTTTAAGGAAATTGATAGCCGAGCGCACGGGCAACCACAGCTTATCAAAAGTCACCACGCCTAAATTATTGGCATAAGTAAATTCGAGCTTATCGTAGCGCAAAACTGCATAACCAGCAGCCACTAAGGCGTCACCCAGGCCTTTATAGGGCTTGAGGGTTTGTCCTACTAACTGCGGATACAAACAAGGCGCATAGCCGCCAACCAGCAAAGCAGTACCATCGCGGTCGTTGGCTCCGCTGCCAGGCACAATTACTACGGTAGCATAAGGACCCGGCTGAGCGGGCAAACTCAATACGCCACGTACATTTCTATCAACGTGCATAAACTGCACGGGAATATTCATTTGGGCTTCGGCAAAGGGCGCCAACGTCACGCACAAAACAGCTAAAACAATCGTCTTTAAGACACTAATTCGCATGGCACGGATTTTTTTTGCGAAAATAACAAATAAAAATCAAATCGACTGGTATTAAAGATGCATGCTATTGAACGAAAATCGATACCATCAACGCAAACGATCTAGTTTTTCCTCAATTCGATTTAAACGTTCGTTAAGATCTTTATTGTTGTCTTCCATCATTGCATCAACAAATATTGAATTCACCAATGATAATCCAAAAATCCCCCCCATAATAAGGATGAAAATAAAATATGACTTAATCCAAAAGGATTTAAAAGGACTAAGTCCACTGCTAAGATTTTCTGGAATATCATACCATCCCTCTATCGTGAATACCTTAAAGATGGAATAAAAAGACCTTATTGGATCTCCAAAATCGACGGGTGATAATTCCTTGAATAAAAAAGAAGATACCACTGCTACAACTGAAGTAAACAGAAAAAATGTCAGCAGAATCAGTACAGAAGAACGCATCGCAGCACGTATACCTCTAATTAAATGCTCAATATTGGGTACGAGTTTAAAAAACCTGAAAAACTTGAAAATCCTAAGAACCCGGAATATCAAAAGAAAATCCATTTGAAAGCCTGCATCTCCAATAATATGGACTAAAAGCGAAGGTAATGCGAGCAAAACTAAAGTAAAATCAAACAGATTCCATCCGTCTTTGAAGTATCCATTAGGGCCCAATATCTTAATCTTGACAATCAATTCAACAACAAAATAGATTGTAAATAAATTATCAAAGAACTCTAAAAAAACAGAGCCCGTTACTCCGGAATCAAATGCCTCTAGAAGGATTATTAAGGAGTTTAAAACAATGATGATAGCAATATTACGGTCCTTGAATAACCCTTTCATATGATTTTATTTTGAAATCGCCTTGATAACCCTATCTTCTTGAATTAACACATCTCTCATGAGTAAATTATACGGAAATATCTTAAGCTTAGAAGATTTAAATGCGACTAAAATATTATAAAGAGTTGAGGCCTTAATAAGAGATAAGTTCAACTCATATTCTAGGCCACATTCTTTTATAAAGTCATCTGAAAAATCAGGCGCAACTAGTAGCGACTTTGCAACCGTAAAGCCATTCTTTTTTGCCAAAGAATCATACGCCTTCAATTGCCTAGAAACGGCCGAAAATTTATTGTACCCGCTATCCTTAGCCGTTTTACATTCAATTAAAATAAGTTCATTTTCGGAAAGTGAAACCACTATATCAACTTGATCCTTATTAGTATTCATTCGCTTTCTAACTTCCTCATTCACTTTTAAACCTAATTTTTCAAAAATTAGCTTCGTTATTTCTTCAAATTTCGCTCCAATTTCTGCCTCTTTAATAACAATACCATTCTCTTTTAGTCCATTAAAATCCCGATTGCCGAGTAATTCAAAGGATTCCAAAAATAAATTTTCAGTGTCCTTATACTTGTCAATAATAAAATCAATGGTATCACTTTTACCTTTTAATCCCAACGACTTCGCAAACGATAATAGCTCCGTATTATCGATTAATTCCAGCACATCACGCGGCTTTATATTGAAGTCAAGTAAAAAAACGGAAGTTAAAACTTTCTCGTCTTGGAGTTGAAATGTAGTTCTAACTCTATCATTTAGATTTGGCATTGTAGAATCCAAGTCCAACAACATCCTCTCATACCCTTCATGAGAAATGCCAATTCTTTCATCCTTTTCTAAATCATTAAAATGATCAGTAAAACTTTGAAACTTTTCTTCAACAGTTGATCCTCTCAAGTTTCCTGAAATTTTTAAATGCAAATCTGCAAATTCTGAAATCCACTTCTTTTTGTCATTTAACTTTAAAGGCTCTTTGTGAATGTCATTGAATAAAATATCAAACAACGAAATACCACTGTTGATAATCACTTCAATTTTATCCTCAAAAGACATCCTCCAATCAACACCGTGTTTCCTGCAAATCAGATTTATTTGTGGCTCTTTAATTGCTCTCAACACCCTTCTAAAATATTTATCAGCTATAACTTTGCCTCGAATTCCACGAAGCACTTTTACAATTTCATCAGGCACATAGACTGTGTTTGTTTTCCTTGAATAAAACGCAATTCCAACCCCCTTTAACTCGTTTATTATTGAATCAATGTCTAGCTTCTTGATAGGAATGATGCTATAATTAACCAATTTTGCCTCTTCTTGCGAAAGCTCCAATACACTTCTAAGTTTTAAGAGTATTGCCAACTCGTCTGTCGTGATTTTCTTTTCTTGATTATTGAGTGCGTCATTTGAATACGCCGTATTTAGACACTCATAATAAATCCTATAATCCCTTAACCTTAATTCGTCAAAATCATTTGCCTCGCCCTCTAAGGCTTTGGTAAATACACCTAAATTATTCTCAATCTTCTTTAGTTCTAGTTGATAAAGATGCAAGAGCCAATCTGCACGCATGATGCAGTTGCCATCTCTAATAATTATATCGATTAAGATATCTATCTGAGATGTGATATTTAGAAACTCTTGCTTAATATATTCTGAATAATCAACTTCAATGACTGAGAATAACTTCTTGATATTTATACTATCGATACCCTTCAAATCCCGAACAGAACCTTCGGAGAAAATTTTCTCTACCTCCTTTTTTGCCTTGGGATTATTAGAAAGCAGATTGTCTAAAATTTTCAAAAATGAATTCTTCTCAAGAGAGTTTAAATTATCTAATACTTTTTCAAGCTTCATGACGACACCATTTGATGCCCCAAATTAACAAATACAAGACAATAACAAGTGTATATCGAATAAAAACTGATATTATTTCCTTTATTACGCTTTACTTCCGCATATTCAAAGCTGCCATCAACAAAGAGGTAACGATACCTGCCACCGGTGCGAAGGCGGTTGAAATCATTAAGTAGTTTGAAAGATTAAATTCAGCTTCGGCAGCAGCTTGTGTCATTTGGCCCGTTTCAACGGTGTAGGCAATCACGTTTGCAAAATAATGAGGAGTAATTACCAAGGAGGTAATTAATTGAGAGATCGGCGTGAGCACCGTAACGGTAGCCGTGATGACCAAGCCAGCAGTAAAGCCTTGTTTGAAGGTCATTTTACCCCCAAAATCTGTCAAACGCTTCTGCCGCAAGGCGAGAAAATACAGTAAAAACGAAGGAATCATCACCAGCATGCTGATGGTGGCGTGCTGATCGATTTTAGCATCGTGGTAGCCCAATAGTTTTTCGAGCAACATCCAACTGAGCTGCATGAGAATGAAATAAATTCCCCAGCGGATTTCGAGGCGACGGTTTTTCATAAGCATGGGTTTAAGGTGAAATTGGGTTTATCTTTTGATTTGACTTTCGTAGATACTGATCCAGTCCTGCACGCTCATTTTGCCACATAATTCTGCCAGTAAATCAACCGGCACCTGCTCCGCCTTGCGAAAACGAATACAGCTTTTACCCATATCGAGCTTGCCTTTGACCCGAGTGGCGTACTCCTGCTGAAACCAAGCTAACAACGCTGGATCGGCATAAATGCCCATGTGGTAAAAGCTGATGTGGTTTTTCTGGGAGGCCATCCCTGCAAAGGGCAGCGGATCTTTGGGATTGCAGTGGTAACCCGCGGGATATACGCTGTGCGGCACCACATAACCCATCATGCCATAACCGATGGCGGGCTCAAAGCCTTTTGGCAGCACCTTTAAAATGGCTTCGTGCAAGGCTTGCATTACGGCGTGGCGCTCCTCCGGAACCTCCGCTAAATATTGCTCAATGGTGGTGGCTTTTGATTGCATGCCCTAAAGATAAAAACACAAATAGGTGCCCGGGGCTTTGTACCAAAGTTTGAAACCTTCTGAACCTATTTTGTCAATAAACAACCTGCCTGCGTTGCAAACGGTGTCCTTTGTACTGAATTTCCCAGGTATACATGCCTGGTGCGAGCTCAGGCAAATCAATTTGCGCTGTACCTCCTGAGGTTTCAAAGGATGCGAGCAGGCGCCCCTGCAAATCGCGCAGCTGTAGCACCAAGGCTTCATCAAACCGGACGATGACATTGGTTTTGGCAGGATTAGGATAGAGCTGCAGCCCTTCCCAAACAGCCGACCCTACTGCATTGCTCAGTATGGCGTAACAGGCCGAGGTATCGGTACAACCTCCTTGGGTGATGGCTACCGCAAATACACCAGGGCCGCCCGAATAAAAGGTGCGAGCGGTGGCCCCTTGAATGGGTTGCATACCATTGCTACAAGCTAACCACTGATAGGCCGAAGCGGCTGTATTGAGGGCTTCAAAATCAAAATAATTGTGATTTACGCGCACATCTACGGTGTCGATTTGCACTTGCTGCGATTGACTGCTGCTGTTGCCAAAGGCATCGGTATAGGTCCATTGCACTTGATAACTGCCCGTTGTCGAATAAGTTGTTGGGTCGTTGGTGCTGGCTACAATCAGCTGTCCGCAACTGCTTAAGGCCGTTGGAGGGGTGAGACTGAGGCTACAATAAGCCTGTACCATCGGCAAGTTGGCTTGCGTGGGCACAGGTGGCAAAGTAGCCCCAACAACAATGGTAATGCTATTACATACACCCGCAGCACTGCAGGCCCCTTCAGCCCGCACAAAATAGGTAGTGGTTTGTGTAGGAAGCAGCGCCAAACTATCGCCCGTACCAACCACCTGCTGGCCGCAAGCTCCGGCATACCAAACCCACTGGTGAGCTGAGGGAAGCGTGCCTATTGCAAACATTTGGATGGTTGTGCCCGGACAAACCAAGGTTTGGGAAGCGCTTACAACCGGCGGCCCTGGAGCTATGCCACTCACATTTATCAGGCGCCCAACGCGTGGACGGCTGCTGCCACCTGCCGTTGTAAAACCTCCTCCGACCACCAAACTCGAATCACTCAACTCCGCCGCAGCTTGCACCGTGCTATTCATTTCTATACAAGGACCTGCTTGGGTAAGCATGATGCCGTTAGGACTAAACTCTGCAATGGCATGCGGCAATTGGCCAATAATTTGGCTGTAGTTCCCAAACGCAACAATATTGCCGTTTTTCCTAACCACAATCGACACTATGGTGGAATTGAAAGGGGTGGTGATTAGGAAAGTGGTGTCGAGTTGGCCATTGGGGTGCAAGCGAATCACCCGCTGTACGGGTGTGCCGTTGAAACTACTGAAACTCCCTGCTACCAAAATTTTGCCATCTTGCTGCAGCTCCATCGCCCGAATAAGCCCGCTGGCTAAACCCGTGCCGGTGTTAAAAGTTGTGTCGCGTTGACCATTAGGCAGCAAACGAATCACACCTCTGCCCACTGCTTGACCATTGTATTGGGTAATGGTACCCGCAATCAATATTTTGCCATCGGCTTGTTCCCGAATTACCTCAATCAAACCCAACGACCCTGTGCCCCCTGGGTTAAAGGTTGTGTCGCGTTGACCATTAGGCAGAATTTTAAGCGGCTGTGTTACCGGCAGTCCTCTGAATTGTGAAAAAAAGCCCCCAACCAACACACTTCCGTCGCTCAGCGCTTCCATTCCTAACACTTCGTTGTTCAAGCCAGCACCTACACTGAAACTAGTGTCTCTTTGACCATTCGCCAGCAAGCGCACAATGTTCTTAGAAGCGTTTCCATTATAAGTTTCAAAAAGGCCAGCCAAAAACAAGCCCCCAGTTGGTAATAGCCGCATGCTATTCACCCTTCCAGCAGCTCCTGTCCCCATTTGAAAAGTTGTATCGCGCTGTCCGTTAGGCAGAATCCTCACCACACTCCTGGCAGGTTGACCAGCATAAGTCGTAAAATCACCTGCAAAAATCACCCGATCATCGGGCTGTGCCCCCGCACAAAACACAGTACCCGAGGCGCCCGTATTACCCGGAAAACTGGCATCAAATTGTAATTGTTGAGCTATGGCGGTGCTAAACAGCATACACAAGGGGAGGGTTGCCAAAAAATGCATGACGCTATTAGATTGATTATCAGTATGCAATATGTGAAAATTTACTGAATGAAACAATCCAAGCTGCTAAAAAAAAGAGGGCACCAGTCCCTTCTTAACAAAAGTCATTTAGATTTTTTCCTTGATGACCAAGCAACCACCACAGCACAGCTGGTTAGGCATCCTTTTGCTTCGCTCGTCGGAAGCCCCCTTGATCGGTACCCAGTGACACCAATTTGGCAATCACCACCGCCGGATACAATATACCCACTGCTGCCAGGCCTACACTCAGCATTCGAGCGGCATAATTAACAGGAATGATGTCGCCAAAGCCTACGGTGGTGAGACTGGCCATGCTGAAATAGATGTAGTGTATAAAATCGTGCCCTGTGCCTGTTAAACTAAGCTCACCAGTGATTGAACTGCCTAAAACCAACTGAATCAAATCAAACAAAAAAGCCCCCAACAAGGCAATAAACAAATACACATTTACAGCGCCCAAGACCCTTTCGAGATTAAAATTACCGTTTCGAAAAAGGAGTCTAAAATTGATTAAAATATTCACAGCCATACACATACACGCCACCACAAGCTCGAAAATGCTGTGCTCCACCGGATAAACAAACTTAGCCATGAGAAACAGCACAAATAGCACTCCGCTACTCACAATCAACTTTTTATTATCTGCCGACCAAATGCCAACAAAAAAAATTACACTCAGCATCACATCAAACGATTGAATGCCCACCATTTCCACTTCCAACAGGGTTGGCATGATGAAAATGGTAAAAATCAACATCAGCAACAGGGTTACAAAACTCACATCTTGCACCCAATAGGCCCTAAAACTGCGTAAAGCTCCTTTAATCATAGTATCGCAAACGAAGGTACTGACAATGTACAAAATCATCCTAGAATTTAACGGCAAAGCAACTTTGTGGCGCATAATTTTCACGAACTTGCAGCATCTTTAGTTTCCTTCTATGGCCTCCAACGATTCCCGTACCGCTGCCATTCGGCTTTACCGCAAATTACATTTAGGCTGGATTTTTAATACCTCTACTTTCACAGGCAATTTGCTATTGTCAGCGCTGCTCACTTTTGGTTTTGCACGTCTGGGATACGAAGCAGATATGAATTTTGTGTTTTTTGTAAGCAGCTTGGCCATTGGCCTTTGGATCACAGAAGCCATACCGCCCTTTGCCGTGGGTATCTTAATCATCGCCATTTTATTGCTGGGCTTTGGTACGGATTACTTTTTGCCCGACTATCAAGTATCTACACAGGTGTACTTAGGCACCTGGACCTCCAATGTGATTTGGCTGCTGCTGGGTGGCTTTTTCTTGGCTGAGGGCATGCATGTGGTAGGACTCGACCTTTCCCTTTTCCGTTTTACTGTGCGCCGATTTGGCAAGCAACCCGAACAGCTGCTCCTGGGCCTGATGCTTACCACCGCGGTGGGCAGCATGATCATGTCGAATACCGCCACCACCGCCATGATGGTGGGTTCGGTAATGCCCTTGATGTTCTTACTGGGTAAGAGCTCGTCCTTCACCAAAGCCACCTTGGTGGGCATTCCGGCGGCAGCTACCTTGGGCGGCATGGGCACCATCATTGGCTCCACCCCCAACGCCATTGCAGTGGCTGCTTTGGCCGACAAAGGCATTCAAATTAATTTTGTGGAGTGGATGGTTTTTGGGATGCCCATTGCCATAGGCATGGTGTATTTATTTTGGCGGTTTTTAATTAAAACTTACGCTTTGAAGGGCATTGGTCTCGACCTCAGCAGTCTGCTTAAACCCCAAGAAAAAGGCCCCACCTTTCCCCGCCGCGCCGTTATTTTTACCCTGGTAGTTACCGTTGGCATGTGGATGACGGAGCCCCTGCATGGGGTGCCGCTGGCAGCTACTTCAGCCATTCCCATCGTGCTCCTTACGCTTTTTCAGGTAATTAAAGCCGATGACGTACGGCGCTTGCCTTGGGAAACACTGATGCTGGTGGCGGGCGGATTGGCGCTTGGACTGGCCATGGTGCAGGTAGGCCTTACCGATATTGTGATGGATCGCATCAATGCCATGCCCATCCCCGCTTTGGGGGTTGCCCTGGTGTTTAGTTTTGTGGGGGTAATGCTCTCCAACATCATGAGTAATACCGCTGCAGCCTCCATTCTGGTGCCCTTGGGCTTGTCGCTGCCGGGCATTTACGGCCTCGCTGTACCGCTTATTGTATCGCTGAGCTGCTCTTCTGCCTTGTTGCTGCCCGTTTCTACCCCATCTAATGCCATTTCTTTCGCCACGGGCATGCTCGATCAAAAAGACTTTACCAAAGGCGGTGTTTTTGCTTTGATTATTGGGCCCTTGCTCACTTTTTTAATTGTAATGCTCTGGGCATGGCTGTTAGGCAGTTAATAGCCAAAGCTCTTAAGGTTGACGGTAAAGCAAATCGGGCTGCGCCTGCTTCCTGAAATCAAAATTCCAAGTGAGCCAGAGCAATAAAGTATGGTTGCGCTGGTATTGCATGGGTCCCGCCATTTGCACATAGCGCAGCATATAGCCAGACTGTAGCGTAAGGTTACCCAGCTGCCATCCCAAAGTGGCCCACAAACGGTTTTGGTCGAAATGATTGGTAAGGATTTGTTCCCCGAAATTCACCAAAATTTCATTGCTGAGATTGAAAAAGGGCGTTCCTCCCCTGATTTCATAGCCCTTCAAAGGCCAGCGCATGCTTACCAAAAAGCGGAGTCGGTGGTTAAAATCGAAGCCTGCTGCTGGACTCCCTTGCTCGAGCGACTGCCGGTAGCGCATGTCGTAGCGGATGCGGTTAGCCATAAAAAGTCGTGGGCTTACCTTGTGATTCACAACAAGCTGTCCCCAAGGCCGGCGTTCAGCGCGGGGAAGGCCAGCTTCGGCTGGGGCCGACAACCACAATTGCGCATAACCGCCCGTGAGCGTCATTTCAGGCAATATGCGGTATGAAAGTCCGGTGCGCACCACCCCAAAAGCCCCAGGCACATAATGGTAATCGTTCCAGAGGCTCCATTTCTCTGAAAAGCGGCCATTGGTCATGATGCCTACCCAGCCTTGCTGCTGGTCGATGATGGTTTTAGCGGCCGGCGATTGCGCCGCAACGCTGCCATACAGCAACAAAGTCCATAACCAGCTAAAAACGCCTTTCATCTTGCAAATGTAGGCTTTTCTGCCTCAATGGCGATATACGAAGGCGTTGATGTTCATGCCTGCACCTACCGATGCAAACAGCAATACGTCGCCTGAAGCAATGCTTTGTCCTTCAATTTGGCGATGGATCAGCATGTGAAACAGCGTAGGTACGGTGGCCACACTGGAGTTACCCAATTTGTGGATGCTCATGGGCATAATCCCAGCCGGTGCTACACGTCCATAGCGCTTGAAAAAGCGATGGATGATGGCTTCATCCATTTTTTCATTGGCTTGGTGGATGATGACTTTTTTGACCTCATCGATGGGAATGCCGCTTTGGTCTAGGCAAATTTGCATGGCCTCAGGCACCCTGCTCACCGCAAATTCGTAAATCTTGCGCCCGTGCATTTTGATAAAACGGGTGTTGGGGTCGAGTTTTTTGTTGAAAGATCCGCCAAAAAACAAGAAATAAGCCTCATCGGCGGTGTAGCTGAGGGTAGCGTGACTCAGAATGCCGCCTTCGCCTTGAGCCCATTCCACCACCGCTGCCCCAGCACCGTCGCTGTAAATCATGCTGTCGCGGTCGTGCGGGTCGAGCACCCTGGACAAGGTTTCGGCTCCAATCACCAAACATTTGCGAGCCATGCCAGCGCGAATGAAGGCCTGGGCTTGAATCACACCTTCTATCCAACCGGGACAGCCAAAAAGAATGTCGTAGGCCACGCAACGTGGGTTTTTGATGGCTAAGGCGTGTTTTACTCTGCTGGCCAAACTGGGCAGGATATCGGTTTGGATGGCGTCGGCGCGTACATTGCCAAAATTATGCGCCACAATCACATAATCGAGGGTTTCGGGATCGATGCCAGCCTCGGCTATGGCCTGTTGAGCGGCCAGGGTAGCGATGTCGGACGTAAGCAAGTGATCGCTGGCATAACGTCGTTCCTCAATGCCCGTAATTTCTTGGAATTTTTGCGCAACTACCTCATTGGGGTAGGGAAAAGGACTGCCGTCTTCGTTTAAAAACTCATGCTTGGCGAAGTCAGCATTGGTGATGCGTTCGGTGGGAATATAGGCGCCGGTACCTGTGATGCGTATGGCCATAATTCAAAGTTCGGTAAAAGTTCGCCATCCACCACAATTGCTCGAAATATTCAGAATTCTGCAAAAAGCACCCGCTCTGGCTGGTATTTTTTCAAACAACCCCCATAAAAAACCAAAAAACAGCCTCCAAACAACCTTCACCCATTAAAATGAGGCCATACCCAAGCCCATTGCATACCACCCGCTGCCCTCTCAGCGATACTAACCCGTTCTCATTACCCTCCATAACTTCCGTGTTTTTTAACTTTTGAACTTTGAACTTTGAAAAGCGTTATCTTTAAATCGAAGTTTAAACATCGAATTATGAGCAATGACAGAAGAGGCTTTCTCGGCAAACTCGGACTAGGAGTTTCAGCGGTACTGGCTTGGCCTTTTGCCGGATTGGCCAAAAACGATTCAAGTATGGAACCAACTACAAATAACAATCAGAAAATGGTGCGCGAGGTGAAACCCCTCGGCTTTCAGTGGGAAACCGCAGATCCCTTTTTGTTTTGCGTGCACCACGAGGACAAATTCCCGAAAGGCAACGAGCACATGGGGCCTGCCAGCTCGCTCGCTGGGCGCCACATTGGCAACGACTTCATTGTAAAAGATGGCTTTCGGATGTACCACGGCAAAAAAGTGCCTGGTTTCCCGGGGCACCCGCACCGCGGCTTCGAAACCATTACGGTGGTGCGTGAGGGCTTGGTAGACCATGCCGATTCGGTAGGTGCTGCAGGCCGCTACGGCAATGGCGATGTGCAATGGATGACTGCCGGCAAAGGCGTACAGCATTCCGAAATGTTTCCTTGCCTGAGCACCGAAAAGGAAAATCCACTCGAGCTCTTCCAAATTTGGCTCAACCTCCCTCGCAAAAGCAAAATGGTAGAGCCGCATTTTAAAATGTTCTGGAAAGAAAAACTGGGCAAATACAAAGCATCCGACAAAGAAGGCCGTAAAGTAGAGGTAGAAGTGATTGCTGGCAAACTTGGCACCGTGGCCGCACCCGCCCCTCCGCCAAATTCATGGGCAGCAGATCCCAAAAACGAAGTGGGCGTGTGGAACATCCACCTCGATCCTCAGGTAGAATGGCGCATGCCAGCCGCTTCTACTGGCGTAAACCGTACTTTATATTTCTACCAAGGCGAAAGCATTGATGTGGCCGGAACCCGAATTCCGCGCTACCACAGTGTAGAAGTTTTGGCCAACGAATCGATCCTCATCCGCAACGGCAATCATCCGTCCAAAATACTGGTGCTGCAAGGTCGTCCTATTGGCGAACCAGTGATTCAATACGGCCCTTTCGTAATGAACAGCAAGCAAGAAATTCAAGATGCTTTCGAAGAATTTCACCGCACCCAATTTGGCGGTTGGCCTTGGCCGCGCTACGACCAAGTGCATGCCCGTAACGAAGGCCGTTTTGCCTTGCATGCCGATGGCAAAAAGGAACTACCAAGCGGTTAAGGTGTATCAAACTGCAAAAAAGCGCGATTCGTTGAGAGTCGCGCTTTTTTTATTGCCACTTTAAAGCTGGGGTCGTAATCGAAACAAGTGTAGATGTTCAAATTTGCCAAGAGGCTCTTGCAGATAGGGTTGCATAAAGTCCTTTTCCAGCCAACTTTCATCGGCAATAACCAGAAAAGCAGCCCCATTTGCAAGCACCTTATTCATCTTTTCCTCCCCGTCAATCCAAATAAAATTGGTCCAGCCCTTGCGGTCCATTAAAAACAAACTGATGTTAAAGGAATCGTCAGGGATGCTTACCACCTTGGTGTCCTTAGTCACTCCCAAGCGTTCAAATTCACCTTTTAATCGCACATAGGCGTCCCAATGCGTACGTTTGTTCCAATTAAACCAGCGCATGGTATGCACGAAGGACATAGGTGCAGTAAGTGGCTTAGAATCGTAACCGGGTTCACTTTTAAGATGCAACATTTGAATGCCGTAAATAAAGGAGAATGCGGCAAGGCCCACAATCAATCTCTTGGCCAATTTCGGTCGCCTTTGGAACCAGCCCAACTCCCCCATCTGCCAAGCAAAAGGCACAGCAATGGCAGGGAAAAGAATGAGCAAGGCAATGTAATAGTAGTCGTGGCCGTTGAAGAGCGGTGCCCATAACACGAAGTACCCCCCCCCCCCCCGAAATTACCAGCACGTTGGCTAACCAAGCTATTAACGGCAATCTACGATAGCTAAAAAGGTTTACTAACCACATCATTAACATCATTAATAGGATAGGATATGGGAAATAGGCCAAAATATTATCAGTAATGATGCCATAAAACCATGACCAAATTTTATCTGATTCGATCAACCAGAAAGGAAAAATGTCATTGTAGGTGTATTTAAACCCATGCGTTACATTATAGGATTTAGCATATGAATACCATATGTAAATACCACCTAAAACTGCAATAAAGCCAGGCAATTCGCCCAAATGCTTGCGAAATAATTTTCGATCACCCAAAGTTCTTGCTCCAAGAATTTCAAGCACCCATACCCCACCTAAGAAGATAAAAGCAATCAAACTCGAAATTTTTATGAGTCCTGCAATCAAAAACAACAGCATAGCTAAATAAAAGAGCAACAATCTTTGATTTCGAGCGTAAGCCAAAATAGCTGCCAAACCCATCAACACCAAGGAAAACGCTGGCGCATCGGTTAAAAAACTGATTCCGTAAAATAAATAAATAGGTGAAGCTATGAGCATAAAGGCCAAGCTTAAAACCAGCCATTGTTCCTTAAAAAGCTTGGTGAGTGACCAATAAAAGGAGAACGCACCCGCGGCAAAAATGAAATACATAAACAGGCGATAGCTCCAATAATTCATGCCGGTCACTTTCCAAATCTGCGCCATCACATAATACATGCCCGGAAATTCACCTGTGGTTTTGCCTGAGCTAAAGCCATCACCCATTTGCATGTGCATTTCGGGTTCCAAGAATTTCGCGCCTTCGTAATAATGCTGTGTAAGCGACAAACAATCGGCCTGTCTCCAAATGTGTGCATTCATGGGGCCGTGCTGAAAGAGGGAAAAGTAGCTCAGCGACGTAAGTGCCAAAAAAAGCACAAGAAACCGGGCGTGCCGCTTCAAAAAATCAACCATTGCATTCATTTGTGGGCTGAATTTAAAGAAAAAATGCCGGAAGCTATTTGCACCGGCATTACAATATTATAAGTTGTTTTCTTATTTACGCACGTTCACCGCCTGCAAGCCCTTAACCCCTTTAACGGTTTCAAAGCTCACGCGATCATTCTCGGCGATGTCGATTTGCAGGCCGTTGGCATGTACAAATACGCTTTCCTGAGACTCGTGATCACGAATGAAACCATAGCCTTTGGCGGCATTGTAAAAGGTAACGGTACCACGGCGCACCAATTCTTCAGCCGTAAGTGGACGCTGGCGCGCTACCCCTACTTCGATGTCATCAGCATTCACTTTGGTCTTTTTCAACGGATCTGGCGGGGTATCTACGATGTTTCCAAAGTGATCCACATATACCATCATGTCTTCGAGGCTCTTGCCTTTATCGCTGTTGGATTTGCGCTCCTCTTTCTTCTGATCCTTTTCCTTTTTCTTCTGTGCGCGTTTTTTCTCGTTTTCTCTTTTACTAAAAGTTTCTTGTGATCTGCCCATAAATGTGTTAAAATGAAATGAAGCCCGTAGAAGGGTCAGGCATTAATGGGCTACGAAAAGTCCGGGAACGCGATCACCTGCAAAAGGTTTGCAAAGATACTAAAAAAAACGGACTGATGGAAATGACTGCAAATCAAGAGGAAAGAGGCCCTGCGAATGAATTGTGATAAAATCGAACCATTAAAATCGCTACCCTAACTATTTGAAGGATGAAATCACGTCAAGCCAGCTAATCCAAAAGATTAATCCTTTAGCCAAAGCTTAGCACTATGAAATGGCATTCAATCCAACAACCATTCAAAAAGATACTCATCTTGATGATCAACTTGAAACTCCTCTAAAAACGCTTTGTATTCTTCTCGAAAGCTTTTCTTTTTATGGTGTTCTTTCTGATTTAAAACATAGTTAATTACGCGGTGAAGGTCGTTTTCACTATACGAAAATGCGCCAAAACCCTCCTGCCATCGAAATTTATTCTTGGTATAGCCTTGACTATTGACAAAATCGTTGGATGCCTTTTTTATTTCTCGAACCAGGTCGGATAAACAGCAACTTGGCCTCATGCCAATCAAAATATGGATGTGATCGGGCATGCCGTTGATGGCTAGCATTTTTTGACCTTTGTTGGTTACAATGCCGGTGATGTATTTGTATAACTCGGCCTCCCAGCTGGGGTGAATAAGGCATTGGCGAAATTTAACCGCAAATACAATTTGGATATTGATTTTGAATAGGTTCCAGGCATATTAGGTGGGTTTAATAAATCTGAAATGATTCATGAATCTACTTATATTTTCTTACATGAACAAAATTTGGATTCCGTTTTGAATGCGGTTTTGAAATTGGGGCATGTGGCACGATTGGAACTGCGGGACATGCGACCCCGTCGGGGTCGATTGAATATTCGCAACCATTTCGGGGCTATGGATGTGGGACCCCTTCAGGGTCACCACCGCATCCCTTCGGTCTGCCACATGCTTACCAAGCATCCTGAAGGGATGCCACATGCTTACCAAGCATCCTGAAGGGATGCCATATCCTTACCAAGCATCCTCAAGGGATGCCACAATCTTTGATTTGAAATTGCGACCACCTATCCCGACCCTGAAGGGGTCGCACCATCCATCTATCACCGCCCGAAGGGCACCATTGCATCCCGAAAGGATGCTATATTCACAGGTGCCATATTCATAACAAAGCCGCTTCCCATAAGAAAGCGGCTTTTTGTAATCCAATGATTTAACCCTGAAAAGGATAACGGTAGCTCTTCGGCGGATTCAGATTCTCTTTCACCGTACGGGCCGATACCCAGCGGATGAGGTTGAGCATCGAACCGGCCTTGTCGTTGGTGCCAGAGCCGCGGGCGCCGCCAAAGGGCTGCTGACCTACCACCGCACCAGTCGGTTTGTCGTTGATGTAGAAGTTGCCTGCCGCGTGGCGCAAACGCTCGGTAGCCAAATCAATGGCGTAGCGGTCTTGCGCAATCACTGCACCAGTCAAGGCGTAAATCGAGGTGCGGTCGCAGATATCGAGGATCTCTTCGTATTTGTCGTCTTCGTACACATACACCGTCAACACCGGCCCAAACAGCTCCTCACACATGGTGATGTATTGCGGGTCGTTGGCGCGGATGATGGTGGGCTCGATGAAGTAGCCCTTTGACTTATCGTACTTACCACCGGCTACAATTTCTTGTCCGTCGGCCTTAGCGCGCTCAATAAAGCTGGCGAGCTTGTCGAACGATTTCTCATCAATTACTGCGTTGATAAAATTGGTAAAGTCTTCCACCCCACCCATCTTCATATCGGCCAAATCGGCTTTTACGCGTTTGATGGTGGCTTCCCACAAACTGGCAGGAATGTAAGCGCGCGAGGCTGCCGAGCACTTCTGGCCCTGGAACTCAAACGCACCCCGTGAAATGGCAGTGGCTAAAATGTCTACATCGGCCGACTTATGTGCCACAATGAAGTCCTTACCACCGGTTTCACCCACAATGCGGGGATAGCTTTTATACTTATGGATGTTGTTGCCAATGGTCTTCCAAATATCCTGGAAAACGCCGGTTGATCCGGTGAAGTGAATGCCTGCAAAATCGGGATGCGCAAAAATCACATCACCAGCCACAGGACCACTCACATACACCAGGTTGATTACCCCATCGGGCAAACCAGCATCCTGGAACAAGCGCATCAGCCAATAGGCCGAGTAAATTTGGGTATTCGACGGCTTCCAAACCACCGTATTGCCCATCATGGCAGGTGATGTGGGCAGGTTGCCGGCAATCGATGTAAAATTGAAAGGCGTGAGGGCAAACACAAAGCCTTCGAGGGGACGGTATTCGAGACGGTTCCAGGTCAATGGTAAGCTCTCAGGCTGGTTGCCGTACAAATCTACCATGTACTGCACATTGAATTTGAAAAAGTCGATGAGCTCGCAAGCGGCATCGATTTCGGCTTGGAAAGGATTTTTACTCTGTCCCAACATGGTGGAGGCGTTGATAATGTCGCGGTACGGACCCTGCAACAAATCGGCCATGCGCAAAAAGATGGCGGCACGCTGTTCCCAAGGCAAAGCCTCCCACTCGGCACGGGCTTTTAACGAGGCTTCAATGGCGGCTTGCACGTGTGAAGCATCGCCTTGGTGGAAATGAGCAATCACATGCTGGTGGTCGTGCGGGGGCGCAATGGCTTGAGTTTTGCCAGTACGCACTTCTTTACCACCAATAAACATGGGGATATCGATCACTTGATTGCGGAAGGCCGCGATTTGTTTTTGAAGCGAAACAGCCTCGGCCGATCCGGGCGCATATGCGCGTACAACTTCGTTTTTTGCTACAGGAGGGGTAAAAATGCCAAATGCCATAAACGGGATTTATTTAAATGAGGGCGTAGAAAAGCTTCTTACGACCAAGGCAAAGTTAAGCATTCGTGCCTGAAAAAGGGAATCATCGAATTGAAAAGCCATAAAGGTCGAACACCCTTCCTATGAAGCTTACATTTTTCACTATTTTCACCGCCACAACCACCCACTCATGCTCCATCGCGCCCAACTGCTGCATCAATGGTTGCTTCAACACGAAGCTAAGTCTTTTTTGGCTTGGGCCCTGTTGCACACCCTCCCAGTACTACTGCCTGCTTTTTTTATGTCATACGATGGGCCTGCTCATTTGTACAATAGCCGACTGCTGGCCGAATGGCTGGGCTCAAATCGCGACTGGCTCGAGCAATTTGTTTTCCTGCAGCAAGAACCACTTCCCAATTGGCTCACCTATCCCCTCTTGGCTGGTTTAGGGGAGCTGTTCAACTATTTTTGGGCCGACAAATTGCTGCAAATACTCTATGTGTTGGGGATGTTGTATGCTTTCCGCTACCTGGTGCGATCGTTCAACACAGAAACCACCCTGCTCAGCTGGCTTGGCGGTGTCTTGGTATTCCACCATATCACTGGTATGTATAACTTCAGCATGAGCCTGCCATTGCTGATGTTTATCTTAGGGTATTATCAACGAATCCAAGGAAAGTTCACCATTGGCAATACCACCCTGCTACTACTTGCTTCCCTGCTGCTATACTTCTCGCACCTTACAGGCTACCTGGCAGCGGGCTTGTTATGCGGGCTCCTTTGGATGGCACAAAATGCCCAAGCCCTTAGCGAAAACCGCTTCCAAAGCTCCAAAGCCTGGCGTTCACTGGGCGCAACTTTCCTGTTTTTTTTACCCAGCTTGGTGATGGCCGTAAGTTTCATCCTCAAACGCAGCGGTAACGCAAGTAGTGGATTCACCTTAGCCCAGCTCTTGCATAAATTAGGGCGCATGGATGCACTGATTTTATTCAATACCGACAAAGAATTTGACCTGCTCAGATGGCTGTATGTAGTAGCAGCTTTGGTAATAATAGCCCGCTGGCGAAGCTTCTTCAAAGGTGGAAACTCCCTGCATCCACTGGCACTAGGCATGTTGGCTATGCTCATACTTTATTTAATAGTACCTGATGCCTCGATGGGTGCCAGCTTTACCTCCATGCGCCTTCAACTTTTCTTCCTCAGCTTGGCCTTGGCCTGGCTAGCCACTCAAGCCTTGCCCTGGAGAACCGAACTTATGTCTTGGAGCATCACAGTCGTTATTTCGCTCGCCCTGCTGTGGCACTACGGCCGGGCTTGGGAAGGCCTCTCCAAAGACGTTGCCCAATGGGCCGCCGCTGGTGCAGAGGTCCCCAACCGCAGCCGGGTGCTCACCTTGAATTATTCAACCCATTGGTACCACGAGCACATCTCCAATTTTCTTGGTCTCGACACTCCTTTGATCCTTCTGTACGAAAACTACGAGGCTACAAACGATTATTTCCCTTTCCGTTTTCAACCTGAAACGCTTGAAAACTACCGCCAACTGCGCCCGTTGTTGGCTTGGCCACCACAACCTGAAGCACAAAGTCTAGCCTTAGCCCCTCAACTCGTAGATGTGGTGGTGCGCTGGAGATATGATGCCCAAAACCCAGCACAAAAACACCCAGGACTTGACAGTCTTTTAACCCAATATTACCAGGCCTACTATCGCTCTGAGCAAGGACATCTCGAACTTTTCAAACGCAAATTGCCATGAACATCGAAACCCTCCGTGACTTCTGCCTTAGTTTGCCTGGATGTACCGAAGATTTCCCCTTCGACGAAAGCACCCTAGCGTTTCGAGTGAGCAACAAGATTTTTCTCCTAACCGACGTAGATGAAGGCCATTCGTTCAATGCCAAATGTGACCCTGAACGGGTCCTTGAGCTTCGCGAATTGCATCCTGATGCCATTTTGCCAGGCTACCACATGAACAAAAAGCATTGGAATACGGTATTGCTTCATGCCGATTTGGATGAGCACCTGCTTCGCGAAATGATTCGTCATTCATACGAGCTCATCCGCAACAGTTTGCCCAAGGTCCAACGATTGGCCTTGGATGAAGCTTACGGCCCACTTTAGGCAGCCTTGTGCGTGCTACAGCTTAAAATATGCTTAGCTGCTGCGGCCCATCGCCGCCCTTTTGCTCACGCTCTTTTTTTACATCAAACTCAATGGTGGTGCCGAGTTCTATGGCAGGAGCTGGGTCAACGGCTTCAGTTGGTGGAACAGGTGCCGGCGGTGCAACAGACTTTTTTTCGGGTGCTGCAGGTGCTGTGGCTTCGGCGGGACTATCCTCCTCCTCTTCCAAGGCTGTAGCCTCTGAATCTGATGCTGCGATCGCCTCCAATTCGGTTGTTGTATCCATCTCAACATCCATGTCCATTTCGCCACCCTCCGGCTCATCGCCGGGTGCGGGACCCGGCTCGGGTTCGGTGGGCTCGTCGGCCGCTGAAATCAGCTTCACCTCGAGCACCGGCTCAGCGGTGAGCTTGTTGCCGAGCGCCTTCCAGCCTTTGATGTCGATGAAGTCGGTGAGGTTCACCTGCTGACTTTCTTTCTTCTTTTTGTTACCCGTGATTACCTCCACGAGCAAATTGTCGCGGTTGCTCACAAAGGCCATCTTAGCGCCTTTGTCCTCTGCAATAAAAATGAAGCGTTTGTTGATGGTGCTGGTTTCGATGAGGAAGCGCTTCACATACCACGCCAAGTTGGCCGGCACATAATGCAGCACGGTAACCGGCTTTTTGGGGTTCCACTTCTCTACCAACAGCAATTGCTCGGGCTCGTAGCGGTTGGTGAGCTCAAAATTGGTGAGCTCGTAGCTGCCATCTTTAAAAATGCACAAAATGGCATCGTCGCCGTCGAAACTGCCGAGCAAACGGCCACGCTCGTCTACATTTAAGCGGCCCACCACCTCATCGTACCAAATGCGGCGACCGCCAATGGTGGAGCGCCCTTTTTCTTTGAATAAGATGCGTTTGAGGGTGTATTTAGTCACCGTATTGCCCTGCGCCGAGCGCCCTTTGATGGCCAAATCGCCAAAATCGAAGTCGAAGATTTTTTTGCGAGCTGGGGCATTCTGACTCAGGTACACGGTTACCACCTCAGACTCTGAGTTGGGATTGGCGCTGAAATACAACACCTTGCTGTTTTTCTCGCCCTTGGTGAGGTCGTACTCTTTGTCGCGGGTAACGCCAGTTACGTTAAAACGCTTGGCGTAGCTCACGGCCGACTTCCCATCCACATAAATGAGGTGGTAGGTCATGCGCTCGTCGTTTTTCTTGAACACATCCACGTGGAGGATGTCCTTGCCCACAAAAGCCTTGTCGCTGACCTTGCTCACGAGGCATTTGCCATCGCGCCTGAACACAATGATGTCGTCGAGGGGCGAGCAATCGCACACATATTCGTCCTTTTTGATGCCCGTGCCCACAAAGCCCTCTGCGCGGTTTACGTAGAGTTTTTCGCTGGCTACGGCCACATTGGCGGCCTGGATATTGTCGAAAACGCGGATTTCGGTCTTGCGCTCACGGCCCTTGCCGTATTTTTTGAGGAGATTTTCGTAATAAGCGATGGTATAGGTCACCAAATGCTCCAAATGGTGCTTGGTTTCTTCCATCTCCGCTTCCAGCGCCCGCAGCTGCTCGTCGGCCTTAAAGCTGTCGTATTTACTGATGCGCTTGATTTTGATTTCGGTGAGGCGGATGAGGTCCTCCTGAATTACCTCACGACGCAACAGCTTTTTGAAGGGTTCGAGGCCTTTGTCGATGGCCTCCAGCACAGCCTCCCAAGTTTCGCACTCCTCAATGTCGTGGTAGATGCGGTTTTCGATGAAGATCTTTTCTAAGCTGCTGTAGTGCCATTTGTCGTACAACTCGCCCAATTTAATTTCGAGCTCCCACTTGAGCAAATCCATGGTTTGCTGGGTGTTGTACTTGAGCATTTCGCGCACGCCCAAAAATTTAGGGCGGTCGCCCACAATCACACAGGCATTGGGTGAAATGCTGGTTTCGCAATCAGTAAAGGCATACAGCGCATCGATGGTGATGTCGGGCGACACGCCGGGCGGCAACTGGATTTCGATTTCTACATCGCGGGCCGTATTGTCGATTACCTTTTTGATTTTGATTTTATTGGCTTCGCTGGCCTTTACAATCGATTCGATGAGGCCCGTAGTGGTGGTACCAAAAGGAATCTCCTTGATCAATAAAGTCTTTTTGTCGGCCTCTTCAATCCGGGCCCGGCAGCGGATTTTACCGCCCCGCAAGCCGTCGTTGTAATTGCTTACGTCGATAAAGCCGCCGGTGAGGAAGTCTGGATACAGCTCAAACGACTGCTTCTTCAGGATTTTGATGCTGCTATCGATGAGCTCCACAAAGTTGTGGGGCAAAATTTTGGTCGATAAACCCACCGCGATGCCTTCTACCCCTTGCGCCAACACAATGGGGAACTTCATGGGCAGGGTTACCGGCTCCTTTTTACGGCCGTCGTAACTTGTTTGCCAGCGGGTGGTTTGTCCGTTAAAGGCCACCTCCAACGCAAATTTGCTCAAACGCGCCTCAATGTAACGCGAGGCCGCCGCCGAATCCCCGGTACGCACATCTCCCCAGTTACCCTGGGTTTCAATCAGCAAATCTTTCTGCCCCAAACCCACCATCGCATCACCAATGGCCGCATCGCCGTGAGGGTGATACTGCATGGTTTGCCCAATGATGTTGGCCACTTTGTTAAAGCGCCCATCATCAATCACCTTCATGGCATGCAGAATGCGGCGCTGCACCGGCTTCAAACCATCTTCAATGGCCGGCACCGCCCGCTCTAAGATTACATAGGAGGCATATTCTAGGAACCAGTTTTCGTATAAACCCGACACCGGGGTGATGTCGTGAATCTGCTCTTCTTCGTTTGCGCTGGGGTCAAGGGGTATTTCTTCGCTCATCTTTCGTTCAATCCGTCCAAAAGTAAGAAAAAGCACAAGCACTTTTTCCACCAAATGTGCACGGCTTGCACACATCATTCAATAACTACCAGGATTATTGCAATCAGGGCAGTATGAATATGTGTTTTCTCATTTCGCTCTTGTACACTGCTAAATGAATACATAAATGCCTGTGAACCATCAATACTCAACTTAATAGCAATGTGCGAGCATCGTGAAAAACCTGCTGACATTAAGTTTGTGTTAATTGTTTTTACATTTGGATTTCATTAGCCAAATTTGAAGGGCTAATGGTTTTTAGAATAATCAAGCGATTGCGGCAATCTTTGGCAAATGCGACGTAAAGGCTATCCTATTAATTCCAATTCCGAAGGCGCCATGAAAATTGCTCAAAAAGATAATCTCGAAGTCTATCCGAACCCAGGTAATGTGGAGTTTAGTTTAAAAATTCTTGGTTTAAACAATGGCGATATTGCTGTGTTAGAAATTGCCGACAACCAAGGCCGCATATTGATGAAGCAAAACTATCAAACTGGTCAAAAAATTGTAACCTCAGATTTACCAGCAGGGGTATACCACATAGCTGTTCTATGCTCTAACCATAAATACAACGCCTTATGGGTCAAATATTGAGTCAGTTAAAAAACACTAGCAGTAAAATCCTGCTGCTAGTGTTTATCGCTATGCTTTTTAGCGCTTGTAAAAAAGAAGAAAAAAACGTTAATCTTTTCGAAGCCGAAATTGATGGGGTGGTTTATAGCTTAAAAAGAGAGTACCTTAGTATGTTGGAAGGTGAATTTTTATACACTCAGGGCCATTATGCTAATGACGAATTCAGCATAACAGTAGGATTAGATTTCTGTAATTTATTCGGATGGCCCCAACAAAATACATTTCCAATATTCCGTGATTCTTGCATGGATAAAAATGGAGCTATTTCACAAACACAAGTAAATATGCTGTATAAGCCAGGGGGCTTCGTTAGTTATACAACCTATAATTTAGCACCTGACGGTTTTTCTGAAGTGATCTTTGAAGCGTTTCGATTTACTGCAACAGATGACTACAATATCAAAGCTACTTATCGCATGCGCTTGCCTTCGTTTAGAAATTACCCGCCCCCCATCCCAGATTCTTTGCTTGTAACTGGGCGTTTTCATTTTAAGAGAACCCCAAATCCTAATTAATTTTGGAAAGGAAACGCCTTATAGATCAAATATTAAGTCAGTTAAAAAACACTAGCAGCAAAATCCTGCTGCTAGTGTTTATCGTTATGCTTTTTAGCGCTTGTAAAAAAGAAGAAAAAAACGTTAATCTTTTCGAAGCCGAAATTGATGGGGTGGTTTATAGCTTAAAAAGAGAGTCCCTTAGAATGTTGGAAGGCGAATTTTTATACACCCAGGGCGCTTATGAAACCAAGGACACATTTGTGTTTGTTCGACTTGATTTTTGTAATTTATTTGCATGGCCCCAACAAAATACATTTCCAGTATTACGAGATTCATGTGCAGACATGAATGGGGCAATTTCAAAGACGCAAGTAACAACAAGCTTTAATGCAGGGGTTTTCGCAAGTTACGTAACAAGTAGCACAGTTTCCGATGGCTTTTCTACCGTAACATTTGAGAAATTTCGGGTTACCTCCAACGAGGATTACGACGTAAAGGCTGTTTATCGAATGCGTTTGCTAAGATCTGAAAATACCCGACGAACATTTCCGGATTCAATGTTAATAACCGGGCGTTTCCACATCAAGAAAACTCCAAATCCCGAATAGTCTAAAAAAGAAACGTCTTCTCTATTATAATTATGTGCGCTACTTGAAAAGTGGCTCGATTTTTTTTAATTACTATTGAGCTTTCACTAAAAAACCAGAAAACTAAATAGAACTACGAAAATTGCGCCAAACTTTTTATAAAATCAATGCCAATGACCATTGGCAAAAAACCAGCGCCTCCCCCCCGGGTGACGCTGGCACACATGGAAATAAGGATGTCAAATTGTTATTCAGTCGAAACCAGCAAGACACCCAATTGCTGGTAGGATTTTTCACAGATTCAACTGATACTGATCAATCATCTTGCGCATATTGCCCAAGGCATAGCGCATGCGGCCCAGCGAAGTGTTGATGCTCACCTGGGTCACATCCGAAATTTCTTTAAAGCTGAGGCCGCCGTAAATGCGCATCACCAATACCTCGCGCTGCTCTTCGGGCAGGTGCTGGATGAGCTGCCGGAGCTTGGCATGCGACTGCTTTTTCATGATGCTGTCTTCGATGGTACCCTCTTTTAAATCGAGATTGGCAAAAGGATCAAAGTCCTCATCTCCGCTGATGGTGGGCATTTTGGCCTGCTTGCGAAAATGATCGATGCTCAAATTGTGCGCAATGCGCAGCACCCAAGGCAAAAACTTACCTTCTTCGTTGTAGCGACCAGCACGCAAGGTGTCGATCACCTTCATAAAGGCGTCTTGAAAAATATCCTCGGCTACATCGCGATCTTTAACCAAAAGGTAGATCGACGTGTATACACGACTCTTATGACGTTGGATTAGGAGACCTAAGGCGTTCTCTTTACCAGCTAAATAGCGCTTGATCAGCTCCTGATCACTAACGCTCACAACTTGCGTTTTCATAGTTGATGAGTAAAATAAGTTAGTGTAAAGCTGCGGCTATAGCGGTCCTCCTTGTTTAGATTTAAGGTGCAATATAAAGAGTTGAAACATCAGTGCAAGCTTTTTAAGAGAAATTTAATCAGTATGACAAAAGATTGACGCATTTGGTCATTCATTTTTGTCGCAACTTTTATCCCACCGAAATGTTTAAGACCTTTGCAGCTTAATACCATGTCATTGACTTCAACCCCTGTCGACCAGCTCGATCCCCGACACCACATCATCATTAAAAATGCGCGCTTGCACAACCTCAAGGGCGTAGATTTGGCCATTCCTCGTAATAAATTGGTGGTGGTAACGGGTTTGTCGGGCTCCGGCAAGTCCTCGCTGGTGTTCGACACCCTTTTTGCCGAAGGGCAGCGGCGGTATGTGGAAAGCCTTTCGAGCTACGCCCGGCAGTTTATGGTGCGGATGAAAAAGCCGGAAGTCGATTACATCAAAGGCATTTCGCCCGCCATGGCCATCGAACAAAAGGTGAGCAGCCGCAATCCGCGTTCTACGGTGGGCAGCTCTACCGAGATTTACGATTATTTGAAACTGCTTTTTGCCCGCGTGGGTCGCACCATTTCGCCCGAAACAGGCTTGGAAGTGCGCAAACACAACGTAAGCGATGTGGTGAACTACATCCATAGCCTCGAAAAAGGCAGCAGGGTGCAGATTTTATGTCCTTTGGTGCGGCACGAAAAACGGAGTCTCGCCCAAGAGCTACAAGTGCTGCTGCAAAAAGGCTACATCCGCTTGCTCAGCGGCGAAGATACCTACCGGGTGGAGGAGTTGCTTGAAGACAAGGCGCTGCACACCAGCCTTGAATCTGCCCCCTTCTTCATTGTACTCGACCGCCTCAGCAGCGATGCGAGCGACGAAGCCCTTACTTTTAGGATGGCCGACTCGATACAGACCGCTTTTTACGAGGGTCACGGCGACTGTTACATCCAAACCGACAACGGCCTGGAGCATTTTAGCGATCGCTTTGAGGCCGATGGACTCGCTTTTGAGGAGCCAAGCGTGAATTTATTCAGCTACAGCAATCCCTACGGCGCCTGCAAAACTTGCGAAGGCTTGGGCAGCGTGATTGGTATTGATATAGATTTGGTGGTGCCCGACAAAAGCATGAGCATTTACGAGGGAGCCATTGCCCCTTGGCGCGGCGAAAAAATGAGCGAATGGAACCAGGTGCTGGTGAAAAATGGCATCCGCTTCGATTTTCCGATTCACCGGCCATACAGCGACTTGAGCAAGGCCGAGCAAAAGCTGTTGTGGACTGGCAATAAATATTTTGAGGGACTCAATGCCTTCTTCAAATACCTCGAAGAGCAATCCTACAAAATTCAATACCGGGTAATGTTGAGTCGCTACCGCGGCCGCACGGTTTGTCCCGACTGCCACGGCACCCGGCTGCGCAAAGACGCCGGCTATGTGAAGCTCATCGATCCCAAAACCGGCACCCAGCACAGTATCATCGATATCGTTTTGCAGCCGGTTGACAAGCTGCTGGCCCTTTTTCAAGGCTTAGAGCTGAGCGAAACCGACAGTTTGGTGGCCAAGCGCCTCCTCACCGAAATCACCAATCGCCTCGGCTTTTTGAGCGATGTGGGTCTGGGCTACCTCAGTCTCAACCGCCTGAGCAACAGTCTTTCGGGCGGCGAATCGCAGCGCATCAAACTCGCCACCTCACTTGGCAGCAATTTGGTGGGCAGCATGTACATCCTCGACGAGCCAAGCATTGGCTTGCACCCCCGCGACAGCGAGCGGCTCATTAAAGTACTCGAGCGGCTGCGCGACAACGGCAATACCGTAATTGTGGTGGAGCATGAAGAAGCCGTGATGAAGGCCGCCGACCAACTGGTCGACATTGGTCCGATGGCCGGTGCCCACGGCGGCGAGCTCATTTACCAGGGCGATTATGCGGGTTTGTTGGCGAGCGAGGCGAGCTTGACCGGCGGCTACCTCAGCGGTCGCGAGCAAATCGAAACCCCCGCTCGGCGTAGGGCTTGGCGCAAGAGCATCACCATCAAAGGCGCTCGCGAAAACAACCTCAAAAACATCGATGTAGAGCTCCCCTTGAACTGCTTCACCGCCATTACTGGAGTGAGCGGCTCGGGCAAAACCTCTCTCATCAAAAAGATTTTATACCCCGCCCTCAAAAAACAAACCAGCGGTTTCAGCGAAAAATCAGGCAATTTCGACCGTTTAGAAGGCGATTTCACCAGCCTCAAAAATGTGGAACTGGTCGACCAAAACCCCATTGGCAAGTCGAGCCGCTCCAATCCCGTTACTTACACCAAAGCCTACGACCACATCCGCAACCTCTTTTCGGAGCAGCAGGCGAGCAAAATCAACGGCTTCAAACCAGCGCATTTTTCCTTCAATGTAGAAGGCGGTCGTTGCGAGAATTGTCAGGGCGAAGGCACCGTCACCATCAGCATGCAGTTTTTGGCCGACATCACGCTCGAATGTGATGTTTGCAAAGGCCACCGTTTTAAGGACGAGCTGCTCGAAGTGCGCTACAACGACCTCAACATTTACGAAGTGCTCGAGCTCACCGTGAGCGAGGCCATCGTGTTTTTTGAAGGACAAAAAGCCGTTCAAAGTCGCTTGCAGCCGCTCGAAGACGTGGGATTGGGCTATGTAAAGCTCGGTCAGGCTTCCTCCACCCTCTCCGGCGGTGAAGCCCAGCGCATCAAGCTGGCCAGCTACCTCACCAAGGGCAACCAGGCCACCGATACCCTCTTTGTATTCGACGAGCCAACCACGGGCTTGCACTTCCACGACATCAAAAAACTGCTGTATGCCCTCAATGCCCTCATTGAACAAGGCAATACCGTGATGGTGATAGAGCACAACCAGGAAATCATTAAGAGTGCCGACTGGGTGGTGGATTTAGGGGCCGAAGGCGGCGACGCCGGTGGTTACCTCGTTTTTGCGGGCACGCCCGAGGATTTGGCGAAGTGCGAAGGCAGCTACACGGGACAGTATTTGAAGGAGAAATTGGGCTAGTCAGCACAAATGCGCTGGGGTAGGCAACAAAATCCTTTCCCTGAAGCCACCCGTCTGTTATTGTGGAAAACCTTTCATGAAAAAGCTCGCCATCGCACCGCGCAATTGGCATGCAACCCTTATTTTTGAACGATGGACTATTTGAAGTTGCTGAACGAAGAGCAGCGTGCTGCCGTGGAGTGTACCGAAGGTCCGGTAATGATCATTGCGGGCGCCGGATCGGGCAAAACCCGGGTGCTCACCTACCGGATTGCACATTTGATGAACAAAGGCGTGGATCCTTTCAACATCCTCTCCCTTACTTTTACCAACAAAGCCGCCAAGGAAATGCGTGAGCGCATCGAAAAAGTGATGGGCAACGAGGCGCGTAACATTTGGATGGGCACTTTCCACAGCGTTTTTGCCAAAATTTTGCGGGTTGAAGCCACCAAAATCGGCTATCCCAGCAACTTTACCATTTACGATACCGACGACAGTAAGAGTCTGCTCAAAAGCATCATCAAAGAGCTTAACCTCGACCCCGAGGTTTACAAGCCCAACATCGCCTACAACCGCATTTCGAGTGCCAAAAACAACCTGATTAGTCCAGAAGAGTACAAAAACACCCCCGAGCTCATCTCCGACGACATTGCAGCCCGGCGCGGCGAGCTCTACCGCATTTACGAGGCTTACGCCATGCGCTGCTTTAAGTCGGGCGCCATGGATTTCGACGACCTCCTCTACAAAACCCACGAGCTCATGCTGGCCTACCCCGATGTGCTCAACAAATACCAGCATCGCTTCCGCTACATTTTGGTAGATGAGTACCAGGATACCAATTTTGCCCAGTACAAAGTGATTAAGATGCTGGGCGCCGCCAACCGCAATGTGTGCGTGGTAGGCGACGATGCGCAGAGCATTTACGCTTTCAGGGGGGCCAACATCCAAAACATCCTCAATTTTGAGAAGGATTACCCCGAGCTCAATACCTTCAGACTCGAGCAAAATTACCGCAGTACCAAAACCATCGTGAGTGCCGCCAGCAGCGTGATTGCCAAAAACATCCACCAGTTTGAGAAAAATTTGTGGACTGGCAACCAGCAAGGCGAGCGCATCCGACTCATCAGCAACATCAGCGACAATGATGAAGGGCGCTTAGTAGCCACCGAAATTGCCGAAAAGAAGCTGCAACACCAGTTGAAAAACGGCGATTTTGCCATTTTATACCGCACCAATGCCCAATCGCGCTCCTTTGAAGAAGCCTTGCGCCGGCAAAACATTCCTTATCGGGTGTATGGCGGACTGAGCTTCTACCAGCGCAAAGAAATCAAGGATATGATTGCGTATTTGCGCTTGATTGTAAACCACAACGACGAAGAAGCGCTCAAAAGGGTGATCAATTACCCGACGCGGGGCATCGGCAAGACCAGTCTGGATAAGCTCTTTGTACTCGCCGACCAAAACAACGTGCCCCTTTGGGAGATTGTGAGCAACATAGCCGCCTACAACTTCGGCAGCGGGGCCAACAAAATTTACGAGTTTTCGATGCTCATCCAAGGCTTCCAGGCCCTTGAAAAAAAGATGAACGCCTATGATTTGGCGGCGCATGTGGCCAAACATTCGGGTTTGTACGGCATGTTGTATGCCGACAAAACCGTGGAGGGTGTGAGTCGCTACCAAAACTTAGAAGAACTCCTCAATGCCATCAAAGAATTCACCGAAAACGACGAAATCATTGAGGGCGAAGACATCGACAACGACAAAAGTCTGGGCACTTTTCTCCAAAACGTAGCCCTGCTCACCGATGCCGACAACGACAAAGACCCGGAAAACGCCGATAAAACCGTTTTAATGACCGTGCATCAGGCCAAAGGGCTCGAGTTCAAGCACGTTTACATCGTGGGCATGGAAGAAAACCTATTCCCATCGCAAATGGCCCTCAACTCCCGCACCGATTTGGAAGAAGAGCGGCGGCTGTTTTACGTGGCCATTACCCGTGCTGAGGAAAACCTCACCATCAGTTACGCCCTCACCCGTTTTCGGCATGGGAGCTTGTTTAACTGCGAACCCAGTCGATTTATCCAGGAAATCGACCCCACCACCCTCGAAATCATTGGTGCGCGTGCGCCCCAGCATGGCGGCGGCTTCGATACCGATCGTGGCGGCTGGAACCAAGGCTGGAACGGCTTTGGAGGCGGTCAGGCTGCTGCCCAGCGCCAAGCACCGGCCACGGCAGGCTTCACTGGCGGCACGCCCAATGCCGCTACCCGCACCGCCGCAGTGCGCAAGCCACAGCCTTCTCCCCAAGCCCAACAGCTAGCGGCCACACGATTAACGCCCGAGGCCGACTTTGTTCCAGATAATACCGTAGATTTGGCGGTAGGCATGGAAATAGAACACCAGCGCTTTGGCGTGGGCAAGGTGGTAAGCTTAGAAGGCAACCATCCCGATACCAAGGCCACAATCTTTTTTCAAGGACTCGGACAGAAGCAGATTTTGTTGAAATTTGCCAAAATCAAAATAATCACCTAAGCTTATAGCATGGTACTAGAATACAATACCGAGCGCGACGACCTCGTGATATCGGAATACGGTCGCAACGTGCAGCGCATGGCCCGCCATCTCCACGAAATTGAAGACCGCAACGAGCGCAACCGCGCTGCGGGGCAGGTCATCGACGTGATGGCCCTGCTCAATCCCACCAATCGCGATGCCGTAGATTATAAGCAGAAGCTGTGGGACCATTTGTTTCAGATAGCTGGCAAGGATTTGGACGTAGATTCGCCCTTTCCGAAGCCCGATAAGGAAGTTGTTTTTCACCAGAACGACCGCTTGAGCTACCCCAACCAAGACATCAAAATTCGGCATTACGGCCTCATCATCGAGCGCATGATCGACAAAGCAGTAGACATGCCCGAGGGTGCCGAGCGCCAGAGTTTGTGCGAGTACATCGCCAATTTTATGAAGATGAGCTACCGCAACTGGAACAAGGTGGTGATTAACGACGAAGATATTTTCCAGGATTTGAAGAAGCTATCACGTGGGCAAATCATTTTGTCGACCGAAAGCACCGTGCTCGAAACCAATTACGGTGGTCACGCCCCCATCAACCAGATGCCGCGTAAAAACTTCAAAAACAAGGGCCGTTTTAACAACAACAACAATCCCAACCGCAAAAAGAACAACAACCGATAATGGCAAATCTCGATTCCTTTGAAGTAGTAGGCAGTCAACGTCTCGAAGGCGAAATAACGCCCCAAGGCGCCAAAAACGAAGCCCTACAAATCCTTTCCGCGGTTTTGTTAACGGCCGAGCCCATGGTAATCAACAACATTCCCGACATCCTCGACGTAAACAACCTCATTAAGTTGTTGGCTGAGATGGGGGTGGAAGTCACCAAGCTAGGCGAAGGCAGCTACCGTTTTGTGGCCGCCAACATCGATTTAGACTACCTCAGCTCTGAAGCCTTCCGTTCACGCGGGGCGGGTTTACGCGGCTCGATCATGATTTTAGGTCCGTTATTGGCCCGTTTCGGCAAAGGATACATCCCCAAGCCCGGTGGCGATAAAATTGGCCGCCGCAGGCTCGACACCCACTTCCTCGGCTTCCAGAAGCTCGGTGCGCGTTTCGAATACGATGCCAAAGCCGACTTCTTCCGCGTTTACGGCGACCAGCTCAAGGGCACGCACATTTTGCTTGATGAAGCATCGGTAACCGGCACGGCCAACGTATTGATGGCAGCCTGTATGGCCGAGGGCATTACCACCATTTACAATGCGGCATGCGAGCCGTACATCCAGCAATTGTGCCGCATGATCAACCGCATGGGCGGCAAAATCGACCCCAACAGCATCGGTAGCAATTTGCTGCGCATCGAAGGCGTAAAAAAGCTAGGCGGTACCGAACACCGCATGTTACCTGATATGATTGAGGTAGGCAGCTTCATAGGCTTGGCCGCCATGACCAAAGGCAGCATTACCATCAAAAACGCCGGCATTGAACATTTGGGCGTGATTCCCGATACCTTCAAACGCCTTGGCATCAAAATGGAGTTTCGTGGAGATGATATTTTTATTCCCGAACAAGACAGCTATACCATCGATACCTTCATCGATGGCTCTATCCTCACCATTGCCGATGCACCTTGGCCGGGCCTTACCCCCGACCTGCTCAGCATTGTGCTGGTGGTAGCTACCCAGGCCAAAGGCTCAGTGCTCGTGCACCAGAAAATGTTCGAAAGCCGCCTATTCTTCGTCGATAAACTCATCGACATGGGTGCGCAGATCATTCTTTGCGATCCGCACCGCGCTACCGTAATTGGCCTAGACCGCCGCTACCCATTGCGCGGCATCCGCATGACCTCCCCCGACATCCGTGCGGGTGTGGCCTTGCTCATTGCCGCCCTCTCGGCGGAAGGCACCAGCATCATCGACAATGTGAATCAAATTGACCGCGGTTACCAGAACATCGAGGCCCGTTTAAAGGCTTTGGGCGCGCACATTCGTCGGGTTTAACCCAAATTACCCGTCAAGAACATCGGCTTCCAGCGCATTGGCTCGGAAGCCGATTTGCTTTCTAGGCTGGCTACGCACCTCAATAAACTGCTTGAGGTACTCAAAAATGAGACTTACATTGGCATCTTGTCCTGCTACCCGCTTTTCAAGCTCCTCTAGCTTCAAAAGCAGGTCTTTATGCGTAAACAACATGCTCCTAATGCGGCTGTAAGCCCGCATGATTTGAATATTCACCAAAATCGCCCGTTCGCTGCTCAGTACCCCCGATAGCATGGCCACCCCTTGCTCCGTAAAGACTTTCGGCGGTTTACGGGTGCCGCCCCATTCCACCTGCTCCACCAACGGTTTAAGCTGTTCCCATTCTTCGCTCGATCGCTCAAACATAAAATCAGCTGGAAAACGCTGCAAATTTCGGTTAACGGCCTTGTTTAGATTACCAGTGGTTACACCATATAAAAAAGCCAAATCCTTATCCAACATCACCTTTTGGCCTCTTATTTCATAAATACTCGCGATAATTGTATCCAGTGCGAGCTCGACTTTATTTCTTTCCATAACTAAACGTTTTAAAGCCCAACCAACTTGAAATTCCAATTTGGAATATCAAGCCGATCGGACGTCCATGTTTCTCAACATAAAAATAAGACAGCCTTTGCAACCCAACATCATCACTAAAAAAGTTGCGTAAAACACAAGAGCTATCATATTGCCTCTCAAGGAAGATTCTCATAGACCATATGGATATAGCCGAATAAACCCTATCTTTGCACCCAAATTCGAACATACAAATGTCTGGTAAGTACACTTTTACGATGATTAAGCCCGACGCCGTGCGCGCTGGCAACATTGGCAACATTTTAGCCATGATCAACAATGCAGGTTTTCGCATTGTGGCCATGAAATACACCAAACTGAGCAAAGAGCAGGCTGGTAAATTTTACGAGATTCATGCTGCTCGTCCGTTTTACGGCGAATTGGTTGACTTCATGAGCTCTGGTCCGATTGTAGCGGCCATCCTTGAAAAAGACAATGCTGTTGCAGATTTCCGCACCCTCATTGGCGCTACCAATCCTGCCGATGCCGCCGAAGGCACCATCCGCAAATTATATGCTGCTAACGTAGGCGAAAACGCCGTACACGGCAGTGATAGCGACGATAACGCAGCCATCGAAGGCAATTTCTTCTTCAGCGGTCTCGAGCGTTTCTAAAAATCAACTCGGTAATAAATCCCAGACAAGGCCTGCTTTGTCTGGGATTTTTTTTATCATTGAGCATGAACTGGGAAGCATTTTGGAACCAACAAGCTGAGGCCGACAAGCCCACAGCCCAGGTAGGTCGCATCAATGCCGGTGAGCTAAACAGTGAGCAATTGCATATACGTTTAGCGGCACACATCCTGGAGCAGCTCAACTTACAGCCCAACGACCAACTCCTTGATGTGTGCTGCGGTAACGGCGAACTCACGGCCTTGTTAGCTCCCAAAACCGCCTTTTGCATGGGTGTTGACCTATCGCCCAAACTCATCGAACTTGCCAAAGCCAAGCACCAGCAGCCGAATCTTCATTTTAGTCGGGCCAATGCCCTGCAATTAAGCGGACTGGGTCGCACCTTCAATAAAATAAACCTCTATTTCTCTTTTCAATATTTCGAAGATTACGAGACGGGGTTAAGGGTTTTAAGCGAAATGAATGCCCTGCTTGCACCCGGCGGCCGCATCTTCATTGGCGATACCCCCGACGCTACGCGCTGGCGCCAATATTACAACAGTCCTGCTAAAATCGCCCGTTATTACTATCAAAAATGGCGGGGCACCGAAGCCATGGGTAAATTTTGGCATCCCAAAGAATTCGAAAAGATGGCAGAGTGGCTGGGACTCGAAGTGCAAATACTTCCAGAACCGGCTGATTTACCCTATGCCTGGTACAGATTTGATGCTGTATTTGTGAAAGCCCTTGCTTAATATTGCAGTAAAACCAAACTACTTTGCGGCCTGTTTTGAAACCCATAGCTACTGTTGCCAGCCTCAGCCTGCTGTTGCTGCTCTTGCCGTTGTGGTTGGTTTGGGCCCAACCTGTCAGTAATAATGCTGTTCAAGTCGATTTTCAACAACTTCAAAGCCTGCTTTTGAGTGAAGATGTGGCCTCAAAAGTTGCTACTACCGATAGTTTAGGTCGACGGGGTATCTACCTCATCCCCCAAAAAGAGCTCGAATGGGTGGCTTTTCAGCGACCTAATCCCGATACCTTAAGCCTATACAGCTTTTATCCCGAAGAAATTTGGTGGTATCAAGTACGGCATTGGCTAGAAATCATCGAACTCAAGGAAAAAAACGATGAGCTCAGTATCCGCTTTCAAAGCCGGCAGCCTGGCGTAGCCGTGAAACCCGACTACCTCATTCACCTGCGGTTCAGGCGCAGTTACGAGGGCTGGTCCCTAATTTCAAAAAAAATCTACGAAATGGATTAATAAAAAAGCCCGGCAAAACCGGGCTTTTTTATCGTCATCACAAAAGTTATCAGCGGGTAACCATCAGTTTTCTGGTAGCAAATTTACCCTCACACTGGATGCTAATTTGGTAAACACCCGCCTGCCAGCCGCTTGTCTCCAGCTCCAAACTTTCAAGCTGTTCAACTTGGGTGCTAAATATCAGCTGACCTTGCATGTTCTGCACCTTTACATAACTTCCCGCAGGCAAACCCGAAAGCAACGCTCGGTCTTTGGCCGGATTCGGGTACAAACGTAGCTGTGCAAAACGGGTGTCTTCTACACTTACAGAAGAATTTAAAGTCACACATAAGGTATCATTGGCTTGGTTCTGATCACCGCTTACTGCATTCAAAAGAGCACAGAGGGTATAAGCGCCAGCAGGACCAGGAACCCAATTAGGGGTCAGCGTCACTTCCGTACTATCGCCCGCATTGAGGTTCACATTTACACTAACCGGACTATTAGGCAAGCCATTGTTCACCCGATAGCGTACACCCAAAGGTCCCTGATAAGAAGCACTTCCTACATTTTTCACCCAAACCTTTACCTCTACTGGATCTCGTACCACATCGTTATTCGTTGGTGTAATAAAAGCACTGATGGCTAAATCTGGGGCAATTAAGGTCACCTCAAAACTATCAGTAACCGTGCAGAAGCTATCTGCATAACTTAACACATAGGTTCCCGAAATCACAGGCACAAAACTTATGCTGTTGCCAGAAGCCAATACAGCAGGATTACCTGCCCTTCGCCAGGTGTAAGTAGCCGGGTCGAGGGACAAGGTAGGATTGTAACTGCCAATGCTCGAAAGAAAATTGGACTCAGATGTTACCCAACCAGATTGATTCGACAAAGCGCTACCAATGCGTTGGATACTTGCCCTATTGGCTGCCGTTACAGTGCCGTTAAAATCGGTATTATTTACACCACTCGCCAATGAAAACACATGCCCGTTGATGCTCACAGCATCTATCACCTCTCGCGTGGCCACCTCTTCTATCCAAACACCAACAACGTTGGAAGAATTGAATGGTGAAGTGCCTCCTGTGTTGGCCAAGCCATAAATGCCATTAGCAGGCTGATTGGCTGCGGTTCCTGCCACAAAAACTATCACAGCACCGCTGTCGAGGGTAATGGCAGGCAAACTAACAACATGGGTAAAGAAACCTTCTATTTTCAGCTGCTTGCCAGCCAAATTAATGGGTAGGCGTGAATTATTGCTTACCTCAATAGCCACCTGCGAAGACGCCGTAGGGAAGCCCGTTGGATAATTTGATTGCGCACCAGTGAGGATGCGGTTGTAAAACACCTCTGAGATTAGCAAGCCACCAGCATTGCCTGTGGTACTCCGCGGCAAGGGACTTCCTCCATTGAGGGTGGTATCGCGTTGCAGCGGTGAAACTGCCAAATAAGCATCTCTGGTGGTGCCTAAGCGCAAGGTATCAGTACTATTTCCTAATGAATCGGTGGCTACCAAGAAAAAATGAACGGCACTACCAGCACCAGCTGCAGGCAACGTAGCCGTCCAGCTACCGTTAATCACCGTACCCGTACTTAAACTAAAGGCAGCCGTTTGAAGGGCTCCTTGATTGATGCGATACAACAACTGCGCACTTTGAACCCCGGTTGAATCAGTAAGAGTAATGCTCAAATTGCGACTTACGGGCGCACAAGCATTTAAACTCGGATTGGCAAAAAAGTTACTTACCAACGGCGCTTGCTCATCGCCAGCTTGTAAACCGGCAAATTCTATGGCACCTATATCAGGCGCCGTACCACCAAAAGCAGGGCGCGCAATACCAAAATAATCAACGTTAGGAACACCTAAACTGGCGATTTGTACACCCCCAGATTCATATGGCGTTGCAATGGTAGTATCGATACTCAAAATCAAGTCGCTCACAAAAGGTGCGGGCACTTTTCCTTGAACAGGAATAGAGTTCACATCGTTGGTGGCATTACCTATTTGACTTTGTGCAAGAAAATCTGGCAGCTCCTGCAAGAAAATTTGGCTTACCAGGGTGCTGAAACGAGCAACTAAATTTTGGCTAGAATTGGCCACAGCATACGCATTGTTGTTGAAAGTAGATGTAGCTAAACTGTAATTCTGCACAAACCACATGGCTGCAAAGTACACCCCCGTGGAAGTACTTACACTACTCAAGGTATTTGAAAAAATGTTGTTGCGAACATCGAGGTTATTTACCCCAGTAGCTGTTACGCTCAAAGCCGAGGCAGCTGCTGCACCCGTGGCTGGCTGGTCATACACCCCGTAGAGGTGCACGGTATTGTAATACAATTTATGCCCTGCTCCACCTGACAAGCGAATGCCACTGGCAACGTCAAAGCTGCTGTTACCCGTATTTCCCCCGCGCATGCCAGCAATGATGTTGTTGGTTATCTCCACAGCATTGCCTCCTTGGATGAAAATGCCATATGATCCCTGTTGAATCCCTGAAAATGCCGTGTGCGATACAAAACGAATGTCGTTTCTATCGATGCGCAATTGGTTGTTTGTGCCACTAACCTGAACACCTACTTTAGGAACTGCTAAGGCGCTAATAAGATTACGCATCACATTGCCTCGTACCAAAGCAGAGTCAGTATTGTGTAACCAAATGCCGCGTGCTCCGAGCTTGTGTGTTAAGTCATTGCTTCCCAAAAAATTGTTACTGAGGTTAACACCATATGCCAGCTGGCTGCTTAAACCACCAACATAAATGCCTTGCCAAATACGCTGTATTTGATTGCCGCTAATCTGCAAAAGCCGGTGACGGCCTTCACTTGATACTGTAATCGCCCCTCCACCAACAAAAATGGCGAATTGTAAATTCACTTCAGAATCAGCAGCCTCAAAGAGGGTATTCCTGATTTGTATGTTTTCAGTCCCTACCGTTGCACTTCCTTGTAGTCGTACTAAAGATGTGCTGGCTGTGGTGCTTGGGGTGGTGATGCGTAAAGCAGAGGCGCTAGACCCTACCCAAGATCCATCCAAAACCACATGATTGGCATCATCAAATAAGAGTAAGGCAGTGGTTGTTGCAGAAAGATTGCCAGAAATACGTGCAACAACACCGCTATCTGGCCGGATAATCGCCAAATGATTGGCACTGCGTGCATTATTTCTGGTAAAAACGATAGGAAAAGTCTCTCCTGCCTGATACAAGGTATCGATGAGCACAAAAGTTGCAGTGTCTACAAATTGAGCACTGTTAATAAAAGCAGCGGCAGCAGTAAGCGTCGCAAAGTCGCCATTGGTACCCACCCTAAAACGTCCTTGCGCAGTGCGACTTATTTCATAGCTCAACAAAGCAGTTGGTGCATTTATTCCAACTGGATTATTTCCACCTCCACCCAAAGGCAAGGTTGTAACGGTACCAACCGTATTTAAAGTGGCAAAATAATAGAAAACCGAATCGCCTGGTTGAACACCACCCAAGGCAGCACTATTGATCACAAACTCGAACGAATTCCCAAGAACTACGGGTGTACTATCTATTTGAAAACTGGTCTGATTTTGTTTCCTGTAGAATAACCTCGGGCCATTCACCCCTGTGATTAAACCAGTGCTATCGTTTATAACGATCTGCACCGTTCTATTGGTTGTTGCAGTGGTATTAGCAAGAGGTGTAAATACAAAACTTGAGAGCACCTGACCCGTAAATTCATAGGCGCCTATGTCTGGTATAGGGCCTCGGCCAATGCCCTGAATGTCTGCATTCACTCCAGCAAATGGAATGCCTCGATTATCGAGTGCTGGACTGAGCGGCTGCAGCACATTGGCAGACAAAAACAAAGGACTTACATTTAAAGACGCACTGTCAACAGGATAGGCTGCGCGCCAGGCGGCGAGGGTATTAAAGGCCGTTACAGGCGCTTGAATACGAATAAGGTTTAAGCTCGTATTTTCGGCTGGTTTGAAATAGTTGTTGTAGCCTATAACCATAGAGTCTACCAAAGTAGGGTGGCTAAAAATAAGGGGGGCAAAGCCCGCCGGGCGGGTATTATCTAATACTGGCTCAACCAAATTGTTATTTAAAAACACCAGGGTATTGAAGGGTTGCGAAGTGGCTGTGGCACCATCGATATACACCAAAGCCTGTGTTTGTGCGGTATTAGTGCCAACAGGACGGTAAGAAATGCTGTTGTGCACCACAGCCACAGCATCGCGGCCATTCGCGGTAGATCCCGTTAGCCAAAGTCCACGGGTAACGCCTGTGCTACCATTTGCCGTGTTTGTGACCCCACTGATTTCGTTGTTCGAAACCATATTTATACCACCAAAACCATCTGCATTCATATTCGACAAACGAATGGCATTTGCAGGTAAAGTGCCTTTTACTCGGTTGGCATTGATATTGGCATTGGTCAAGTTTTCGAGCAGCAAGGCCGCACCTGTATTGGTGCTTCCGCGGAAATCTTGCAGGGTATTGTTAGATAGCGTTAATCCATTCTGAAAACTAGCATTGATACCATTAACTAAATAATTACCAATGGTAAGTCCCTGCAGGGTATGCCCCGCAGCCAAGCCTGCCGCCGATGCACTTAAACGCACGGCTTCCCCAAAACCGGTAAATGAACAGTTTTGAACATTCACCAAACTGAGGTCCTCCCTATACTTCGGACGCTTTTATTTAGAGTTTTCAGGCATTTTCCTCATGCAATTTAATAAATTCTTGGGGAGAATAATCATTCAGAGAACTATGTGGTCGGAAGTGGTTGTATTCCCACTTCCATTGTTCA
>JAUXNJ010000021.1 GCA_030682795.1 Sphingobacteriaceae bacterium
CTTAATCGCAAACGCAATTTGTGATTCTGTGAATTTTGACTTTTTCATCGTAACAATTTTACATTTTTTCCTCTGTTTTTGAGAAAATTGTTACCCGAAACTCTATTTTAGAACAGTCCGATTTTTTGGGGGGAGGTCAAAACTGCCCCCATCAAGAAGCAGACCTATGTTGTTGGTACTGATTGTTTGCAAACTGTCCTGAAAAACCAATCCTAACAAATTAACCCCCAAAGCACTCGATAATGCCAATAAGGGCGTTGCAGCGGTGAGCGCGGCATTTCTCACAAAAGTAACATTGAGCAAGCTAACACCAGCTGTTCCGGTAAACGACACGGCTTCCTGGTTATTGGCAGGTGCATAAAACTTAACGTCAGATGCATTTCCAGAGGCACTTGTGAACGTAACTGTATTGCCACTACTCGCACCTAAGATTTGACCGAACCTAAAAGGTCCTGTATAATTACCTGCAGCTAGTTGAAAAACCACAGGACCAGAAATACCTGAACAATTGAGCCGCTCTTGCAAAGCATTGATGGTAACAAAATTGGAGGTTGCACCACCAACAGTATATGTACCTGCCGGTAGAGGCAAACATAGAATTTGTGTCGCGGTATCGTTAAGAGGATTGCTATCAGGCGCGCCATTGACCGACGAAACCCAAACACGCAAAAGACTATCGCCTTGGGTGGGCACTGTAAAGGGGGTTGTGAAAGAAAAAACGCCATTTTGTAAGGCATTTACACTGCCAGTGAAAGTTTCGCTAATCACCGGTCCTGTACCAACGCGATAATTAAAAATTGCTGTATTGATGGCATTTTGACCTCGATTTTGAAAATTGATTGTGACAGGGGTTGCGAAACCAGGATTAAAAGGCGGGAATGGAGAAGTAAAGGTAGTGAGGGCCATATCTGTACCCGACAACGGTTGAATATTTAAGCCCAAGGTGCGTTGCGCTGCACTAAAAGTGCCAGTAGGACTGTTTTGAGTCGCTGCACCAATTGCTATATCTCTGCCAGTGAGCGTGTTAGAACGCACTGAAAATCCCGTTCCAGCGGTTCGCTCATTGTAGCTGATCTCAACAATCAGGTTCAAACTGGTGTCATAGGCAAACGGGGTGGTTAAAGGGAATGCGAAATAGGCATTTGATGAAACGCTTGGGATTGTAAAACTAGCCGCGTTCAGTGCTGGCGTTAAGCCCGGACTGAAAGTTGTACTGGTAAGCACCGTATCACTCGTTTGACCCAGGGAAATACGTAAATCTGACCAGGTCCCACTGCCAGAACCAGAAGCACTGGCCATATAAACAATGGTAATCAATCCATTAGTTGGCGGCACTACAAAATCAGACGTGCGATAAAGTGTTCTAAGTTTTCGAGTGGTTGTGGCACTAAACGGGACGAAATTGGCCGCAGAGCCAGTGTTTAATAAAGTATTGGCGTTTTGGGCCAATCCAACATCCGCAAAGAGCAACATCAAGAGCAGAACAGCAACTTTTTTCATATTTGAATTCACTGTTGTCCGGAGAAAATTCGCTGACAATTGTTAATGTTTGTTTTGGCAATACAGGGGCTTCTTTTGGCTTGGAATTGAAAAGCAACCTACCCGCTGAGCTGCAGTTTTAGCTGCCTTGATTTGGGTTTCTTACGG
>JAUXNJ010000024.1 GCA_030682795.1 Sphingobacteriaceae bacterium
CACCAATGCTTCCGCTGAATCTTTCAACGCCAAAATCAAAGCATTTAGAGCTCAGTTCCGTGGCGTAAGAGATATTAACTTCTTTCTCTTCAGGATTGCAAAATTATATGCTTAGTCCACAACTTTTGAGTTTGATCCCTATTGAGCTCCACACTGAGGCAAGAAATCCCAACAGAATCACAAAAAGCGAACGATATCAAAGTTTTTGGGCTGCATGAAAAACACAGCTAGCTATTTTTCGAGCTTTGGTAATACAAGCTTCAGCTATGTCGACCAGCAAATCCTCTACGGAGCGCATTTAGCGAAGACGCAAGGCGTTGGTCCTTTCATTCCTACACCTCGAAGCTAATACTGATATGTGTACCTTGGGCCGGGGCAGAATCGATTTGTGTTTTGAGGTTTTTGGTGAATGCCAATCTACTGCGCACATTTTGTAAGCCAATACCATCACCTACCTCTGCCTTGTTAAAACCCCTGCCATTATCGGTAACATATATCGTTATTTTGTTGTCGGTTGATTCAATCATTAAATGAACCGAAGTAGCAAAGGCATGCTTGAAGATGTTAAGCATACACTCTTGACAAACCCTAAAAATAGCCACGGCAATATCATTGTTAAGCATATTTGGGTCGATTTTATAGCTTAAATGAAACAGGGTTTTGGGTTCCATGGCCTGATGATCGGCAATCAATCGTTCTAATTCGTATTTTAATGAAAGTGAATCGATGGCTGGTGGTTGTAAATTATGTGACAGATTGCGAACATCCCGGATGCTACGGTCCAAGGTATGCAATGCACGCTCGTAGCTAAGTAATTCTTTGGGTTCTAATTTGTCTACCAGTTTTTGGGGCACTGGCATTAAAAACCGAGCACCTACCAAGCTTCCCGCAACATTATCATGTAAATCTCGGGCAATCCGTTCCCGCTCCTTTTCCTGCCCCCTGAAAAACTCTGTTAGTCGATTGGTCTGCTCCTCAGTTACCTGCTGCTCCAGCTTGATTTTTTGATCCCCCACCAGTTTGAATTCATACAGCATGATGCCTGTGAAAATAACGATCTCCAGGATGCTCCCAATCCAAGGGGCATGTAACGTAAAATTGGTATAAGGTAAAAAGTTTAAATCGGTAAGAATTAGAATACTTCCACCTAATAAAGAAACACCATAGGCAGCTAAAAACGCTTTTGATCGAAGGGGAGACCTTTTTACACTGCTAATAGCTGCCACAACAATCATCACATAGCCAGATAATACAAGGATCAAAAACCAAGGAAAAATGGAGTTGAAATTAGTCCTCAATAAATCCAGCACCAAGAGCGAAGCCGCGAGTAAAACAACTTGAATCACTAAACAAATGTTGATTAAGAGGTGTAAGGCCGGATTGAGCGTTTTGGTGTGCAAAAACGACTGTGCGAATTTGAACATCAATCCACTTACTAAAATTAAAAAAGTGGTCCTTGCTGTATCGTTACTCATGGGGTATTCTCCCGTAAAGTATTGGTATATAAAACCAAACGAAAAACCCGAATAAATTAGGGAGGCAATTAAAAACAAACCGTACCAAAAAAATAAAGGCGCCCTAAGCAATAAAATACCTGAAAAAGCCAAGGCTATATTGATCAGCAAAAAGCCAAAATAAAACCCCCAAACCAAATGATAGCCCTGCTGATAAGCGTAGAAATAATTCTGACTCCATACGCGAATTGGTAAAATCATATTCCCCGAATAAGCATTTCGGGCTTTGATAAGTAGGTCCTTGGTCTCTCCTGCGGCGAGTTGTATACCCACTGCCGCTTGACGGCTCCCCAGCACCCAATCTTTATGTTTTACATGATCACCAGCAAGGCCTAACAGTTGGATGCCCGCCTCAGGGTTTTGACTGTAAAACGTAACAGAATCTATGTTACTATTGTCTAAACTGACAATCAAACGCACCTCTTGTTCGGAAGGATTATGTAAAATGAGTTTAAACCAAAAAGCGGCCTTGATGTAGCCAAAGTTAATGCGGTCACTGGCTAAACTGTGACCTTTGAGGAGCATAACTTCATTAATGAAAGCAGGACTTGCATTAAAGCTCACATCCGTAAACACCTGCATGGGTGGTGGAATGGAGCTGGCTTTGAAGTCTTTTCCTACAAATAATGTGTCTACCGCAGCTACAGGTCGAAAAGATGACAAAATTGCCAAAAGCCAAATGCCCAAAAACCTCATTTACATCAAATTATTCTTGATAGCAAATGCCACTAATCCCGCACTACTGTGAATGTTGAGTTTACTCATAATGTTTTTACGGTGCGTAAGCACCGTGTCTTCACTAATAAAAAGCTGTTGTGCAATCATCTTAGTGCTTAGCTCCTGCGCAATTAAACTGATGATTTCAGATTCTCGCTTAGTTAAATCGATATGCGTTACCGTTTGCACCTGAGCTATTTCGGCCAGCTCTTTTGGCCAATAGCTGTCTCCATTTAATACCGCTTTTAACGCCTCCTCCAAAGTTGATTGGTCACCCTGCTTGATGAAAAAGCCATTGGCATTGCTTTGCATGACTTTGCGAATGACAAAGGGGCTGTCGAACATGGTCATCACTAGGATTTTTAATTGCGGATAATAGCGGTTTAAATGGCTGATTAAATCATGCCCGTTCATTGCTGGCATTTGTAAATCAGTAACAACGGCCTCGAAGAGTTCGCCCCCCTCTATAGCCTCAATGAGTTGCTCAGCACTTGAAAAAGCACTCACCGTATCAATGAAGTGGTATTGGCTAATCACCCACTTTAAGCCATCAAGCAAGATGTGATGATCGTCCACAATTGCAATTGCACACATGTAAAAAATTTACTACGTCTAATTTAGATTAATTATTTGGTTTTTGCGAAAATGGAATGAAAACTCAAGTTTTCTTCGTAATCTTTATATCAATATTGCCGCTGGAGTTTTAATTTTTTAGCCAGGGGTATCTAAACAAAAATCGTTATGCGCTCATTACTTGCACGTTATTGGTGGTCCTTGACTTTAAGAGGACTATTTTTATTAATCTTTGGTCTCATTGCCCTCACTGCACCCAATATGTCAACCGAAACGTTGGTTTTATACTTGGGCTTTTTGTCGGTGAGCATGGCCTTGCTGTTTGGCTTTGTGGGATGGCAGTCGTTTCGCCGTAAAATGATTTGGTGGCCGTTCCTGCTGTTTACGCTTTTGGACGTGGTGATTGCCTATTACTGCTTGTTCAATACCGCATTTGCCGCCAATATATTTCTACTGATTATTGGGAGCTGGGCCTTATTCATGGGGGCGGCCATTATTTTCATCGGACTCAAATCGAGTGGTACAGGCCGGGTGCTGATCATCATCAATGGCTCCTTAAGCGTAGCCTTTAGCATGTTTATCTTCTTTAATCCACTCAAAAGCACTGCGGTAAATTTTATGGTGGGCTTTTACACCATCCTATTGAGCTTGTTTTTACTATACTTGAGCTATCGGGTGGCTAAAATGGGCAACACCCCCACAGTGGATGCGGATGCCTTAGAAGCAGGAGAAATGTCTCATGAGTCTGATCAAGACGCTATTTGAGCTGTAAATAAAAAGCTGCTGTTAATTTTTTGTATTCCTCTGTATAGCTGTTGTCGGCAGCCCTGATTAACAAGGAGTGCGCTATTACTTCCGTCGTATTTCCTTTTTTGAAAGCAACTATTTCACGGTTGCATAGTTTGTTTTCTTTGGGGACAATGGAGATTATTTCTGCTGGAAAAAGTCCATGTAAAGCCAGTTCAGCCCTCAGTTTTTGCATGCCAGCTACCGGCAATACCACCCAAAAATAACCATCCACTTGCAGCAGGCTTGCAACGCAATTGGCCAATTGTTCAAAACTAAGCTGGGTATGACTTCGTGCCATTCTTCTGGCCCCGTCAGCTATGGGAAAGCTGTTTTCGTAATAAGGGGGATTGCAACAAATCAAATCAAAAAGCTGGGCAGACTGCCAATCCGCTACATCGGCCTGCACCAGCTGTAGGCGGTGCGGCCAAGGACTGCGTTCAAAATTGCTGCGGGCTTGTTCAGCGGCATGGAATTCGATTTCTAATGCAGTTATGGCTGCCTGCGTAAAGCGTTGTGCCAGCTGCAGCGCAATCACCCCACTGCCTGTGCCGATGTCGAGTACGGCAGTAGGGGCGGGATGATCGGCCAAACAGCCCAACAACACCGCATCCGTGCCCAACTTCATGGCCGCGCCACTGTCGTCAAGCGAAAACTGTTTGAATCGAAAAAGTCTGCTCAAGGCGCCAAACGCTCAATCATCCAGCCGTTGGGCAATTGCTTGTATTGTATGCGATCGTGCAAGCGCGACGCACGGCCTTGCCAAAATTCTATCAGTTCAGGAACCACCCGGTAACCGCCCCAATGCTCCGGGCGTGGAATAGGGGTATCGCCTGGGTATTTGGCCTCCAGCACCGCCGTGAGCCGGTCAATTTCTTCGCGCGATTGAATCACCGAACTTTGTGGACTCGCCCAGGCACCCAAACGATTGCCCCGTGGACGACTGTAGAAGTATTCGTCGCTTTCTTCAGCGCTTATTTTTTCAATCCTGCCTTCAATCCGTAACTGTCGCTCTAATTCGGGCCAAAAAAAGGTGAGGGCTGCAAAAGGATTAATCGCCATCTGACGGCCTTTTTTGCTTTCGTAATTGGTGAAAAATACAAAGCCTCGCTCATCCATTCCCCGCAATAAAACCACCCGACCGCTGGGGCGGCCATTGGGGTCGACCGTGGCCAGGTGCATGGCATTGGGTTCGTGAACCTTCGCGGCTACCGCCTCCTGCATCCAGCGTTCGAACTGATCAAAGGGACTTTTGGTTACACCCGATTCGTCCAAGGATTCTTGGGTGTAATCTTTACGCAAATCGCGTACGGTATGTTTGATGTCGGCCATGACTTTTTGTTATGAATATGTAAAAATACGTTCTTTTTAACAGTTAAGAGAACCACCGAGGCCCTTCTTTCGTTTTTTATCCACAACCTTTTTTTAATTTTTGTGGGAAGCGGTTGAGGAACTTAAACTACTTTCGATTATGCAAAAGCTGACACTCGAGAAAGGCATTTTTTTGGTCTCCGAGCCATTTTTGCCAGATCCCAATTTCAAGCGCACCGTGGTGCTGCTTACCGAGCACGACGAGGATGGCAGCATCGGCTTTGTGCTCAACCGCAAAACCAATTTGGTGCTCAACGATGTGCTCGAAGATTTTCCCGAATTTCCAGCGCCCCTTTACATCGGAGGCCCGGTGGAGCAAAACACCCTCCACTACGTCCACCTTTCGCATCACAACATCCCTGGTAGCAAGCCTGTTTTGCCTGGTTTGAATTGGGGGGGAGACTTTGAAATCATCAAAGAACTGGTGGTAAACGGCCTCATGAACCTCGAAGATATCCGGTTTTTTATTGGCTATTCGGGTTGGTCGGCCGCGCAACTCGAAGAAGAAATGGGGGAGAAGGCTTGGATTTTATCACCAGGAGATGGCGCCATGGTGATGCAAGAGCCCGACTCAGACCTCTGGAAAGAGGTACTCAGCAAAATGGGCCAGCAGTTCAAGCTCATGGCCAATTACCCAGAAGATCCGCGCTTAAACTGAGCCAGCGGCAGAAGCGGAAAACCCACTTTTAAGGTGCAAATCGCGCTGCGGGAAAGGAATTTCGATGTTATTTGCTTTAAAAGCCACATCAATGGCGTAGTTGAGCTCGCTTTTGATTTTACGATGCAACGATTGGTCATCAATCCAAACCGACAGCTCCAAATCAATCGAACTATCACCATACGCCTCGCAAAAAACATAGGGCTCGGGTTCCTCAAGCACTTTAGACTCGGCCGCTGCCAAATCGAGCAATACCTTTTTCACAAGCAACAAATCGCTGCCGTATTTCACGCCAATCGGAATGCCAATGCGTGTAGCTTTCGTATAACTCCAGTTCACCACATTTTTTTCAAGGAAGGAAGAGTTGGGCACAATGATCACAATCTGGCTGTTGGTGATGATTTTAGAACTACGTCCCGAAATGCTTTGTACCGTGCCTAAAATGCCATCTACCTCAATGTAATCACCCACCTTGATGGGCCTTTCAAACAAAATGATGACCCCGCTGATGAAGTTGTTGGCGATGTTTTGAATACCAAAGCCTATGCCCACTAACAAAGCCGCGCCACCGGCAAAGAGCACGGTTAAGTTTACGCCCATCACATTAAAAGCCGTGAACAATCCCACCGTCATGAGCGTATAGTGCAAAATGCGCGAATAGGCGCTGCGGGTGCCTTTGTCGATGTCGTAATTCGGGAAAACTTTACTTTGTAAAATCCGGCGAATTAAAAACGACAGCACATAAAAGCCCAAAATGATGCCTACGAAGGTGAAAATCCACAATAAAGTGATGGTGCCGAACTTGGTGCTAAGGAGGGGTTGACTTAAAAAAGAGAGGGCATCTTCTATGTACTTCATAAGACTTCTAAAATACGCATTTACTACTGAAAATTGAATTATTTTTGCAGCATGAAACAACTCGCCCTCCTGCTGTTGGTGCTTTTTACAGCCTGCAGCACTCCTAAAGACCAATTGCATAAATTCTCTGGAGCAACCATGGGCACCACGTACAATGTGGTGTATGCCGGTGAGCTGCAAGAAGGACTTCAGGCGGGTGTCGACAGCATGCTGGTGCTGGTGAATGCGTCGCTTTCTACCTACATTCCAACCTCCACCATTTCTCGCTTCAACCAAGCCGAAAACAGCGCCTGGGCCGATGAAATGGTGAAAATTAATTTCGAAAAAGCCGTGGCCATTTGGCAGCACACCGATGGGGCCTTTGATCCAACAGTCGGACCATTGGTGAACGCCTGGGGCTTCGGCTTCCAAAAAATGCAGGGCAATGTCGACAGCGCCCGCATCGACTCGCTGCTTCCTTTGGTAGGACTGGCGCAGGTGCAGCTACGGGGCGACAGCCTTTACAAAGCCAAACCGGGCATCATACTCGATTTTAGTGCCATTGCCAAAGGTTATGGGGTAGATGTGGTAGCGTTGTACCTCGAGAGTCAAGGCGTGAAAAATTACATCGTTGAAATTGGCGGAGAACTGCGGGCCGCCGGCGAAAAAGCCCCTAGCTTTAAGTGGATAGCGGGCATCGAGAAACCGATTTACGACCAGTCGGGACAACAACGCGAACTGCAAATGACCGTGCCACTGGCCAACAAAAGCATGGCCACCTCAGGTAACTACCGCAATTTTTACGAGAAAGACGGCAAAAAATACGCCCATACCATCCACCCTAAAACCGGTTACCCCAGCGAAAGCAATTTGTTGAGCGCCTCGGTGGTGGCCAACGACTGCATGACTGCCGATGGTTACGCAACCGCCTTTATGGTGATGGGCTTTGATGCCGCCCGCAGCCTGGTGGAAGCCACTAACGAGCTCGAAGCCGTGTTTCTGTACAGCGATTCAACTGGCGCGATGCAGGAATACATCTCGCCCGGACTTACCAAAATTGTGAAGCAACCTTAGGCGATTTCTTCTGAGGTGGGAACCTTCATTCCCGCTGAGCGTTGTATCTTTGTACTCAAATTCCAAATATGTTACCCGTACTCCTCCTTACATTTGTTTTTTTAGCGCTCGGATTTGCTGGTTTGGCCATTCGCATGTTGTTTTTGAAAAAAGGGGAGTTTAGAGGCACTTGCTCGAGTCACAATCCGCTTTTGGCTGCCAAGGGGGTTGATTGTGGCACTTGCCCAAGCCGCTACAAAGGCGAATGCGCAGCTTCAGGCGCACATTAAGCTTGGCATTTTAACGCGAGGGCCTTATGTTTGAGGTCAGCTCTAGCGCATGGCAACCACTTTTGAAGATTTTTTAGTCCAGCTACCCGCACAGTTTGTGCTGCCCCAAGCCTTCAAAAGCGGGCCGTTTTACCTTTTCGATTTAACTGCTGCCAATGCAGCTTTAACACCGGAGCTCCTGCGCTCCGAACAGCATTTTTGTAGCTACATCCACAACAGCATGGTCCAAGCCGGCGCTGAACTAGGCATTGGCGCCTATGCTGAAGACCGGGTGATTTACCGCAAAAGCGAAGTTTTTTCGGGAGAAGAAGCCCGTTCGCTGCACTTGGGCATCGATTTATGGGCGCCGGCGGGTACGCCAGTCTTCGCGCCACTTCCCGGCAGCATCCACAGTTTTGCAAACAACGCCGCTTCGGGCGACTATGGTCCTACCATTATTTTGGAGCATGATTTGAAAGGAGTGGTTTTTTATACGCTCTACGGTCATCTGAGTTTGCCTTCTCTTGAAAATTTGCGAATAGGCATGCAAGTAGATGCCGGTCAACCTCTCGGCAGTTTAGGCGCCTGGCAAGAAAACGTGCACTGGCCGCCGCATTTGCATTTTCAAATTATCTGCGATTTAGAAGGCCGTAAGGGTGATTTTCCAGGCGTTTGTGCACCTTCTGAAAGGGTAAAATGGCTGGGGCTTTGTCCAGACCCTAATTTGCTGCTACGACTCGATTTCTAAGTGCACTCGCAGTTTTGTAAGGCTCGCAGCTGATCAGGCCACGGGCTTGCGCGCTATGTTCAAAGGCATCCGGGTGAGCAATTCGTAGTTGAGCTGGTGGCTCAGCTCTCCAAAAGAGGCCACAGTAATGGCTTTTTTGCCATTTTTTCCAATAAGCACCACCTCGTCACCAATTTGTATGTGTTTGTGCGCGGTTACATCCACCAGCATCAGGCTCATGTTCACCACACCAATCACCGCGGCTTCGTGACTGCCAATCAACACCCGGCCTTGGTTGCTGAGCGAGCGGGCGTAACCGTGACTGTACCCCACGGGTACGGTTGCCACCCGCATCTTTTTTTGTGCCAAATAATGGGTGCCATAGCCAATAAACTCACCGGCCGCCACTTCCTGCACGCTCATCACTTCGCTGGTCCAGCGCATGCAGCGCTTCAGCGGGTCGGCTTTGGTTTTGGCGCCTTCTAAAGGACCAAGAAAGCGTAATTTTACCTCCGGACTAGGCCAAAAGCCGTATTGCAGTATGCCAATGCGCACCATGTCCATCCGCGTTTCGGGATACATCAAGGCCGCCGCCGAACAAGCCGTATGATGCCTGCGCACCTTGAGTCGCGCCTGCTTAAACTGCGCTTGTGCCAGCTTAAATTGTTCAATTTGCTGTTTCACCCGCACAAAATTGGTAATGCTTTCGGCCCCGGCATAGTGGGTACACAATCCTTCTAGCACCAAATGCGTCTTGTTTTGTTTGAGAAGGGCTAGCAAAGTTGGCAGGGCGGTTAATTGGAAGCCTGTGCGGTTCATACCGGTTTCAATTTCAAGGTGAATGCGGGCAGCTTTACCCAAAAAACGAGCGCGTGCAATGGTTTTATCCAACCGTGCAAAGTCGAATACAAAAAAGCTCACGTCGTTTTTAATAGCCCAGTCCAAACCCGAATCACTTACCTGCCCCATGATCATCACTTCGGTAGAAGGACGGCATACCGCCTTCACCTGCCAGGCTTCTTCATCCGAAAAAACGCTGAAGTGCGTTACCCCGGCAGCTTCGGCCAGAGGCACATAGGTGCTGATGCCGTGGCCGTAGGCGTTGCCTTTCACCACGCTCGACAAACATACCTTGTTGCCCATGGTCTTGCGCAAAAAATGGATGTTGCTGCGGATGGCGGCCGTGCTGATTTGAATGCAAGAAGTTGAAAAAGGCGCCTGATTCATCCTAATTCCTCCCGTATGATTTGAAAAAACAGCTGGCTGCCCACTTCTATCAAGGCATCCGGAAAATCGTAATCGGGATGGTGCAAGGCTGGGCAGTCCTCACCAGACCCCAGTCCGAACAAACTGCCGGGGTATTTTTGGGTAAACAAGCCAAAATCTTCGCTCCAGCGAAAGGGATCGGCCACTTGCTGTTGTACATAGCCCAGCTTTTGGGCGGCTGCAGCCACTTTTTGGTTGCATTGGGGATGATTTTCTACTGCTGCAAAGGCTTCGTGCCAGCTAAACGACCAGTCTAAACCGTGCTTATCGGCTATTGATTTTGCCAAATCGAGGGCAGCTTGCTGTATTTTTTCAAAGTGCGCTTGCTCAAAGGCCCGGATGGTGCAGGCCAAACTGCCTTCCCCAGCCGAAATGCCGAAGTTGCGTTCGCCCAGCTGGCAGCCCACAATGGTAATCAGACCAAAGGCAGCTCCTAATTGCTGCGGCAGCTCAGGCAAGGCTTGCAACAATTCAGACAAAGCCGTGGCGGGATTGAGGCCCTGTTCTGGGTGACCCGCATGCGAGGTTTTGCCCTGCAATTCCAGCACTAAGCCTGCCGAGGCAGCCGCAAAGGCCCCATCACGCAGCAATACCTCGCCTAATGCATAACCGGGCAAGTTGTGCAAGGCATACACATAATCGGGCTGCAGCGCTGTGAAACGCTCGTCGGCCAGCACCAAGGCCGCACCTGCGCCGGTTTCTTCTGCGGGTTGAAAAAGCAAGATGACCTTACCACGGGCAGGCGGCTGGGCATTTATTCTGGAAGCTAAGGCTAATAAAACAGCCATGTGACCGTCGTGCCCGCACTTATGACTTACGCCAGCTACCTTAGAGGCATGCGCAAAAGCATTGTTTTCGTGAATGGGCAAGGCATCAAGTTCAGCGCGAAAGAGGAGGGTGGGGCCGGCTTTTCGGCTGTCGAAAACGGCACAAAAACCAGCGCCACCGAGGTCTTTGATAAGCTCATGGGGTTCATACGCCGCTAGCCAACGTTGCAGCTGCAAGGAGGTTTGGCTTTCTTTTCCCGATATCTCGGGCTGTTGGTGCAGTTGCCTGCGGTAATCATGAAAGGTTGAATAGGTGGTGCCGGTAGAAAATGATTGCAAAACGTGTTTTTAGGGGATATCCACTAAAATACGGCTTTTTGGCGGCTTTTCAAAGTGTTGGGCTGTGTTTATGTGATCCTTTACAGCATCTTAATGCGCAGTTGAACTGTGGTGAGGATAAAAAATGGTACCTTTGCGGCTGTTATGGGACTCTTTATTGCCACTTTCAGCGCTTTGTTTTCGGTTGTCAATCCCCTCGGTGCCATGCCCGTTGTTTTGGCACTCACGGCCAACGACAGTCCTGCCTGGCGCGAAATCCAAGTCCGCAAAGCCGCCATCTACTTGGCCTGCATCCTGATCGTTTTTTTCTTAGTTGGCACCTACATCCTCGACTTTTTCGGCATCAGCATCGAAGGCCTCCGCATCGCAGGTGGCATCATCATCAGCAAATCGGGCATCGATTTGTTGCGTTCGAAGTCGGAATACTCCAAAGGCCGCGCCATCAACAAAAAGGTGAAGGAAGAAGCCCTGCTTAAAAACGACATCAGTTTTTCGCCGCTGGCCATGCCAATGCTTTCAGGACCGGGTTCTATTTCGCTGCTCATCAGTCTGGCCCTCGAACTCACCGTGATCTGGGATTACCTGCTGGTGATAGCCGCGGTGCTCACCATGGCTTTGGTTACTTACCTCATTTTGCGCGTTTCACCCCGATTGGTGAGCTTTTTGGGAGAGTCGGGCATCAGCGCCATGTCGCGCATGATGGGCTTTATTGTATTGGCCATCGGCATTCAGTTCATCGCCAATGGCGCCATTCCGATGCTCAAGTCGGTTTTTAACGTCGGCTAAATGCCTTTTTCAAAAAAGGACTTCGGATAGCTGATTTTCCACATGCCCCGCACATCCTGCAGTTCAAAATTCACGGCTTTGTCGTTGGGGTAGTGCTTTTTAATTTGCTGCAGCGTTTCGTTGAGGATGTCGCCTTCTTGCAACAAACCATGGCAATCTAAACAGCGTGGGTGCGCAATGGTAATGGCCCCGTACCAGTCGATTTTATCCTCGCTTTGCACAATTTTAGGCTTCAACTCCTGGTTTTTCTTCTGTGCTTCTTCCCAGCCAACCAAAATATTGCGCTCGTCGTTGGTAGTAGCGTTTAAAGGATTGCGGTTTCGGTAGGCCAGCCGCTGGATGCTGATGCCGTGCTGCTTGGCCACCGAATCGGTGAGGGGCAAGGCACGTTCGTTGCAAAAGAGCACGGCGCCATCCGGACCAACCTCCTTGATTTTTTGCATCAAAACGCCATTCAAGGCACTGAAGGTTTGGCCTGCAAAGTAGCGGGAGGTGTCGTGTACTTGCTGCTCCAGACTGCGGCTGTCGGTGGGTGCAGCAGCAGCCGGACTTTCGTCGCTGGCATTATCATCTACTTTGGTATTGCACGCGATGGCGAACACAATCAAAGTCATCAGGAGGAAGTGTTTTACCATTTGATTTTTTCTTTATTGAGAAATGATTGGATGCCGTGCTGACAATCGTCGGTGGCACGGGCTTGGGCATTGCGGTCGGCGGCCAGGGCCAACGCGGCTTGATAGGGCAGGTCTTGCACTTCGGCGAGCAGACTTTTGGTCATGGCCAGTGAGTTGCCCGAGCAGTTTTTGGCCAGGCCTAGGGCAAATTGCTGTACCCGCTCGGCAATTTCGTCGGCATTCACTACAAAGCTGATCAGGCCATAGCGCAGAGCTTCTTCAGCGCTGATGAGGTCGCCCGTAAGCAGCAGTTCGCGTGCCTTGCCTTCCCCAATTTTACGGGCCAGAAATACAGAAACGATGGCGGGAATAAAGCCAATGCGCACTTCGGTATAGCCAAAATTGGCAGCAGGCACTGCAAAGCTAAAATCGCTCACCGTGGCCAAGCCGCAACCACCGGCAATGGCATGACCTTCAACCTGACTAATCACCACTTTTGGACCAGCATAAATCATTTCGTACAAGGCCATCAGGTGCCGTGAATCGGCCCGATTTTCCTCGTAGGTATTTTTTTGCAACTGCTGTAGATAACCCAAGTCGGCACCGGCACTAAATACTTCTCCTTTGGCCCGCAGCACAATAATTTTGCAGTCGTCGTTGCTGTACAAGCTTTGAAAAGCAGCTTTTAGCTCGGTGACAAGCTCATAATTGAAGGCATTGCGTTTTTCGGGACGGTTGAGCACAATGTGTCCGATGCGTTGGTCGAGTTGTATGTCGATGTATTGATAGTCCATGGCGTAAATACCAATGCTCCTTGCTCGGCCACGCTGAAGTAGCGCAAACCAGCAGCCAGCACTTTTGCTTTTAGCTTTTCACAATAATAAGGCGAATTTGACGAATCGAGAAGGATTGTCCGGTATTTTGTCAGCTGACGCTCCACCAAATAAAAGGGCGGCTGATTGCTAAGCAGCAGTACATCTGCCTTTGGCCAGCTAGGTGGTGGTGTTTTGCCGTTTACCCATAAGATGCGTTGTCCTTGCCATTGCAATAGCTGGATGGTTTGTACTGCAAGGGTATCGTAGGCAGAAACCCCCGCATGCATCAATTGATTTTTGGCAGGAGAGAAGGGCATTTCGGGTTGGGTGCCCCAGAGCCAGGCCTTTTTACCGCTGATAAAACTGCCGCTGCTGCCATTAAAGCCGTCGTAGAGCGTAAAGCTGGCTTGCTTTTGCTGGTCGATTTTGCGAATAAGCGGCTGTACAAGCAGGGTTACGGCCAACCAGATGGCCAATTGTCGAAAACGCAGTTGTTGTCCCCACACCCACCAACATACACACAATATAAAAGCATAGCTGAGCCAAAACGTGCTGGTTGACCAAACAATGCCCTCGGTTAAAGCTCCCGGCAACTGTTCTATTTGCAAGATGATGGCATTTACTAAATCAAAGCCTTTCCCCAGCAGCCACGCAAATTTTTCAGCCAGAAAGGGCAGGGGTGAAAGCGCCAACAGCAGCAAGCAACCTAATAAAAGTGGCGCGGCAATGGGAATCACTACAAAATTGGAAAGCAAAAAGTAATTCGGGAATTGATTGAAGTAGTACACGCTTAAGGGGAAGGTGAAGAGCTGTGCTGCCAGTGAAACGCTGGTAAGCTGCCACAGCCAGTCGGCCCATTTGTGCTTAAAATACAGCATTTTGTACAATTTGGGCTGCAAATACACAATGCCTATTACGGCGGCAAACGACAATTGAAAGCCTGTTTCCGCCAAAAAGCCTGGCTTGAACCACAACAGCACAAAGGCCGCAGCCGACATGGTATTGTAGATAAGGGCGTCGCGCTTGAGTTCCCTCGCAATAGCGATCAAACTAAACATGGTACAGGCCCTGCTCACCGATGGCGGCAAGCCGGTAACCAAAGCATACAACCAAAGGGCGGATAGTACCATGGTTAATGAACCCCAACGTTTGAGCCGAAACAGGTTGATGCTGAGCCAGCGCATCAGCATGTAAAAAATGCCTACATGCAAGCCCGAAACCGCCAACACATGAATGGCGCCGCTACTGGCATAGGCTTTTACCAAATCTTGATCAAGCGCACTGCGGTCGCCCAGCAAGAGCGCAGCGGCAAACGGTGCTTGGTGAGTACCTTTTAAATAGCTGAATAGCTTTTCGGTCGACAGTTTTTTGAGTCGCAAGGCAATGCTCAAGAGGCCCCGCTGCTCGGCATCACGGTATAAGCGCCATTGCTCAGGTGGCAATTTAAGCTGGAAATAAATACCCCTGCTGGCCATGAGTTTTTTGTAGGAGAAGGCATGTGGGTTGCGGCTTTCGTAGATTTCGCGCAGTTGGTTGCTCGAAACCACCAGGCGGTAACCGGGTGCTAGCTGGTGGGCCGCGAGATCTAGACTGTCGAATTTGAGCAGACAGCCTTGCTGCTGCAGCGGCCAAAAACTATCCAAAGCCAAGGCCCCGCTGATGTTCGCTTGTACACGTATATAGCGCCCTTTGTCTTCGGGATAATGGCTCACGGTGAGTTCGAGGGCGGGATAAGTCTTTAATGCTGCCAGCTCTAAAGCCTGTCTTTGCGCACTATACTGTGCTTTGTGCGTGGCACCAGCCAGTGCAACGGCCATGAACAATAAACTGCCTTGCAACCACCGCCAGCGGTAACTGGCGCGCCAGGCCGATCTCCCAAAAAGCCATTGGACAGCCATAAGTAGCCCAATGAGCAAAACTGAAAGGTAGGCAGGCCACCACCACCAAGCCGACAGCTGGTAGCCCAACAACAAAGCCAAAAGCAGTCTAAAAAAGGGCACTTGCCGCCAATCGAAGTCTACACGCCATTGCATCCCCCTAATTTAAGCGGCTAATGCTCAGCTGCTTTGCTTGTATAGGTTTTTGTATATATACAATTTTATATACAGGAACAGAAAAGCGCCTTCCTTTTGGCCTGAAACTTGTGTAATTGCCGAGAATTCTTTTGATTTGAATATCCATGCAAATCCTCGTCTCTAATAGGTTCCGAATGCGCCGACGCACCGCGGTTTGGCTGTGGCGGCTCACCGAACGCCTGCCAGGCAATTCGGCTTTTAAAGGTGCGTTTGTAAAAATGCTGCACGAAGGGGGCTTTTGGCTGTTGATTGCCCTGTATTTTGCCGTCCCCGCCAGCAGAATGCCCATCATCGCCATCTTTTTAGTGGCTTGGATCAGTCAGCTACTCTTAGGTGCCTGCATTGTAACCATCATCGAGCGCATGTTGAGCAACGACCGCACCACCATCATGGATCCCTGGCTGCGCCGTTTTGGCTTGCCATGTACCCACCGCTGGCGCATGCGGCTAACTTTAATTGCCTCTAGCAGCGCTTTGCTGGTGATGTTGCTCAATCAACTTTGAGCGGGTGCCTGCCACACACATTTAAAATGGGGGATGTTGGCTTCCCAAAAACGCTCGCCTACAGCTTTAAAGTGATGCCGCTGGTAAAAGCTCAAGGCATGCTCTTGGGCATGTAAATAAATAGGTCGCTCGTCCTGAGGCACTTGCTCCAGCATTTTTTGCAAAACCATGCCGCCATAGCCGTTACCGCGCTCCTCCGCCAATACGGCCATGCGTTCAATCTTCCAACCTTTGTCGGTTGACCGAAAACGACCGGTTGCACAAGGTTTTCCACCGGCTAGCAGTAAAAAATGACGCGAGCTGTCCTCAAATTCGTCGTACTCCTCCTCCGGATCAACCGCTTGCTCCTCTACAAAAACCTTTTGACGAATCTCAAAAACGGCCTTTAAAAGCACTGAGTCACTAATTTCTTTAATTTGAATGTTTGCTGTGGTTGGAATTCGGTCTGACATTGGATTTTTGCTTAGTTTTGTCTCTTTCGAAACTAACCCAATAATAACAGCTCATTATGGCAAATCAAAAGATTGTGGATGCTTTAGGTGCACAAGCCGATTATTTACTCGGTCACCAATCGAAAACCATCAGTAAAGACATGATCCACGCACCGGGTGCAGACTTTGTAGATCGCATCTGGGCCAACTCCAACCGCAACATTCCTACCCTGCGCAGTATGCAGGCCTTATACGACCATGGTCGCCTCGGTGGCACAGGTTTTTTGTCGATTTTGCCGGTTGACCAAGGCATTGAGCATGCCGCCGGTGCCTCGTTTGCACCAAACCCTATTTATTTTGATAGCGAAAACATCGTAAAACTGGCCATTGAGTCTGGTTGTAACGGTGTGGCCTCTACCTATGGCGTGTTGGCTTCGGTAGCACGTAAATACGCACATAAAATTCCTTTCATTGTAAAAATCAACCACAATGAATTCCTCAGCTATCCCAATAAGTTCGACCAGATCATGTTTGGTACCATCCGCGACGCCTGGAACATGGGTGCAACGGCCGTAGGCGCTACCATTTATTTTGGTTCACCGGAGTCGGGCCGCCAAATTGTAGAAGTAGCCAAGGCCTTTGAAATGGCGCATGAGCTGGGCATGACTACCATCCTGTGGTGCTATACCCGCAACAATGGCTTTAAGGTAGATGGCGTGGATTATCATACTGCGGCGGATTTAACGGGTCAAGCCAATCACTTGGGCGTAACCATCCAGGCCGACATCATCAAGCAAAAATTACCGACCAACAACGGCGGTTATTTGGCCACCAAACATGGCAAAACCCATCCGAAGGTGTACAGCGAGCTCAGCAGCGATCACCCGATCGATTTGGCGCGTTATCAAGTGGCCAACAACTATATGGGTCGTGCGCCTTTGATCAACTCAGGTGGGGAGTCGAAGGGCGCTAGCGATTTGGCAGAAGCCGTTTCAACAGCAGTAATTAACAAGCGCGCCGGTGGTGCAGGCCTCATTTTGGGTCGCAAAGCCTTCCAGCGCCCGATGAACGAAGGGGTGGCCTTGCTGAATACCATTCAGGATGTGTACCTCGACAATTCTATTGACTTAGCATAAACTTAAAATATTCGAATGGCTTGGTTTAAGCGTTCTACCGCAGGTGTAACTACCAGCACAGAAGAAAAATTGGATGTGCCCGACGGACTTTGGTTCAAATGTCCGTCGTGCAAAGCCTCTTTGTTGTCGAAAGACCTCAAAGCCAATAAATTTGTTTGCACCCAGTGCAACTACCACTGCCGCATTGGCTCGGCCGAGTACTTCGAAATTATTTTCGACGAAGGGCAGTGCGAAGAGTTGGATGCCAACCTCACGTCGGGCGACCCGCTCAACTTTACCGATACAAAGCCTTATGTAGACCGTTTGAAGGCTACCCAAGCCAAAACCGGCCTCAAAGATGCCATCCGCACGGCCAAAGGTTTGGTAGAAGGAGAGATGTTGGTGGTAACTTGTATGGATTTTGACTTCATTGGCGGTTCGATGGGCTCGGTGATGGGAGAAAAAATAGCCAGGGCCATCGACAAAGCACGGGAGATGAAGTGTCCAGTAATGGTGATCAGCAAATCGGGCGGCGCTCGGATGATGGAAGCAGCTTTTTCCTTGATGCAAATGGCTAAAACTTCGGCCAAGCTGGCGCAGGCAGGAGAGGAGCAAATTCCTTACATCAGCTTGCTCACCGACCCAACTACAGGGGGCGTAACAGCCTCTTTTGCGATGCTGGGCGACTTCAACCTGGCCGAACCCAATGCCTTGATTGGCTTTGCGGGACCGCGGGTAATCAAAGAAACCATCAAGAAGGATTTGCCGAAAGGTTTTCAGTCGGCAGAATTCGTGCTAGAAAGCGGTTTTGTAGACTTAATCGTAGATCGCAAGGAGTTGAAATCCAAATTAGCACAGATTCTAAGACTTCTTAAAAACTAGTTTGTCAATAAAATTAAATGTGCTACATTTGCAAACTCGTTTAAGAACAAGGAAAAAATTATATACAGATGCATCTTGATACCGCTCAAAAGCAAGAGATTTACAAGAAGTTTGGCGCTGGTGCGCAAGACACTGGATCACCAGAAAGCCAAATCGCTCAGTTCACTGAGCGCATTAGCCATTTGACGGCTCACCTGAAGAAAAACCGCAAGGATTATTCTACACAGCAGGCCCTTATTAAAATGGTAGGCAAGCGTCGTGATTTGCTGACTTATCTGCAAACCAACGACATCATGCGTTACCGCGCAATTATCGAAAAATTGAACCTCCGTAAGTGATTACGAGGTCTTAATAAAAAACAAGGCGATTGTATTATACAATTCGCCTTTTTTAGTTTATAAGCTGCAATTAAAGAAGAGAGGTAAAAAATGAAACCAAGTCCTGTAGTAAGAACCATCGATTTAGGCGATGGCAGGAAAGTAAGTATCGAAACCGGTTTATTGGCCAAGCAGGCCGACGGTTCGGTAGTAGTAAGAATGGGCGACACCATGTTGCTCGCCACCGTAGTATCGGCACGTGAAGCCAAAGAAGATGTAGACTTCATGCCATTGACGGTTGATTATCAAGAGAAGTTTGCATCTACTGGTAAAATTCCAGGCGGCTTCTTAAAGCGTGAAGGCCGTTTGTCGGATTATGAAATCCTGATTTGTCGTTTGATCGACCGCGCCCTGCGCCCTTTATTCCCTGAAAATTATCATGCCGACACCCAAGTTCAGGTTTCCCTGATCAGTGCCGACAAAGATATTTATCCAGATGCCCTCGCTGGTTTGGCTGCTTCAGCTGCCTTGATGGTGTCGGATGTGCCTTTTAACGGTCCGATTTCTGAAGTGCGTGTAGCGCGTATCAACGGACAATTTATCATCAATCCCAACATCAGCCAAATGGTAGATGCAGACATGGACATCATGTTGGCAGCCACCATGGAAAACGTGATGATGGTAGAAGGTGAAGCCAAAGAATGTTCAGAGGCAGATTTGGCGGAAGCCATTCGCATTGGCCATGCTGCCATTAAGGTGCAGTGCCAGGCGCAAATCGATATGCGTGCAGAATTGGGTCTCAAAGCACGTGAGTACAACCACGAGCGTTCCGACGAGGCTTTAGAAGCTGCCATCCATGCATTTTGCTACGATAAGGTTTACAAAGTGGCCATGTCGGGTGCTTCTAAAAACGAGCGTGCAGAAGGCTTTAAGCAAGTATTGAAAGACTTCATCGAGGCACAGGGCGAAGGCGCTGAACTCGACAAGTTTTTAACCAAGAAGTATTTCCACGATGTGGAATACAAGGCCATGCGCAACATGATTTTGGACGAAGAGCGCCGCTTGGACGGTCGTAAACTCGACGAAATCCGCCCGATTTGGTGTGAAGTAGGCTATTTGCCAACTACCCACGGTTCGGCTGTGTTTACCCGTGGTGAAACCCAATCGTTGACTTCGGTTACTTTGGGTTCGAAAGACGACAACCAGATGATCGATAGCCCGTTGTTTTCAGGCTACAACAACTTCATCTTACATTACAACTTCCCAAGCTTCTCAACTGGCGAAACCCGCCCGAACCGCGGTCCAGGCCGTCGTGAAATCGGTCACGGTAACTTGGCCATGCGTTCGTTGAAGCAAGTATTACCGCCACACGATGAGTGTCCTTACACCATCCGCATTGTGAGCGATATTTTGGAATCAAACGGTTCATCTTCTATGGCTACTGTGTGCGCAGGCACCTTGGCTTTGATGGACGCCGGTGTTAAAATCAAGGCGCCTGTTTCAGGTATCGCCATGGGTTTGGTAACCGACGGAAAGCGTTTCAAAGTATTGAGCGACATTTTGGGTGATGAAGATCACCTGGGCGATATGGACTTCAAGTTAACCGGCACCGAAGCAGGTATTACGGGTTGTCAGATGGACATTAAGATTGACGGATTGCCATACGAAGTGCTTTTGCAGGCTTTGAAGCAAGCAGGAGCGGGCCGTGCGCACATCCTCAATGAGATGAAGAAGACGATTGCCGCTACCCGTGAGGACTACCGTCCACACGTACCACGGATTACCCAGTTGAAGATCGACCGCGAGTTTATTGGTGCGGTAATCGGACCAGGCGGTAAAATCATCCAGGAAATTCAGCGTGAAACCAATTCAACCATCAGCATCGAAGAGCAAGGTGAGATTGGCATTGTACAAATTTATACCAACGACAAAGCGGGTATGGATGCGGCAGTGAAGCGCATTTCGGGCATTGCTGCCAAGGCTGAAGTAGGTGCTACCTACAAAGGCAAGGTGCGTTCAATCATGCCATTTGGTGCTTTTGTAGAGTTTTTGCCAGGAAAAGATGGCTTGTTGCACATCAGCGAAATCAGCTGGGAACGCATCGAGACCATGGATGGCATTTACAAAGAAGGCGATCAGGTAGAGGTGAAATTGGTAGAAGTAGACCCGAAGACTGGCAAGTTCCGCTTGTCGGTGAAGGCGCTATTGCCACGCCCTGAAGGCATGCCAGAGCAAGCTGATCGTCCACGCCGCGAAGATCGTGGTGGTGACCGTGGCGACCGCCGTGGTCCACGCGACGGCAACCGCGACCGTGGCCCGCGCGAAGACCGTGGTCCACGTGAAGAGCGTGCTCCCCGCGAGCCGCGCTCAGAAGACTAAGCATTTATTTATCCTGTTTTTGAAGGCCATTCGCGAAAGCGAGTGGCTTTTTTGCTTTATGGTGTTGAGTATTTTGCAACGGTCGTTTTTACAAAGCAAGGCTCAGGTTTTAAAATGCTTTTCTTATATTTACAAAAAGGACATTAGATGCTAGTTTCTGATTTGCAATTAAAGCTGCACCAAACCATAGACGGTATTACAGATAGTAAGAAGTTAATGGCGATTTATGCCCTGTTAAAAGGAGAAGCGCAAGCTTCAATTCCTATGTCTTTAGAGGAGTATGTGCAGGCCATTGATGAAGCCAGAGAGGATATAAAATCAGGCAAGTTTACGGATTTGCAAAGTTTGGAGAAAGAATCTGAAAGCTGGTGAAACCCAAAATTGAAAGAAGCGTTGTTTGGTCGGATAAAGCCAAAGCATCACTCAAGGATATTTATGATTACATTAGAAAGGACTCAATTCAATCTGCCAAAAAAGTTAAAGCTGAGATTTTACTAGCTTCAAAACAGCTCGCAGAGCACCCAGATCAATTTCAATTGGATGAATTCTACCCGAACAACTCAGGTAACGTAAGGAGGTTTTTTAGATGGAGTTATAGGATTGTTTACGATGTACATGACAATCATATTGCCATTTTGCTGATATTACATACTAGTAGGGAACCCATAAACATCAAAAATATTTGATAGCGATTTATGGCATACCAACTGTATCAGCTGAACCAAGAGAAAAGACTGTTTATTGAGAGAAAGATCAAGCATTTTCAACAAACAAAGTGGCTTGGGCCGATTGGTTTTTTGATTTTAAATCTTTTATTTGTTTTATCTTTTAGTTTTGACTTTCCAAGAGCTGTTATTTTTTACATCATTTTATGTTTTCTTACTACCACACTATGTTTTTTTCTTGGCCATAAAGCTTTATTAAAGCTTTTCGTGCTGGTTAATAAAGTTGAAATTAAAGCAGAAAAAATCAGTTTAGAAACGAGAAGACGAAAAGTTAATTTGCCCATTCATCAGGTTAGGTTTAAGAAGGAATTTGCTACTGTAGTTGATCAAGATAAATTGGCATTAGTCTTTGTTCATGAAGGCTATTCATACAAAATCATCATTGAATTTTTTGAAGAGGGACTGATTGACAATTTTGAAAAATTACATCTCGTTTAATTACTGCGTTTAAACGGGTCTTGTGTAACACCCAATTTAATCAGATGCTAAAACCGTTTTCAGGGGTACTTACAGGTATGCAAATATTAATTGGAATTCGAAAGCCTTGGGTTCTTTATGTCTTTTACTTTGTTGTTGTGGTTCAGATGATGTAGCAAATGAACTATTTTAATTAAAAGATTGGACTGGATTTTCAAATACATTACATGCAATGCTGCAGGGTACATTGCCATTGACTCTTTGCGGAATTGGTTGTATATTAGCATTATGCCAGAAGTATTTAGGAAATTTGGTTTTGTCTTCTTTTTCTATTCAAATGAAGGACAGGAGCCCATGCACATCCATGTTCGGAAATCAGGCGGGTTTGCGAAGTTTTGGATGGAACCGGTCGAACTGGATTACGCACAAGGAATGAAAATACCCGATATCAAGTTGGCAGAAGAGTTGATTTTGGAACATATGAATTTAATAAAGCAAAAGTGGGATGAAATACATGGTAACTGAATTAATGCACAAGGCCAAAAAGGCTTGGTATGCAAGTGGCAGCATCTACGTTTTGCTGGAAGATCACAAACAGTTGAGTTTTCCTGTTAGCCTAAACCAAAAGCTAAGCCAGGCGTCGGAAGAACAATTGAAGAATTTGGAGTTAATTTGCAATGGCACCGGCATTCATTGGCCCGACCTGGACGAGGATTTGTCGATTTTAGGGGTGCTCGAGGGTCGATATGGTAACTAAGTAACCTCATGTGGCAAAACGGCAGCGGCTGGCAAGGCTACGGTGATCTTAATTTGCGCACCTGGTACCAGAGCGAGCTCATGACCATTACTGATGTGGGTTTCACCAAGCACTATTTCATCGCTGGCCAGCGCATTGCGAGCAAGCTGGGCGAATCGCTTAGCAACTCAGACATGCAACCGCTCCGCGAAAACCACGTAGCGCCGCTTACCGAAAACTACAAGGTGCTAAACCAAGGTGCTGCCCTACGTATGAAGCGCGATTTTGAGTGCCTCGGCCTCGACTACAACAATTTTTCACCGGGCGAGCCGGTAATTCGGGTGCTGGAGGAGTTGGCAGGGGTGCGCGATGCTACTGAAGCCAACATCTTCTTCTACCACTCCGACCACCTGGGCAGCAGCAGCTTCCTCACCGATGGTGGCGGCATTGCCACACAGCATTTG
>JAUXNJ010000028.1 GCA_030682795.1 Sphingobacteriaceae bacterium
TCGTAGGAACTGCGATTTTTGTCATAACTTACTAATTATCAGTTCGCTTATTTTTTTTGGTCCAACGTTGGTCCAACATCAGGCTTGTTTTGGCGGTAAATCGCTAATAATTCCTCCAGTAAGCGCACCTTTTCTTTGCAAGCATCAAGGGCACCGCTGTTGTATTCGGCCATAGGTTCGGCAACCATCGAATCAGTAATTTCTTCTTCTCGTTGTTCGTATGCAGTCATGTTCACCATGCGGCCGGTACCAGTAAAAAGCCAGTGGACATTTAAGTCAGGTCGTCTGGCCATAAGCTTCTCAATCAAATCGACCTTGAAATTATACTCTTGGACAATCATCTGCTGATAACGCTGCTTACTTATACCGAGGTAAGAAGCGAACTCCACTTTGTTTAATCCAGCGCTTATTCGAAGCTCTTCTAAGCGCGTGTGGATGGTTTTTTTCACCTTCTAATAATTTTTTATTACAGAAGCTTGCATGGTAAACTTACGTTTACTAATATTGTCACGACAATAACGATACAACCCCATTACAATTACGCTACAAGTTAAGGACATGATTGACAGCCACAAATACTCAAAATCTATTAAAGACAGGCGTACAGGCAAACTGAAGCACCTGCCGCCTCATTACGCTAAAAATCTGCGTATTAGACTACTTGAAGCTGGTTACGACTACAAAGTGTCTACGATTTGGGCAGTAATAAACAAAAGAAGATCAAACAACATCATCTTAGCCGAAGCCTTAAAAATGGCGGATGAGTGCTTGAAAATGGAAAAACAAGCCGGAATGGCTTAGCCTTTTTTTTGACCAACCAGTAAACGCACGTTGACCAATGACTACTGTAAACCAACCAATTTTAGCCGGACTGCTCGACAATGACTCGATAGAGTTCTTTGCCTACGGCGAGCACCACTTAGCCATGTTCAATGGCGAAGTAACCCGCATCAATGAGCTACCAGAGCAAATTCTCGAGGCCATTGAAGCAGAAATGCTTACCCACCCTGAGGCTATGGCTGCCTTGATTGAGTTGGGTAAATACGACCGCATCGAGCGCATTGAGCAGTGGCTTTTTTGCCGGTATGGTGGCTTTGATAACAAGCCCGACATGGTCAAGGGCGTGATGGGCGAGCCTGAGTATTGGGCCTGCCCCCTACGTGGCAACTGCCCGCATGAATTTAAACTGTGTGCTGGCATTGGCGGCCCTGGTGGCCTGCTAACTCACCGCGAAATAGACGTGATCAAGGGCGTGGTAGCTGGCGAAAGCGACAAGCAAATAAGCGATTCGCTTTCTATTTCAACAAACACAGTGATTGTGCACCTGCGCAACATTCGTGTAAAGCTGCACGCCCAAAGTACCAAAGACATAGCTGCTTGGGCTGTGGCCATGAACATTGCAACCCCTCAAATATTTTGATATGAGAACGTCGGTTAACTATGGCAAGGCAGAAAACAAGCTGCACAACCACGCTGGCAAGCTTTGGCAGTCGGTGGACCAGTTTGTGAACAACCGCGAGCGCGCATACTTGAGCGTGCATCCAAAAAGATTGGAACACTTTGAAGCCATCAGCGCACTGCGCCGTATGCTGAGCTTCAACAAGTACGCTGGCCTCAATGAACTGTGCACCAGCATCCTCAAGCATGAGGGCTATTTGCGCCGGTTGGTGCCGAGCCAAGCCAGCCGATACTACAAAAATGCCGAGCAGCAGGTGAGTCAAACGCTGCGCTTTTGCAACGAGTACCTAAACCAATAATCATGGACCAAAAACTACTAGCGGCACTCAAGTCGCTCACCTTGGCCGAGTTCATTCTGGTATATGGCAACACGCATGTGTGTCAGCTCCTTTTTGAACGCTGGCAGAACTACCAAGAGCGGTCAGAATATCAAATGTACTTACTCTCGCTCACCGAAGATCAGCAGCACGATTTGGTGCGCTACCTAAAAGTTAAGATTGCTGAGCAACCTACACAGGTGCATGGCACATATGCCCAGCTGCACCGGCTGTGCACTTGGATGTACAACTACGGCCACAACTTCTTCATCAATATGATGGAGGTACCACAGCTTACTGATGGGGCAGATTTTACCGTGCTGCTAAGCTCTAGCGATTACCACGAATACCTCGAAGCTCAGAGCCATGTACCAGCAACTTGAAAGCCAATACGAAAGCATGCATCAGGTACAGCAGCTGGCAGCGCTGTACAAGGAGGCTGGCTTGAGGCACCAAACCATCAAATCTTTAGACCAAATATTTGAACTATCAATCAAAATCAAAAACATGGAAGAGCAACTGATCCAACACTTGAGCCGATTGCAAACGCCCGATTTGAGGGCCGCGCTGAACATCGATAGCGATGACGCTATTGTGCTTCACTACGATGTTTACCGTGCGAGTCACCGCATAATGGAATGGTTTAATACCTATTTAAGCCAAAGTCAGCGTGCTGCGCTTTCGGCTTACATGAATATTGGTAAGGGAGGAATGGCACATGAGTAAGCTTGCAAACCGCCAGGCATTTCCGCATAGCGTGCAAACTGCCAACGGACGCATAACTGATATTGAAGGCGGCATTACCGTTCGCCAGTACATGGCCTGCCAATTTATGGCGGTTCATTTGGAGCGTCATGATGCCGAAAATGCGGCAATGCGTGCAGTTCATTCAGCGGACGCGCTCATTAGAGAATTGGAGAAAGGAGTTGGCAATGGGTAAGCTCAAGCCAATGCTATACAGCACACCAATGGTGCAGGCCATCTTTGAAAATAGAAAATTCAAAACGCGCAGAATCATTACCCCACAGCCACAACCAGTGCCTGGTCAATTGATGATGCCAGTAAATGAGTTCATCGAAAAATCGGAAGAACTCATTGCTCAAGGACTCAAAAACATAATCAGCGGCACAAATCATGTATTTCCAAAATGCAGGTATGCAGTTGGAGATGTGATTTGGGTACGTGAAACCTTCTATGAGGTGCTAAATGGGCCGTTATCTGGATCGGTGTACTACAAAGCTGATCTAACCGCTCAAGGTTGGAAATTAAAATGGAAACCTGGTATCCACATGCCCTTTGAAGAGGCTCGTTTATTTCTACGCATCAAGTCAATTCATCCTGAGCGCCTACAAGACATTACTACTGCGGATGCTATTGCCGAAGGCATTGAGCTAGGCAAGCCATGGCCAGAAGCTCCTGAAAAACCAAGATACCGGCTTTACAATTGGAAAGTATTCCGTGATGAATCTGTGTGCTTTACTTTCAACCCGATTGAATCATTCTTCTCGCTTTGGGCAAGCATCAACGGCGATGAATCTGTAAAGCGCAACCCTTGGGTGTGGGTGATTGAGTTCGAAAAAATCACAAAAGAGCAAGCATTGCAGGAGGCCAGCCGATGAATACCAGCTTTCTCGAAACTGCACCCTGCGCCAACATTTACGATGTTTTGGCGGTGCAAGCCTGCAAACAAGTACGGCTAGCAAGCACTCGAGCCAAGATGGCAAAGGGCATGCAAAACCACCTAGAGCTGGTTACCAGCGATTCGATAGACTTGACCAAAGGCTACGTGATTTGCATTAACGGCGCCTTTGATCGCGCGGAACTTTGGAAGCGCAACGCCAAAGGCGAGCACACTTGCAAGCTGCTCGAAATGTGGCTGCAGCCATCCATGACTACACAGGTGCCTGCTGGCATGCTTGTGCAAAATGGAGGCTTGCAACATGCCTAAAATCAACAAGCACTTTGAGCTCGATGTAACACCAGAGCGCTTTCTCGAAGCCTGCAGCGTAACAGAGCTGCAGGAAGTAGAGCTCCTGCTTTACTCTCCCCGATTCCAAGCCAAAATCAAGGCCGAAAAAAATCAAATGCAACTATTTAACCAAAACCAAAATGAACATCAAACTCCAACCGAGTGACCTGCCAAGGGCAGAGCGCTTACTCAACCAAGTCGACACCTTGTTATCGCTGCAAAAAGAATTCTTTTCAGCATCATCCATTGCCAAGCGCAGCAACACACCCGAGGCACGTGCCAACGCCAAGTCATTGCTATCAACCAGCAAAGAACTTGAGCGCATTACCCGCGACGAGCTCAACCAAATGAAAGGGTTGCAAGCATGAGTTTTCTATACAATTTCCAAAAGGCCATGCGCAACCTTCGGCCAAAGCGCAACTATGTTTTCCAAATTAAGCTCATGAGCATTAGTGCCGACCGCAGCTTGGCCGTGCGCCAAATTACCGCCAGCGGTCGCACTGCAGCTGAAGCACAAAAGGCCGCGTGTCAGTCTTTTTATGAGGACCTCAAGCTGGTAACCATAGAGCAAAAGAAAGTTAGAACGAGGAAGTAGTATGAGCGAGTCAGCACCAGAGCGCCTCACCGACGGCCGCGACCATAATGGACGTTTGACAGAAAAAAAGCTCACAGATTTAGCCCTGTTGGCAAAAAAAACCATGGACCAAATGGCCAACAAAGGCAACGCAGCCACAGACAACTACTTTTTTTTTAACGACATCTATTGCGCCTGCTGGCAAGCGTTCGAAACCCTCGAAGAATTGGACAGCGCACGCCGCCTGTACATTCGAGAGCGTGAAATGGTAGAACTACTCATTGCCAAAAACAAGCAGCTTGAAGAAGAGCTCAGCGGCTTTCGCACCATCGAAAGGCAAGTGCGCAATGGCACGCTCGATGAAACCATTGCCCAAACGAAACTCAAAATGAAGAAAACCGAAGCACTAAAAGGTATATGATTGATATTGATCTACTAGACGAAAACATAGCCGACCCAGATTTCAGCAAAAAGAAGGAGCTAGAATACCGTAAGTGCTTGGCGGCCGCTGATCGCATACGTGAACGCAACATGGATGTAATTGGCACCGACGAACTAGAGCGAGAAGCCTGTTGCCATGCCCTGGCATCGCTAGGTGAGCGCGGCCGAAGCGTGTGGCATAGTGCAGCCAGTCAGCAAGTGAACTACGACAAAGACACTGCTGATACCGAGTTCAGTATTGCACTTGAGCGCACCAAACGTAAATCACCTGCGGTGTTTTTTAAAATGTGCAAGGCTGCAGGCATCGATACCAAGCCCGAAAACAGCTACGACGATTACAAGCCAACCGACTTTTTGCCCGAAGGTGTTGATGCTACTGCCTACCACGACCTAGAAACCTACGGTTTTTTTGAATGGAAAAGCTGCTACTACAAAATGACTGGTGGGCGCAACAACGGTATGCTCCCCGAGTCGTTCAGCAACTTTACAATGGAAGTGCTTTACCATATCAACAACGGTGTCTTCCCCAGGCGAGTAGTGCGGCTCAAAAACATCTACGGCCGCGAAATGGTGCTCGACGTGCAAACCAAGTCGCTTACCTCTATGAATGCCTTGAAGGAGTTTACTGAAGGCGCTGGCAACTTCCTTTTTTGGGGAGGTGCTACTGATTTCATGAAGCTAAAAACCAAGTTGTACGAGCAAGAAAAAAGCTGCTTGCAAATCGAAACACTCGGCTGGCATGCCACCGGCTTCTTTGCATTCAGCAATGGCATATTTAACGGCAAGTGGGAGCCGGTTGATGAAAATGGTGTAGTAAACCACAAGAGCAGAAACTATTACATCCCATCGGGTAACCAGTCGTATGCCGAGGATAATTACAAGTACGCCAACGAAAAGCGCTTTCTGCACACGCCCAGCACGGTGAATTTTAGGCAGTGGGAACCAGAGTACATCAAAACCTACGGCCAGCCTGGTTACATCATGATGCTGTACGCCATCAGCTGCTTGTTTTCTGACTTTATTTTTAAGAAGAATGGCAAATTCCCTATGGTATTCTTCTTTGGTGAGGGTGGTAGTGGTAAGTCATCGATGATCAACAGCGTACAGTACCTTTTTGGCAAGCCTCAGGACCCACTTAAAATTTCCGAAAAGGCCAACACCGACAAAGCCAAGATTCGCAAGATGGCCCAGTTTGTAAACGCCATTGCCTGCCTCGAGGAATACACCAACAAAATACCGGTGGAGGCCAAAAACACCCTGCGCGGTTTGTACGACCGCTTTGGCTATGAGCGTGGCAATTTAGAAGGCCGATATTCGACAGAAAGCGTGCCCATTAGTTCGGGCGTGGCCATCACCGGTAACGAATACCCCGATGATGATCCTCTACTCACTCGCTGCATCCTGATGGACTACAATCGCAACACCTTTAACGAGGAAGAGAAAAAGCAATATGACCGCCTAAAGGACTTGCAAGAGCAAGGCATCACCAGCGTTACTTGCGAGCTGCTCGGCTATCGAAATTTGTATGAGACCAATTTTGTAGAGGTGTACAAGCAGTGTAATAAAGAAATATACGAAATAATGGGGGCCAACAATGCAATTATCGCACGCATGCGAGAAAACTACGCATTAATGTGCACCACCTACAAAATCATGAGCATGAGCGTGAATTTTAGCTTCACCTACCAGCAGCTGCTCGATTATTTGAAAGAGGTTGGCATTATTCAGGCATCCAAACGCGAGAGCGGTGGCGAAACCCAACGCTTCTGGGACATCATGCTGTTTTTGCTTAACGAGGGCAAGATCAAGCACGGCCAAGAGTTCGAAATCAATGGCGACATATTATCGATGCGCTTCAAGGAAATACACCAGCAGTACATGATTGCCCACCGCACCATGTACAACCAGCTGGGCTTGAACTCGAACACCATGCTCGATAAGCTGAAAAACAGCGAAGCCTATGCCGGCAAAACCGACAGCAAACGATTTGACGATAAGAAAACCAGCGCTTTCCTTTTCCACTACGACAAAATCAATGTGGACCTAGCGCACAAAATTCCACTCCATGACAAATCACATGAGGCTGCCGCTGATGGAGCCGATAAGCTCCCTTTCTGATGTGGAATTTTTGGCCATCTACGGCAACCACTGGATGCGTTACACCGATTCAAAGCGGCGCCTCTGGATGGTTACCCGCCAGCACTACGAAGCCACAGTGAAACCACAGCCGGTGGCCATCACCGTGGTTGAACTCTCCACCGAACAAGAGCAGCGCATTGAGCTGCCCGAGTTCCGAAACCTCATTGAACAAAAACTATTCATTCGCCTCGAAAAACCACTTCAAATAGCCTTCACCATTTTATGACCAAAAGCAAAACCACCCTCATTTACGTTCGCGTCAGTCCTTTTTACCTGCGCATGTTTCGCATCATTTACGGCTGCTCAGTAGTGCGCAGCGATGGTAACCAAGGCCAGCTCCTGCACACTTGGATGCGCGACCGGTTGCGCCGGCGAAAAACGGCCTTTGGTCGCTACGTGCAGTTTGCGCGGTTGGAAGAAGATCATCAGGCCATTGCCTTTGAATTCAGCGACCGCCAAATAATGACATACGGCTGCTGGATGAAGCTTGGTACCCGGGCAGCATTGGAAAAGATTATTCAAAAGGATTTGCGGTTGATGCTGCGCGCACACATCGAAGCAAAGCTCGACGGCGTACAGAAGTACGGCGGCATTACCAGGGCGGTTGAATCGTTCCGCAAGCAGTACGGCATCGAGGAAGATGATTACTCTTTTGAAGCGATGGTGAAGGATTGGCAACGAATAACAAATCAATAGCTATGTCATGGATTGACTTTAAGGCTTTGACTGAAGATGTTCAAAAACATCTTGCTCAAAGGAATGTCGGTGAGGTATCGTATTGGTTCAAAATCAAAGTAATCCAAATCAAAGGCCGCGATATAATTGATGGCATCCATTGGCAAGGTTTACGATGGGAACTGCGTATGAAATACGACTGGTATTTCAAATACCGCGCAGCACTTCTGCAGGTGAAATACCCACGTGCCGAAGTTCAATGCTTTTGGGGTAACCAGCCAGCAGAAGGCAAAACACTTCAGCACATCCTCAAAACCAAAATACAAGCTAAGCGAGCGCAAATCACCAAAATCACGAACAAAATGGAGGCGGCCAAGCAAAAATGGAATCAGCTCTTCCCTATCGAAGATGAGGAAGATTGGAAAAAGGCCACAGCAAAGCTTGCCAAACTAAAATTTGAACTACTACAACTCGAAAACGATGCAAACGATTATGTACAGCAATAACGGCGGTGAGGGCTTGATTTTAACTGGTAATCAGAGGCCCGATATACGCAAGGAGTCAATTACGGTAGCAGGCACTACGCTGGTGCCAGGTGAAACAAGCGACTTGGCCGGCTACTTCAGTTGTCCGCTCCTTTTTTGCGGCATCATGAATAAAAACAGCTTGGTGTTTTTAATAGGGTTTGAAAGTGATTTGTTCACAGACACTTTCTACTATCAGGTCATTAACCGCATCAGCGAAACTAGGCTGTTCAGCATGTTCACCCCAAATGCAGGGCGTGATTTCAATTACATCAACAAAAAATGGAAATAACAACTTAACAAATCAAATATGGACTTTTCAAAATTCGCAAAAGACAAAATTGAAATGAGCCACTTCACTTGGCTTGGCTTCAAAGAGGTAAACGGAGCATTGGTGAAAGATGGCTTCGATGGTGAAATTCAATTTATCGCAGGCCACTTCTGGTATTGCAAGGACAACAAGGCTGTCAAAAAGATAGTGCTCAACGAGGATATCGATCAAATCTATTTAGCTCAGAGAAATCTAGAACCTAAAATGAAGGTATTTAAAATTTTTGAAGGCAACCTTGTTTACTGCTACGCAGCATTAACCCAAGAACTAGCACTCACAGCTCATTTTGTAGAAACCGAATGCGACTATGATAAAGTTGAAGAGGTTCTAGAAACAGAATGGGACAAGAAGTTTATTGACGTTTACGAAGATAACGACTTCGATAAAAAGCCTTTCAAAATGTCAATTCGAGAATCAATTACTGGTACAAATCCACAGTTGATTTTCACGAATGACATGTCTATGATATCCTGACCGCTAACTTGTTTATAGGACTGATTTTTTCATACCTAGCTACCGTATTTGGTCGTAAAGTATGATTTGATCAGTCCCTTTTTCCCCTTTACAATTCGACCAAAAAAACTACTTTTGACTATGGACCAAAAAACCATCATTCACAATGCCATCATGGCACAATCACAAGCTACTGCTCAAGTGGCTGAAACCTACACTGGGGCATGGCTCACTTGGCGAAAGCTGCTGGCTCAGGAGAATAACCTGCACATGCTAGCTGATGTTGTAAACACCTTGCTGGAAGTAATGCAAGCAGACAAAGTAAATGCGCTCACAGCAGCAGCTCGCAAATCAATACAGCTTGAAACGGATAGCGGTAAGTTATTGGTTATGGCGGCAGCGTGCGAAATACTCGTTGGCAAGTTTATACCAGGGCAGCAGATCACAGTGAATGACCTTTATTCTTTCGAACATGAATAAATTCTCAGAAGGTCAAAAGGTAACCTATGAAGGCAAAGAAACTCACATCGAGCAGATATACGCTGACGGTAGTTGTAAAATAGCAAATCCTGATTGGGATTGGGATGAAGAAGCGGAGTGCGTTAGTGAAGGTGTAGAATACGATGTTCAGTATTGGATAAATGTCAATCTTGCTGAGTTGTCTGCTTTATAAAATTACAAAGAATTGCATTCCCGCACTAAGGGCAACAGAGCAGCTTTTAGAGCAATACAAAGAATTTACTTTTCGATACACAGACAAACAGCCCGGTAGTTCCGGGCTTTTTTGTGCCCCGACTTTGCATTTTTTCTGTTTTTCACGAAATCCTACAAAAATGCACTCGGGCAGGTTCGGACACGGGCAGAGTATATAAAAAATGCATTTAGATTAAAAAAAAGCACATTCACTACTCCCATTCGGCCCGAACCTGCCCGAACCTGCCCGAATCGCTTTTCGGACAAAGCTTTTCGTTTCGGGCAGATTCGGGCGCTTTTCACTGCATTTCGGGCAAAGCAATTTTTAAAAACCTCATTTAAAAGCTAAAAACAAGGTTTTATACTGCTTGCCCGACGCCCGAACCTGCCCGACACGTTTTTGGCGTTTTGATTTACAAAAAAGTAAAAAAGTGTAGCGATTCTTCGACCGTGCTTTTCGCGCTACACGGTAGCTTGCTACAATCACTATCGCATTCAAAAAAGCATAACTACCAGTTAGGTACGAAGATAGTCCGGTGGTCTGCCACAACGTCAAGAGCTTCCCGCATAAACACCTGCCCCGCCGCTGGCTCTCATTTATTCGTTTGCCATCTTGACCCAAGTGCAGCCCACGAACAGAAGGTAGTACATAACTACTTTGTTATGTATCCGTCAGAATCAGCTCAGCTTGGCTACCAGGTAACCAACGAGCAATACGCCTTCCCTACTGTGAAATTGTCTTACATGTACAATTCACCCATCGAATCACTTCAATTGATTCGTACCTCACGCGACATCTACCAGCTTATGATGCCGGTATTTGATGACTTCGTAGAATTCTATGAGGAATTCCACATCATCCTCCTTAGCCACAGTCACAGAGTGCTGGGCCATTTACCCATTGGTAAGGGTGGGCTTACCAGCTGCGTTGCAGACCCTAGAAGGGTGCTGCAAGCCGCCATCCTCTCCAACTGCTCGCAAGTGATTCTAATTCACAATCACCCATCAGGCAACCTAATGCCTAGCGAGCCAGACCGCAGGCTTACCAAACGCATGAAAGAAGCGCTTCAACTGGTTGACATCAACTTGCTTGATCACGTCATCCTCACCCGCTCAAGCTATTACAGCTTTGCCGATCAGGGCGAGTCCTCACTCCTTTAAGGGTGGGGCTCACGCCCTCTCTTTTTTTGTCGTTCCGCCACCATAAGGGCGTGGAAGTTCGGCCACTTCTACCAGCGTAAGGGCGCAAGCTCGGAGCCAACCCTTCCCTAGAGCGCATAGCACGAGTTTTGCCGACCTTATGAAATATAACACGACACGCACAACCATAACACAGCCAGCACATATCGCAGGCCAGCGCCAAGGCAATTTCCATTTTTCGACAGGGCGTAGCGGGATGCAGAGCGACACAAGCGGAGCCCGATTTCGTCGGTTTTTCGCTTGTGTGCTGTGTTTCAAGGGGTTGGGCGTTCCTCGTGCCGGAAGGGCAGTTCTTATTTGGAGGCGGCCCCAATAAGAACCAACAAAAGCAGGCGAAACCATTAACACGCTGTCCTTTTTAAGCTGGCCACATCGCTCAATCTTTGGCACATGCTCAAACTCGGCACCGCTTTGGCTCAAATGCATTCCATCGATCCGCTGGGCCATCCCGCACGCTTTAATGTAAAGTATGTAACGTACAGCGCCAGCCGAAAACAAGGCGGCCAAATTAAAGAGCTGAAAGATGCCAGCATTAGCAGCTTGAGCCGAACAGGCAAAAGCACTGGCGGCAAAAAAAAGGCTGCTTCCAGCGATAGAAACCCGTGGCACGACTACCACCAAACTATCAATTTTCAACTGGCTGATGGCAGCGTGCAAAAAGCCCACCGGTGCTTAATTATTGAGTTCAATCAAACCCGTGTAATTATATGAGTGATACTTGGCAGCACTACGGTGGCGTGGCTATTCGCGATGGTGCACGGGTAATGATCAGCGACGAGCCGAATGTAACCAGCACCCAAGAAGTGCCTGGTGATCGTTCCGAAAACAAAGGTGTTACCACCACTGAGCCGAAGCCCTTAATTGGTGCCCAGCTATGGAGTAACTGGGGAACCGACAATGCTATGCCTGAAAAAAGGCGCCTTGAAATGCTCAAAAGTACCGTTGCGCCTCGAGCCATCAAAACCCGCATGGATGTACACTATGGCGGCGGCATCGTGACTTACAAACGCGAGCTGGTGCAAGGACCCAATGGCCAAATGAGTATTAAAAAAATGCTTACCAAATTTGATGAATTTGAAGCCTTTGCCCGTAAGAATGACATTGTGCACACCCAGCGCCGCATCATCATGGATTATGAATGGTTTGCCAATGCCTTTACGCAAATGCGCACCAGTCGCGACCAAAAGCTAATTACCAATTATTACCACCAGCAAGCCACCCACACAAGGCTGGCCAAAATGGATAAGCAAGGCCGCATTCGTAAGTGCTACTACAGTTACAACTGGCCATCGCCTAGCAAATCGCATTACCGCGAAATAGATATGCTCGACCCTACCAAGCAGCAGCAAAGCAAGCTGTTTGTGATGCAGGTCGAAAACCCCATGCCCGGCCACGATTACTACCCACTGCCCACTTGGGATGGCGTGGTACAAAGTGGCTGGCTCGAAATAGCCGCCTTGGTGCCCAGCTTAAAAAAGGCTGTGCTCAAAAACCAAATCAGCCTCAAATATCACGTTCACATTCCGAGCAATTACTGGCCAACGGTTTACCCCAATTGGTTGAGCATGACACCCGAAGATCAACTCGGCAAAAAGAATGCATTCTACGATTCGATCAACAAATTTTTGAGCGACTTGGATAATACCGGTAAGTCGTTTTTTAGCGAGTTCTTAATTGGAGCTGACCAAAAAGCTGTTGAAGGCTTTAAAATTGAAGTTATTGACAACAAGCTGAAAGATGGCCAGCTCCTGCCCGACTCGTTTGGTGCGAACACCGAAATACTTTGGGCCATTGGTGTAAACCCTGTGCTCATTGGCATGGTGCCTAGCGGCTCAATGGGTGCCGGATCAGGCAGCAACATTCGCGAAGCATTTCACACGCTACAGGCGCTCATGGCATTTGACCGTGCCGCAACCCTGGCACCGCTTCGGTTTATTCGCGACTACAACGGTTGGGATTCTGAAATGGAGTTTGGCTATCTCGATATCCAAACTTGGCAGACCATGAACCAAAGCAAAGAAAAAGGAAAGGAGGCCATTGATGGCACTGATTAGGTCAACCGAACAGCTAAAAAATTACATTGGCAACGTAGCCACCAGCTTCAACTTTGACGCTATTAAGCCTTCAATTGATACGGTTGAAGAAGATATTTTGGTGCGCGAATATCTTGGCAATGGCCTTTATCAGCTGCTCAACAGTTACGTAGATTCGAACTTCACCAACAACGCTGGCTTTGCTGGTATGCAGGCTTTGCTGCCATATGCTGCCCGATTGTCGGCGTACATGGGCATGTTTGAATATGGCCAAGAGTTGATTGTAACCATTCAGAGCAATGGCTTGATGGTAGCCAAAACTGAGAAGCAAGAAGCGGCTCGCATGTGGCAGGTAAACAAAATGGAAGAGCGCATGGAGCGAGGTGCCTTTAACGCCGCCGAAGCCCTTTTCAATTTTTTGTGGGAAAATGCCGATGCCTACCCGCTTTGGACACAAAGTGACCAATATCTTGAGCTCAGCGAAGGCTTAATTAGTTCGGCAGAAGAATTCAACCGCCACTACCACATTAATAAAAGCCGGTTGGTATTTAGCCGTATGAAGCCTATGCTGATTGAATGCCAGCAGAAATATATTACTTCGGCCATTAGTCAGGAGTATTGCGATGAATTGGTGGAAAAAACGCGCGACAATGATTTAAATTCTGAGGATAAAAAGGTATTGGTTTTGCTTCGAAAAGCCTTGGCAAATTACACCATTGCCGATGGCTTGGCTACCCAAATAATACACTTGGGAAGCCTTGGCGTAACCGTGCGCACGTTTGCCAAAAGCGAAAACACTAGCAGAAACGAGGTAGCGCCTTCCGAAAAGCGCATTGAAGCGCTCATAAATCACTGCAAAACCAGCGCCGAAGAATGGCGAAGCCAAGCGCTCAAGCTGTTGAACACCAACCCGCTTGATTACCCAACGTTTGCCGCATCTAGCGCATACACGCCAACCAACCCCGCTGGTAATACCATGCCCACGCAAAACCCTGAACACGGTTTTTTTAGAACGCATTAATCCGTCAGAATGAGTAATACACAAATCTGGTTTCTTGACCAGTTAAAAAATCAAGGCCCCTCCTTTGTGCTCATGGGCGTAATCGTTTGGTTTTTGTATGGCGAAATGAAGCAGCAAAAAACCGACATCAAGCAGCTGCAAGTTGAAATTCAGGCGTGCAACAAAAGCAACCAGGACCTGATCATTAACCAGCTGCAAAAAAACACCCGCATGCTAGAGCTGTACGAGTTCAACCACGATGATACCGGCAGCCGCCGCCGCCGTGTGCCACCAATTAATGAATTTGATAATGAGTAATTGGAAGGTTATGCTCGTGCGGATGATTTACCGCGACGAGCAAGTGAAAGGCCAAGCAGAAGTGCGTGATCACGAGGGCAACTTCAAGTTCATGTTTTACACGCTTGAATTGCCGTGGTTGGATAATGCTGTACGCAAGAGCTGCATTCCCGCAGGCACATACACCTGCAGGCGCCGCCAAAGCGAAAAATATGGCCACCATTGGCATGTACAAGATGTGAATGGCAGAACACTGATTTTGATTCACCATGGCAATTACAATACCGATACACTCGGCTGTATTTTGGTGGGCCGTGATTTGAAGGACCTAAATGGTGATGGCCTGCTAGATACAACCGACAGCATGGCCACCATGCGCCAGCTGCGCCAGATCCTGCCTGATACCTTTGAATTGGAGATCATGCCATGAGACAAAATATTAAGCTCATTGGAGCTTTTGCCGCACTGGTTGTTTTTGTTTGGTGGGTGCGGCCATGGCAGCGCCAGCCCGATTTGGCGCCAGCGTATGATCGCCAAATTGATTCACTTCAGCGTCTGGCCCAGCGTTTCAACGCCGAAGCGGCAGAAGCTTGGCTAGCCATGCAAAAGGCAGAGGCCAAAGCCGATAAAATGGCTGAGCAGGTTGATAGCTTACAGCAAGCCGTTAAGTTCACCCAAGCCCAGCACAGCCAGCGCATAGCCGATATCCGGACCCGCCCAGCTGATAGCGTTATGACTACCACGCTGGTGCTGGCTGAATGTGACAGCTGCTGTGAAGTTGGCTTTCAGGTGCAGCTGGTAAACGATGCACAAGCCGCCGAAATAATGCACCTGCGTGCTGCAGTAGAAGGGTGCCAAGATGCATACACCAAAAAAGATTCGGCAGCGCTTACTGCAGCTGAAAAGTTCAGCATATCAGAAAAGCGCAATGAGCAGCTTGAAGGAGCACTCAAAAAAACCACCTCGTGGAATAATTTCTGGAAAACAAGCACTTTGGTTCTGGCTTTGAACGAACTGAGAAGAGCAGTATTACGGTAAGCCCCCGCTTGCGTAATTGAGGATTATCATTATTTTTGATTGACTTTAGTTGTCAACCCTTGGGGCTAAGCGGAACCGGAACCGCTGGCCCCATTTTCATTTAACACGCTGTCCTTTTGTAGGGCTGTAATGCGGCGCACTTTTGGGTTCTTATAAATTACACCCGAATGAGTTTAGTTACAGAACCTGCACCGCGCAATGCCTGGGAAAAAGCCAGCTTAGTAATTGGTAATGGATTTTTGGTGAAACCGGGAAAGCTTGGAGCTCTTAAACCACTTTCAGCTTTAGGTGAGTTAGATTTCACACGAGTTGGCGATACGGCTACTCGTGTGAATGAAGCTGGCGACCTCGAGGAAGTATTAGCTAATACTCCGAGAGTAGATTTTAGCAGCGGCACCCCTATTATTTTGCTTGAGGATCAAAGAGCAAATAGCATTCAGAATAACAAAATGATAGGTTCCGAAACGGGTAATCCAGGCACATTACCTGATAGGTGGAGTGTTAATCTAGCCGGTTTGAATCAACAGATTTTATCAGTTGGCCTAGAAAAAGGCAAGGAATTTATTGATTTAAGATTTTTTGGAGTTGCCAACATTACAAGTGATGACGCATTAAGCGTTGCATTCGAGCCTTTAACTGGTATTTCTGCCATTTTCAATCAAACGTGGACAAATTCATTATGGTTAAAAATAATAGAAGAAGTACATCCTCCACAAGGATATAGGCTTCAAATTCAAGAAAGAAATATTGGTGGTAGTTATTTAACTGATAGCAGACTGGCAATTGCACCAACCGTTAATCTTTTAAGATTTGCCCAAACTAGACCTAACACAAATGATTCTGTTGCTTTCGTTTGGCCTAGATTGGCAATAAGGCTCACCAGCGGCCAAGAATATGATTTTACTATTCGTATAGCACTACCTCAAATGGAACTTGGTAATACATTAAGCAGCGTGATAAAAACAGCAAATGCATTATCTACACGCGGGGCCGATAGGTGCAATAAAAGTAACATTGATTCATTAATTGGGCAACAAGAAGGCACTTTGTTTTTGGATTTTATTTATAAGACTCCTGCAAGTGGAGACGCCGGTCAATTTGCTGTAACAAGCCCCAACTTTCCGTATGACAGAGTTTTGATCTGGAATAATTTAACAATTAATCAATTAGCTGCAACTTTACAATTGTCGTCCCAAACGGTATTTAATTTGCCGTTAGGTACGTTCACAGAGGGCATGAGATATAAAATAGGATTTGCTTATAAAAGCGGAGATACTGCAGCTTATGTAAATGGAGTTAAAGTGGCAAGTAGTAACGCTCTCTTTAATTTCACTCAAACATTAAGTGTAATGATTGTTGGTGCTTATGAAGCAGCGATGTCACTTAATCAAGAATGTATTGAAATAAATTTAGAATTAGAAAGAGTTGCTGATCAAGAAATGGGTAAAAGAACAACGATATGATCCTCCGCAAATACTTTTTAAACCCAAATCAGTGGGCCGATTTACAGCCACTTATTTCAGTAACCATACCCAATTTTGAAGGCCAGCCAACAACCAGTTACAACAATGAGCTCGTGGCGCTGGTAGCTGATTCGCTCCCCCGCGAATGCCTGCGTTACGAAGAGCAAGATGGCCACCAAGTATGCGTGGAGCTATCTGATAAACTCAACATTGACATTGTTTGGCAAAACGAGCCGCTGCCCGAATTTAAGCCCTTTTTAACGTGGCCAGCCAATCCCAAGCACTCGCTGGGTGCCACGCTTGACAATGAATATTTTGCCGCCCGTGCACTTGCCGTAAATGACTAACTGGCCCGCCATACCATCAATGCAATTCAGTGGAATTGTAAAGCATTTTGCCTACCTACCGATGGGCAAAGTTGTTGGTATGCCTTTGCCATCACGCCCGCAAATTACCCCTCTCGAAATTACCAGGGCCAGCGGTGCCGCTTGGCTTGAGGGCATTGCGCAAGCCGACAGCCTGCGCTACGATGCGCCCACCGAAAGCAATATGCAGGGCAGCCCCTACCGGCACAGCCTACAAGGCTTTGTACCCAACAGTAGCCCCGAAATGCAGCGCATAGTGGCCGCCATGAACGGCCGCAGGTTTTTGGTGGCGTTTCAAGACAAAAACCAGCGCTGGCGCCTGCTCGGCAACAGCAACCAGCTGGGTGCTCGGTTTTTTTGCAATATGCAAATAACCAACAACGCCGATGGCACCAGCGGCTTTAGTTTTAGCTTTTCGCTCACCAGCACCGAGCTGCTACCTGAGCTACTCACACATCCTGTTGACGATGTGCAGGTGTTCGCCATCCAAAACAATTACGAGCTTATTACCTATGCATCGGCGCGCGCATCGATTGATAAGCTGCTGCGCACCCCCTAATTAACACGCTGTCCTTTTTCAGCCCTTGCGTTAAGCCGTGATTTGCTTTCGTGAAAAATCTTTTATCGCTGCTTACCTCCAAGCCCCTGCTCATTGATGAACAGTGGCTCACCAGCTATTTAAGCAACGCCCAACTCACTAGCATGAGCGAGCGCTCTGGCCAAGAAATGGCCAAGGAACTGCCGCTTACCCTGCGCCACGCTGATGGTGCCCTGGTGAATTTGGCAGAATCCAAAGTGGGCACCTTGTTTTCAGAAGCACCCGAAGGCTCGGTGGCTGTGATAAACATTAGCGGGGTAATGATGAAGGAGGACTATATTGATTACTGGGAGTACAAATACTACATTGGTACCGCCACCATCGCCCGTATTATTGGTGAAGCCGATGCAGCTGAAAATATCAGCGGCATAGTGCTAGTGCTCGACTCTCCTGGTGGTAGTGTAGATGGCACCGAAACGCTGGCCAACGCCATTAAAAACACCAGCACCCCAATTGTTTCGCACGTTGACTTTATGGCCGCATCGGCTTGCTACTGGGTAGCCAGCCAAGCCGACAGTATTGTGATGGGTGGAGAAACCAGCATGGTGGGCAGCATTGGCACTATGATTACGGTGATGAATGCTGATGGCTTTTACAGCCGTTTTGGCATTACCATCCACAAAGTACGCGCCACCAAGAGCGTAGACAAAAACCGCGCAACAGACGAAGCCAAGGAAGGCCAGTATGAGCTGATCCGGAGCGAATTGCTCGACCCGCTCAACCAGGTATTTATGGCCGCCGTGAAAAATGGCCGCCGTGGCAAAATCAACCTCAAAACCGAAGACGTGCTCACGGGCAAAATGTACGTAGGCCAAGCCGCTGTTAATGCTGGTTTGGCTGATGGCATTGGCACCATCGAAACATCGCTCAGCAATTTGAGCAATGGCAAAACAGATCGCGCCAAAGCCCTTGAAGGCGATGCGCTCGTAAACGCCACAGACAGCGATTTACACCTAGTAACGACATCCAAAATTGAAAATATGAAAATCAACTTAAAGGGCGCTTGGACAGCGCTGGCATCCTTTTTCAGCCTCGAGGCTGGCAAAGAGCATGAAGTGGAAATGACCGCTGAGCATGCAGAAAAAATCAATGCAGCTCTTGCTGCCGGTGCTACTGCCGCTCAGGAGCTTACTGCTCTTAAAGCTGAACGCACTTCATTGGCAGCGCTCTTGCCTGAAGGCACAACCGATTTGGTAGCTGGCTTTACAGCGATCAAAAGCGAGCGCGATGCATTTGCCGCTGAAAGCTCTGGCGGTGCACAAAGTGCTGGTGGTGGCAAAGAAGGCGACCAATTTAACGACAAAGGCAAAAAGGTTGCGAGCTACAACCAAAAAGCCATGGAGCGTTTCACATCCCCTGCTTAAAAACACTTTTTATACATGAAACGATTTATCCTTTTCGCATTGGCCTGCATGGTGCTGGCCGTGCCGCTGATGGCCAGCTGGGCCGTCAATCCGCAACTGGTAGTAATTGGTGGGGTTCTCGCTGTTAATGCCTTTTTGACACCTGCCATTGGCTACAACCTTGGCAGCTCCATCAACATTACCGAGTTGGCCACCAATTTGGGTGACTACTACCGCGAGCACCGCGATGTGCTTGTTTCGGAAATGCTGCTTTCGGAAGACTTTAGCGACCGCTACGAAGTAATGAATGATGTAGGCGATGAACTGCCGCTGCCGAATTTGGCCATCACTGACATTGTCAAGCCAGCTGATCCGGTAAACTTTAGCCCTACATCGAATGCATTGGCTTTTGGCTCACGTACCTTAAAGGTGCGCGGTATGAAAGTGGACTTGCTTTTGATTCCTGAGGTGTTGCAGAAAACCTGGCTCGGTAAAATGAAGACTGCACAGGATGTTATGGACATGCCTTTTGAAGCCTTTATTATGAGTTACATCGCCGAAAAGGTGCGCGAAAACATTTGGACTAAGGCATTGTACTTGGGTGTTTACAACGGTGCTGGTACCACTCCTGGTGCTACTATGAATGGCTGGAACAAAATTATTGCTGATGCGATTACCGCCACACAAATCACCCCAGTAGTGACTGGCGCAACGAGTGCTACCAATGTAATTGATCATATGGAAGCGGTTTACGACAGCCTTGGTGAGGCCTATAAAAACGGCATGGGCGAAATTAAAGTGAAGCCGCAGTTTTTTGATTGGTACAACCGCCGCTACCGTGGCTTATATGGTGCCAACAACAACTATGAAGGCATGAAAAAAGGCCGCATTCCGTTGGATGGCACCAATTGGGAAGTGGTGCGCGAGCCGGGCTTGGGCACATCCAACCGCATCATTGCTACGCCTAAAGCCAACCAAGTGTTGGGCGTAAGCAGCACCGACATGACTTTCGACTTCCAGAAGTTCGATCGTAGCTTGAAAATCCTAGGTGATTTCAAGGCTGGTGTAGAGTTCAAGGAAATTCACGCAAGAGCACTTGCCGTAAACGACCAAGCGTAATGTCAAGTAAAAAAACCACAACAGAGGGAGCAGAGCAATCTGCTCCCCTCACTGTTGAGCAGCTCCAGGAGCAGCTCACAGCCACCGCTCAAAAGTTGCAGGAGAAAGAAACCGAGTGCAACGATTTGCAGAGCAAAAACGCGGAACTCGGAAAGGAAGTGACTGATGCCCGCGAAACCCTCAAAGAAATGGAAGACGCCATTGCTTCAGCTGAAAGCAAAGCAGTGGCCAAAGCCGATGAAATTGTGGTTGATAAGGTTACTTATCTTGTTGATCCAGGCAACTTCAAATTTGAAGGCGAAGTTGTAAATGCCAATGTTTTGAAAGAAAACTCGAAGCTTGCCAAAAAGCTCATTGAGCTTGGTGCTGGCTTCATTAAAATTAAAGGAGCGTAACCCATGCCACTAGAATTTGAAAACGTAAGCCGCGACGTCCCTATGGACAATAAAGGTGGTACCGGCAACCACTTCCTCATTGCATTGGCAAGCGATATAACCGCTTTGCCATTGCCGGCAGACACTGATTTGACAGCCGCTGGATCAATTCCAGCAGCTTCAATTACGCTTGCAGCAACTAAAAGCTGGAAGCGCATTGAGGCCACCCTTGACCGTGGACAAATCAATTCTGAGCCAATTGGCGGCCGTGACAGCGGATCGTATCGCAACACTGCCACTGTTCACTCAGCTGCCAACAACGCCAAAAAAGTAGGACTGGCCAATTACATGAACAACAAAGATGTAATTGTATTGGTACCCGAGCGCAATACCGGGCAATACCGTGTTTTTGGAACCCTCACCGATCCAGCGTTCGTTAAGCCTGCCAGTGGCACTGGTGACGGAGCAGAAGGCCAAAACGAAGCGCGCTTTGTAATTGAAAGCGTTGGTTTGATGGCGCCCTATGTAACAGGCACTGTAACTGTTGGTCCTTAAGCCATGGCAAAATTAGCCCTTAGACCAGAGGTAGCAGAGCGCTTTAAGCTTGCCATTGGCGCCACCGCTGATTTGCAGGTGAGCCACAGAACCATGGGTGTAATTCGCTTGGCCGATGTAAACTTGGAGCAAGCACACACCTTGGTGGCTGATGGATGCAAGCTTTTGCAACCTCTCAAAAAGAAAGAAGAAGCGCAGTAGTTCATAATTGGTTTGTTTAGGTTGAAAGCCCGGCACAATGTGTCGGGCTTTTTGTATATTTGGGCTTCCGTCAGAATGAAGTTTTAATGCCTGGACTGCCAATTTCGTAAGAGTTGGCGGGTGCGTATTATTCGTTCTGACGGAAAAGTCCAGGCACCCAATGTCAAAACTATCCGACGATAAAGAAATTGAGCAGGCACCCGACGAGATTCAACAACTCGCCGATGCACTGCTCGTTTTGTTTGTACCGGTGCTCAGCATTACCGATGCCAGCCTAGTTGCAAGCACTGCTACATTGTACGACCGCTTAAATGAGGTGTTTCCCGACATGTACACTTCTGCTCAAATGGTTCTGGCATTACAACGAGCAAGGTTTAAAATGTACAACGCTGGCGAGCTTGATGTGCGCTGGTTGTTGAAGGAGCGTTAACACGCTGTCCTTATTAATTGGAAATTTCCACGCCATCATTGCGTATGGAAATAATCCAGCACATTGATAGGTGGTTGGCCACCGGTGCCGAGTACGAGACAGGCCTTCAAATTTACTTGAAGCATGGACCCAGCACTTTTTTGAAAGAGTACTTTGCCACCAGTCGCAGCAGCTTTGTTGTTAGCAAGCTCAAAAAAGAACTGCTCAAACTACGTGAAGAGCAAGGCGCTGCCACACCTCCCCCACGCGAAAACATTGAAGCTCCACCAGCTGCAGCTGCTAAGCCCAAGGAAGAGCCGACGGCCGTTGTACAGTGCAAGCAGCGGTTGAAAGACTTGCTGCCCATCATTAGCACCATGCACAACGATTTGTGGCATGCCAAAACCGACCAAGAACGTGAAAAGCTGGCTGCACAATTGGTGGCCAAATCGCAGCAGCGTGCTGAGCTGTGGCACATGCTCGATAAGTGGGAAAAGACCGGCATTGAACCAGGCATTCCCACAGCAGAAAGGCTTATTGCTAGTCGTGCTCAGATAATTGCCGCAGCATCACCGCATGAAATTGCCCAGCGCCTTTTGACTGTGCGCTCACAGATCAGCAAGGCGCATAAAAGCATGGAGGAAGCTGGTACCGACGAAAAGCGCGAAAAATACCTAGTGAAATGGCAAGCTTTAAAAGGTGAGCTGGAATTGCTACTAAAAGCTAAAGATGAACTTCCAAAATCTTGACATCAGCAATTTGGTGGCAGATATGAAGCGACCGCCAGAGGAGCAAAAAGCGCCACTATTGACCGAGCAGTTTGCCGATTTGCCATACGACGAATTTGAAGCTGTGCAACTGGCTGAATACAGCCAGCACCACTATTTCAGCAAAGGCTCGTTCAACTGCATTGATGCCCTACAAAAAATGCTGGAATACACTGGACCAGCGTCCGTACAAATTGCCACATGGAAGATTAACGAGGATTCGGCCCGCACTTTGTTGCGACTGAAAGAAGCTGGCAAAATCACCAATCTGGTTGGACTGATAGATTTTAGGACTCGCAGCATGGACCCGCAAGTTTTTCAACTGGTGCAAGGCGTTTTCGACCAGCTGGTGCTAAGCCAGTGCCACGCCAAAGTAACCACGGCCGAAGGCGCTGAGCGTTATGCCGTGCTGTTGACCTCGGCCAATTACACCAATAACCCACGCTGGGAATTTGGCCTTATTAGTACCCATCCACTTCAAGTGCTTTTTTACCAAAACGCACTTTCAATAGCCATTCAAGATGCAGCTGAGCCAACAACAAATTGAACTATTGAATCATTGCGGCCAGCTGCTTTTACCGCCCAACGATGTAGCGCGACTGCTGCAGGTGGATGATGATACCATTACCCTAATGCTCAAAGACAGAGAAAGCGCCGGCTTTAATGCCTACCACACTGGCCGGCTTGAAACCGAACTGGCTTTGCGTGCAAGTATTTTGAAATATGCCAAGGCTGGCAGCTCTCCTGCTCAAACCATGGCCAAACAAATGCTCGATTCACTTAAAAGTTGTTTTGATGCCTAAGCCAATAACCGACGTTGACCGCATACTGGCTTGGTATTTCGACCGAGAAAACAACGAGCTCGAGCCACGGCTAAAGGAAAAGCTGCTGCGCTTAGAGTTTGCCGCTGATCAGTTCCGTGAGTGGAGCGACAAAAACAAAACCGTTCGGCTGGTGATGGCCAAGTATGAGCTGCAAAAAAGCCAAGCTTACCAGTTGGTAAACGAGGCGATGCAGCTTTTTGCCATGACCAACAGGCAGGACAAAGAATTTATCCGTGCCCTGCTGCATGACATTGGCATGAAAATCATGCAAAAGGCCTACACCCAAGGCAAGCTGAAAGAAGCCGCTGCCATGTTTGCCCAGCTCATAAAAATACATGGCCTTGATAGAGAAGATGCAGAGCTTCCCGATTTCAGTCAGCTGCAACCGGTACCTATTACCATTGGTACATTCCCTGAACTATTGGGCGTGCCGCTTCCTGATGATTTAGATGCACAGCTTGCTAAAGTGCTGGCTAAAAAATCAGCAGCTCGCTTTAATCCAAGTGCAGCCGAGGATGCGGAGGTAGTTAATGAGTAGCCCTAAAAAGGTTCACTTAAACGGTCCTCAAATGCTCAGTTATTTGGTAACTGCAGCCATCAATATTTTGGTGTGGGGCCGAGGTACCGGTAAAAGCGAAGGTGCTTTGAGCATGTTTGCCCTGCAAAACATTTTGGCCATGCCGCGAGGCAACGGCGGCCTAATTGGCACTACTTACGAGCAGCTACTTACTCGAACCCTACCGCCACTAATTAGTGGCTGGGAGCGCATGGGTTACCGCATGGGCGAGCACTTTTTTGTGCGCAGCTTTGCCCCCGAAAAATACAAGTGGCCACGAGCTTACAGGGCACCGGTAAAAGCCGATCACTATATTCATTGGTACAACGGACACGGCATTTATTTGGTGAGCCAAGACAGATCAGGCACCAGTAACGGCTTATCGATTGATTGGGCTGCAGGCGACGAAGCCAAGCTGTTAAACAAGCAGCGGCTTGATCAGGAGTTTATGCTTACCATTCGCGGCAACGCTCACCACTTTGGCCACCTGAGCAATCACGGCTCGGTAATGTTTACGAGCGACATGCCCACCACCAGCGGCGGCAAATGGATGCTGGATTATGAGCAGCGCATGGACCGCGATACCATTGGCGCCCTACTTGGCATACAAGTAAAGCTGGCAGAGCTGCGCAACCTGCTCGAAAGCTGCTCGCCAGCACAGCGCAAAAAGGTAAGCCGCGACATTAATAAGTACCATCACTACTTAAATGAGCTGCGCAAAGACACCGTTTACTTTTCGATGGCCAGCACGCTCGACAACATCGATGCGCTAGGCCTTGGCCCCATTAAGCTATTCCGTGAAATGCTCACCGATTTGGATTTTCAAACCTCGGTGCTCAACAAAAAAATACTGCAGGTGGCAGATGGCTTTTATGGCTTGCTCGACCCTGAGGTGCATGGCTATTACAACAGCAATTACTCGTTCATCGATTCGCTGGAGCACGACTTTATGAACTTCCACACACGTGATTGTCGCTGGGATGGCGACCTGCTGCCAGATAAGCACATTGCCATGGCTTGCGATTACAACGCCAAGATTAACTCGATGGTGGTTGGCCAAACCCTCGAAAGCCAAAAAGACTTTCGGTTTTTGAATGCGCTGTTTGTAAAGCACCCTTACCGCATCAAAGATTTGGTTGAGAAATTTGCAGCCTACTACAAATACCACCCCACCAAGCACGTGCGCTATTTTTACGACCACACTGCGCTTCAAGGCAACAACGCTGCCACCGCCAAAACCTTTATTGATGAATATGTGGAAGAGCTGCAAAAGCACGGATGGACAGTAGAAAAAGTTTACATCGGCCAAGCACCAGCGCACAATAGCCGGTACTTGTTTTGGCAAAACACCTTTGGTGGCGATGATAAAAACATACTTGGTTTTTCGTACAACCGCCAGAACTGCGAAGCAATGGAGATAAGCATGCAGCAAGCCAAGCTGTTGCTCAACAAAAATGGCTATGAGAAAAACAAAAAGCCCGAACGTGATGATAATACACCACCCGAGGAAGCTACGCACATAAGCGATGCCGCTGATACGCTTTGGTGGGGTGTGAATAAATACCGGCAGGTGCAGAGCACGGGCATGGCCGCGGTGATACGCTAGCCATTAACACGCTGTCCTTTTCAAACCCTTAATTATAGTGGTGCTTTGCCTCGATGCAAGCATTTACTATTGAGCACAAAGGCAGGGTTTATCAGGGGCACATCCCCGAATCGTTTAACGAACTGACGGCAGATCAGCTGCTGCAGTTGTGCCGTTACTACAACGGCCAAACCCTCCTGCCAAAAGCGCGCCTGCACTTTTTGTTGCATTTGCTGGGGTGGAAACCCTACGCATGGCGTCGCAACCGAGCGCTAATGGCAGTGCCAGCTCAACAGCTGCACTTTCTTAGCCAAGCGCTCAACTGGGCTTTTGCTCCTTCTACCCTCACCCGGCAACTACTGCCCAGGGTGCGGGTAGGCTTGCGCTTTTTCTACGGTCCTAAAGACTTTTTTGGCAACGGCATTTTTGACGAGGTGGTGACGGCCATAGGTAAAAGTATCTCCTACAAAAAGGCCGAATACGAAGCAGACCGCGACCGATTACTGGCAGAGCTGGCAGCAACAATGTACCGGCCACGCAAATGGTACTGGCCATTAATTAGCCTTTTGCCCTGGTTAAACAATGGCGACCAGCGCCAAAAATTCAACGAGCACCTCATAAAGCCAAACGCTAAGCTGCTTAGTAAGCTGCCCAAGGAGCAGCTGCACGCCATCCTCCTGTTTTTTGAAGGATGCCAAGCGCACTGGAAGGCAGTTGCGCCTGATGCATTTACCAGCACCGAAGGAAGCTCTGACGATAAGTTTGGCTGGGAAAAATTTTACGTAGCCATGGCAGGCCCCAAGTTTGGCAACATTCACCAGGTAGGCAACACCTACTATACCAATATTTTGATTCACCTGCAGAGCGAGCTCGAAAACAAGCCTAAAAAATGACCTACGGCCGCACTTACGACTTTACCCGCTACGACGATTACGTGGCCTACTTCAAAGCACTGGCCGAAGATCATCCAGCGTTTTTTCATAGCCACCAGCACAAGAGCTTTTTTTTGTGGCATTTGGAAGACTTGGACAGATCGCTAAATGATTTAGCGCTCTCGTTTCCTGTGCTCATGATTGAGGAACCCGAAAGCACCTACAGCGACAATGGTGCCGGCTACGTTACCGAAAATCTGATGGGTGCAGTGGTGGTGATAAAGCCAGTGCAAAACCTTGGTGATACAGCCGCAGAAATGCAGGTAAAAACCGAGTGCAAAAAACTAGCCTTGGGCGTGATGGCACGCATGTACCACGACAAATACCAGCTACGCATAACCGGCTTTGACCCCAGCGAAAGCAAAGGCGCTGTGGTAGGCCCTGTGTGGGATAACTGCTATGGATACCGGCTGGAGTTTAACCTGAAGGAAAACAGCACCGACGCTGCTTTGGACCCCAACGACTACACCGATACGCTGGTAGACAAAGTGCTGATTTTTGCGCGCGACAACAATTACCAGGTGAGTAACGTGCAGGCCGTTTTTGATACCATTTACAAATTAAGGAGACTACAATAATGGCGCTTAGCATTGTAAGCCAGCCCCCTGCCCTGGCACCAGTACGGCAGCCTTTACGCTTAGTGTTGCAAACTGATAATTACCAGCTCACAGCCGGCACTAAGGCAGTGCTGCGCATCAACATTTCATCGGCAGCTAATGGCAACAGCTTTACCATTACCATTGCCAATAAGGTGTACACATTTACAGCGCGCACCTCGCCCGATGCCAACAGCGCCTTTGAATTTGCCACCAATGCCGATACCGAATTACTGGTGGTCAACATTGTGGCCATGTTTAACAGCAATCCTTTTTTTGCCGACAACTACAACGTTACATTTAATGCCTTCCCTTTTTGGGTGCAGCTCGAAGCAAAGCAGGTAGGCGTGGTGTTTACCATGCTTTTTAACTCAGCAGTTGGCGCCTTTAGACAAGCCAGCAATACAGCGGGCGTAAATGCCACCTTTAGGCCAAGCTTTAAGGTGATGCTTTACCTCACTATTGGCGGCGTCACAGTGCTAAAAGATGCCAGAGTAGATGCATTAAACCGCTGTGAGTTTATTCTCGAAGAACTGCTCGATAATTTTTTGAGCGTTGTGGCGCCAAACATGGATTCGGCCACCGTGCATTTTGAAATGGTACCGGTATTAAACTATGCGCTTGGCTATGCCGAAAGTTATGGCAGCGATCCTGTGGTGCAAAAACGCACCACCATTAGCCGCAAAGTATTGCCAGGCTTGTTTGATAAACAGGCCATGCCAGCAGCTGCTTTAGCACCTTACATCAGCAACACATCGGCTCGTAGGTATTGGAGCAGCAAGCCCAAAGCCCTTTTGGTAAAGCCCGCAGAAATGGTGCTGTTTGCTGTTTACAACCCCTACGCCAACGCCTTGGTTGATTGGGAGATTAAGTACATTATAAAACGTGAAGATGGCTTTTTGTCGAACCCAATAAGTGATGGCGGCGGCTTTGACGAACTAAGCGGCGAAGGCATTTACTGCCTTTACACTTGTGTTGCTTTTATTTTAGAAAACTATGCGTTAACGCCCGATGATGTTTACAGCATTGAGTTTGCTTTGCGGATCACCCAAACAGGAAGCCCGGCCAACGTGTACACCACCGAGTACATTACCCTACAGCTCGACCACAGTGAGCCGCAGAACCAAAGCATCCTACTCTTTAAAGCCGCTAACGGCTTGTTTGAGCTGGCCTATTTTGAAGGTGATACCGAAAGTCAAGTGCAAACCACCCGCAGCTTTGCCGATCATTTGCTGCCTGCCAACTATACCGCCGACCAAGGCCAAATTCGTGAGGTAGAGGTAACCCGCCAAAAGCGCTATTTGCTGCACAGCGGCTTTAAAAAGCGCGACTACATTGAATGGCTGCAAGAGCTGGCTGGCTCGCCCGAAGTGTACCTGATGGCTCCCAACTTGGCAACCAAAACACGTGTAAATGTGGTGGCACATACTGACGATTTGAGCAGCACCAACCAAGAGCTGCACTTTATGCAAGTAACCATTCAAGAGGCTTTTATTGATAGATTATGAGCGAACTAGCCCTTTACGCCTTTGACAAGCCGCTGGCGCTTTCGCCCAACACCCGCATACGTTTACGCAGGGTTAACCCCATGTTTGGCGATGGCACCACGCAAGGCACGTTTAGCTTTCCATTTCAGCTGCCCAAAAAGCCTAACATGCAAGTGCTGGGTTTTTCGCACGACCCGCAGGTGAGCAATCCGCTTACCGTTATACGTGAAGGCGTACGTCTTGAGTATGCCGGCACCAGCCTTAAAGGCAGCCTAACCATTAACGATGCTGGCAGCTTTTTTGAATGCCAGTTTTTGGTTGATAATGGCGATGCTGCCCAGCAGCTGCAAAACAAGAAGCTACAGGATTTAGGCTTTGCCACCGCCTTTCAAAGCATAACCACAGGGCCCGGCAGCCAAAACCGAGCACGTAATTTAGCCAGAGCCGTAACCCAAGGAGGCTGGCCAAAATGGCCCTATGTGGTATTTCCGTTTTACAACAGCGATTACTTCAACAAAAACCCAAAAACCGCTGGCTATTATGTGGCCAATAATTGGTTTGATGCAGCCAGCGCACCCGATGGCCTGCCTCGCCCTATTGTGCCAGGCGATAAAAACGGCGCACTGTTGCTCATTATCACCGGTCAAATAGGCACTTTTATAGATGGCGAACAGGTAGTAAGTAGTGGTGGAAGCACCGGAATTGCCGCCCCTTTTGTAATTACCGAGCCTAACCGCCTGGTAATTATTGAACCTGTTGGCACCAGCTGGTCGCCTGGCACCATTACTGGCACCATTAGCGGTGCCACTGCCGATGTTAATACCACCAGCACCGACGTGCCTTGGCCATCGGTTTACTGGCAGTGCCCCGCCGTTTACGTGATGGCGGTATTTGAAGGCATAGCTAAAGAACTCGGTTATGAGTTTAACACCGAGCTTATTAGCGATGCTGAAATAATTAGCTTGGTAATGCTCACCGGTAAATCTATTTGCTTTGGAAGAGACGATCAATACAACTCTCCCCCATTGCCTTTGTACCTAGCGCTTTTGCCGGATGGCTTTTATTTGAAAGACATGCTGCCCCAAATGACGGTGAGCGAATTCCTCAACGAGTTCAAAGAGTTTTGGGGATGGGTGGCGTTTTTTGACCAGCAAAACGAGCGCTTTACTGTTACGCCATTAAAAACGCTGCTCAATTTACCGCCTGATGGCGACTGGACAACCGCAGCAAGTGAGTTTTACAACAAAGAGCTGCGCGATGAATTTGGCAAAGCCACGCTGCTCACGATGCAGACAGACCCAGCTGATACGCTGGCACCTATGAAAAGCATTGCCGGCAGGCGTGTTGTAAGCATAAGTAGCGCACCAGCTGGCGGCTACCGTGTAGGAGATATTGCTAAAAATGCCGATGGCATTTGGGTTGAATATGTACAAAACACCATTGGTGCCTTTGTAACTCAATTTTACAGCAACGATTTAGGCGAAGCATTTGCTGGTGCTGGCGAAGTGGTTGTAAAAGCGTCGAAGTTTGGTATTGCGGCTTCAAAAGATGCTGTTCGCATTAATGCCGACATTACAACCCGCATGCCTTTTTTTGGCAATCAAGGAGGTATAAATGGCTTTGATTT
>JAUXNJ010000031.1 GCA_030682795.1 Sphingobacteriaceae bacterium
GTAAATCCGTTGCCAGCCGCTGCCATCGACTCCAGCGGATCACTCCGCTTCTGAGCGGGTGATTCAGTGGTGCTCGCTTCGACAAGCTCAGCGACCGTGTATGTGTGGCTGAAGGATGGCCTCACCTTCTCTTCAGATTCCAGTATTTCGGTTTCGGCAGCAGGTAACTATCAGCTGATTTTAACGAACGCTTTCGGCTGTGTTGATTCTTCAGCAGTAGTTTCGGTGGTTGTCAATCCCCTGCCCGTTGCTACCATCGACTCCAGCGGATCACTCCGCTTCTGTGCGGGTGATTCAGTGGTGCTCGCTTCAACAAGCTCAGCGACCGGTTATGTATGGTTGAAAGATGGAATAATCATTTCGACAAATCCCAGCATTTCAGCATTGACAAGCGGCTCTTATCAACTTTGTATCATCAATGCCTTTGGCTGCATAGATAGCTCAACCAGCATCCAGATTTTAGTTCATCCCATTCCACAACCCATCATTCAAACACTTGGAAGCATTATTTTTTGTCAAAACGATAGCGTTGTACTTTTCACAACCGGCGGTATTGGCTACCAATGGTTTGAAAATGGTGTACCTATTAATGGGGCAAACGACAGCTTCATTGTTGTTCAAACCACCTCTAATTGGACTGTTCAAATCACCAACGCTTTCGGTTGCAGCAATGTTTCGGCAGTAACTGCGACTAACAGACTCTCACCCCCACTCAACTTTAGCATCAGGGCTGACAACCTGATTAAGTGTGCTGAAGATACAGTAATCATCGAAACCAATTTTAGCCCTGTAGCTAGCTATCAATGGTTTCGAAATAACATGCTCATTGCTGGAGCTACCCAATACCAATACTTAGCAACTGAAGCTGGAGAATATGCCTGCCAAGTTATGTATGGCTCCAACTGCCAAATCACACCACCGAGCATATTAATTAGGGAATATCTCCTGCCCTCAAATGTAGAATTGCAAGCCGTTACCAATATTTGCATAGGAGAAACCATGGAAATTATGGCGCCTTTAATCCCAGAAGCTCAATATAGCTGGAGAGGCCCGAACGGTTTTATAAGCTTTGTACACCGGCCCATATTAACCAATATAAGTCTTCAAAATGCAGGCTGGTACTACGTCACTATCAGCATCCCTGCATGTGGCGATCACGTTGATTCGATTTACATTCAAGTACAACCTGGCATTGGAGATATTGAAATTACAGGCAGAAAAACAATTTGTGGCAATGGTAACCTCAAGTTAAATGCCACCTCAATTCCTGGAGCCCAGTACGAATGGGTGCTTGCCAGCGGCAAGCGGTTCGAAGGCAACCGCCTGGATGTTTCTCAACTAGATTCGGAAGATGGCGGATTTGTAGAACTAACCGTTACCCGCGGCAGTTGCACTGCATTTCAACGCTTTTTCGTAGAATACTTTGCCGAAAACATTTACTTCCCCAATGCTTTTAGTCCAAATTATGATGGCGTAAATGATGAGTTCTTACCCCAAACTTTATACGAAGGACCATACGAATTACAGATTTATGACCGCTGGGGCAAACAGGTTTTCTCAGCATCTCACCCATCACAAGGATGGAATGGCTTCATCAATGGCGAGGAAGCCAACAGCGGCACCTACACCTACGTTTGCTTTAGTGAAAACTGTAGCAAACAACGCATCATGAACCGAGGCAGCATTCAATTAATTAAGTAAAATTCAAAGTGCACACACAACTTTATTTATATTTTTTTTCTGATATTTACGAGGTCGATTTATGAGATAACCAATTGTAATTCAGACAAATAAACGCACATGGTTTGGTATATTTTGGAAGCTTTCTCAAAGAGAAGCGCGGTTCTATTTTTTGCCTTTTTACTCATTTTGGGAAGCAGTAATTGTGCTTTAGCCCAAACGGATACCCGCTTCTGGTTTGTTGCACCTGAAGTTAGTTCTGGGCACAGTGATCGTCCAATCGCTTTCAGAATGACCTCAGAAAATTCCGCTACAACCATCACCATTAGCACCCCTGCAGACCCTAGCATTTTCGATACTACTTTTTTACTAGCTGCCAACTCCACAATAACGATCCCCCTCACCCACCGAATTAACTTCATCGAAAACCAGCCACATAACACTTTATTGAATCGAGGCTTTTTAATCGAGTCCACCGAACTCATTACCGCCTACTACGAAGTCATTAGCGCTGGCAACAATCCCGACATCTTCGCCCTCAAGGGTCGCAATGCCTTGGGAACCGACTTCTACATTACCGCACAAAACCTCATGGAGAATGTGCACGGCCATGAACGCATCGACATTGTAGCCACAGAGAACAATACCACAGTAACCATATTTAACCGAGCAGCACTTGCAGGCGGCATTGCTACTGGCAGCACAACCACCATTACCCTAAACAGAGGCCAAACCTATAGTTACAGAACCAATAGCCAAGCCGCCAATGTGTCACAGGCTGGCACCAGAATAACCTCGAACAAACCAATTGCCATTACTTATTCCGACGATTCGGTACGCGGTGGTTCTGAATTTGGAGGAGGATGCTATGACTTACTGGGTGACCAACACATCCCAGTAAACTTGCTCGGACAAGAATACATCGTAATGCGCGGATTCCTTAACCAAAGTCCAAGTCTGAGCAATTTTGCAGAAATAGTCCTCATTACCGCTGTACAAGACAGCACACTCATACAATTCAATGGAGGGGCAACCACTGCTACCTTACAAACAGGACAATCCTTTACCTATCGACTGAGTGACTCAACGGTATTTATTCAGGCCACCAAACCCATTTATGTAGCCCACATTTCGGGTTTCGGCTGTGAAACTGGTTTAGCTATCCTACCTTCCATTTCCTGTACAGGCTCTCGTCAAGTAGGCTTTACAAGAACTACAAATGAGTTTTTTGGCATTAATGTCATGACCAAAACTGTAAATATTTCCGGGTTTATGCTCAATGGCGCAACAATACCTAGCAATCTTTTTAGACCTGTTCCTGGGACCGGTGGTGTTTGGCAATTTACACGACTTAGCTACTCAACCGCACAAGTGCCTGTAGGATCAGGGAATTTACTTACCAACGCTCTTGGGCCTTTCCATATGGGCATCATCAATGGTGGATCAAGCACAGGTTGCCGCTATGGCTATTTTTCAGACTTCGCCAGATACCCCATGAGTGGGAGTACCAATAGCCCGCGAGGCAACCCCCTCTGCCAAGGCAGCACCTTGGAATTATATGCCGACAGTTTGGTCGGCGCAACCTATGTTTGGACAAATCCTGCAGGCTCCCCGTTTTCTAGTTTACAAAACCCTGTTATCCCAAACTTATCAGCTGTAGACACTGGAGCCTATTTGGTGATTGCCATTGTAGATGGCTGTAATTCGGAGCCAGATACGGTGTGGGTTGGCATGAAGCCCTTACCGGGCAATCCAAACCCCTCGAATACAGGACCCTTTTGTATCAACGAAAACATCCAACTAAACGCTGATAGCTTAACTGGGATGACCTATTTATGGTCTGGCCCCAATGGCTTTAGCAGTAGTTTGCGTAACCCATTCGTTGCAACCGCAAGCCTAGCAGATTCAGGTTGGTACACGGTTTCAGTAACTTTAAATGGCTGTACTCGGCAACCTGACAGCACTTTTGTACGGGTATACGAAATTCCAACCCCAGCTTTAGCAAGTTTAGCCAGCGATAGTTTATGCCCAGGCGATGTGGCACAATTCAGCGCTGATAGTCTAAGTGGCGCGAGCTACGCCTGGATGGGTCCAAATGGTTTCACCGCCTCTATTCGAACCCCCCAGCTGAGCATCACCGGGCAAGCTCAAACGGGCTGGTATTTAGTAAGGACTACCATTAATGGTTGCACAAGCCTGGCAGATTCTGTGCTGCTCACCGTTGTTCCAGGGCCGATTGCGGTACAAATCGTCAGCGGAAGCGATTCACTTTGCGCAGGCCAAACGGCCACTTTGCAAGTACAAGCGGTTGTTGGCTATCAATATCAATGGCTTCGCAACGACACCCTTTTAGTAGGCGATACCACCGCAACACTACAAGTAAGTTCAACAGGGGCCTACCGGGTATTGGTGCAGGCCCCTCAGGGATGTAGCGATACCTCTGCCTCCACACAGATTTCCTTTACACAAACACTCCCAAGTACCATCTCAGCCAATGTCTTCCCCACTAATCTGTGCGGAAATGACTCCATATTACTCACTGCACCGGGTGGTTACACTTACCAATGGTTGCGAAACGACACTTCCCTTGTTGGGGCCAATACCCATCAGCTTTGGGTAAATCAGGCGGGCAACTACACCTTAATTATCAGTGACAGCAGTCTGTGCGAACAAATCAGCAATATAATTGCAGTGACTGCCAATCCCATTCAGTTACCCAGCATTCAACTCAGCGGAAACGATAGTTTATGTCCAGGCCAAGCCATTCAGCTAACCGTAAGCAGTGCAGACAGCATCCAATGGCTTTTCAACGGAAACCCCATTGCAGGTGCCAATGATACCAGTCTCCAGGTAAGCCAGGCTGGAAGTTATCAAATCATTGTAAGTAATAGTAATGGTTGTAGCGATACAACTGCCGCGTTTCAAATTTGGCAACAGCTCACCCCACAAGGGCAACTGAGTAGTAACCAAAGCCCTCAAATTTGCATTGGCGACAGCCTTACCTTGTCCTTCCAAGGACAAAATATCCAATCATTTAGCTGGTTCCGCGACGGTTTGGCTTTATCACATTCCGACACCCTTCTCACCACCACACATCCCGGCAATTACCGCGTATTTTATACAGGTATTGGTGGCTGTATGGACAGCTCCAATACCCTTGCCATTACTGCTTTTGAAGCAGCATTGGTAAATGTTCAGATAGTAAACGGCGGCTTGATTTGCAACGGGGATAGCACTTTGCTGCGTGCTAGTAGCACTTCACCGATAAATTACCAATGGCAACTAAACGGTGTTGATCTTCCCAACGCTACCAACGACAGTCTTTGGGTGAGAGTAATTGGCTCCTACAGCCTCGTTACTACAGATACTAATAATTGTAACCAATCCTTCGGTCCTTTTAGCATCCAACAATTTACACCTGCCAATACCCAGATCAACGCCAATGGCCCACTTCAAATTTGTGCAGGCGACTCTGTTACCATCAGCGCACTCGACACACCAACCTACCGCTATCAATGGTACCGCAATGGCATTGTACTTACCAACGACACCTTGGCGAACCTTAAGACTAGTGAAGCGGGGCAATACCTGGTACAAATAACCACCAGCGATAATTGCAGCAGCAACTCGAGCAGTTTGACAGTGGTTGTAAACCCACTTCCAATAGCCACATTGTTGCCAAATGGCTCCATAAATCTTTGTAGCGGCGATAGTTTACTATTGCAAGGAAACCCAATTGCCACCAGCTATGCCTGGCTGCTTAATGGCACCCTTCTCAACGGTGCAAATACCAACCAACTTAACGCAACTGCTGGCGGTACTTATCAGCTAGTAATTACCAATGCTAATGGCTGCCGCGACACCTCGGAGTCTGCTGTTATCACCCAATTGAGCCTACCAGCAGCTACCATTGGTCACAATACACCATTAAATGCCTGTATGGGCGATTCGGTAGCGCTCTTTATCAGCAATCCTTCTCCGTTGCTCAGCTACGAATGGGAACGAAACGGTACTGCCCTTGGCACCTCTAACCCAATCTTAATAACCAATCAAAATGGCAGTTACCAAGTGGTGGTTACTGATACCAATGGCTGTAGTGCACGGTCCAATACCTTGGTAGTGAATTTCGCTCCAGTGCCAAATCTTGTCTTGCTAAGCGATAGCAACATCGACCTTTGTGAGTTTTCTGTGGCCAATCTCGAAGTCCAACCTATACCCAATCATAGCTATCAATGGTTTCACAATGGGCTCGTCATACCCGGAGCCAATCAAACACGTTTCAATGCCACCAGCGGTGGTCTTTACCGCTGCCAAGCCATCTCCACCCAGGGATGCAGCAACCTCAGTGCAGAAATAACCATCAACCTGCTGCCACTGCCCGTCTCTATTCCCGCATCAGCCACTGCTAGTATTTGTGAAGGAAACACCTTGCAGCTCAGCGCCCAAGCTCAGGCAGGTGGGTATCGCTGGCGCGGCCCTTTGGGCTTTACCTCAACCCTCCAAAACCCCAGCATTCTCAATGCCAAGCCTATACAATCAGGCTGGTATTACCTCCAAACTGAGCGCAATGGCTGCTTGAGTCTGGCCGACTCCGTGTGGGTTGATATTCAACCTCAGCTGCCCGACATTCAAATTCAAGGAAAAACCCGTATTTGTGTCGGTAATCCCATTCAATTTACAGCCACCGAAGTGCCAAATGCCCGCTATTTATGGATTTTACCCAATGGCGACAGTTTGGTTGGCCGGGAGCTTACCCTAGAAAATAGCTGGCTAAGTGATTCGGGCACTTACATACTTCGTGTTACCCGTGGCAGTTGTGCAGCAGACGAATTAAGCATCAATGCCACAGTGAACGATTTCAAATTTTTCTTCCCCACCGCATTCACGCCAAATGGTGATGGCTTAAACGACGAATTTTACCCCGTAACCTCGTTTACAGGCACCTATGAACTCCGCATTTACGACCGTTGGGGTAGCGTCATCTTCCAAACAACCGATCCGCAAGCCCGTTGGAACGGTTACATAGATGGAAACCTAGGCGCACCAAGTGCCTACAGCTATGTTTTATATTACGATGGCTGTCGCTCGGCTCCTGAAGTTGTGTATGGAACAGTATTTTTATTGAGATAAATACTATACTCAAAAGCTGCGTGCTTGCAGAAATTTAAAGTCACAGCCAGCCTAACGTTCTGCTGCAAAGGCTACATACTTATGTTCAGCTTCTTTGAGCAAATTGTAACCAGGCTCCCGCTATGGCCCCACTTCCATCCACAAAAAAAGCCATCCTTTTCAGAATGGCTTCTTTTATGCTATAATCCGTTTATTAGTTTACGGGCTCTGCTTCAATCATTTCAGTACCGGCAGGCTGTTCAGCAGCAGGATCTGCAGTAGGTGAAGGCGCACCGGGCACATTAATCGGCGCTTGCTCAGCCTTGTCTTTCAACAAGCTGTTTTGTGTTGCCATCTCTTCGCGTGGAATCCAAACGTTGATCATCATGGCCAATACAAAAAGGGCAATGCTCAATACCCAAGTAGCCTTTTCAACCACATCGGTTGTGCGCTTTACGCCCATTACCTGGTTGGTAGATGAAAAATTAGACGCCAAACCGCCACCCTTAGGCTTCTGAACGAGAACGATGAGGATCATCAGGGCACATACCACAATGATCAAAATGGTGATGAATGTATACATTTTATATGCTTATGCTTTTTATTGGATGAATATGATGGAATAGAGCTTAGCTTTTCGCACGCAGTTCTTCAATCAGTCGGGCAAAGTAACTCATTTTATCGGGAAATTTCAAAATCAATTTTTGATAGATGCGGATGGCCTTCTTATAATCGTGCTGGGCGGCATAAATTCCAGCCAAAGTTTCGCTAGCAGGCAATTCATCGTCAGAGATGCTTTCGTAGGCTAACCGCCTGATTTCCTCCTCCAAGGCCTTCGAACTAGGCACTTCTTCGTCACGATTAATTTGGGCACGCATGGCCGAAATCTGCTGGTCCTGCTCCGGCGCACGCAATAAATCTTGCTGCATATGCTCCTGATACAGCTGATCTAGCACCTCATCACTCTGCTCGCGTAAAGGCTTGCCGGCAAAAAACTTGAACCAGCTCAAACGATTGTGTGGCTTAGCTATAAACGCTGCTACTTCTTCTGGTTGCTTAGGCAACGCAGTTGTATCAGCAGGCCCAGCCAATATCGAACTGGACGAGGCCGCGGATGGTGCTACAGACTCCCTTTCAGGAGGCACCACAGGTGCAGCAGTTGGAAATATGGCTGCATCAGGTTGCGGCAACAAAGGCGCGTCGCTTTGTACGGCTGGCACTTCTAAAGCCTCTTCTGTTGCTGTATCTTCCAATACGGGCCACTCTTCCACTGGCTGCTCAGTGTCAATCATTAACTCGTCGTTTGATTCATCAGCTTCTAAAGCAGCAGTAGTTGCCAGCTCCTCTGCATTTTGACTCAAATCTTGTTCCGACTGAGCACCAGGCAATGCTGTGGTTTCGGATGATTTTTCTTCAGATTCTGCAGCAACTTCATCCTCTGTTTGAAAATCCTGCCGAGCTATCACCATTTCATTTTCATCAACGGCTGCTGCTACTGGGTCGGTTGTTTCAGCGGTCTCTTGAGGCAATACTTCTTCTTGAGTTGTTTCTATCGCATCAGCAAGCACTTGTTCATTCAAGACTTCCGTGCTTTCATCAACAACTTGACCTTGTGCAGCTGCTTCCTTGCCAATACCTTGTACTGCCTCCAATTGCTCCAAAGGCACTTCTGACAAAGGCGCTGCCAATTCAATGGGCTCGTCTAATAACATCCGGGGCTCTTCTTGAATGAACACAGGCTGCGCAGCAGGCACCGGCACTACCTCCACTTCCACATCAGCAGCAAGCACTTCCGCTACTTCCTCCGGCCATATTTCAATCAGTCTGTACAACTGCTTGCGATCGGGCAAAACCGCGGCTACATGTCGCAGTTGTTTGTTGAATTTACTGCTATTTTGTAGTTTGTACTGCTTTAAAAGCAATAGCTGCGCCGCTGAAAAATACGGGTACTCGGCCACCATACCTTCCAAATCGGACACAGGGTGGTCGGCCATTTTCTGGGGAGCTTGTACAAACGAAAGGAGCAGGTCTAAATTCATTACCAGTTTACAAATGCCTTGTTAAAGATGTCGTCGATTAATTGTCGCACAATATCGTCAATCAATTGGTTTTCTACTGCCTGTAAATCTTGAGAAGCGTCATAATCGGCAAAACGCCTAAAGGTCTGCTCCCAATCGTCTTTGGGATTGATACGGCTGCTATAGGTTATCTTGACCCCAATGGTGAGCCGGCTCAAAGTAGTAGTTTCATTAGCCGCTGGCGCAGAAGGTGCCACAGCATATTCAATGATTGTGCCTTCAAATTTGAGATCGCCATCCTCATCTATCAATCGCAAGCCAGTTTCGGCTAAAAACTTATCCCGCATACGGTCTGAGAGCACTTGTGCGAGCACCGGCACCACAATAGGCGCATTGTTTTCGAACTGTATAATGCTCATGGTGCGGGCCTCAGGCGGAATCGACGCACCGCTGAAACTGTAAATGCCGCAACCTCCTACAGGCAACAACATCACCGCAAGCAAAAGCCACTTAAAAATCGATGTCATACTCTTTGATTTTGCGATACAGGGTGCGTTCTGAGATGCCTAGTTCAATGGCGGCGTTTTTACGCCTGCCTTGATGTTTTTTAAGGGCGCGTGTAATCATTTGCCGCTCTACTTCTTCCAGGGAGAGGTTTTCTTCTATGTCTTCCACATCAGGCTGTGTATCGAAGCGCGATCGGAACTCGTTGGAGGGAGCATTGCTAACAAATTGTGGCGTAATGCTGAGGCTTTTCGACTCTGCCCCATCGGCAACCAGGTTTTGAATATACACCTGCTCTGCTGCCGGCATATCTTCCAAATTCTCCTGCGTAACCAAGTGTCCTACCACTTTTTTAAGCTCGTTGAGGTCCTTTTTCATGTCGAACAACACCTTATATAAGATGTCCCGCTCGTTGAGCTCTTCTTGCGCACCGCCGTTGGGCAGCACCATGGGCAATTGACTCTTGCTGACCATCGGTGGCAAGTAACGCAAAATCTCTTCGCCTTCTACCAACCGAAATTGCTCTAAAACCGAAACCTGCTCGGCTACGTTTTTGAGTTGACGAATATTCCCTGGCCAAGGGTACTGCTGCATAAAGCTCATGGCCTGCGGATCGAGTTGAACCGGCTGAGTAGCGTATTTACCAGCAAAATCCACGGCGAACTTGCGGAACAAAAGCGGAATGTCTTCGGGCCGTTCCCGCAAAGCAGGGATGTGAATGGCTACCGTATTCATGCGGTAGTATAAATCCTCGCGGAATTTGCCCTTGCTGATAAGGGTAGGCAAATCCACATTACTGGCGGCTATCACACGTACATCGGTTTTGAGCACCTTGCTGGCACCCACTTTGATGAATTCGCCGGTTTCGAGTACCCGCAGCAAACGGGCTTGGGTGCCTAAAGGCATCTCGGCTACCTCATCTAAAAAGATGGTGCCGCCGTTTACAGTTTCAAAATAGCCCTGTCGCGCTTCAAAAGCACCCGTGAAGGAGCCTTTTTCATGGCCAAACAATTCAGAATCGATGGTGCCTTCAGGAATAGCACCGCAGTTTACAGCGATAAATTTGCCATGTTTGCGGTTGCTGAGCTGGTGTAAAATCTTAGAAAAGACCTCCTTACCTACCCCGCTTTCCCCCGAAATAAGCACCGACACATCGGTAGGCGCTACCTGGGTGGCAATGCGCAAGGCATGGTTCAACGAAGGCGCGTTGCCAATGATCCCAAACCGTTGTTTTACCTGTTGTAAATCCATGAGGCGGGTGTTTTAATCCACAATGCGACCAATGAGCGTGGCTTGGGTAACCCGCTCTACCAATACGTTCACATATTGTCCGGCTTTTACGCCTTGGTGCGGGAATACGAGCATCTTATTCTGACTGTTGCGACCGCAGAAATGCTCATCCGACTTGCGCGACGGGCCTTCCACGAGCACTTCGAATACCTTGCCGAGGTCTGCTTGGTTGCTCTCGAGGGAATGCTGGCCTTGCAAATCAATGATTTCTTGCAAACGACGCCCTTTTACCTCCTCCGGCACATCATCTTCAAACTTGCGTGCGGCCAAGGTACCCGGGCGCTCTGAATATTTGAACATGAAGTTCATGGTATAGCGTACCGACTCCATCATGCTGATGGTTTCGCGGTGCTGCTCCTCGGTTTCGCCACAAAAACCCGCAATGATGTCGGAAGTGATGGCGCAATCGGGCAAAATGCGACGGATAGCTGCTACCCGGTCGAGGTACCACTCGCGGTCGTAGGTGCGGTTCATGCGCTTGAGCACTTCGCTGCTGCCTGCTTGCACGGGCAGGTGAATACACTTACATATATTGTGGTGTGCGGCCATAGTGTGCAGCACTTCGTCGGTAATGTCTTTGGGGTGAGAAGTGGAGAAGCGAATCCGCACCAAAGGGTCAATTTTAGCAACCCGGTCGAGCAAGCCCGCAAAATTCACAGTTTCGGTTCCATCCTCTGAAGACCAATGATACGAGTCTACATTTTGTCCCAACAAGGTAATCTCCTTGTAGCCTTGCTCGGCAAGCTGACGGCACTCTTCTACGATGGTGTGCACATCTCTGCTCCGCTCGCGGCCACGCGTGAAGGGCACCACACAAAACGAGCACATATTGTCGCAGCCCCGCATAATGGTTACAAAGGCCAAAATGCCATTGCCACCTAAACGCACAGGGGTAATGTCGGCATAAGTTTCCTCGCGAGATAGCAGCACGTTTACGGCCTGCTGCCCCGAATCAACTTTGTTAAGCAGGTTGGGGAGGTCTTTGTAGGCATCCGGACCAACCACCAAATCCACCAGCTTTTCTTGCTCGAGCAGCTTTGACTTCAGGCGCTCGGCCATACAGCCCAAAACGCCAATCATCATATCGGGCTTTTGCTTTTTATGTTGGCGGAAGACCTGCAAGCGGCCCCGAACCTTTTGCTCTGCATTTTCGCGGATAGAGCAGGTGTTAATAAACACAACATCTGCCTCAGAAAGCTCCGTGGTAGCTACGTAATTATTATCGGCCATGATAGAAGCCACAATTTCGCTGTCGCTGAAATTCATTTGGCAACCATAACTTTCGAGGTACATTTTTTTCTTCCCGCCTAAAACGGTAGTGGCTTCATACACCTCTCCCTGCCGTTGTTCGTCTTGCACCTTCTCAAAAACGTTCCCTGAAAATTGCTTGGCCATAAATTCAAATTTCCACAAAGATAGGAAGCTTCTGCTAGAATGTGACAGAATGGCAGTCGTTGCTTTTTATAAAAAAATATAAAAGCATTGGGAACTCATGAATTAATTCCTAATATCGTGTTCTCATTTAACCTGTTGTATGAAAAAAATATTTACACTCCTCGCTTTTGTTGTGGCAGCTTCGTTTGGCCTCAAGGCCCAGACAGGCTACTATATGATTGCACACACCTACGCCCCGGGCAATCCGGGTGGTTTAAACCAAGACAATGAATTCCCGGTAGGCGGAGGCATTGTGGCTGGTTGGAATTCTATCTTGGCAGGCAGCAATGCCGCGGCAACCTATTCGCCAGTGCAAACCATTCCTTTCACCTTTAATTTTAATGGTGCACCAGTAACGCAGTACAAAGCCGGAAGTTCTGGCATCGTAACCTTCAACACGGCCAGCACGAACATTCCTGCTTATGGTGTTAACACCTTCCCTTCCGCCAACATTCCTGACAACTCAGTAGTAGTTTTTGGCATGGAAGGCACCGGAGCTAACGACCACATTGTTACCAAAACTTTTGGCACCGCTCCTAACCGTCAGCACTGGATCCAGTTCAACTCTTACAGCATCCCTGGCAATACTGCTTGTTGGACCTATTGGGCTGTAGTGCTTGAAGAAAGCACCAACAACATTTACTTGGTTGACCAGCGTTATGCTAATTGTACATCGAACTTCACCATCGGTCTACTGGCGAATCAAACCACAACCTTCGGCCCTTCAGCACCAGTACCACCACTTGCTGGAACCGACGCAGGTGCTTCCACCAACCACTATTACCAATTTATTCCAGGAACGCAACCTGCACTTGGCGCAAAATTGGCTAGTAGTTCTATTGCACCTTTCATTTATTTGAACGCACCCAACACAGTTGCTGGTCGCATCCTTAACCTCGGTTCTTCTGCCATCACTTCTGGCAGCTTACATTATCGCGTGAACAACGGCGCAGCAGTTACCCAAGCTTTAACTGGCTTAAACATCGCTGGCGGTACTATGTACAACTTTACTCATGGCACTCCCCTTACTGTTACCACCGCAGGAATTTATTCCATTAGTATGTGGATGAGTAACATCAATGGTGCAGGTGTCAATACTGATACACTTACAGTAAGCATTAGTGCACTGTCGAGCGTAATCAGCAATTTGGTGGTTTTCGAACATTTCACCAATGCTTCTTGCGGTCCATGCGCCACACAAAACCCTGGCCTTGAAGCCGTGATGAACAATAATAAATTGAAGGCTACTTCTTTGAAGTATCACGTGAGCTGGCCGGGTGTTGACCCTATGTACAGTTTTAACCCAACAGATCCTACTGCACGTGTAAACTATTACGGTGTTTCAGGCGTGCCTGCCGTACGTTTGGGAGCCAATGCAAGCATGTCTCCAAGTCAGGTTACCCAAACCGTAATCGACAACTACCACAACAACATGCCTAACGCCTTCACATACACGGTAAACACCCGAATCGAAAACAACACCCTGTTTGTTGATGGTAGCGTTATTCGCAACATTGGTATCAATTCGAATGATTTGGTTTTACACATTGCGGTAGTTGAAGACCCCATCAATTATGCCACCCCTCCAGGAACGAACGGCGAAAAGGACTTCCCAATGGTAGTTCGCAAATTGCTCCCTAACCAAAACGGAACGAATCTTGGCAATGGTGAAACAGCCACTCCATTTAATTACAACTACCCTCTACCTTCAAGCTTTCTGCAAGACCGCTTGTTTGTGGTTGTTTTTGTTCAAGCTAATGCCTCCAAAATTGCCTATAAAGGGGCTAAAATCAAGGCCGGTGCCAGCTTAGCATCCTCTGTGAAAAATGATGCCCTGATTTCTGGTAGCTTTGAAGTATATCCAAATCCAGTAAGCTCACAAGCTGTTTTGAACTTTAATCTGGTTCGTGATAGCGAAGTAGCGGTAGAAATCATGAATATTTCTGGTCAGTTGGTGCATCGTCTTAATTTAGGTGATTTGTTTGCTGGCACCCACAGCCATACGGTAGATTTGAGCCATTTAGCAGCTGGTATGTACTATGTAAAAACCAGCATGAATGACCAAGTTGAAATAAAGCGAATCGTGAAACAATAGAAGTTTCTACACTTTAAAAAAGCCGGATTTTATCCGGCTTTTTTTTTGAGCGAACTTTTTTTTCAAGAAATTCTTTAGATTCGTTCTACAAAACAAGATTCGTATGTTCAAAAAGATACTCACCTTATGCCTACTTGCTTCCGCAGCAAATAGCTACGCCCAAGCTCCTCGCACCCAACTTTACGAAGTGTTTTCTGGCGAAAACTGTGGTCCTTGCGCCTCTGCCAATCCAACTACGCATGCTTTGCTTACCGCCAATAGCTCAGCAATTATCGGTTTGAAGTATCAGGTACCCATTCCTAGTGCTGGCCCCATACACCTCCAAAACCCAACCGAGCCTAATGCTCGCCGCACCTACTATGGGGTAAATTCAGCGCCAAATGCCCGTCACGAAGGCCAAATCATTGGAAATGGTCATAGTCTAAATCTCACCCAAACCATCATCAACAATCGCCAAAGCGTTACATCTCCTTTTACCATTCAACTGGAGCACAGCTTCAATGCCAATTGGGATAGTATTTTTGTAAGCATGACCGTTACGGCAGCACAAGCTGTTACCAGCGGTAACTGGTTTGCACGTATTGCCCTCATTGAGCGCCATATGAACTTCCCCACGCCTCCTGGCAGCAATGGAGAAACCGACTTTTACAGCGTGATGCGGAAAATGCTTCCTAATCCTACTGGAACAAGCTTGCCAGCTACCTGGACCAATGGGCAATCGCAAGTGATAACCATCGCAGCACCTGTACCGACCTTTATCAGAGACATCGCAGAGTTAGGTGTGGTGGCGTTTGTACAAGATGATATTACCAAAGAAATTGCCCAAGCAAAAAAGTCAGATCCTCTACCTGTACCACTCAATTCCAAGTTAGAATATAACGCTGGTGGTTTTTATGTTTGTACACCAGCCATTAGCCCGCAAGTAAGCATCACTAACCAAGGCACAACGCCAATTACCAGCTTACAAATCAGACAAACTATTGGTACTAACGTACAAACCATTAATTGGACTGGAACTTTAGCGCCAAACGCAACTACCAATGTTGCTTTAAACAGCACCAATCTTCCCACCGGAAGAACAACCTTTGAATTCCGAATCCTGACCATGAACGGGGCGCCACACCCTAGTCAAGTGCGAGCTACAGCTGCAGGAGCAATGTTCTATACGGCAGATCAGGTGAATACTGTTACTACTAGTTTCCAAGGGACTTTCCCCCCCACCAATTGGGCAGTTGATAATGGCGCCTCTGCTACCAACGGTTGGTCGCTCGGCGTCCCAGGAGCCAATGGTACACAGCGTTCAGCGCGCATCAATTTTTATGACATCGGCTCAGGAGAAATCGACTATTTGTACCTACCGCGTATGGATATGAGTCAGGCTGCGGTAAGCGCTAATTTGTTTTTTCACGTTGCGCACGCACAATACACAACTTCTACCAATGACAAGTTAGAAGTAGAAGTATCAACTGATTGTGGTGCCAGTTGGAATGTGCTTTATGACAAGTCAGGTGCACAACTTTCTACCAGGGCTCCTCAAACTGCAGCCTACAATACAGTGGCAGCCAATGAGTGGCGCCAGGAAACTGTCAGCTTATCGAGCGTTGTTGGCCAAAACGACGTACTGGTTCGTTTTAAAGGCACCAGTAATTACGGCAATAACCTTTTTGTGGACGAAGTGCTCATTCCAAATACCGTGAGTGTCAAAGAGCAACTAGCCACTATTCCGCTCCGTACCTATCCTAATCCTGTGAAGGATGAATTATTCATTGATTTCAATGACGCCGTGCAGGGCACAGTGCGCATACAACTGCTCAACAGCCTGGGACAATTGGTGATGGAACATAATGTTTCTTTAGAATCGTCAGCGACTAAAATCAGCCTAAATGTGGCTACGCTGCCTGCCGGCATCTATACCGCACAGAGCTTAGTAAATGGCAAAACACAGCTGAGCAAAATCGTGAAACAATAAATTGCCGATCAACCTTTATAAATCCTCCTGATTTTTTAGGAGGATTTTTTTTTGCCCTTGAAAAATCAGACTTTCTTTACGAAATTGAGCGAATAAAGCGATCCTTATGAAAATCGAAAGACTTTTTGACATACTTCCGCACCAGAAGCAAAACCATCCTTTAAAAACAGCCTTGGCTGGCAAAGAAAAAGGCAAGTGGGTGCATTACAGTACCGACGACCTGATTGCTGAAGCCAATGCCGTGAGCTTGGGACTGTTAGCAATGGGTGTTGCGCCAGGCGATAAAATTGCCAATATCTCCAATAATCGGCCAGAATGGAATTTCCTCGACTTTGGTATGTTACAAATTGGCGCCGTTCATGTGCCCATCTACCCCACCATTACCGATGAAGACTACAACTATATCCTCAACCATGCAGAGGTAAAGTACATTTTTGTTTCAAGCGCCGATTTATACGAGCGCATCGCAAAGATTGCGGCCAACGTACCAACGGTGCAAGGGGTTTATACTTTCGACCAGGTAGCGGGCGCAAAACATTGGAGCGAAGTAAAAAAGGCAGGCGAAGGTGGCGACCTCAAGCAAGTGGAAAGCATCAAAGCCAGCGTTAAAGCCGACGATTTATTCACCATTATTTACACATCAGGAACAACTGGTTTCCCCAAAGGCGTCATGCTGAGTCACCGCAATGTGGCCAGCAACGTAGAAGCCAGCGATAAGCGGGTGCCGTGCAGTCCTGGCGACAATGCCCTGAGCTTCCTCCCCCTCTGTCATATTTATGAGCGCATGCTCACCTATATGATGATGTATCGCTCCATTAGCATCCATTATGCTGAGAGCATGGAAACCATCGCCGACAACCTCAAAGAAATTAAGCCGCAGGTATTTTCATCGGTGCCGCGTTTGTTGGAAAAGGTGTATGACAAAATTGTATCGAAGGGCCACGAGCTCACCGGCGTTAAAAAGGCGCTGTTCTTTTGGGCGCTCAACCTTGGCTTGCGCTACGAACTCAATGGCGCTAACGGCTGGTGGTACGAAACCCAGCTCAAGCTTGCCAACAAACTCATCTTCAGCAAATGGAGAGAGGCTTTGGGTGGCAATGTAAAAGCCATTGTAAGCGGTGCTGCGGCTTTGCAACCGCGTTTGGCCCGGGTATTTTGGTCGGCCCAAATTCCGGTACTCGAGGGTTACGGCCTTACTGAAACATCTCCCGTAATTTCGGTAAACTACTTCGCCACCATGCAAGTGGAGTTTGGCGCGGTAGGCCCGGTATTAGAAGGCGTGGAAGTGAAGTTAGCAGAGGATGGCGAAATTCTTTGCAAGGGTCCGAACGTAATGATGGGCTATTATAAACGTCCTGAGCTCACCGAAGAGGTAATCGACAAAGATGGCTGGTTCCACACCGGCGACATTGGCACCTTTACGGCCAGCGGAAACCTCAAAATCACCGACCGTAAAAAGGAAATCTTCAAAACTTCTGGCGGCAAGTACATTGCCCCACAGGTGATGGAGAATAAATTCAAGGAGTCGTTGCTTATTGAGCAATTGATGGTGTGTGGAGAAAGCAAAAACTTCCCTTCCGCGCTAATTTCGCCGGCATGGGACAATGTAAAATACTGGTGTGAGCACCACGGCATTGCGTTCACCAGCCAAGCCGAAGTCATCAAAAACCCGAAACTCCTCGAGAAGTTCCAAAGCGAAATCGACCATTACAACGAAGGCTTTGGCCAATGGGAGAAAATCAAAAAATTCAAATTGCTGCCAACTTCCTGGAGCGTTGAAACTGGCGAACTCACTGCTACCATGAAACTCAAGCGCAAGGTGATCATGGAAAAGTTCAAGGCAGAATACGAAAGCATGTATGCCGAATAAAACGCAGTTCAGATGAGTGTAAGCCCATTTAAACGCTAAGCTTAAAGAGTGTCTCAGTTAAATCGAGACACTCTTTTTTTTTGTAACCCAGGTTACATATCGCTTCAAAATAAATCAGCACATTTGTTCTTGGTGCATTAATCCATTAGCTTAGACGGAAGTCTAAACGCTGTTTACGACCCTAAACCTGCTATGAAAAAAACTCATTTACTTCCTTTGGTGCTGTTGATCGGCACAGTACTCTTAGTTGCCGGCACCATCGACCTTACCAATTTGTACAATTACGCCAATCAAGGCAAGCCGGCCTACATTAACAAAGACAATACCCCTGTTGCAAATCCAATTACCGACGCCCGGGCCACGCTCGGCAGGGTGTTGTTTTACGACAAAAAACTTTCCGCCAACAACAGCATTGCGTGCGCCAGTTGTCACATCCAGGCCTTTGCGTTTTCAGACACCGCGGTGCAGAGTATTGGATTGGATGGCGGCTTAACAGGCAGGCACTCCATGCGCTTGGTAAATGCCCGCTACGGTACCAGTCCAAGTTTTTTCTGGGATGAGCGCTCACCTACGCTGGAGCACCAGGTTACACAGCCCATTCAAGACCATGTGGAAATGGGATTCGGCGGATTCGGCGGTCAGCCCGATATGGATTCTCTGATTCGGAAGATGAATACTGTGTCATATTACCCACAGCTGTTCCAGTTTGCCTTCGGTTCGCCCCAAATCACCGAAGCCAAAATGCAACAGGCTTTGGCACAGTTTGTAAGAAGCATCCAGTCGTTCGACTCAAAATTCGACATTGGCCGGGCGCAGGTACAGGGACAAGGCATGCCCTTCCCTAACTTCACCGCCAACGAAAATGCAGGAAAGCAAATTTTTATGCATGTAAATGGCCCAGGTACTCCCGGTTGCCAAACTTGCCACCGAATGCCTGAGTTTGATATTGACCCGCTTTCGCTGAATAATGGAGTAATAGGAAAAGCGGGTGACCAGGCGGGTCTCGACCTTGCCAACACGCGGGCTCCTTCTTTACGTAATTTATTTAATCCAAGCGGCAGCTTGAATAGCCCCATGATGCACACAGGTTCATTCACCACCATCCAGCAAGTGATTGAACACTACAACCTCATCCCCCAAAACCCTGCGAATACCAACCTTGACCCGCGTTTAAATGGACCGGGTGGTAATTTGCAGCTAACTGCCTTGCAAAAAACCCAGTTGGCCGACTTCTTACGCACACTTACCGGGGTAGATGTGTTCACCAATCCCAAATGGTCGGACCCCTTCGACGCCAATGGCAACATTACCATTTTGGGTTTGAACAGCAGTATCTACCAAAGCACACCTGAGAAATTCACGGTTTTCCCAAATCCGGCCAGCGAATACATCTCCCTTAAATTGCCAGAAGGCCGGTACAACATCCATATGTATGGCATCAACGGGCAATTGCTTTACAGCGGCACGGCTGAGGCCAGCGACCGCATCGATTTGCCAGGATTTGCAAGCGGCTTTATCACCATCCAAGCCGTAAACCAAAGCAGCGGCTGGATGTACCAGGCCAAATTCATCAAAAAATAGGCGGAATCACCCGCGATTCAGCCAAAAAAAGCCCCGCTCTGGTAGAACGGGGCTTTTTCTTTGATAGTGAACTACCTGATAAGCTTAGTGAGAAGCAAGGTAATCAGCAACACCAGCGTGGGTGTCCTTCATACCGTCTTTGCCGGGCTCCCAGTTGGCTGGACAAACTTCACCTTTTTCCTCATGGAAAAGTAAGGCGTCGACCATGCGAAGGGCTTCACTAACAGAGCGACCAAGCGGGAAATTGTTCACCACTTGGTGCTGCACAATACCTTCTTTGTCGATGAGGAACAAACCGCGGTAAGCGATCATTGGTCCGTTGGCAGTCATTTCGCCTTCGTCGTTGTAGTCATAAGAACCTGCCAAAACGCCGTAGTTCATGCTGATGGTCTTAGTGGTATCGGCAACGATTGGGTAAGTGATGCCTTGGATGCCGCCTGCGTTCTTAGGCATTTGCAACCAACCCCAATGCGACTCTTCGGTATCGGTAGAGGCAGCTACGATAGCTACACCACGCTTTTCGAACTCAGCAATTTTCTCTTGGAAGGCATGCAATTCGGTTGGACAAACAAAAGTGAAGTCTTTCGGGTAGAAAAAGAAAATCACGTGTTTTTTGCCAATGTACTGGTCAAGTGAGAAGTTTTCGATGATTTCGTCGCCATTTACTACGGCGCCAACACTAAAATGAGGGGCTTTACGGCCTACTAATACTGACATATATTTTTGTTTTAAGTTTATACTGGCTGCATAAGGCTACCAAGCTAGTTTTGGTTCCCATGCGGCGCAAAATTACGAAAAAATGCTATCTTTGCAGCCGTTTACTGGTCCCGTAGCTCAGCTGGATAGAGCAACTGCCTTCTAAGCAGTAGGTCTTTGGTTCGAATCCAAACGGGATCGCATCGCTCAGATGGGGCGTTTTAAGCAGCCAGAAAAAATATTTCTGGTTTTTTCTTTCCAAGGGGTAAACCGAAATGGAAAGTTCTATATTTGCAGTCCCAATTGGCCTAGGCCAATGGTGAGATGGGTGAGTGGCTGAAACCAACAGTTTGCTAAACTGTCGTACGGGCAACCGTACCCCGGGTTCGAATCCCGGTCTCACCGCACCTTCAAAGGTAACCGCTCGGGGTGTAGCGTAGCCCGGTTATCGCGCCTGCTTTGGGAGCAGGAGGTCGCAAGTTCGAATCTTGCCACCCCGACAATGAAACCCGTATCGTCGCAGACGATGCGGGTTTTTCATTTTAGCGCGCGTCTGCGCCGCCCCCAGCGGCGCAAGCAAGCGCTAAAATGAAAAACACGTCCAGCTGCGCCAGCAGCTGACGGGTTTCATTAGTCCTTTAACCCCTAACAAGATGGGCGAGCATCGCGAGTCAATCTTGCCACCATCCCAAGCAAGCGCTAAAATGAAAAACCAGTCCAGCTGCGCCAGCAGCTGACGGGTTTCATTAGTCCTTTAACCCCACCCCCCTAAAATCCATCACCCTCCAAAATCTCCCATCCTTTCCCTATTTTTACCCCATGGGTGATTAGCTCAGCTGGTTTAGAGCACTACCTCGACAAGGTAGGGGTCGGCGGTTCGAACCCGTCATCACCCACCCTATTTCCCTCTTAACACCATCTACATAAGGCTGTTGACTGCCATAACCCCTTGGCAGGTGGAAAGTCCCACCCCACTTCTTTTCTTTGCCCCCAATGTTAATTAAGCTAAAACCTCCTAAAAACCGTTTGTAATCCCACCTACAAACCCGATTTTCGGACAAGCTTATGATCAATCTTCAAAACATCCGCAAATCCTACCAAATGGGCCACCAGCAGCTCGAAGTGCTCAAGGGCATCGACCTGCACATTGCGGAGGGCGAACTGGTATCGATCATGGGTTCGAGCGGCAGCGGCAAATCTACCCTGCTCAATATTTTGGGCATCCTCGATGCCTACGACAGCGGCGACTACCACCTGGCTGGTCACCACATCAAAAACCTCAGCGAAACCAAAGCCGCCCAACTGCGCAACAAGCTCATTGGCTTCGTTTTTCAGAGCTTCAACCTCGTGAACTATAAAAACGCCATGGAAAACGTGGCCCTTCCCCTCTATTATAAAGGTGTGAAGCGCAAAAAACGCAACGAACTAGCCCTCGAATACCTCGATCGGGTGGGATTGAAAGATTGGGCGCAGCATTTGCCCAACGAAATGAGCGGTGGACAAAAACAGCGTGTGGCCATAGCCCGCGCACTCATCACCGAACCTGCGCTCATTTTGGCAGATGAACCAACCGGCGCCCTCGACAGCACCACCTCGGTACAGGTGATGGAGCTGCTGCAAGACATCCACCGGCAGGGCATTACCGTGGTGATTGTGACCCACGAAAACGAAGTGGCAGCCCGCACGCAGCGCACCATCCGCATCAAAGACGGACTGATTTTACCCGAACCTGCCCATGTTTGACGGCGAACTTTGGCGCGAAATCCTCGAAACCATCCGCAAAAACAAACTGCGGACCTTCCTCACTGCCTTCAGCGTGGCTTGGGGGATTTTTATGCTCATCATTTTGCTTGGTACCGGCAACGGACTGCAAAACGGGGTGCGTCACCAGTTTGAGCAAGATGCCGTGAATGCCATTTGGATCAGTGGCGGCAACATGACCATGGCGCACAACGGCCTGCAGCCTGGCCGCCGCATTCAACTTACCATCGAAGACAGCAGTCTGCTTACCGACCTCCCCAACCGCGCCAATTTCACTCCCCGTCACAATATGTGGAGCATCAACCAATTCACCTACCAAGGCAATTACGGTAGCGATATGAATGTGCGCGGCGTAGGCCCAGAAATGGTGGTAGGCGAAAACCTCACCGTACTCGAGGGCCGCTTCTTGAACGAGCGCGATGTAACAGAATTCCGCAAATCAGCCTGCATTGGTAGGCCTCTCAAAGAGGAACTTTTCAAAGGCAAAAACCCTATTGGCGAGTGGTTTGAAATCAACGGCATTTCGTTTCAGGTGGTAGGCATTTTTAGCGATGCCGACGAAAACGACGAGCGCCGCGCTTACATCCCCTACACCACTGCGAGCAAGGCCTTTGGCTACGGAAACCGCGTTGAACAACTCGTTTTTACCCTCGACGAAAGCAGTTTGGCCGCCTCCGAAGCCCTTGAAACAAAGCTCCGAACGCGTTTTGCCGAGCAGCACCGCTTTCATCCCGACGACAAACGCGCGTTGTGGATTTGGAACACCTACGAAGAATTTACCAAGGTCATGGGGCTGCTGGCCGGCATCAAAGCTTTCATTTGGCTCATTGGCATTGGCACCATTCTGGCCGGCGTGGTGGGCGTAAGCAACATCATGATGATTACCGTCAAGGAGCGCACCCGCGAAATTGGCATCCGCAAGGCCTTGGGCGCCACCCCTTGGAACGTAGTTAGCATGGTGCTGCTCGAAAGCGTACTTATTACCACCGTGGCGGGCTATTTGGGGATGATGGCAGGCATCTTTTTGCTGGAGGCTTTGAGTGGACAACTACCGGCAGCAGATTTTTTCCGCAACCCTGAAGTCGATTTACAAACCGCACTGCTGTGTACCGGCGTTTTGATTGCTGCTGGCACCATTGCTGGCTTTTTCCCCGCACGAAGAGCGGCTTCCATTCCACCCATTGAAGCTTTGCGCGATGAATAGCATTTGGGACATAGACCGCTGGGAAGAGATTTGGCAGGTGCTCATGCGCAATAAACTGCGTACGTTTCTCACCGCATTTGGGGTGTTTTGGGGGATATTTATGCTTGTAATTATGTTGGGATCGGGCAACGGACTGCAAAATGGAGTCACCAAATCGTTCCAAGGCAATGCCACCAACAGCGTATTCATGTGGACGCGCAACACCTCGCTCCCATATGATGGTCTGCCCCGCAACCGCCGCTTTAACTTCAAAAATGCCGACATCGAAGCCGCCATCAACAACATTCCAGAGCTCGAACACATTGCTCCCCGTTGTCAGTTAGGCGGCTGGCGCGGCGGTAACAACGTAACCCGAGGCACTGTTACAGCAGCATTTTCGGTGAATGGCGACTTACCCATCATTCAAAAAATACAACCAGTCACCCTACGCAGCGGGCGCTTTTTAAACCAATTCGATATCCAAGAAAAACGAAAAATCTGCGTCATTGGCGAACGAGCGGTTGAAACGCTGTTTAAAAAAGACGAAGACCCACTGGGGCAATACATCCAAATAAGCGGGGTGTATTTTCAAGTAGTGGGTACTTTTTCACCCCTTTCGAGCAACAACCGCGAAGAGGCCATGAACAGCATCTACCTTCCCTTCACCACCTTTCAGCAGGTGTTTAATTGGGGGGACAATGTAGGCTGGCTCAGTGCCACCAGTAAACCCAATGTTCCAGCATCCGTGGTGCAAGAAAAACTCACCGAGCTCTTCAAAAAGCGACATCGCGTTTCTCCTGCCGATAAATCAGCCGTGGGCTCGTTTAATCTGGAGGCAGAATTTGCCAAATTCCAAGGCCTCTTCCTCGGCATCAAAGTGCTGGTATGGATTGTTGGCTTAGGCACCTTGTTTGCCGGCGTGATTGGCGTGAGCAACATCATGCTCATTGTGGTACGCGAGCGTACCAAAGAAATCGGGGTGCGGCGAGCCATTGGCGCTTCGCCTTGGAGCATCATCAGTCAAATTATGCTCGAAGCCCTCCTGTTAACCTTCACCGCAGGTTATATGGGCTTGGTGGCAGGTGTCAGCTTATTAGCCGGTATAAGCCAATTACTCGGTGAAGGCGATGCCGAAAGTATGTTTTTAAACCCAAGTATAGATTTGCAGGTGGGCTTGGCGGCCTTGGCTGTGTTGGTGGTGTGTGGCTTGCTAGCCGGACTCATCCCCGCCCGCCGTGCCATGAGCATCAGCACCGTTGACGCCCTTCGAACCGAATTATAATCCTGAATTGAAACCCGAATCATGAAAAAAATACTCCGTTTTGCCTTGCTAATCCTCCTTTTAGGGGCATTTATCTACACCTTTTACTACCTCTGGCAGAAGTCGGCCGACAAACCCGTGGTGTACGAAACCGAGCAGGCTGCTTACCGCAGCATCATCAAAAAAACTGTGGCCACAGGTGCTGTAAAACCTCGGCGCGAAATTGAAATCAAGCCGCAAGTGAGTGGACTGATCGAAAAGCTGTATGTGCAGCCTGGCGACAAGGTTAAAAAAGGCGATTTGATTGCCCGCATTAAAATCATCCCGAACATGGTGGCCCTCAACCAGGCCGAAAACCGGGTGAACCAGGCCAAAATTCAGATGAACAATGCGCAAATAGATTTTGACCGCAACAAGCTGTTGTATGAGCAAAAGGTAATTGCTTTTGCAGAGTTTCAGCAGTTTAAACTGAGCTATGAAAGCGCCAAGCAAGACCTCAAAGCAGCCGAAGAAAACCTGCAAATTACCCGCGAAGGTGTACTCAGCAACTCGAGCAGCGCTTCCCTCACCCTAGTAAAAAGTACCGCCGAAGGAACGGTGCTGGATGTGCCTGTGGAAGAAGGTTTTTCGGTGATTGAAGTCAACAATTTCAATGTAGGCACCACCATTGCTACCGTGGCCGATTTGGGAGAAATGATTTTCGAAGGCAAGGTCGACGAAAGCGAAGTAGGCAAAATTCGCGAGGGCATGGACCTCATCCTCAGCATTGGCGCCCTCGACCAGGTGAAGTTCGGCGCCAAACTCGAATTTATTGCCCCCAAAGGCGTGAGCGAAAACGGCGCCATCCAATTCACCATCAAAGCCGCCGTTCAGCAGCAAGAGGGGCTTTTCATCCGAGCTGGCTACAGCGCCAATGCCGACATTGTGCTGGCCCGGGCCGACAGTGTATTGAGCATTCCCGAGGCCTTGATCAAGTTTAATGACGATCAAAAGCCCTATGTTGAAGTCGAAACAGCCCCGCAGCAATTCGAAAAACGCAGCATCACCACAGGTTTAAGCGACGGCGTGAACATAGAAGTAAAATCGGGCTTGAAGCTGGAGGAGAAGCTGAAGAAGGGCTAAAGCAGCTTCTGCGCTACCTAAAGAAAGCCCCACTACCTTTTAGTAGCAGGGCTGGGGTTAAGTTTGGTTGTAACGCTTTTTCGTCTTTAAGAAAATCCACACTAGACTATCCTATTAGTCGGTATTCGCATCTACAATGATACGCCACTACACCTCTGCAGAAATGAACAAATGATTAAGAATTGAAGAATAAGGGATGAAATAATTGCGCTATTTCGACTTGATTGATAGCCCTGGGTTCATTTCAAAACTTAAAAACCATCCCATTCCCCGCCACCTCAAAGCGGGTAATGCCTTTTTTAGAGATGTAATCTCCTACCACCTGCCCGATAAGCGCCCCTGCTACCACATCGCTGAACCAATGTTTGCCTTGCAGCATGCGACCAGCCCCGCTGGCTACGGCCAAGGTATAAAAAGTAATGGGTACCCAGCGGTGCTCCTCGGCATATGCTTGACGAAAGACCGCCGCCGCTGCAAATGCAGAAGTAATATGTCCTGAAGGAAAGCTGGTATGGACGTACCGACCAAAAGGCCCGTCAAAAAGACGCGGATCATTGCCAGCCTCTATAGGTCGCTGGCGCTGAAAGAGGTATTTGGGCAATTGCACCATGGCCCGACTTAAAATAAAAGCCTTGGCCACATTTAAGCCCACCAGCTGCGTGTGCTGATTTTCACGATAGCGCCCTTCCAACCAAATGACCCCAGCCACGGGAATGGTAAACAAGCCGTTGCCAAAAATATCGGTATAGGTTGCTGCCAAGGCCCAGCCATCGGTACGATTCGTAAATTGGCGAAATTCAGCATCTACATACCATGCGGCAGTGACCAAAGCACCGCCTAATGCCAATTTGGTCCAAGAACGACTGTCCCAGCTTGCTGGCGCTTTGAGCATCCCCCAGCCGTCTTGCGCAAAGGACTTGAGGTAGTCCTTAGAAAATGGATGCAAACGGAGTTCATCTTCGGACCAGCTGTGCCCAGAAAAAACTACCAGCTGTTGCTCGGCAATCGGATTGTCTTGCGCGGCAAGTCCGCCAGACCAAAGCAGTAGTAAAAATGTTAAGATCTTCACTGCCCTCATAGCTTTTTCGCCTCATTCCAAAAAGCATCCATCTCAGCCAAGGTCATGTCTTGTAACTTGCGACCAGAGGCAGCCGCTCCTTTTTCGAGGTATTGAAAGCGTTTGATGAACTTTTGATTGGTTTTTTCGAGGGCATTTTCGGGGTTCACTTCCAAAAAGCGGGCGTAATTGATCATGCTGAAGAGCAAATCCCCAAATTCAGCTTCAATTTCGGTGCTGTTACCCGCCTCCACTTCTGCCTTTAACTCGCCAAGCTCTTCTTGCAGCTTGTCCCAAACCTGCTCTTGATTGTCCCAGTCGAAACCCACCCCCCTGGCCTTTTCTTGTATCCGTGTGGCCTTGACCATGGCCGGCAGCGATACTGGCACCCCTTCGAGCACCGAGCTTTTGCCTTCTTTCAGCTTCAGTTTTTCCCAGTTTTGTTTCACCTCTTCTTCTCCACTCACCTTTACATCTCCATAAATGTGGGGATGGCGGTGGATGAGCTTGTCGCAGATGCCATTGAGCACATCGGTCATGTCGAATGCGCCCTTTTCCGCACCAATTTTGGCATAAAATACTAAGTGCAGCATCACATCGCCGAGCTCCTTTTTTACTTCTTGAAGATCGTTTTTAAGGATGGCATCCGCCAATTCATACATTTCTTCGATGGTAAGTGGCCGCAGCGTTTCCATGGTTTGTTTGCGGTCCCATGGACATTGCTCGCGCAATTCGTCCATAATGGTGAGCAGGCGACTAAAAGCTTCAAGGCGTGGATCGGGTGAATGCATGCAGCGAAATTAAGCAATTGTTGAGAAAGCGAGCGCCTGAAACTGGCGTAGCCAGCTGAAAAAAATAAAACAAACAGCTCAGTCCCTGCTTCTTCGCAATCTTAAATCCCGCTTTAAAACACTGCTCATAACAATTAAATAAAACGCCTTATTCTTCTCAAATAAACGGATAAAACTATCCGAATCCCTTGATTTACTGATACATTTAGCATTCACATTAAACCTTTTTTAAACTATCTTTGTTGCCTAATTCAGATTAAGTCTAAATACGTACAATCAGAATGAGCACATCAGAACAGGACATACTCGAGCAGATCACCGGCGACGACTACAAATACGGATTTGTCAGCAATATTGAGCAAGACATCATCCCCAAGGGCTTAACAGAAGAGACCGTGCGCTTTATTTCTGCCAAGAAGAATGAGCCCCAGTGGCTACTCGATTGGCGCTTGAAAGCCTACAGGCATTGGCTCACCATGACTTCGCCTGAATGGCAGAACGTAAAGTTCCCTCCCATTGATTACCAAGACATTAGCTATTACGCTTCCCCCAAAGAAGGAAGCAAGCTCAACAGCTTAGATGAGCTCGACCCCGAAATCAAGGCTACCTACGACAAATTGGGTATTCCCCTCGAGGAACAGCTCATGTTAGCGGGTGTAGCGGTGGATGCGGTACTTGATTCAGTATCGGTGATTACTACTTTCAAAGAAAAATTGGCCGAAAAAGGCGTGATATTTTGTTCCATCAGCGAAGCGGTGCAAGAGCATCCTGAGTTGGTGAAGAAATATTTAGGCTCGGTGGTACCCTACACCGATAATTATTTCGCAGCCCTCAACAGTGCCGTTTTTAGCGATGGATCGTTTGTATATATTCCTAAAGGCGTTCGTTGTCCGATGGAGCTCAGCACCTACTTCCGCATCAACGCCCAAGGCACCGGGCAGTTTGAACGCACCCTCCTCATTGCCGAAGATGCCAGCTATGTGAGCTACCTCGAAGGCTGTACCGCTCCCAAGCGCGATGAAAATCAGTTGCACGCGGCGGTGGTAGAACTGGTAGCCATGGAAGATGCCGAAATCAAATACAGCACCGTTCAAAACTGGTACCCGGGTGATAAGGATGGAAAAGGTGGCATTTACAACTTTGTTACCAAACGCGGGGTATGCATGGGCAACGGCTCTAAAATCAGCTGGACCCAAGTAGAAACTGGCTCAGCCATTACCTGGAAATACCCAAGTGTGGTGCTCAAAGGCGACAACAGCATTGGTGAGTTTTACAGCGTTGCGGTTACTAACAACCTGCAGCAGGCCGATACCGGCACCAAAATGATCCACATAGGTAAAAACACCAAAAGCCGCATCGTGAGCAAAGGCATCAGCGCAGGCAAAAGCCAAAACTCTTATCGCGGACTGGTAAAGGTGCGTAAATCGGCTGCCAACGCCCGCAATTACAGTCAGTGCGACTCGCTGTTGATGGGCGACAAATGCGGAGCGCACACTTTCCCCTACTTCGAAATCAACAACAACGGCGCAACCGTAGAACACGAAGCCACCACCTCTAAAATTGGTGAAGACATCATGTTCTATTGCAACCAACGCGGTATTTCGCAAGAAGATGCCGTAGCACTCATTGTGAATGGTTATGCCAAAGAAGTGCTCGACAAATTGCCCATGGAGTTTGCGGTGGAAGCCAAAAAGCTGCTGGCCATTTCACTTGAAGGCTCCGTCGGATAAATTGAAACACGGAGGTCACGGAGGGCACTGAGATTAGGCTTAGCTTTCCATGACCTCCTAGCATCACAGAAAGAACAGAAAAGAAACCCAAAAAAGGACATCCATTCTCCGTGAACTCCGTGTCCTCCATGTTTAACTAAAAAAATATAGGACCCAGATTTCTCCGTGAACTCCGTGTCCTCCGTGTTTAACTAAAAAATAAAGGACCAGATTTCTCCGTGAACTCCGTGTCCTCCGTGTTTAACTAAAAATAAAGGACCAGATTTCTCCGTGAACTCCGTGTCCTCCGTGTTAATAAATAGCTATGCTTAATATAAACAACCTGAAAGCGTCGATCGACGACAAACAAATCCTCAAAGGCATCAACCTCGAAGTAAAACCTGGTGAAGTGCATGCCATCATGGGCCCCAATGGCTCTGGCAAATCCACCCTCTCGAGTGTGATTGCTGGCCGTGAAGGCTACGAAGTAAGTGGTGAAGTGCTGTTCAACGGCAAAGATCTCCTCGAATTGGCGCCTGAAGTACGGGCTTGGGAAGGCATTTTCCTCGCTTTTCAATACCCAGTCGAAATTCCTGGTGTAAGCAACACCAATTTTATGCGTACCTGCATCAACGAGCAGCGCAAATACAAAGGCTTGCCCGATATGGACGCTAGCACCTTCTTGAAGACCCTACGTGCAAAGGCCGATCTGGTGGAGCTTGACCCCAATTTGATGAAACGCTCAGTGAACCAGGGTTTCTCTGGCGGCGAAAAAAAGCGCAACGAAATATTCCAGCTGGCGATGTTGGAGCCAAAATTAGCCATCCTCGACGAAACAGACTCGGGCCTCGATATCGATGCCCTCCGCATTGTGTCGAATGGCGTGAACAAGCTTCGTAATAAAGACAATGCCTTTGTGGTTATTACCCACTATCAGCGATTACTCGACTACATCGTACCTGATTTTGTACACGTTTTGATGGACGGACAGATTGTAAAATCTGGCACCAAAGAACTCGCTTATGAGCTGGAGGAAAAAGGTTACGATTGGATCAAGGCCGAACTGAAAGCCGCTGCCCTATGAGTACTGACACCCTACAGGCACCTTTGATGGAGCGACTCCAAGCCTATGTACAGCACAGCGCCAGTGGTGCGCAGGAAAGTCTGCGCCTGGCTGCCCTCGCCCAGTACGAGGCCCTTGGCTTGCCGCATCCCGATTTGGAAGATTGGAAATATACCAATTTCAAGGGTCTAAAAGCCCTCGACCCGAGCATGCCTTTGCCGATTTTAGATGAGTCGACCATCGACATCAGTCAGTACCGCATTGCCGGCATCGACGCCATTGAACTGGTTTTTGTAAACGGCCGCTTTGCTGGAAGTCTGAGCAGGCCCTTCGAAAGCGAGCAATTATACATCAGTACCTTGGCCAAAGCCCGCAATTTGCGCCCCGACTTGCTCGAAGCCCATCTCGGCAAATATGCCCAGCAGGCTACTGAAGGACTCACGGCCCTCAATTTGGCGCTTGCCAACGATGGTTTTGTGATACATCTCACCAAAAACGAAGTCTGTGATCGTCCCGTTGTGGTTTACCACCTCAGCACCGGCACCCAAGAGCGCGGCTTCAACAACCTCCGCAACTTGGTAGTAGCCGAAGCTGGCAGCAAACTGGTGTTGATAGAAAAATACATCAGCAACTCCCCAATTTTCGACAATATTGTAACCGAAGTGGTTGTAGGCGCAAATGCCGATGTAGAGCACTACCGACTCCAAACCCGTTATGGTGATGCTTGGCAAGTGGGTACCACCCGGGTGGAACAAGGCCGTGATTCGCGTTATTACAATGCCACCATCAGTTGGAGCGGTCAAATGGTACGTAACAATCTCCAGGCCCGTCATGCAGAAAAAAACTGCGAAACACACTTTTTCGGTTTGTATTTGTTAGATCATGACAACCTCATCGATAACCACACCCTGATGGACCACGCCATGCCCAATTGTTACAGTCACGAGCTCTATAAAGGCATCGTGGGACCTGAAGGCAAAGCTGTGTTCAATGGCAAGGTGCTGGTGCGACCAGATGCACAAAAAACCAACGCCTACCAAAGCAACGCCAATATCTTACTGGCAGATACCGGCACAGTAAACGCCAAGCCTGAGCTTGAAATTTTTGCAGATGATGTAAAATGCTCACACGGGGCAACGGTGGGGCAGTTAGACTTGAACGAATTATTTTACCTCAAATCACGGGGCATTGGCGAAGAAAAAGCCCGCACCATTCTGCTCACCGCTTTTGCGGGTGAAGTGGTGGAGGCCGTGCGCATTGAAGCTTTGCGCGACGACCTGATGGCCCAGTTGATGGAGGAACTTCAACGCATGCAAATCAGTTTTGAATAAATGAAAATAGCTACTCACATCGATTGGAAAGCCATCCGCGCCGATTTCCCGATACTTGAAGAACAAGTAAACGGCAAACCGCTGGTGTATTTCGACAATGCCGCCACTTCGCAAAAGCCGAAGCAGGTGATCGATGCCTTGGTAGCTTATTACAGCCGCTACAACAGCAATGTACACCGCGGGGTGCACAGTTTGAGTCAGCAGGCCACGGCCGCCTTTGAGGCCACCCGGCGCAAGGTACAGCAGCTGCTCAACGCCCGCGAAGAGGCGGAGATTATTTACACCAGCGGCACCACGGCAGCCATTAATTTGGTAGCCAGCAGCTGGGGTAGCTTGCATGTACAAGCCGGTGATGAAATTTTGATTACAGGTCTCGAACACCACGCCAACATTGTGCCCTGGCAAATGCTTTGTGAGCGCACTGGCGCCAAATTGGTGGTCGCTCCTATCCTCGACAATGGGGAGGTTTCTTTGGATGCCTTCGCCCAATTGCTCTCGCCTCGCACCAAAATGGCGGCTTTTAGCTGGATCAGCAATGCCCTTGGCACGGTGAATCCGGTGCACGAAATGATAGCCCTGGCCCAGGCGGTGGGTGCCTTTACCTTGGTAGATGCCGCACAGGCAGCGCCACATAGCACCATTGATGTGCAAGACTTAGACTGCGATTTTTTGTGCTTTTCGGCCCATAAAATGCTGGGACCAACCGGCATCGGCATTTTATATGGCAAGCGCGAAGTGCTCGAACCCCTTCCTCCGTACCAAGGCGGTGGCGATATGATCAAGGAAGTAACCTTCGAAAAAACCACCTACAACGAATTGCCTTTGCGACTCGAAGCAGGAACGCCGAATATTGCCGATGTAATTGCCTTTGGTACTGCCATCGACTATTTGCAGGAGATTGGCTTAGAACAGATAGAGGCCCGTGAAAACGAACTCTTGGCCTATGCCACAGCTCAAATCAACGAAATTCCGGGCATCCGACTCATCGGCACCGCTCCCGACAAACGCAGCGTGCTCAGTTTTATGCTCGGCAGCGCCCATCCTTACGATGTGGGGGTGTTGCTCGACCAAATGGGCATTGCCATTCGCACCGGCCACCATTGTGCGCAACCGGTAATGGACCGCTACCAAATTCCTGGCAGCTGCCGCGCTTCCTTTGCTTTTTACAATACGTTCGAAGAAATCGATCGTTTTATTACCGCCTTACACAAGGTTCAAAAAATGCTTTCCTAATGGCTACCATGCAAGAAATACAAGACCAACTGATTGAAGACTTCGGTTTTTTAGAAGATTGGGAAGACAAATACGCTTACCTCATCGACTTAGCCAAAAGCCTCGAGCCGCTAACCGCTGAGCAAAGATTGCCCGAAAACGTTATTAAAGGCTGCCAAAGCACCGTATGGCTGCATGCCAAAATGGAAGGCGACCGGATACGCTACCATGCCGATTCCGACGCCTTCATCTCCAAGGGAATCATCGCTTTGCTTGTGCGGGTTTTTGATGGCCAAAAGCCCGAAGATATCCTGCACGGCGATTTTTACGTGGTCGACCGCATTGGCTTGGCCACCCACCTCTCCCCCAACCGCGCCAACGGCTTGGGACATATGTTAAAGCAAATGCGCACCTACGCCCTGGCTTTTCAATCGAAAACCCAAAACGCCTAAAAAATGAGTGAAGTAACCGAACGCAGCTTCGTTGAAATACAAAACGACGTTATCAGCATCCTCAAAACCATCTTCGATCCTGAAATTCCGGTTGATATTTATGAACTAGGGCTGATTTACGAAGTAAAAGTGAGTCCAGGCGGCAAAGTCGACATCCTGATGACGCTTACCTCACCTGCTTGTCCCGTAGCTGGCACCCTCCCTGGGGAAGTCGAAGCTAAAATCAAAGGCGTCCATGGCGTTAGCGATGTAAAAGTAGAACTAACCTTCGAGCCCGCCTGGAACCAGGATTTGATGAGTGAGGAAGCGAAATTGGAATTAGGATTTTTGTAGGACGGCTAATCCAATTAGCCTGGTTAAAACCAGCGGCCAAAGGCTTATAAATCGGCCCGCAGCTGCTCCATGGAGCTATCGAGATACGCCAATAGCTGGTTTACATCGGCTGGCATCTCGTCTAAACCCACTTTGTTTTTGCTGTTCTTTTCGATTTTGAGCACCAAATCACGCATCACCTCCACACAGATCATTCCAATGGGCGCCTTCATTTTGTGCGCTACGTTTCCAAGCACTTCCCAGTCTTGCTTAGCAAGCGCCTGGCGCATTTTATCCATCTCTCCCACCATTTCTTCTAAAAAGGTAAGCACGATATCGCGTTGAAACTCGGTATCTCCGCCGGAAATTTCATTGAGGTAGCTGTAGGTAATGAGCGTTTGCACAGACATGATGGTTTTTCTATCGTCAAATATACCCCAGCGAATTTGGATTACAAACCTTCTTTTTGAATCTTGAATATTAAGGCAATATTGTATATTGACGCACTAAATAAAAGCATATGTTTAAAAGGTCTATCATCAGCGGGGTGGGGCATTATGTGCCTGACAATGTGGTCAAAAACGACGACCTCGCCCAGCGCATGGATACCAATAATGAGTGGATAGTGGAGCGTACGGGCATAGAAGAGCGCCGGCATGTAGTGCCAGGCAGCGACGATACCACCGCCACCATGGGTACAAAAGCAGCCAAAATCGCTATTGAGCGTGCCGGCTTACAACCCGACGACATCGAATTTATCATTTTTGCCACACTGAGTCCCGATTACTACTTCCCTGGTCCAGGCGTGCAAGTGCAAGAGCAGCTTGGACTAGCCAAAGAAATTGGCGCCCTCGACGTGCGCAATCAATGCTCCGGCTTTGTTTACAGCATGTCGGTAGCCGATCAATTTATCAAAACCGGCATGTACAAGCACATTTTGGTGATTGGATCGGAACTGCACAGTGGGGGTTTAGACATGACCACCCGCGGGCGCGGCGTAAGTGTGATTTTTGGAGATGGCGCAGGTGCGGTAGTGATGAGTGCCAGTGACGATCCCAATCGCGGCATTTTAAGTACCCACTTGCACAGCGAAGGGCGACATGCTAAGGAGCTGGCACTTGAAGGCCCCAACACCCGCGATTGGGTGCCAGCCATCATTGCTCGCAACGACCCGGAGGACACTTCTTTTTATCCCTATATGAACGGCAACTTCGTGTTTAAGCATGCGGTGGTGCGCTTTATGGAGGTAATCAACGAAGCCTTGGCAGCGAACCAACTGCAATCTACCGATCTTAAGCTATTGATTCCGCACCAGGCCAATTTGCGCATCAGTCAGTACATACAGCAAAAAATGCAGCTGCGCGACGACCAGGTGTACAACAACATCATGCGCTATGGCAACACCACAGCCGCTACCATTCCCATTGCCTTAAGTGAGGCCTGGGAGGCTGGTCTGATTCAAAAAGGTGATTTAGTAATGTTTGCAGCCTTTGGCAGCGGCTTTACTTGGGCCTCAGCCGTAATGCGCTGGTAACAAAAAACCGAGTCAAATCTGCAGAGCTGCACGATTTGACTCGGTTTTATACTAATTGCCCTACTTGGGAACTAGATCACATGCTTGTCGGAGCGCCAGGTTTTAATTTTCTGGCGAATTTGTTTCGCCGTTAATTTTTCTGCTAAGGTCTTTTCAATCAATGGCAGCAATTCTTCGTCTGAAGCCAAACGCAAAGCTGCAATTTGGTGGATATTGAGCTGCTGTTCGAGCTTGCGGAAATTCTTCCCAGAAAGCTCAAGGTAGCGTAAACGCATCTCCAACATCATGATACGGCGTTGGTTGTGGAAAGGTAACCGTCTGCTCTGAAGACCAATTAAAAGAATTAAAATGCTCAACAAGGCGAAATAGGCCACTTCAATGCCGGCGCCTTCGTAGCTATACACCACCAACATATATACACAGACCGCGAAAAATGTAAGAGCCAGCGGAAATACCAATAAGTGATACAGGGGCTGAAAGCGGAAATATTTGCGATAGAAATTCATTTGAGGGTATTTAAGCACAAACTTATTCAAAAAAACCGTGGCTTGTTCAGAATGGCGCTGTGCGACATAAAAAAGCCGGGATTTCCAGCTTTTGGCTTTCCATCCCGACTTCCACCTAAAATAACGTTGCCTTTAGCGAATGTCGATCAAACGCGGTTGAGGCGCTTTCTCCGCTTCCTTTTTAGGGATGAGTAATTTGAGCACACCAGCTTCGTAAGTGGCAGTAATTTGATCTTGCAGGATGTTCTCGGGCAAGGTGAAAGCGCGTTCGAATCGCTCGAGGCTGAATTCCTTGCGGCTGTATTTGCCCTGGGCGTCTTTACTATCACTTTCGGACTTCTTTTCACTGCTAATGCTCAGCACTTGCTCGTGCAGTTGTATTTTGAAGTCCTCCCGCTGGCGACCCGGTGCAGCTAATTCCACCTCAAAAGCAGCATCGGTTTCGCGCACGTTCACTGCAGGCATAAAGCTGCGTTCGGCACCCAATCGACTTTCGGCCATGGCAAACGGGTCGCCATTAAAAAAGCGGTCTACAAAGGTTGGGAAAGGGGTTCTGTTGTTGAATTTTACAAGTGTCATGATGGTATCTCCTTTAATTTTTGATTTCTATCAGCACTTTATCAAAGGATGTACCAAGGCTAAAAAAAGAAAAAAACGAGGTCATAATTACACGAGCGCGCATCAGTTAATGACATTTTGTCTTATAAAAGAGAAAATAACAGCCAAAATGACCGAAAATTATCCGGTAATTACCGACTAGCAGTTTTCCGCTTCGTAGTTTTCGGTTATGAAAGCTTGGATGATTTTGTGGCTTTTTTGGCACAGCTGCAGCCTTTTACTGGCCCAGACCCCGCTACCTGGGGCCAATCGCTTGCAGGCCTTGGGTATGGATATGCCGCTGGAAGCTTCAGCCTTTGCAGCCCGCAGTTTCCCACAAGGCAGACAGGCAGAAATGGGCTGGAACTTTGGCGCAAGTCTGCACCATTATGGCGAAGTAGAAGGCCTCAATGCGCGGCAATTGGCCGTTCACCGGCAAAAAAGCAGGTACCACCAAGCCTTATTTATTGATGACTGGGGGGATGCCTTGTACCGAGAACAGCATTTTCGCCTACATAGTGGCTTGTTTTTGGGTAAATGGCAGTTTGGCATTGGCATGCAAGCATCCCGTTTGCGTATCGTTGAACAAAGCCGCACCACCCTCAATGGCAGTCTTGGCCTCTCCTCCCGCATCAACAACCAATGGCAAGCACATGTAGCCTTGCAGCAGCTTTATCAACCCTTACCTGCCGCAGAGGAAACTCCCCTACAGCCAGCTGCTCAAAGTGTACTCGCCCTCCAATACCAACGCGATAAAACCCAATTATTCATTACTTATCGCCAGCAATTAGGGGTGGGTGGAGATTTTGGATTAGGCTTTTTATACCAACCCATGAAAGACTGGCAATTTGACTTTGCCTGGTCAACCTTCTATCGCAGACTGAGTATAGGGATGCATTATCAATACCAAAAAATGCACTTTCATTTTGGCATCCTGTACCAATTATTGCCGGGCCCTTGGTGGAACAGCGGTATTGAAGGAGGCTGGCCGTGAGCTGCTGTTGTTTGCCTCTGCGGGCATGTATACTGGCTGTGTTTTTTTTGGTGCCGTTGATTTTTCCGCCAAATGCCAAGGCGCAACTGCCCGAGGGTTGGTTAGAAGAATGGCTTGAAAGCGAAGAGACCGCCGATAGCGAGCTAAAAGAAGAACAACTCACTGATTTTTTATGGCTCAAGGAGCAGCTATTGGCGCATCCCATCGACCTAAACCGGGTCGATGAAAGCTCATTGCTACAAACAGGCTTGTTCCAAGCCTCCGAAGTTGCCGCCCTCCTCGCCCACCGCCAAAAGTATGGAGCATTGCTGGCCTGGTATGAATTGCAAGCCATTCCAGGCTTTACGCCAGAGAGAATCAACGCCATAGCTCCCTACTGCTTTGTAAGTCCCGGACATCAGCAAGGCAGCTTGCGATACAGCTTAAAGAGCGCAAAGCATCGGCTCTTGGTACGCAGTCATCGCATTTTGGAGCCACAGCAAGGGTACAATCCTGCACGCCAAGAAAAAGGACTGAGTCATTATGCAGGTAGTCCCCAAGCCCTGCTCCTGCAATACCGTCAATCTGGAAGTCGCCACAGTGTGGCTTTCACGGCCAGTCGCGACCCTGGCGAGCTGGGCATCGACCGGGTAGGCGGACATTTCATGAGCAAATCGCATGGCAGACTCGAACGCCTGGTGCTGGGCGATTACCAGCTGCAACTCGGACAAGGTTTGGTAGTGAACAATGGCTTTACGCCTGGGCGCAGTGCGGGCATTACGGGCAGCTATCAGGCAGGCAGTGGCTTGCAAGGTGCCAGTGGTAACCAGCCCCACGGTATTTATCGCGGCATTGCTGCCCGCTACCGCATAAACGCACATTGGCATGTGCTTCCTTGGGCTTATCGCATGCGTTGGTCAGGCAGTACAGCAAGCAACTTCGAGGATGGAGTGCAGGGCATTACAAGCATCCAGATTTCGAACCGCTTCCGAACACCTACAGAATTGGCACGGCGGTATAACCTAGCTGTGCACGGAGCGGGCGTTCAGCTGAGTTACAACCGCCCACTGTGGGCACTTCACTGGCAAACGCAGTACTTCCAAAGCAGTCTGCCTCTACTGCCCCGTTCGCAGCTTTACCAGCGCTTTCAGCCAACAGGCGCGCATTTTCTACACAGCAGTCTCTCCCATCGCTGGCGAAAAGGCAAATGGCAGCAATTTGGAGAGCTCGCCCTTTATCAAGGCCAAACCCCGGCTGTAGTGCAGCATCTCCTGCTTTCGGCCAGTTCAAAACTACATTTACAATGGAGCTATCGTTACTATCCGGCAGCCTACCACAGCTTTTTCGGGAACAGCTTGAGCGCCGGCAGTCAGCTGACCAATGAAAAAGGCTTGCTTTGGCAACTGAGCTATGAGCACAACCGAAAAAATCAGTTCGATTATTACATCGACCACTACCAGCATCCGTGGTTGCGGTATCGTGTGAACGCCCCTTCTGAAGCCCTAGATCAACGCTTGCAGTGGAGCCATCAGCCAAATCGAAATAGCCGGTTGTGGGTGCGTTTAAGACATTCGGTACGGGAGCGCAACCTCAGCGAAGGTCTATTTGCAGCCCCTGTCCCCTACGAACAGTGGCGCTGGAGCGCACAATGGTCGCAGCAAATCGATGAACAATGGCAGCTGCAACTGCGTGCCGACCGCAACAGCTTCGTTCAAAACGGCTCCACAGAAACAGCCTTCTCTCTTGCCTACCGCCTTAAATGGCAACATGGTCCTTGGCGCATCAGCTGGCAGCAAGCCCAATTCGATGCAGCCAACTTCGACAACCGCTTTTATTTAAGCGAACCCGATGTGTTGTATGCGCAGGGCATGGGAATGTTGTCGGGACAAGGACTCCGCACCGTTTTACTTTTGCAATACCGCTATAGGCGCGGTCTAGACTTCTGGTTACGCTATGCCAGCAGCCGGTTTAGCGATCGTAGCAGCGTGGGCAGCGGACTGGAGGCCTCCGACGGCAACCGGCGTTCGGAAATTAAGCTTCAGGCCCAATACCGCTTTTAGCCTACAGGAAAAGCCAACAAGGCCCAACCACTATTCGCCAGAATGCTGTATTTTCGTCGCACCAATGTCGTTAAAGCACCAAATAAAGCCGCTCCTACGCAAAATGGGATTGATGATGCTCATCACCCGGCTCAAATACTTAAAAATATATCTCAGCTATTACGGTGAAGGCAAAGCCTTTTTAGCTGCACATACAGGGGTAAATTTCCCACCTCCTTATATGCTCTACATTGCCTATGGGCTCAATTACAAACATTATTTAGAAGATGGCGAGCGCACGGCACGCTGGATCAAAAGCCGTTTTGAAGCACATATACCTGCTAAAGGCACCATTTTGGATTGGGGCTGCGGTCCGGCCCGCATCACCCGCCACCTGCCACAAGTATTCGAAAATTGGCAGGTGATTGGTGCAGATTACGACCAAGCTACCATCGATTGGTGCAGCTCGGCTTTGCCCAACATCCAATTTCTCAAAAACGAACTCACGCCTCCCTTGGCCATCGGTACGGGTTCGGTGCATGCCGCCATCAGCATCTCCATCTTCACACACCTTTCGGCTGCAGCACACGAAAACTGGAAGTTAGAACTGGCCCGGGTATTGGCTACCGGCGGGATGTTATATGTAACTACACAAGGAGATGTGTTTTTGCACCAAATGAGCAGTGCAGAAAAACAAACCTACCTGCAAAACCAATTGGTGGTGCGCGCTACGGGGCCCGAAGGCCATAAAATTTTCGGTGCTTACCACCCACCTCAGTTCATGCAGGCATTTTGGGGTACTCATTTTGACGTAATTGAACACCAAGCCGGCGCCATGAGCAAAGGCAAGCCGATGCAAGACAACTGGATTTTGAAAAGAAAATAAGATTTAATGCACGCTAAAGCGCTCATTGCCTTGAAAGCGCCGAATAACCGCCTGGTAGTGCTTCTCCAGCAATTCGGCCACAATGCCCTCTTTCAAACCTAAGCCCGAAATCGTGACACGGTTTACACCACTGGCTTTCATCACCGCCAAATAAATATCGCAGGCAGGCAAAATCACATCGGCCCGATCGGGATTAAGCCCCAAGTTTTTAATGCGTTGCTCCATCGGAAAGCTGCTTACATAATCGTAAGTAGTTTGAAGCTGCTTAGCAGTGGCAAATTTACCTTCCTTCAAGCTCATCAAATCAAACATTTTATTGATGTTGCCACCTGTACCCAAAGCATAGTCGGGGGCCAAGGGCTTGATGACGGTTTTAAGCCAACTTTTCAATTCCTTCCAGCTTTCGGCCGAATCGCGACCATCCAAAATACGCACCCCACCCAAATCGAAAGAGCGAGAAGCTAATTGCTTTTCGCCATGCAGCAAGGAAATTTCGGTAGAACCACCGCCAACATCCACAAACATGATTTTTTTACCTTCTTCCAAGGAGCCTTGGTGGGCTTTGTAAATGAGTTCGGCCTCCCGCTGCCCACTGATAATTTCGATGGCAATGCCTGTTTCAGCTTTCAAACGGTCGGCTATTTCTTTTCCGTTCTTCGACTCCCGCATGGCTGAAGTAGCGCAGGCGCGAAAATCTTCCACCCCAAACAAATCCATCAGCAATTTAAAAGAGATGAGCATCTTTTTGAGATCCTCCTCCTTGTCGGCGCTGATGAGGCCATCCTGAAACACAGAATCACCTAAGCGCAAGGGTACACGAACAAATTCCAGGATTTTAATGCGGGCGCGGTCTTCCCCATCGTTGAAAAAACTACAGATGTACAAGCGGGCTGCGTTTGACCCGATGTCGATGGCGGCTACCTTCAATTTTATTTTTCTATTTGAGTTGTTACCTCAGCTTTGGGAACGCCAAAATAAGCATAAGAAGCCATTTGAGCGCGAATGATGGGGTCACCCTCAAATTTAGGCTTTTTCAACTCATTTTGCAGCGGATGATTCATATTTCGGCCGCGTACATTGTCACGCAGCTGGAATTCAATCATGTCCCGCAGCTCGCGGCGAAGGTCGGCATTGAGAATGGGAAATGCAACCTCAATGCGGTGGCTCAAATTGCGGGTCATCCAGTCGGCCGACGACAAATACATTTTTTCGTTGCCCTTGTTGGCGAAGATGTATACCCGTGAATGCTCCAAAAAACGATCGATGATGCTGGTGACCTCTATGTTTTCGCTCAAACCTTTAATACCCGGCAGCAAGCAACAAATACCACGTACAATCAATCGGATTTTCACACCAGCCACGCTGGCTTCGTAGAGTTTGAGGATCATGTCTGGGTCCACCAAACTGTTCATTTTGAGAATGATGTAAGCTGTATGCCCTTGCTTAGCATGGGCGATTTCCTTATCGATAAGCTCCACATAACGTTCACGCATATAGTGCGGTGCCACTAGCAAATGTCGATAAGTGTAAACCTTATTGCCCTTTTCCATACTTTTAAACAGTCTGCTCACCTCAGAAGTGATGCGGCGGTCAGCAGTAAACAAACCATCGTCGCAATAAATGCGGGCCGTAAAACCATTGTAATTGCCTGTACTGAGGTGGGCATATTCCCGAATGCGGCCTTTTTCTTGTCGCGCCACCAAGCACATTTTACTATGCACTTTCATGCCTTCGAAGCCGTAAATCACCTTCGCCCCCACTTCTTCGAGTTTTCCTGCCCAATAGATATTGGTTTCTTCATCAAAACGGGCCAAAACTTCGATCAAAACCGTCACTTCTTTGCCGTTCATTACTGCTGTGATGAGCGAATTCACCACACTTGATATTTTGGCAACCCGATAAAGGGTGATTTTGATGCTCTTCACCTCAGGGTCGATGGCGGCTTCGCGTAAAAAACGGATCACGTAGTCGAACGACTGATAGGGATGATGCACCATCACATCTTGTTTGCGAATGGCATCGAAAATGCGGTAATACTTATCAAGATACGGTACTTGCTGCGGGGGCAGCGGCGGGAATTTCAAGTCGCTGCGACCTAAATCCGGAAAATCCATGAAGTCGCTAAAGTTGTGATAGCGGCCACCTGGAATCAAATTCGATTTATCTAAATCTAGCCGACGAATCAAAAACTGCAGCAAGTCGAGCGGCATGGTGGTGTCATAAATAAACCGAACAGGATCTCCCTTTTTGCGGTCTTTGAGCGAGCGATTGATTTTGTCAACCAACGATTCACTCAGGTCACTTTCTATATCAAGCTCTTGGTCACGCGTAATTTTGATGGTATAGGCATCATATTTATCAAAATCAAACAGGGCAAAAATGAGGTTCAAATTATAGCGCACCACATCGTCCAACAAAATCACCTTGCGGTGCTCGTCGGTCGAAGGAATTACAAAAAAGCGAGGGGTAACCTTGGTTGGCAGTTCAATGAGCGCATATTTAAAATCGTCTGGATCCTTGGCCTTGCTCATTTTCACCGCTAAATAAATATAGGCATCCTTCACATGTGGTGCAGGTGCTTGGGTATTAAGCATAATGGGCGTGAGGTACGGGAAAATTTGGGTTTTAAATACCTGCCGTAAATACTCCCCTTCCGATTCCAACAAACCTTTTTCATTGATGATTTCAATGCCTTCAGCCTCTAAGGCAGGCGAAATTTCATCGTGGAAAATGCTTTCAAAACGAGCCTGCTGCCGGATAACGGTCTGCTGAATTTGATTTAGCACGCTGTCGGGATGGAATTTTAGCTTCTGAATCTGACTGGGGCGTAACGATAATAACCTGCGCTGCGAAGCCACACGCACCCTAAAAAACTCATCTAAATTAGAGGAGAAAATGGCCAAAAACTTAATTCGCTCCAGCAGTGGCACCTCTGGGTTTTCAGCCTCTTGCAACACCCGGGCATTAAAAGCCAACCAACTGATTTCACGGTTGAGTAATTGGAATTTTAGGCCGTTAATTTGCTTTTTATAAAGAATAGCAGGGTTTTTCAGACTCATTTTATAGAATAGAATAATCGTTTTTTGGAAAATCAAACCACGCCACCTGGCCAGAGCCCGGCTGAAGCTGCGACCAGTGGGTTTGTTCAAAGGTAATAACCACCAAGCCACAGGTGGGCAGGTGATCGAGGCGTAAATCGGCCGCCAGCAAATTTGCCAGCTGGGTCATAGAGGGATTGTGACCAATAACCATGAGGGTGTTTAAATGATTGGGAGCCGTTTGAATCAATTGAAACACCGCTTCTTCGCTGGCCTGGTACAAACTACCCACCAACATCACCGCTCCTTGCGGAGCTACGATGTCGGTGATGGCTTCGAGGGTTTGGCGGGTGCGGGCGGCAGGACTGCAATAAAATAAGTCTACCACATCGTTCCTGCCTTTGAGCTTGTAAGCCAATTTTATGGCGTCTTGTTTACCTGCATGTGTCAAAACACGCTCCGCATCCGCCTGTCCGGTGAGGTCAAAGCCTGCCTTGGCATGGCGGAGTAACATTAACGTCTTCATTTTTAGCGCTTTTAAATCATCTCAAGCTCTTCCCGTTGGCTTCACAAACAATACAATTTTAATGTGTTAATTTCGCTTTCCAAAGTGTACCAGGTTAACTGTTTGTTACTCCCATGAGAATATTTTACAAAATGCTGATTATCAGCACTCTAATTTTAAGCCATTTTAGCGTTTCCGCACAATCAAATCGCCTCTACATTGCCCACTACAATGTAGAGAATCTTTTCGACACCATCGACGACCCTAAAATAAACGATGAGGAGTTTTTACCAGAAGGAAAAAACAAATGGACGGCTGAACGTTATGCTGTAAAGCTCGATCGCTTGTCGCAAGTGGTGCTGGCCATGAATGCAGGGGCCGGTCCCGATTTACTTGGCCTCTGTGAAATAGAAAACCGCCAAGTAGCCGACGATTTGCGCATGCGTATCCACCAAAAAGGCAGGAAATACGCCTTGATACATTTTGAGTCACCCGACAACCGCGGCATTGATGTTGGCTTGATTTACGACAGTAAAAAATTTAAGCTGCTGCGTGCCCAAAGCTTAACCGTTACCCTTCCTGGTGATAAGCCTTGGCCTACCCGGGATGTATTGCTGGTAACAGGTCAACTTCCCAACAAAGCAAAATTGCATGTTTTTGTTAACCACTGGCCTTCTCGAGGTGGCGGTCAGGAAAAATCTGAGCCCAACCGCATGGCCGCAGCTCGGGTGGTTCGTCAGGCCATCGACAGTCTGTTAAAAGCCGACCCAACCGCTCACATCCTTACCATGGGCGACTTTAACGACGGTCCCGCCGACATTTCCCCCCGCCAAATCATGGGCGCCGACAGTGTAATCAACAGCACTGCCCCGCTCTACAATCCGTTCCTTGCCCTCAACAGCGACAGCACCCAAGGCAGCTACAACTACCGGGGTGCGTGGCAATTCATCGATCACATCAGTATCTCGACCCATAGTTTCAGCGAAAATAGCAAAATCAAATATTTAGCGGGATCTGCTAAAGCCGAAAAATTCGACTTTCTCCTAGAAAAAGAAGGCCGGTTTGCTGGCAATCCATGGCGCAGCTTCGCTGGTTCCAACTATTTAGGCGGCTATAGCGACCATTTGCCAGTGAGCATTCAACTCGAACTTCGGAAATGAACGAGCGTGCCCATGCCCAAACCTGGTACAGCTCGTGGTTCGACACCCCGTACTACCACTTGCTCTACAAAAACAGGGACGAACAGGAAGCTAAAGCCTTTATCGACTTGTTGTGCCAATACCTCAACTTGCCAGTTGGCAGCTTAGCCCTTGACTTGGCTTGTGGCCGCGGTCGGCATGCCAAGGTGATGGCCGAAAACGGCTTGAATGTAACAGGCCTCGACCTCTCCCCGGGCAGCATTGCAGAAGCACGCAAAATGGCCAACGAACGTCTGCACTTTTTTGAGCACGACATGCGGGAGGTATGGAAACCCGCCTATTTTGATGTGGCCTTCAACCTCTTTACTAGCTTTGGCTATTTCGACGATCCGAGCGAGGACCAGCAGGTGCTCGAAGCCCTGCGCACCGGACTTAAGCCGGGCGGCCTGTTCGTTTTTGACTATCTCCACACCGATTTTGTGGCCGAAACCCATGTGCCCAGCGAAGAAAAGCAGGTAGAAGACATCCATTTCAGCATTGCCCGCCACATTACGAGCGACTGGATCATCAAACAAATTAGCTTCGAAGATGCCGGCAACTCCTACCGCTTTTTCGAAAAAGTGAGGAACTATAGTCCTGAACAACTCTCAGCCCTGCTCCACAAAAGCGGCTTTGAAATATTGCGCAGCTTCGGCAATTATGCCCTAGAAGCACCGCAACCCAACAGTCCACGTTGCATTTTTATTGCCCGTAGCCGATGAACCCCCTGCAGCAACTCGACCAAGAGCTTTTTTTGCTCATCAATCGTGGACTTGCCCATCCGCTGTTAGACCTCTTGTTGCCTGCTACCCGCAATATGTACTTTTGGGCACCGCTTTACATATTTTTTATTGCTTGGCTCACACTTAACTTTGGCAAAAAAGGCTGGATGATAGTCGCCCTGGTATTGCTCACCTTCGCATGTACCGACTTAATGAGTAGCAGCATTATTAAGCCGCTCGTAGGAAGACTTCGGCCTTGCAATGATCCTGATTTGGCAGAATATGTGCGCCTACTCGTTAAATGCGGGGGAGGAAAGAGCTTCACATCTTCGCATGCCACCAACCATTTTGGACTGGCCATGTTTTTGGGTGTGGTGTTCAAACCCTTTTTCAAGCCTGCCCTTTGGATGCTGCTATTGTGGGCGGGAACCATCTCTCTGGCGCAAGTGTATGTAGGAGTACATTACCCGCTAGATGTGCTGGGCGGCGCTCTGCTTGGTTGTAGCATTGGTTATTTGATCAGCATTTTTTACAAGCGATATTTTAAATTAGCAGCATGAGTTGGCTCGGACTAAGTTTATTGATTTTAAGCCCGCTTGTTGGCGGCTTGTTGGTAATGGCAGTGAAGGACCACTATACCCGTCCTTTAAAATTGCTACTCACTTTTTGTGGTGGTTTTTTATTCGCCACAGCCGTTTTGCACCTCTTGCCCGAGGTTTTTGAAACCAATCACCATTACGAAGGCTTGTTGATTTTAGTTGGCTTTTTCATGCAAATGTTGCTAGAAAAGCTATCAGAAGGCATTGAGCACGGCCATTTACATTTAGAAGGCCATGCTGGTCACGACCACGGTCACCACGACCATTCGCATTACCACCGTCATGGTCTCTCGTTTGGCCTCCTCTTTAGTTTGTCGATCCACAGCTTAATCGAAGGCATCCCGCTCAACGGCACCTTCAGTATTAATCAACCTTTTTGGCAAAATCCTTTACTTTTTGGGGTCATCATTCACAAATTCCCATCGGCTTTTGCCTTGATGACAGTGCTTAAGCAGTCGGTACCCAGCAAACAAAAACGACTGTCTATGCTGTTATTTTTTGCCCTAATGACCCCTCTTGGTGTGCTTCTTGGACATTTTATCCTACAGGCAGGTGGCTCCAATATGGAAGAAACCTTTCATATATTATTGGCACTTGCCACGGGTTCTTTCCTGCAAATTGCCACAACCATTTTATTCGAAAGCACTGTAAACCATCAATTTAGCGCCAAGCATATCCTTTTGGCTTTTGCGGGTGCTGTCATCGCATTTTTAGTTTGATTTTTTCTCAAGCTTTTGGTAGTTTTCCATTCCTAAAAGCCTTGTATGAAAAAAACCTTATTATTTTTCGGTATGCTGTTCGCTCTGCAGTCAGTGCATGCCCAACAGCAAAACTGTATAGATTTTGATGGCATCGACGATTATGTCGAAGTTTCAGGCGTGAGTGCCGGTTTAGCCTCTTTGACTGGCTTCTCAATGGCCTGCTGGGTGCAGCCTACGAATGCCACCCCTGCGTTCCCAAACTTCGACGGCATTATGGGCATTCGCAACGAGCTTAATGCAGATTTTTTCATGCTCCAGCTCAGCGCAACCAATTTTGAATTGCGCTTCAGGAATAGCAATGGCACTCCCTTTACCATCAATAGCAATACCTGTCAGCTCAATACCTGGCAGCACCTGGCGCTCGTTTACACCGGAAGTCAGCTTCGCTATTACCACAATGGAGCATTGATTCAAAGCATTTCTGCTTCTGGCACCATAACCAACACCTCCCTACCCCTCACCCTGGGTCGCGTTAATTTCCAAAGTAATCCTTTTTACCTCGATGGCAAGCTCGATGAAGCTGCCGTGTGGAACAGAGCGCTTTCTGATTCTGAAGTATTGTGCATAGCCAAACAAAAAATAAATCCGCTCATGTCGGGCTTACTGCATTATTACAGCATGGACCAAGGTACAGCAGCTGCGAATAATTTTAGCGTACTCAATGTACTTGATGCCGTGAGTGCTTCGCATGGCACCATGTTCGGACTGGCACTAAATGGAAGCAGCTCCAACTTTGTAGCTGGTACTACTCAAATGACGGTGGTGCAAGACACACTTTGTCCGGGCATACCGTATCTTCTTGCCGGCCAAAGCTTCACTCAACCAGGCACTTACAGGCTCATCGTGCCTGCCATTAGTGAAGCCTGCGACTCCACGCTGATTTTGCAGTTAGTAGCCGATACAGTTGAAGTAGGTATTACCCAAAGCAGGGATACCATCAGGGCAATCAATACCAATGCTACTTACCAATGGCTCAACTGCAACAATGGCTTTAGTCCCATTGCTGGCGCCACAAATGCCACCTTCATCGCCCCTGCCAATGGACGTTACGCGGTACGGGTAACCGAAAACGGTTGCTCCGACACTTCCATTTGTGTGCAAGTTAGTACTGTTGGTATCAAACAGCTAGGCCAAAAGCACGATTTTAAATTGTTCCCCAATCCAGGCAACGACTTCCTTCAGCTCCAATGGCCCGCTGAGCTTGAACAGCTTGAAGTAAAGGTATTTTCGACCTTGGGCCAGTTGGTATACAGTGGCCGCTCGCAGGAAGCAAACTTGCGCATCAACACCGAAGCCTGGCCAGCAGGCATGTACTACCTCCAGATACAAAGCAATTTAGGCTGGTCGAGCCTGCCCTGGTTGAAGCAGTAAGGAGGCAGTTATTCAAAAATCTGCATACCTAGGTTGCTTGGGTATGCAGATTTTTTTATTTTTGTAGCATGAGCACAGCGAATAGCTTTCTTAAAGGCAATCTCGAAACCATCGTGCTGCAGCTGCTTCAGGGCAATGAGCGCATGTATGGCTATGAAATCACCCAAAGTGTAAAAGCCTTAAGCGATCAAAAAATAGTCATTACCGAAGGAGCGCTCTACCCTATTCTCCACAAGCTCGAAGCCCAGGGACTGCTGCAAACCGAGCAGGAAGCTGTGCAAGGGCGCGTGCGCATTTACTACCGCCTCTCTGAAAAAGGAGCCACTGAAGTTGTTCACAGGTTCGAAGACCTTCGCAGCCAGCTGGATGCCTTCCTCAAGCTGCTTCAACTTAAACCTGCCTTTTAAAGATGGAAAAGCGACTCCTTGATGCCGAAGAAATTGCCCAGGTACGCCAGTGGATTGGTGCACGCGGATTTAAATACACTGATTTGCAGGCCGAAATCCTCGACCATGTGGTGTGTGCCATGGAGGCCAAGCTCCATATAGACCCCAGTCTCCCTCTCCGCACCGCCTTTGATCAGGTGCACCAAAGTTTCGGCGTATTTGGCTTTGCTACCATTGAAGATGCCATGCTAGCCAAAATCGAAAAGCAGGTTTGGACAGATTTAAAAGCAAGCTTTCGTTTTTTTACTAGTCAGTCGGGACTTGCAGCACTGCTGCTTTGTTTATTTGCAGTTTATTTGCTAAGCCACTTCAGCCAGCAATTGGCAATACTTTTGCTACCCTACTGGTTACTTTTTTTTATAGGTACCATTTATAGAATACATAGCTATCGACAAAATAAAAAACTGCTCAATTTTCTAAGTTTCAGAACGCGCATAGGACATAGCATACTTACTTTCCCTCTGGGCTTTCATTTAGCCGCAAATCCATGGATAACAGGCGATAAAGCCGAAATCACTCTCCTTTGGCCAGCAATGCTATTGTGCGGCTTCATCTGCTTAATAGAGCTGTGCAACCTGCATGCCTTTTCCATAGGCATCAAACGCTCGGTTAACCAAGCCGAACGCTATTTAGCGCTCAGCTAAGGGCGAAGCTGGCAAAGGCAGCCTTGCATCCCAGAAAAAGTCTTCGGTACGTTTAACGCGCACCGACTTCTCAAAAAGCGGGTGTTTGGTATTGATCACAAAGTTTTTCTCTTGGGGAATCACCGCCGAAGGTACTTCGAGCAGCAGGGCCGAACGCGCCTGATACCAGTTGCTCCCCATTTCTTGCAATTCGGAATAAAATTGAATACCGCGCCATTGTTTGGGTAGGTTGCCGAGTTTAACGGCTTGCACCGAATGATTAGGAAGCGAAACTTCAATCACCAATACCACATAGGCATAGCCCGACATGATGGCATTGCGATGCACCAGCAGTTCTAAAGAGGCCAAAGCACGTGAACTACTCGTATAAAGCACCTCTTCGTTACTTCGGTTCCAGCGTGCCGCCTTACCAGAAGCCAACAAACTGCCAGCAAAATCGCGCTTCACAATCCTAAACAACTCTAACTTCACCGACACCTATTAAGCATTATCGCCATAGGCCATGCCAATGAGGTGGTCATCGAGCCATTGGATGCCAGAGATGGTATGGAGGTAGTAAACAGGCGCCTGCTGCCCCAGCGCAAAATTGGGTTGCCGCATCCAAGTATCAAAGGCATCTGAAGAGCCAAAAACTTGCGCCCCATGCTTAAAAAGCTTGAGTAAAAGCAGCACATGCTCTTGAAGATTCACTTTAAAAGCCATGGCCGACTGCTTGTACGCGCGAAAGGTTTTTACATTCAAGTTAAGCCAATCAGCCATTTGTTCATCGGTAAAGCTGCTCGCGGCTTTAAGCATGCTCAAATGCTTGCCAGAAATGGGATGCCGTTGAAGCTCGGCCAAAACTTGCGTTTGGTTAATGCCCTGAGGCATTATCTGATAACTGGCTATAAAATCTGAAACAATGTTTTCTGTGTGATCCATAAAACCCCCTTCACAAATATAGGTATTTTCGGACTTTCAAAAAACCTTTTTTACCTTTTATTTTCTCGCCCCCTTCATCATCCCAAAAAAGGCCCGCAGCTGTTCCCTCGGAAAAAGATTGGCGAACATATTAAACTGTCCGGCCTGCAAGCGTTCGCCCCCGTCGATGGTTACGCATTCTCCCGTCATGTAGGCACTCATATCGCTCATCATAAAAGTGGCCAGCCAGCCGAGCTCTTCGTGCTTGCCGTAGCGGCCTGCGGGAATGCCTTTCATGTACTTTTCTTCGATCGATTTGTCGGGCAGCAAGCGGCTCCACGCCCCTTCCGTGGGAAATGGCCCCGGTGCAATAGCGTTTAAACGGATGCCGTAGTGTGCCCATTCCACGGCCAGCGAATTGGTGAGTGCATATACCCCAGCTTTGGCACAGGCTGAAGGCAGTACGAAGGCCGAACCTGTTTCGGTATAGGTTGTGACGATGTTGAGCACCACTGCTCCTTTGCGCTCAGCGGCGATGTTGAGCTTGCCAAAATGCTGGGTGCAGTTAAAAGTGCCTTTGAGCACAATGTCGACCACCGTATTAAAGGCATTCGGAGATAGGTCTTCGGAAGCCGACAAAAAATTACCGGCAGCATTGTTCACCAAGCCATTGATGCCGCCCATCCGAGCTTCGAGCCGGGCCATCATGGCACCCACAGCCTCATAGTCGCGCACATCGCAGCTTTCATAAATGGCGTTGTGACCAATTTCACCCACTGCCTTTTGCAGTTTTTCTTCGCCCCTGCCACAAATGGCCACTTGAGCGCCCAGTGAAGCAAACATCTTGGCCATGGCCAACCCCAAACCGCTGCCACCACCGGTGACTAAAATATTTTTGCCTGATAAAGTATCGTTTGTAAACATGTTATGAATTTTCTCCAAGATACTTAGCCCTTCGGCAATTGCAAAATAAAAGCGAATGCTGCTTTATAATTTGAAGCTATGCTACGAATGACTATTTTTGCATTTCAAATCAATGTCATGAAATTCAAACTCAGCATTCTTTTCGCCCTCCTTACTTTGGCTTATTTCGGCTTTATTGCCTTCACAGGCATTACCAATCCTGATGCTTTGGGCTATACCGAATTGCTCATTTTTTGTGGTCTACTGGCCGGCGTGAGTTATTTTGTAACCATGGGTGCTTTTGAAGACATTGACAACGAGCGCAAAGCAGCGAAGTGAGTAGCAAAGCGCGTGATCTTTTAAAGTCGCATGCGCTGAGGCAAACTGATGCCCGCATGGAGGTACTCGATTTTATCATCGATAGCCAACGTGCTGTGTCGCAACCAGAGCTCGAGCACGCTTTGGTGCATAAATTCGATCGGGTAACGCTCTACCGTACCCTCAATACTTTCAACGAAAACGGCTTGCTGCACACGGTGGCGGATAGCAGCGGCAGCATGAAATACGCCCTTTGCAACACCCATTGCGAGGGCAAGGACCACCACCACGAACACCTGCATTTTCACTGCACTTCTTGTTCCGAAACAGTTTGTTTCGACGACGTTATGGTTAACCGGCCCGAACTGCCTGCCGGTTATGCGGCTACCGACTACAACTTTGTGGTTAACGGCATTTGTCGCAAGTGTAAGGCCTAAGCACTTCTTCGCGCGTTGGCAAAGGCCACCAGCGACAACATCACCGGCACTTCTACCAAAACGCCCACCACCGTTACCAAGGCAGCGGGCGATGCTAGTCCGAATAACGAAATGGCCACAGCCACCGATAGCTCAAAGAAGTTACTGGCGCCAATGAGGGCAGCTGGCGCGGCTACGGCATGCGGCAAGTTTAATTTGCGCGCCCCAAACCAAGCCACAAAAAATATAAAATAGGTTTGCAGGATCAGGGGGATGGCAATGAGCGCTATGATGAGCGGGTTGTTCAAGATATTGCCTCCCTGAAAAGCAAACAACAGCACCAAGGTGAGCAGCAAGGCCAAAATCGACACCGGCTTAAATAGCGGCAAAAAAGCTTCGTTAAACCAAACTGCCCCCTTTTTTTGGATCAAGATACGGTTGGTGAGGTAGCCTGCCAGCAACGGTACCACTACAAAGAGTCCTACCGAGGCAAAAAGCGTAGCATAAGGAATTTGAATATCGGTAATGCCAAGCAACAGTCCCACAATGGGCACAAAAGCCACTAAAATAATAAGGTCATTCACCGACACCTGCACCAGCGTATAATTGGCGTCCCCTTTGGTGAGGTAGCTCCAAACAAAAACCATGGCGGTACAAGGAGCTGCTCCCAGTAAAATGGCGCCGGCAATGTATTCACCAGCCTGCGCAGGGTCGATCCAGGCCGCAAACAACTTCGTAAAAAATATCCAGGCAAAAAAGGCCATGGTAAAAGGCTTGATCAGCCAATTCACCGCTACGGTTAGCAGCACCCCCTTCGGCTTTTTGCCTACATCTTTGATGCTGCTGAAGTCTATTTGCAACATCATCGGATAAATCATGAGCCAAATAAGCACAGCAATGGGCAAATTTACCCCGTAAAACTCGAGCTGACTCAAGGCCGTAACCGCTGTGGGCGCAAAATGCCCAATGGCCAAGCCGATGAGGATGCACAAGGCTACCCAAAGACTCAAATACTTCTCAAAAAAACCAATACCTGCAGTTTCCTTTTCCATGCCGCTAATCTATCGTAATTTTACGATATATCCAGCATTTCTGTCACATTCAAACCTTTGCATCTCGCCTAAAAAAGATAGCTTTGTAGTCTCAACCACACCCATGCAGTACCAAAACACCCTTGAATTTGCCCAAACTTGCGATGCTCAGGATGCATTAGCCAGCTACCGTCAGCAGTTTCATTTTCCTCAGCACCAAGGCCGTAACACCTATTATTTCACAGGTAATTCGCTTGGCTTGATGCCCAAAAAGGTACGGGAGTACATAGAAACCGAGCTAAAAAGCTGGGAAACCTACGGGGTGGAAGGCCATTTTGAAGGCCCAAACCCCTGGATGCACTACCACAAGCTGTTCAGCGAAAAAGCAGCCAAAATAGTAGGCGCCAAACCCCTTGAGGTTGTGGTCATGAACACGCTCACCACCAATTTACATTTGTTGATGGTGAGTTTTTACCGCCCTACTGCCGAGCGTTTTAAGATTATTATGGAGGGAGGCGCTTTTCCTTCCGACCAATATGCGGTGGAGAGTCAGGTGAAGTTTCACGGCTTTGCCCCCGAAGCGGCCATTATTGAACTGGTGCCACGCCCGGGTGAAGACCATTTGCGGCATGAAGACATCCTCCAAACCATCAAAACCCACGGGGCCAGCACGGCCCTCGTGATGCTGGGTGGGGTGAATTATTATACCGGGCAGTTGTTTAACATGGCCGAGATTACCCAGGCGGGACAAGCCGCTGGCGCCGTGGTGGGGTTCGACCTCGCCCATGCCGCGGGCAATGTGCCTTTGCAGCTGCACGACTGGAACGTGGATTTCGCTTGTTGGTGCAGTTATAAGTACTTGAACAGCGGTCCTGGCGGTCCCTCCGGGATCTTCGTACACGAGCGCCACGCCCACAACCCTGCACTGCCTCGTTTTGCAGGCTGGTGGGGGCACGACGAAAGTGAGCGTTTTAAAATGCGCAAAGGATTTCAGCCCATGCCAGGGGCAGCTGGCTGGCAGCTTAGCAACGCACAGGTAATGGCCATGGCACCGCATTTGGCTGCTTTAGATATTTTTGATGCAGTAGGCATGCCAGCTTTGCGCGCTAAATCGGAGCAACTTACCGGCTATTTGGCCTTTTTATTGGCGGCCCTGCAGCAAAAACACCCGCACAGTGGCCTCAACATCATCACCCCCAAACAGCCGCACGAACGCGGGTGTCAGCAGTCTATTTTACTCCCCAAAATCGGCCGCCAAGTGTTTGAGCATCTCCAAAAAAACGGGGTGATTGCCGACTGGCGCGAACCCGATGTGATCAGGGTGGCCCCGGTGCCGCTCTACAACAGCTTCGAAGACGTGTACCATTTGTGTCAACTTTTAGATGAAGCTTTACAAATGTTTGAGAATTAGTAATTTTAGACGCGCTCAGGTAATACCAAGAGCGCGTTTTTTACGTTCGCTCTCCGTTAAAACCTACCATACCCTCTAATGAAACCCTATCAACAACTGCTCGTATTGCTTTTGCTGGTCTTGCCCACGCAACTCTTCGCCCAAAGTCAACGCATTACCCTCAGTGGTTATGTGCGCGAAGCCGGCAGCCGCGAAACCTTGCTCGGCGCCAACATCTATGTACCTGAGCTCAAAAATGGTACAGTAACCAATGCCTACGGCTTTTACAGCATCACCCTGCCAGCGGGTGAGTACACCTTTAATTTCTCGTATGTAGGTTACCAAACACAGAGCATCAAAATCAGTCTCAACAAAAACCAGGTCTTCGATGTGAACCTCATTCCCTCCACCAATTTGCAAGAGGTAGTCGTAACCGACGATCGCATGTTGCGGCAAGCTGAGAACCCACAAATGAGTACTGTAGAACTGAGCGCCCGTCAAATACAAGAAGTACCCACCATTTTTGGAGAGAAAGATGTGATGAAAACCCTGCAGCTTATGCCTGGGGTACAATCGGGCAACGAAGGCCAGTCGGGTATTTATGTACGTGGTGGCGGTCCCGACCAAAACCTCATTCTCCTCGACGAAGCCACTGTATACAATGCCTCCCACCTGTTCGGCTTTTTTTCGGTCTTTAACGGCGATGCCATCAAAAATGTGACCCTCACCAAAGGCGGCTTTCCGGCGCGTTATGGCGGCAGGCTCTCGAGCGTGGTCGATATTAGTATGAAAGATGGCGATAAGTCTAAGTTTGGCGGGGAAGCCGGCGTAGGCTTAATCAGCTCCAAATTGCTGCTCGAAGGTCCCATCGTAAAAAACAAAGCCTCCTTTATAGTTTCTGGTAGAAGGACCTACGTAGATGCCTTGGTAGCCCCTTTGGTAGCATTGGCCGAACCAGGCACTTCTGCAGGTTATTATTTTTACGACTTTAATGCTAAGGTCAACTATGAATTAGACCGCAAAAACCGGCTATACCTCAGTGGCTATTTTGGTAGAGATGTTTTTTATGCCGGCTACAAAGAACCGGGCTACGATTCACGCGCTGGCATTAATTGGGGTAACCGCACCGGTACTTTGCGTTGGAACCACCAATACAGCGACAAGCTCTTCATGAATACCTCCGTGATTATGAGCGATTATGAATTCAGCACCTATGCACGCGATATTTATGTTCCCGATACTTTCCAACTGCGATATGGGAGCAGTATTCGTGATTATGGAATGAAATACGATGTGGACTATTTGCCGAATGCCAACCACAAAATCAAAATGGGGGCGCAGATTACCAGACACATCTTTATTCCAACCGCCTTCGTTATTAAAGATTCCGAATTTCCTGAATTCAACATCGATCGCGTAGCCAAAGAATTATCGGTTGAGTCGGGTTTGTATGTGGAAGACCAATGGCGCATTAATGAGCGATTTGAGGCCAATATCGGCCTGCGATTGAGTCAGTTTTACGCCGAAAAAAAGAACTATTGGCGACTCGAACCCCGCTTTAGCAGCCGCTACATGCTCACCGATGAAAGCTCCATCAAAGCAGCTTTCAGCATGATGAACCAGTACATGCACTTGCTCAGCAATACGGGCATTGGTTTGCCTACCGACCTTTGGGTACCTGCAAACAGCATCATCGGCCCACAAAAGTCGATTCAATACGCCCTCGGCTATTCGCGCGATGTAAAAAAGAAAAACCTCACGTTTAGCGCCGAGAGTTACTACAAGCGTTCCGACAATGTAATCACCTATAAACCCGGGGCCTCGTTTTTATTAGCTGATTTTGAAGATGTATTAGACGGTGAGGTGATTGATGTAAAGTGGGAAAAGCAGGTGACCACTGGCACCGCCACTTCTTACGGACTGGAGCTTTTGGCCCAGAAGCATCGCGGTCGGTTTAATGGCTGGATAGGCTACACCCTCAGTAAAACCGAGATGCAGTTCGACGAAATCAACAGTGGTTTGCCCTTTCCTGCGCGCTATGACCGCCGACACGACCTCAGTATTGTGACCTTTTTTGATGTGAAAGAGGGTAAAAACAATGAAAACAACATCAAACTGTCAGCCGTGTTTGTATATGGCACAGGCAATGCGGTAACGCTGCCACAAGCCAACTACCAGGCACCAAGCAACAATCCAAATGCCGGCCAAAATGGTGGCGGCTGGGGTGGCTGGGCTTACAGCGTGACCGATTATGGGGCGATGAATTCCTACCGCATGGCGCCGTACCACCGCATGGACCTATCCGTACAATTTATCAAGGCCAAAAGCTTCGGAGAGCGGGTCATTGAGTTAAGTGTGTATAACCTTTACAACCGCGCCAATCCTTGGTTTTTAGACACCAGCATTCGCAACGGACAATCGGTCCTTGTGCAATACAGCCTTTTTGGCATAGTTCCTTCGATCAGCTACATAGCCCGTTTTTAATATGAAAAAGCTATTCCCCATCCTCTTCTTGCTGCTTGCCACTACGGCTTGCCGCGAAACCGTGATCAGCACGGCAAACATTAACATCCCTGTAAAACTTGTTGTTGGTTGCTTTATTAGTCCTCAAGACGACACCTTGTATGCCACCGTTACCCTGTCAAAACCCCTTTACAAGCGCAACGGCAATCAGTTTGATTTCGAAACTGTGACCAATGCCACTGTACAAATTAGCGACGGGAGCACTAGCGCCACCTTTACCTATAACAGCGATTTAGGCCGCTATTTACTTCCAAGAGCTACTTTCAACATTCAATCAGGCCGCACTTACCAACTAGAAGTTAGCACACCTGACGGCAAGCGCATAAAAGCTTCCACCACCGTTCCCGCACCTCAAAATTTCAATTTCACCTTACAACTCACCAATACCAGCACCAGTCCTGATGACAGTAGGTACCTGATGGATGCGCGTTGGCAAGGGGTTCCCGGCCCTGAGCGCAATTATCGCTTCATTTATGGTATCAGAACCGTGTCTAGTTTCGATGACTACGAGTACTGGCCCACTGCTGATGAATGGAATGCCTCACAATATTTCAGCGATTTGACCCAAGAAAATCGTAATTATCGCTTTCGTGAAACGATTTATGCCGGCTGGAGGAATCCTTTCGATAGCACACAAATCAGCCTTACCGCTGTGCTACAAGAATTAGATATTCACAGTTACCGCTATTTCACTTCTTTAGCCGCCCAACTAACTACTGGCGGTGGCTTCAGTGAACCTGTTGTAATTTATAGCAATGTAGAAGATGGTCTAGGTTGTTTTGGCTCCCATTATCAATATAAAATTCAGCGCGATTCGCTGTAATTTGCTTCGTATCTTTGGGCTATGCCAGTAAGTAGTCCGAACAAAAACATGACCATCCTGGGAGCCGGCTTGGTGGGTTCCCTCCTCTCCATTTATCTCAAACGCCGCGGCTATAACGTAGACATCTACGAGCGCCGGCCCGATTTGCGTCAAGCAGGTGCTTATGGCGGGCGTTCAATCAACTTGGCCCTCAGCGACCGGGGCTTTGCCTCGCTCAAGCGCATTGGGTTAGACGATGAAATCCGCAAAGTAGGCATACCCATGCACGGCCGCATGATGCATGATGTAAAGGGCCAACTCACCTACCAGGCCTATGGCAAGGATGGACAAAGCATTTATTCGGTCTCTCGCGGCGGCTTAAACTTCAAGCTCATGGATTTGGCAGAAGCCGAAGGGGTGCGTTTGCATTTTAACCTGCGCTGCAATGAGGTGGATTTGGCTGAGCAAACCTTGCATTTTGAGCATGGCGATACCCGCCAAAAAATGTCGCTACCCTACGAAAGGCTTTTTGGTACTGATGGTGCTTTTTCGGCCTTGCGCGCCAGCATGATGAAGACCGACCGCTTTGAGTACAGCCAAGATTACCTGCCGCATGGCTACAAAGAGCTCACCATCCCAGCTACACCCGAGGGCGAGTTTGCCATGGAACCGAATGCCCTGCACATTTGGCCAAGAGGGCATTTTATGATGATTGCCTTGCCGAATCCCGACAAAAGCTTCACCTGCACTCTCTTTTTCCCATACGAAGGCAGTCCTTCCTTCTCCGAAATCAATACCCCCGCCGATTTAATGGCCTTTTTTGAGACCTATTTCGCCGATACCATTCCAATGATGCCCGCTTTGGTAGAGGAATATTTCGCAAACCCCACCCCCTCCCTGGTAACGATAAGGTCGTTCCCATGGAAATACAGCGACTCAGCCCTCCTCATGGGCGACGCTTCCCACGCCATTGTGCCCTTTTATGGCCAAGGCATGAACTCCGGCTTCGAAGATGCCCGGGTATTTGACGAGCTTTTTGAGCAAATTGGAGAAGATTGGGAGCAGCTGTTCAGCGCTTTCCAGTTGTCGCGCAAGCCCGATGCCGATGCCATTGCCGACCTGGCCAAAGCCAATTTTGTGGAGATGCGCGATAAAGTGGCCGATGCAGACTTTTTACTGCGCAAAAAAATCGAAGCCAAAATCAACGAAAAATATCCGAACGTTTGGATTCCGCTGTACACCATGGTGACTTTTAGTCCGGGCATCCGCTACTCCGAAGCCTTGGCGCGGGGCAAATACCAGGATGGCCTCATGGATCAGCTCATGGCCATGGGTAATTGGTACGAGCAATTCGACAGTCCTGCTCTAGACCTCGCGATTGATGAAATTGTGGCCAAATACCATTTCCAATGAACCGCAGCAGCGTTCACAATATCCGGCAGGTACTCCTTTTTAGAGGGGTGGCCTTTGGCATCGTTGGTCTGGGTACCTTAGCACTCTTTTCCGACATCGATGAAATTACGCGCATGGCTTTGTTCATTGGCTCACTGGTGGTACTCATTAGCTTTTGGTTGATGGTGCAGCCCGGTTATTTGGCTTTTGAAACAGCCCAGGGCAAAATTTTGATCAGCACCGACAAAGAAGATAAATCGGAGTTCTTCCTCATCATGCCCGCCAACGAACTGGCCGGTTACGAAATTGAAAAAAGTCATGCAGGCTTGCGCCGAAAGCTGTTTTTATACCGCAAAACGCCCAAAGGCTTTATGAAAAGCAAGGCCATTCCCATGAGTTTGTTCACTGCGCATCAAACCCTCCAAATGTGCGCCCAACTCGACGCCATGGTTGCGGCCAATGGCTTTGGGCATTTGAAGCTTTAACAATAGCGCGTGATTTGTATCCCATCACAAATAATCACACGGCCAGATAAACAGCCCTAGAAAAATAATACCACCGCTTAGAATTTGCTTTTGGGAATTGAGTTGTCCCCTAGTAGTACAATACCTACTGAAAAAAGATCAATTGATACCCGCACCTTTTCATTTGATACAATTGTTGACCACGCCTTTTTCATGCCCTCTGACCAGGAAATATCATCAAATACAACTACGGCCTCTTTTGATAAAAAGGGAAGTGCTTTATTAAAATTATCTATGACGGCATCATGACTATGATGCCCATCGTTAAAAAAAAAGTCAATAGGCTTGCTTGATGCAAAAACACCTTCCAAGGTTTCATAAAAAGGACCAACCACCACACTAGCGTTATTTATATGTAACTGCTGCAAGGATTCTTTTGCAATCCTCGCAATCTCCGGTGCCCCTTCCATTGAAACTAATTTCCCGTGGCCATTTAAATTCAAAGCGGCACCAATATAACAGGTGGAAATCCCTAAGCTCGAACCAAGTTCAACACACATCGCTGGTTTTAGCTTACGGGTTAACTTAAAAAGCAGATGAGCCCAAAACGGTGATTTACTCGCATTGATAATCTTAGAAACCTTTGCATTAAATAGAACCCCTCTTTTCATTTCCTCTTGGGTTCGAGTGCTATTGTAACTTCCAGCTCCAAAGTCAACTACTTCAATTACCTCATTAGAATACCGCAACTCATTCCTGCGACCTTCGATAGCTTCAATCCATTTACCTTCTTCAACACTTTTGTTAGCAATTAAAGATTCGTGCAAAGCCTCTCCAATTGCACGAATTTTTTCTTGCTCGTGGGATTTTAATTGGTTTAGCATTTTCCGGGCTTTATATTTTGGATAAAGCTCACCGATTAATTCCATCATATGCGTTAACATTGTATTTATTTCTTAAAATCAATTATTGCGCGTAGCTGACACTCAAATAAAAGAACCTCAAATATGTCTTGAAATTCGAGTAAATTAACAAAGAAGAAGGGATTTATTTTAGCTGAATTCCTGTGATAATTCTAAATGCAATAAATCTTCTAAAAAGGATAAAGCACCGGCTTCGAAGGACTGGCGTCGGACTCAAAGGCGGCAATCATCAAATTGAGTAAATAATCGCCATCGGCAGCCGCATCGGGCACAAAAATGAGCTCGGTGATGGTGGCTGCCATGCGCGGCTGCTGGGGATGTTGCCAAAAGGCGCGGTGGGCCGATAAAACGCCTCCATCCTCTTCACGATCTACCGACGGCAAGTCGGTGAGCAAGTGCAAAACTCCCTGAAGCTGTAACCAATGGAGCGCTGCCGCCTCAAAGTAGGGTGGATTGCTGCCAGAGTAGCGCTGCGAGCGCTTCTGTGGCAAGTTGGGCAGCGTTCTCACCACCACGGCCTCGCAGCCCATTAGGTCGCCACAGGCCGCCTGAAGTTGCCCCATCGTAATCACCCAATCGTCGCCCCGCTGCTCAGGATGCACACTCACGAGTCGTGCCTTAAAATGAAAGCGTGTTAAGCACTGGTTGATGGTGATGCGCTCGGCGCTGATGTGGCCTACGCACTCGGTATGGGTGCCGTTGCCGTGGGGACTAAAACGGATCTGCTCCACATTGCAAGGCCCGCCTTCGGCCACCTTCCCCACAAAACTCCCCATGCGAAAGGGCTCCATCTGCGGATCTTCAATATAAAAGGCATTCGGATTATCAGTCCCGCGCCGCAAGGGCAAGGAAAGGTCGATGGGTGTATCCCAGCGCACTTGTTGCATCCAATCAGTGTTCATCATCAGCTAAAATAAAAAGGTCTGAAGCAATTAAGTCGGCAAAATGCTTGCCCGACCGGGTTAAAACAAGTTGATCGTGGCGCAGCTGGTACCAATCGTCCTTTAAATCGAGCAGTCCTGCCCGCAGCTGCGCCACAAGCTCGGGCCCGAAGCGCTGCTCCAGCCTGGCCAAATTAACCCCCTCCGAAGTGCGCAAGCCGGTTAACAACTGCTCATTTAATTGATCAAAAATGCTGAGTTGCTCCACCGTAGCGGGCAGCTCCCCACGCGAAAGCGCCTGCACATATTTGGTGTTGTTCGACACATTCCACTGCCTGCTGTGGCCATTAAACGAATGGGCCGATGGACCAATGCCCAAATAAGGCTCCGATTTCCAGTAGCTCGAATTGTGTACCGCGCGCTGGCCCGGCTTAGCAAAATTGGAGATTTCGTAATGCTCGTACCCCCGCGATACCGCCATATCGATCAACAAATCGAATTGCCGCTTTTGATCGGCATCACTGGCCGGTTGCACCTTGCCATCCTTTACAAATTTATGCAAGGCCGTTTTAGCCTCTACCGTGAGTGCGTAGGCTGAAAAATGTGGCAAATCGTATTGCAACAAGGCATCTAAGTTCTGCACCCAATCGGCATCGCTCATATTGGGCATGGCATAAATCAAATCGGCAGTTAGCTTCTCAAAGCCCACTTCCTTGGCCAATCGCAAACAATCGCGCGCCTGCTCCACCGCATGCGCCCGGTTCATGAGCTTCAGATCCTCCTCCCGAAAACTTTGGATGCCGATGCTCAGGCGATTTACAGGCGATTCATGCAATACATTGAGGGTGTAGAGGTCTAAGTCATCGGGATTCGCCTCCAAAGTAATTTCCGCCTGCGGATGTACACTGAAATTTTTATGGATGGCGGTAAAAAGGGCATCAAGCTCCTTTTCGGTTAACAAAGATGGTGTGCCACCCCCAAAATACACACTGCTGAGCTGCTCGCCAGCCAAATAACCTTGCTGCAGCTCCAGCTCCTGCACCAAGGCCGCCAAAACCGCCTCACGCTGCTGTAAAAGCGTGCTGAAGTGGAAGTCACAATAGTGACAAGCCTGTTTGCAGAAAGGAATGTGAAGGTAGAGTCCCGCCATAAAGACGCAATTTACGACTCAGCGTACATTCTTGCGACGGTTGCGTTGATAATCGTGGAAAACAAACTCTCCTAAGCCCTTCAAGCTGCTGTAAAAGGCCTTGCCCTGATTGGCCTCGGTAAACTGCTGCACAAAATTCTGCAAATACGGATCTTGGGCAATCATGAAAGTGGTGATGGGGATTTTGAGTTTGCGGGCTTGCTGGGCCAGACTGAGGCAGCGATTCACAATCTTCACATCCAATCCAAAGCTATTTTTATAGTACTCATCCCCTTCCTTCAGGCAGCTCGGCTTGCCGTCGGTAATCATGAATATTTGTTTGTTGGGATTTTTTCGTCTCCGCAGCATGTCCATGGCCAGCTCCAAACCCGCAACGGTATTGGTATGAAAGGGTCCCACTTGCAAATAAGGCAAATCTTTCACTTCAATAGGAAAGGCATCGTCGCCAAAGGCCAAAATATCGAGGGTGTCTTTGGGATATTTGCGCATGATCAACTCACTCAAAGCCATGGCCACCTTTTTAGCCGGGGTGATGCGGTCTTCGCCGTATAAAATCATGGAATGCGAAATATCGATCATGAGCACGGTACTGGCTTGGGCGTCGTGTTGGGTTTCTACCACTTCGAGGTCGTCCATGGTGAGACTAAACTCCTCGATACCGTGGTTCATGTACGCATTCTTAATCGAATCGGTAAAGTCGATTTGCTCCATGCCATCGCCAAAACGATAGGCCCTGCGATCGGCGGTGCTTTCTAAGCTGTTTCCGGTAAAGGTGGTGTGGTGACTCCCGCGACCAGCACGCTTTAACTTGCCAAAAATCTCTTCCAAACTACGACTGCGCAGGCTTTGCTCGGTTTTAGCCGTTAACTGTTGCACGCCTTGCGGATCGTCTTTGATATAGCCCTTGCGCTTTAGATCCTCTATAAAGTCACCCATGCCGTATTTGTCGTCGGTGAGTTTGTACTGCTTGTCCAATTCATTCATCCAAGCAAGTGTTTCAGGTACATCGCCTGAGGTATATTGAATGAGCTCTAAGAAAATGTCCAGCAATTTCTCAAAAGGTGTTTTGTCGCTGCCTTCCTGGGGAACATAATCGCTAAATCGGAAACCTTTCATGCAGGTAGAAACAACAAATGGAAGCTAAAAGTTACGGGTTAAAAACAAAAAAGCCCGGACGAACCGGGCTTTTGTAATAAGTTGGAATTAATATTCCCAAAGAGCTTGCTCGAAATCTACAATCTGATATTTGATACGATCGGCTTCCACCAAAATATCGCGACCAGCGGCGTAGTCTTCAATACGCAAATCCTTTACGTTAGATTCTTTGTAGATGTAGCTGCTGAACATGCGGCGGATAAAAATATCGTCAAACGACATTTTCTGACCATCGTTTCTCCAGTTGAACACCTCAGAATTCGCCAAAATGTTGCGGATGGCTGGGTAATACACCCAGAACATGGCCGTTTGACCAACAATTTGTCCTTCCGACTTCAAATTAATCACAGGAGCAACCGCAATAATGCGTACTACCATGGTAGAAATCTGCTTGTCGAATACCCATTCTTCTTTGATACGAATAGCTACCGCGTCGTTTGGATTGAATTCTGTTTTTTCAATTTTTTGCTCAGGGAGCAAAGTAATTGGGTTGGTTACCAAGAGGGTATCGGTGCTTTCCAAAGTGGCCAAAACTTCATCCGAAGTGATGGCATTTTCAGGAAACAACTCTTCAGTTTTGAACAGATAACCTTCCAATTCACCACTTTTCAAAGCTGCAATCAGCACATTGATGAACATGCTTTTGGGATAGGTGAATACCAGATTTGGCTTTTGGTTCAAATCTAGCACACGCAAAATGTTCCAGCTGTACATTACGTCAGCTTCACGAATCGGCGCCAAAGGAATTGGCGGACGTTTCTTAAACTTTTCACGCTTATAAGCTCCATCCACAATTTCCATGGGCTGTGTTTGTGCGTTCACCTCACCGGCGAGCAGCAATACACAAAAGGCGATTAACAGCTTTTTCATTGGATATTAATTTAAACCGTAAGTGACGGGATTCAGTTTACGGGTAACTTTATCTGGACCAATCGCCTTAACATCATCAAAGATAAAACGATCTCCTGGTTTTGCATTACGAATGATTGCAGCAGCTTGTGGGCTGTATATTGCTCCTGTTACAGTAACCACTTGGGGGTCTTGACGTGGTGCAATATAAATCATTCGGAAACTCTGTATTTCAAAGCGCAAGTCAAAAACAAAGTCTTTTAACAAGGCAATCATACCACCCTGAGCTTTAAACTGGGCTGTTCCAATTTGACCACCATCTAAACCACCTACAGTAGCAATAGGATCTGGCACATATTTCACACGGAACTTCGACGAACCCAACACACCCGTTGGCTTGCCATCAGGCCCTTTACCACGAACGTCAACTGTGAGTTCACCAGGCTGGTTTACTTTGACAATATAACTTCCATTCGAGCCAGTGATACTACCAGCTGTCATAGAGGGCAACAAATTAGCAGGTGTGATACCAGGAGCAGAAATCGACACAGGATTGTCTACACCTATGTAAAACACATTCATTTTATCGGGAGAAATAACGGCTGCCGGCTTGGCAACTGTATATTCACTCGAAAATGGATATTTAGTTTCCTCTCCTGTTCCAGGGTTCTTCACAACAATGAATCCACCCCACTTTTTAATGCCTTCATTTGAGGCCCTAACTTTGTAGCGACCCAAGCCCCCTTCAACAGGCACCGTACCACCACCTTCGAGGCGGATGTCCAAGGCCTGACGGCTGTCGTAGGCAACCAACAATACGTCGGCTTCGTACTCCTGACCAGTCAATACATAGTTCGACTTGGCAATAACTTTCGCTTCGAGGTTATCGAATTTGAAAGATGCCGCATCAATTGCTCCTAATAAATAGGCAACCACTTCGGTCTCTGTATTGCGAATATCGCTTTCAAACTTACTAAAAAGTGTAATCACACCCGACAATGGCATGTCGCCAAAGTTCGATTGTAACCAGTTCTTTTTCACATTAGAACCTGTGCTAGGAGCCGGATCCTTGGCCTCTTCAACATATATTTTCACCTTTGAACGGTCATTCGCAGGTAATACATTCAAAACAGCTTGGCGATACGCATTAATTTTATTCATTAACTCTACGCCTCTTTCGCTTCTGCCTTCAGGATTTACCAACACTTGTGAACTGATGTCGATGTTACCGTCTTGAATTACGGTTCTAACACCTTGCTCAACTTTGTAGTCACCTTCGTCCTCTTCTCCGTTCTTATTACCGCCTAAATCAATCATTTCAGATTTGATTGCACGGATATAAGTTAACATAGCTTCTGATTCGCGTTTCACGATCATGGCCTTGTCGTAGCTCTCTTTGGTTTTACCCGGCTCATCTTTCATCTTGGCATCAAATGCAGCATACAAAGCCACATTTTTCTGCTCGATGGATACGTTGGTATCTTCTAAGCTCTGGTTGATCATGGCAAAGGCTTTCAAAATCTCAGCCGATACATTCAGTGCTAACATGGCTGTTAGTACCAAATACATCATATTGATCATTTTCTGCCTGGGCCCTAGATTTCCTCCTGCCATTATATCTGCTCTCCGATTTTAAAAAGATTATACACGGGGAGCCGTCATGGCATTCAACATATTGCCATAAACAGCGTTGAGTGAACTGAGGTTTTTAGCGAGTTTCGCAATCTCGTCCTGATACTTCTGGGCATCAGCCTGAGCCGATTCCATAGAATTTAAAGCACCAGAGATGTTGCCGTAAAATTTGTTGAGCACTTGCAAATGGTTGTTGGTTTCTTTCAACTCCATTTCGTACATCGCATTTACGCTGGTAAGGTTACCCACCAAAGCCTGCAACTGAGCTGCATAACCTTTAGCTTCTTCGTTTACTGCAGCTACCTCACCGATTACGGCAGAAGCCTCTGTTGCAGTGCGTGCAAAACCACTTACAGAAGTAGCCGCTTCGCGTACGCTCTTAGAATACTCATCGGTAGCAACCGTAGCATCAGAGATGTCGGCCATTTTACCCACGTTATTGCTCAAAGACTTGAAGCTATCGCCCAAGTTTTCGAGTACTTCTTTTCCAATGTTGGCTTCTTCGAGCATCGCGCCCAAATCACCTGAACTTGCTTTTTGTGCACGGGCTTCACCACCTGACAACTCAGGGTAAACCAGCGACCAATCCAACTCTTCATGTGGCTTTTCAAAGGCCGAAATAAAGAAGATGAGGGCTTCTGTACCCAAACCTAAGGTGAGGGCGAAATCGGCTCCTGGTAAGTGACGAATCTTAAACAGGGCACCGATGATTACGATTGCTGCGCCCCAACCATATGCATAGTTGAGTAACGACTTTCCTTTTTTGGATTGCAAAAAGCTTGACATGCTTAACGAATTGGTTTAAAAGTGAAAATTGGTTTTAGGTAATTAAAAATCTCTGAGGTCTCTACCGAGGAAGTCCATTACACAACGGAAACCTACGTATGACTTAGTTGAATCTTGATATTCAAATGTGCGTGTACCCGTTTGAATGAGGTAGCCCACATCTTTCCAGCTTCCACCACGAATTACTTTGCGACGCATTACAATGTCATCCTCGTCCTTGGCTTCATACTTATAATCAGGATTTAAGTCATGTACAGTGCTGAAAGCTGATTCATCATAAGCTGTACTGGTCCACTCCGACACATTACCCGCCATGTTGTAAATGCCATAGTCGTTCGGATTGTAACTGTAAGTTTTTACGGTGTAAAAACCACCGTCATCGGTATAATTACCGCGACCAGGCTTGAAATTAGCAATCAAACACCCTTTGTCGTTTTTGATATATGGACCACCCCAAGGATATGGCGAGCTGCTGTGCCCTCCACGTGCGGCATATTCCCATTCAAACTCCGTAGGCAATCTAAAATCCCCTTGTTTTGATAAGCCTTTTGAGATGCGGTAAGAATTAAATAACTGGGTTCTCCAGTGACAAAAAGCCGTGGCTTGCTCCCAACTTACACCAACTGCAGGGTAATCATCGTAAGCGGGGTGCGAGAAATAATTTTGTGCCTGTGGCTCATTGTAAGAAAAAGTAAAGTCCCTCGCCCAAACAAGCGTATCAGGATATACATTCACCACTTCTGTGCGTATGAACTCTCCTCTCGGACGATTTGGATCGCGGTTATCGGCAGCTGCACGCAGGTCGAAATACTTGTAAACAAAATTGAGCTTACGAACATCCACTTCGAAGCGACCAAAAATCTGCTCGTTTTCGGGAAAATAGAGTTCCTGTAATTCGTCCAACACTGCTGGATCTGACCAGTTGAGATTTACTTTCCAGTCGATATACTCTTTTCCGTAATCATCTTCAATTACATTCCCCAGTATGGTATGGGCCAAAGAATCACGCACCCAAAACACAAATTGGCGGTACTCATTATTGGAGATTTCAGCATCATCCATATAAAATGCCTTGATGGAGACCGTTTTGGCTTGCTGGTTTGCGTTAAAAAATACGTCTTGGTCACCTTGACCAATGGTGAACGTACCCTGATTCACGAACACTGTACCATAAGGTTCTTGCTGCGACCATTTTGGACGATCTGGAACGCCTACTAATTCGCCATTAAAACCACCTCCGCAGCTTGCCAAAGCAGCTGTCATTGCAGTAAGAGCGACTATAAATGAAATCCTTTTCATGTGGGCCTTTTTTATTAAAAGCGCTTAAAATTATAAAATCCGATTGATTACAATAACTTTCTTTTCGAAATTTATTGGTTTAACACCAATAGGGGATGGTAAAGATATATCTAATTGTGAATATTAAAAGGAACCTTTTAAAAAAATATTGTGTGAGCCTTATAAAAAGCGTGGAGAACGAATGATGACTTGCGGCTTTTCTGGGAAGGTAATATTAAAGTCGTACCCAATAAATATCTCATGCGAACCATTATTCAATCGTGCTAATCCACCGAGGTTATAATCGTACGAATAACCAATACGTACTTTCTTACCAACATTGGCACCCACCATAAATATGGCAGCATCACCGGTTGAATAACCACCTCCGAACCAGAACTTCTCATTAAAGGTAGCCAATACATTAAAATCTGCCTGAAAAGCGGAAGCGTTTGTCTTCAACAAAGTAGAGGGCGTAATTTTAAACGACTCCCCTACTGGTATATGGTAACCCCCTGACAAGAAAAAATTTCTTTCTACGGTAAGAGCTGAGCCTGTTGTGTTGTATTCTACTTTCGGATTGTTGAGTCGGTTGCTCGACAAATTGAGATACATGTTTTCATCTGTATAATGCAAACCAAAACCAAAGTCAAAAGCCAAAGCACTCGCACGGGTATTAATTAAGAGCGGATCATTTGGATCACGTGCAACAATTTTGGTTCCGTCAAAAATGGACTGGAAGCCCCCACCATACAAGCCGATGCCCAAATTACCATTAGCCAGAGCTGTTTGATAAGCATAAGACAAGCGGAAAGTAGTTGTTGTATTAAAAAACTCTTGATCTGATGTAAACATCAATCCCAAACCTCCCCGGAGGGCCTTGATAGGCATGTGTACGCTAAAATTGGTGGTACGGGGACTAGCGTCGTTTTCGATATTCACCCACTGGTAACGTGAAATAAGAAATGTACTGATGGCGCCTCTCGAACCTGCTACCCCTGGATTGTAGAAGAAATCATTAAACATATAATGATTCCATTTGGGCTCTTGTTGTGCAAGAACCAGGTTAGCTGACAGCGTAAGTAACAAGGCAAGTAAAAGCTTTCTCATCCAATATTCCCGTTTCTATAGTCTTTTGAAGCAACTAAATAACGGAAAGTTCACATGATAAGCAAGCTTTACTTGTTTACTTTTTTTATGTAGGCCTCAATGGCCATTGTCATAGAAGGCGATTCGGGCGTTGGGGCAGGGATGTCTAAGCGCAAATCATGCTCCAAAATAGCAGCGTGGGTTTGACTCCCGAAACCCGCTATACGTGTATTATCTTGTGAAAAATCAGGAAAATTCTCGAACAGGGACTTAATGCCGCTTGGACTAAAAAAGGCAAGCATATCATATTTAATATCGGCTAAATCACTCAAATCGCTTGAAACGGTTTTAAACATGACGCCTTGCTTTATTTCTATTCCGATTTTAGAGGCCTCCGCCACAAAACCACCTTTCATCACATCCGAACATGGCATGAGAAATTTTTCAGCCTTGTGCTTCACCATATACGGCAAAAGGTCTTCCATTTTACCATCACCGAAAAACACCTTACGCTTACGCATCTGTATGTACTTTTGTACATACACCCCAATATTCTCAGAAATACAGAAATACTTGGTATCAATGGGCATTTCGATCCTCATTTCCTCACACATTCTGAAAAAATGATCAATTGCATTGCGACTGTTGAACAAAATAGCTGTATATTCTGCAATGTTGATTTTATCCTTTCGGAAATCACGCGCAGCTACACCCTCTACCTTGATGAAAGGTCGGAAGTCGATTTTGATGTTGTATTTCTTGGCCAGCTCAAAATAGGGCGACTTATCGCTCTCGGGACGAGGCTGCGATACCAAGATGCTTTTTACTTTCAAATTAGGGCTCTCTGTGTTAGACATGCAGCAGAAATTTGGCAATTACAGCTGTAGGGATTATTTCAACGGCGCAAAAATACAAAATAAAGTGGAAGGCGTGCGCTACCAATACATTTGTTACTTGGCGAATAGCATTCACATAGCGCCAAACCAAACTCAATCCCAACAAAACCAATGCACTATACAAAGAAAATTGAGCTACATGAGCCGGCGCATAATAAATAAGAGCAAGAAATAAAAGCAAAACGGGACCTAAAAGGCGATGAATCAAGAAGACTTGACTCAAATAATAGCTCACCAGCTCACGCATTCCAAAGAGAATACCCAGTACTTTATAAAAGGCATATTTGAACAAATAGACTAAAGTTACCGCCAATAAAATTCCGGGGAGCAGCAAAGCTGTGGGCCAAGCGGCCAACTGCGCCTGTTTTTCGGTAATAAGCTGCAATAACAGCATGGCCAGTAACAAATTAAACACAAATAAGTAAATAAGCGAGCCTGCGGTGCGATTGGCCACCTGTTCGCGTGCAAACTGTAGCGCAAGCCGGTGATTGAAAAGGGCCGCCAACATACTTTTAAAATATTGTTGGTTTTTATAAATGAGTGCGGCAAGCACTAACCAAGCAGCTATTAATAGGATGAAAAAAGCATTGGCAATGGTTGGTCTTTCGATAGGTTGAAAAAAAATACGTCCATCAATCCTCCGCTTAAAATTGGACCATTCTTTTGTAGTTAAATTAGTGGGATTGTACACCCCCATTATGCTCCCGCTAAATTGCTTCTCCCAAATTTCAGGAGATAGCATAGCGAGTGGATATAAATCAGAGTCCTTGTATATAATGGTTGTAGCCGCGCTGTCGACCTCCTGAGCCGACAAAGGCTGCAGGCCTGCTAGCAAAAGCAACATACATAGGAACAGTTTGAGCATTCCGCAAAGTTAACGCTAGGTTTTCATAGTAAATAGCGATATCCCAAATGAACCTTGGTATTTTGAAAACTGATGGGCGCACCGCGCTCAGACCCCAAGGCGTAGGCCACTGAAAAAATGCCTGCATTGGTTTGAAAAGTAATACCAGCCCCCAGTCCGTAAGGCGTATCCCTGTAGTTTTGGCCAATGGCCTCGTTGCGCAGCCAGCCGCCATTACCAAAGAGGTACAGCCAGGAGTTGGCATCCAGCAAAAAGCGCTGCTCTACATTAAAAATGAGGTAGCTGCTGGCTAAAACCGATTCTTCATCAAAGCCCTTGAGCGTTTTAAATCCGCCAAAACGAAACAACTCGTTATAATACAACTGTTCGCTGAGCAAGGCGCGGCCGTGCCATTGCAACACACTTTGCCAGCGCACCAGCCAAGGCACCACCAGCTGGCCCTCGGTGTGCAGCTGGAATTGGTCGAAGGTTTGGTTGCCTGCAAAACTGCCGTCGCTGCCCTGTGCATTGGCAGTGCGGCGGCCTGCACCGGCGCCAAAAATGGCACTCCAGCCGCGGTAGGGATTAAATGCCCGATCGAGTCGCTGCACGCTGTACTCGAGTCCGTATATGTTGCCATCAACCCGGGCTTGGTTGAGACCGCTGGCTAAAGGGCCGCCAAGCAAGCGGTAGGAGCGCTGTTGGTAGAAGCCTTTGAGGTAATTGCCCGGACTAAAAGTGTACTCCAGGCCGGCATTCGACTGCACTTCGAGGAAGGAGCTGTCGCGGCGGAAGAGGCGGAAGTCGACATCTACCCCTACCGGACTGTTGAATAAAAAGGGCCAGCGCATGCGCGAACGGAGGTCTTGGGTGCCAGGCTGCAGGCTTCGCCAGTTAAAACTGATGAGTTCTCCCCTGCTGAAAGTGCTCCAGAGCAGCAAATTAATGTCACCTGTGAGCAGTAGTCGGCCATTGTCTGCCCCAGGAAAGAGGCCGAGCATGCCATCGAAACTATTTACCCGGCGCTGATCGGCATACACCACCAAGCTTGCTTTGTTGTTATAGAAAAAAAGTTGGGGGTCTTGAGTAAGATTGGCGTAGGGCAATGCATTGATATTGCGGCGCAAACGTTGGATATCGCGCTCATGATATGGCTGACCTTCACGGATTTGCAGGTAGCGAGCCAGCACTTTGGGGCGGAGCTTGAGGCTGCCGCCAATGCGCAGACTGTCGTAAAACACCTGCTTGCCTTTTTGGAAGCTGAGTTTGGCGCTGAGGCTGTCGCCTTGGATGCGGAGACTATCGTATTGCAGGCTTGCGAAGGGATAACCGTCGTTTTCGGCCAGGTTGAGCAACTGCTTACTCAAGGCATCGAGCCGGGGCATGTTGAGGTAGCCTTCAGCGGGGGGGCGGCGTTTGTAGCCCGCTATGGCCAGGTATTCGAGGGGGATGCTGCTGAGGTCGAGTTGCGCCCAGCGGAAGCGTGGACCGAGGTGCAGACAGGCGTCTACGCTTTGTGCTTGCCAGCGCAGGGTGTCGTAGCCGGCCGACAAAAAACCCCTTTGGCGGCTTTGCTGCAGCCAGTTTTGGAGGGCCCGAGCGGCACTGGCACTGTCGGTGAAACCTTGGGTGTGCCGCAGTTCGTGCTCGCCACAGTCGCGCAGTCGGAGTTCAAAATCTTGTGCTTTGCCCGTAAAAACGAGCAAAACGACCAAAAGTCCGCTTAAAATGGCACCGCGCTTGCAAAGCATATGCAAATAAACGGGCTTTTGGTCATAGCATTTCAACTGCGTGGAGAAAAGCTGGCTTATTCCTCCTCATCGAAGCGGAACATGCTGCTGAGCAGGTCTTTAAAGGTGGTTTGGGTTTCGAGTTGCTGTTTGCTTAGCAGCGAATACTCTGAGAGCGCGTGCAATACAAATTCTTTGAGCAAGAGGCCATGTTCCTCTACCATGGCTGGTTGATAGCGGTTAATGAGGTCGTCGAGGCCTGGTACCAGCGCCAATTGCGAGGCATACTCACCAGTGGAGGCTTCATTGAGCATGTCGAGGGTATTGCCTTCGCCAAACCAATTGAGGATGGCTTGGTAGGGTTGTTCGCCAGCCTTCTTTTTGAGCTTTTCGGGATCTGGAAAAAGATGCGGATAGAGGCTGCGGATGGCTTTTTTGATGAGGGAACGGGCCACGAGGGCGGGTCCCTCCTGCTCTCCTTCGTACACCAGCTCTACCTTGCCGGTGATGGCGGGCATGATGGCGAACAGGTCGCTGATGCGGGCGGTGGTGTGCTCCTCATTATTGAGAATAGCACGGCGCTCGGCGGCACTCACGAGCTGCTCGAAGGCGGCGATGGTGAGGCGGGCGGAAACGCCGCTTTTTTGGTCTACAAACTCGCTCGCACGGGCTTCTACGGCCACTTGTTCGATGAGGTCTTCGAGCAAGGGCGCTACCTGCACACGCTCGCGTTGGGCGGGCTTGAGTTGGGCTTCTTGCTGGGTAATTTTTTTACCGATGTCGATGCTGCGCGGGTAGTGGGTAAGGATTTGGCTTTCGATGCGGTCTTTGAGCGGGGTTACAATGCTGCCGCGGTTGGTGTAGTCTTCGGGATTGGCGGTGAACACAAATTGTAAATCAAGTGGCAAGCGGAGTTTGAAGCCGCGTATTTGGATGTCGCCTTCCTGCAAAATGTTGAACAGTGCCACCTGAATGCGGGCTTGCAAATCGGGCAGCTCGTTGATTACAAAAATGCCGCGGTGCGCGCGGGGAATGAGGCCGAAATGAATCACGCGCTCATCGGCGTAGGATAAACGCAGGTTGGCGGCTTTGATGGGATCGGTATCACCAATGAGGTCGGCTACCGTTACATCGGGTGTGGCGAGCTTTTCGGTATAGCGCTCCGAGCGGTGGATCCAGCGGATGGGGGTGCGATCGCCTTGCTCCTCCACCCGATCGATACCGAAGCGGGTGATGGGACGAAGCGGATCGTCGAACAGCTCGGCGCCGTCGATTACGGGGATGTATTCGTCGAGCAACTCAATCATTTGTCGCGCCAAGCGGGTTTTGGCCTGGCCCCGCAAGCCCAGCAACAGCACATTGTGCCTGGCCAAAATGGCCCTTTCAAGCTCTGGAATCACCGATTCTTCGTAGCCATGAATGCCTTCAAAGGGCGAAATCCCGGCTTTTAGCTTCACAATGAGGTTGTCGCGCAGTTCTTCTTTGATGGTTTTGGCCTTGTATCCTTGTCCACGGAGTTGTCCGAGGGTCTTTATCTTTTCAAAATTCATTTGCTCAATTTCTGAATAAACAGCCAGCGCTACCAGCTTGTTCATAAATAATTTTATAAATCTCAACGCGGCCCGCTTATCTTGGTGGATGGCATTTACGGTTTATAGAGCGGCGGCGGGTTCGGGCAAGACTTTCACCTTGGTGAAGGAGTACTTACGTTTGGCGTTGGGTGCCCGGGAGCTCGATGGATTTAAGCACATTCTGGCCATCACCTTCACCAATAAAGCGGCTGGGGAGATGAAAAACCGGGTTTTGCAAGCTTTAGCCGAGTTTTCGGGTCGCACCGAAGGCAAGCGCTTCGACACCATGGCCGAGCTGCTGCAAGATGAATTGCATTTAAATCGGGAGGAACTGCGCGAGCGTTCCGAGCAGGTACTCACTGCCATGTTGCACCGCTATCAACAAGTGAGCATCGGCACCATCGACAGCTTTGTGGCGCGTTTGGCGCGGCAGTTTGCGCGGGAGCTGTTGCTAGACCAACAATTCGAAATCATCCTCGACCAGGAGCAACTGCTCAATCAGTCGGTGAGCCGCCTGCTCGCCCGCCTCGGCGAAGATCCGCTCATTACCGAGCTGCTGGTAGGCTTTGCACAGGAGCAAACCGAGGACGATAAAAGCTGGGACATCAGCAAAAAACTGCTTGAATACGCCAAATTACTGCTGCGCGACCAGATGCGGGAGATTTTGCCCTTGCTTCGGGAGCTCGATCCGTTGGCTTTTCAGGAGGAGCGGGCAAGACTCAAAGCAGCGAAAGCGCACCTCCTGCAACCCATCCAGCAACAGGCGCAAACTATTATAGACCGATTAACGCAACTCGATGTAGTTGCCTCAAACATGGCAGGGGCTGAAACCAGTGGGGTTTTTGTGCAAATTAAACGTTTAGCCGAGGGAGATTTAAATCTCAAAAAAGGCATCACAGGTGCCATCGAAAAAAATGTTTGGCATGGCGGGAAGGCCAGCAAGGAAACCAAAGCAATCTTACAGGCCGAAGCAGATTGGCTCAGTAGTCATTGCCAGGTTCTCTTGGATTTGCACCAACATACCCTTGAGCGCATTACCTTGATCGACGCCATCCTCGACAAACAATACGCCATGGCCACCCTGGCTTTGCTGCAGCGCGAGTACGAAGCTTGGATGGAGGAAAACCAGGCCGCCCCGCTCAACAGTCTTTACTTCCGCATTGCCGACCTCCTCGCCGACACCCATACGCCTTTTATATATGAGCGTTTGGGCAACCGCTACCGGCATTTTTTAATCGACGAATTCCAAGACACCAGTGTGCTGCAGTGGCAAAACATGCTGCCCCTGGTAGAGAATGGCTTGAGTGCCGACTACGACAGTCTGCTTGTAGGCGACGCCAAACAAAGCATCTACCGTTGGCGCAGTGGCGAGGCGGCGCAATTTGTACAAATGCCGCTGCCATATGGCGGGGGAATGCCGTCGCCGGTGCTGGAGGATGCTTACAGGGCCGAGACATTGAAGTACAATTACCGCTCGTACAAGGCCGTTATCGACTTCAACAACAGCTATTTTGAGTGGTTGAGCGCAGGAACGCCAGGTGCTTTGCAAGCCTTTTACGTAGAATTGGCGCAATTGGGTGGGAAGCCCGGTGGTTTGGTGCAGGTGGAGTTGTTGCCCGAAGTAGAAAAAGGCGCCGACAAAAACGAGCAGCGTTTGCAACGCATCTTAGCCTTGGTAGGAGAACTGGCTGCGGCCAAGGTGCCTTTTGGCGAACTGGCCGTGCTGGTACGCAGCAACAAATTGGGCAGCGCCATTGCAGTAGCCTTGCTAGAAGCTGGTTTTCCGGTGATCTCGAGCGATAGTCTTTTATTGAGCCAGCAACCCCACATTCGTTTGGTGATGGGTGTACTGCAGTGGTTGCTCGACGAGAGCGACCGGGTAAACGCTCAGGCCTGTTTGCAGCTGCTGCAGTCGCTGAGTGGCCAAAGCTTCTCGCCAGGTACCCGGCTAGAGGCCGCGGTAGAGCAGTTGTACGGTCCTATGCCCGCCGATGTTTGGCGGATGTTGCCCTTGAGTGAATTGGTAGAGCAGGTGCTGAGTTATTTCAGGCTGCTGGAGGAGAGTAATGCTTTTGTATTGCGCTTGCTCGATTTGGTAGCTGAAAAAAGCGAGAAGTACCGGAGTTTGGCCGAGTTAATGGTCTGGTGGCACGACAAAGGTGTGGAGGCCTCCCTCAGCATGCCTGAAAAAGGCGATGCCATTCGGGTGATGACCTACCACAAATCGAAAGGCTTGGAGTTTGGGGTGGTGATTGTGGCGGATGCCGACACCAACAACAATTCGCTAAACCAAAAAGAAAGCTGGATCAGCACCGAACTTTCGCCCATTGGAACAGCCTTGGTAAGCACAACCAAACTTGGTGGTGCTGGCGAACCCTTTAGTCGATTGCATGCCGAGGAGACCGAGATGACGCACATTGACTATGTAAATATGCTGTACGTAGCCTTCACCCGGGCGGTAGGTGCCTTGTACATTTTGGGAAGCGAAAAAGCAAGCCGCAGCAGCAACTACAGTTTCAGCAAAAATTGGGGTTTGTACCTCAGCAGCATTGGTCAGGAAGCCACAAACCTATATGCAGTAGGCAGTTTACCCACTTTTGAAAGGCCTCAGCAGCGCCAAAACCTGGTGCTGGAGCACCATCACTGGTCCAATTGGCGGGAGCGGATTGCTTTGCAGAACCATTTTGAGGGGGGCAAAGACAGTGGTGCGGCTTTAAGTTTGGGCCGGATGACGCATGAATTGCTTTCAGCTTTGCCTCATAAAAACGCTTTGGAATCTGCGGTAACGGGCTTGGTGGCCTCGGGACAACTTTCTCATGGGGATGTAGACTTACTCTTGCCAGCGGTACGGGAGCTTTTGCAACGGCCCAGCATTGCGCGTTGGTTTGAGCCCGGCCTGGATGTGCGCAACGAAATCAGCATTTTAGATACCGATGGGCAGCAGTACCGGCCCGACCGCTTGGTGTTGCAGAACCAAAAAGCGCATGTACTCGAATTCAAAACCGGCGCTGAGCGGCCAGAGCACGCCCAGCAATTGCGCAACTATTTACAGCTGCTGCAACAGATGGGATTTGAAACCAGCGGAGAATTGGTGTATATTGACCTCGAAACAACAAATTAACCATGTCGAAAATCAAACATCCCAACAGCATGCTGGGCTTGGGGGTAGCCTTAGGTGCAGGTATAGGTGTAGCCATGGACAACCTTGCCGTTGGTGTGGCCGTTGGCTTGTCAGTTGGACTCGCGTTCCGCCAACGATTGGTGCGTGAAGCAAACCGTCAAAATCAAAAATAAAATTCCTTATGCTCCCTCCTAGCCCTAAAACCGTCGCCACAAGCTTCTACACCAGTTTTGCGCAAGCCGATGCAGCGGGCATGGCCGCTTGTTACCATCCTGAGGTGCGGTTTAGTGACCCTGTATTTGGCAACTTAACCCATACTCAAGTTTGTGTCATGTGGCAAATGCTATTGGAGCGCTCACAAGGCAATCTTCAAATCGAATTTAAAGTGCTTTCGAGCAATGAAAGCGGTGCAAGCGTGGAATGGATAGCACGGTATCCTTTTGGCAAGCAAAAACGACCGGTGGTAAATGTGATACATGCCGATTTAAAAATGCGGGATGGCTTGATTGTGCTGCATGAAGATCATTTTGACTTTTGGCACTGGAGCAAGCAGGCCTTGGGCCTAAGTGGTTGTTTATTAGGATGGACACCTTTCCTCAAAAATAAAGTAAGGCAGCAAAGCCTCACGCTTTTAGCCCATTATTTAGCAGTCAAAAACCGTTGATTTTCTTTTTTAATATTTTTGAAGGCGACAAACTAAAGTTAAAACCCTATCGTTAATTGCTCATGTTTATCACTTGGTTATTTATCGCCCTATTTGGGAATGTCTTCCCTGCTGAAGTCCATCATGAACTGGTGATTCGCGTTACAAATATTCAAAACACCACTGGTTTGCCCCTATTAATTGGTGTTTATAAAAGTACAGACGGATTTCCAGGCTTTCATAAGAGTAGTTACCATAAGAAAGTGATTGCTAGATCTTCCGAAATAACCGTCACTTTTAAGTTGCCTCCTGGGGAATACGCAGTTGGACTCATGCATGATATAAACGAAAACGGCCAAATTGACAAGAACTGGGTGGGCTATCCTACAGAACCTTTTGGATTTTCAAGAAATTTCAAACCAAAACTAGGCCCTCCTAGTTTTAACGATTGCAAAATCGACCTCAATAAAGGTAATCAACGCATTGAGATAAAACTGCTTTAAGCGGTTAAAAACGATCGATGGCCACTTTATAGGTGGGATCTTCCATTACATTCACTTCAATAATATCGCCGGCATTTTGGAGCAATAGGCGGCAATCGGGACTGAGGTGCTTGAGGTGCAAACGCTTGCCGGCCTTGTGGTAGCGCTCGGTGAGTTTGTTGAGCGCTTCAATGGCCGACATATCCACTACCCTGCTGTCGGCAAAATCGATGATTACCTCATTCGGATCGTTGAGTACGTCAAACTTATCGTTGAAGGCCGATACTGAGCCAAAGAAAAGCGGGCCGTACATTTCATAATGCTTCACCCCATTATCGTCCACAAATTTGCGTGCCCGAATGCGCTTGGCATTGTCCCAGGCAAACACCAAAGCGGCAATAATTACCCCAACCAGCACGGCCAAGGCCAAATTATGCAGGAAGATGGTAACCAAGGTAACGAGCACCATCACCAGCACGTCGGATTTGGGCATGCGCTTGAAGGTTTTGAGGCTGGCCCATTCAAAGGTACCGATGGCTACCATGATCATGAGGCCCGTAAGCGCTGCCATGGGCACTTTTTCGATCAAGCTCGAGCCAAACATGATAAAAACGAGCAGCATCACCGCCGCAACAATGCCCGACAAACGGGCGCGGGCTCCAGCGCTGATGTTGATCAAACTTTGGCCGATCATGGCGCAGCCTCCCATGCCTGAGAACAATCCCGACAAAATATTCGCTGCCCCTTGTGCTACCGCTTCTTTGTTGCTGCGGCCGCGGGTTTCGGTAATTTCGTCGATGATGTTGAGGGTGAGCAGACTTTCGATGAGACCTACTCCTGCCACGATGGCGGCGTAGGGCAAAATGATTTGCAGGGTTTCCCAAGAAATAGGGACCACAGGCAGGTGAAAAGGTGGAAAACCACCGCTGATAGAGGCAATGTCGCCTACCGTTTTGGTGTCGATGTTGAGGAAAGTTACGAGTCCGAATACCACCAAAATAGCCGTCAACGACGCAGGAACGGCTTTGGTGAGCTTGGGCAAGCCCCATATGATGCCCATGGTTACAAATACCAGTGCCACCAAAATGTAGAGTGGATTGCCGGTTAACCAGGCGCCATCGATGTTTTTAAACTGATCGAGCTGGGAGAGGAAAATGATGATGGCCAAGCCATTTACGAAGCCAAAAATTACCGGATGGGGCACCAGGCGCATCAATTTACCCAAACGCAAAAAGCCAGCTGCCATTTGAATGATGCCGGCCAAGATAACTGCGGCAAATACATATTCTACCCCATAATCTTTCGCCAAACTTACAATTACGACTGCAATGGCACCCGTGGCACCAGAAATCATGCCTGGTCTTCCCCCAAAAACCGAGGCCACCAAACCCATTACAAAGGCTGCATACAAGCCAGTTAAGGGCGATAATCCCGCGATCAAGGCAAATGCCACCGCCTCGGGCACCAAAGCCAAAGCCACTGTAAGGCCAGAAAGGATTTCGTTTTTATAATTAACCTTTTGACTCAGATCAAATAAGTTGAGGTATTTTTTCATAATTAAATCGGAATTTCAGCCTGAGAGGCTGATTTTAAGAATTTACAAACACAAGTCTTGCTAAAAACCTCACAAAAATACCAAAAATAAGCCGGTAAATAAAGCCTAACGCAGTTATGGTGACTAGCAGGCTCATCTGTCAAAGCGCGCCATGAGCATCGGAAAGAGTAGCAATTTTGCAAAAACACTCTAAAACTGCATACATATATTGCTAGACTGCCACCATAGCAATCAAATACAAACCCTGCAATTACATACCACTTCAGGCTCTAGTCTTTAGTAACACTTAACGTACGATTAATGTCTGGCGCTAGTTTACCCTCGGGTAGCCAATAGCATTAGCCTTGTAGTGGTTACTTAGGCTATTTGAAGCCGCTGACTTTTTGGTATATTTGCACCGGGCATGATGTCGCCCCGGAACCGCAAGCTTTCACGAGCAGGCTGATGACGTCTACTTAGCTAATCGATAAGTTAGACCTCTATTTATGCGCCTATTTTTGCTGCTTCGGCAGTTCAATACCATTTTCACAAATCACTCTTTCTGGCGTCAGCTGCTGCTTTGGCTACTATTTGTACTGCTCATTGGCTTATTAGCAGGAAGCGCTTCCGCCTTGTTTTTAAAAAGTTTGGAGGCGGCAACCTCGGCTCGAAACAACCACCGCTGGCTTATTTATTTATTGCCCCTTGGTGGATGGTTGATTGCTTGGTTCTATGGCCGATACGGCCGAAAAGTAGATCAAGGGAACGATTTACTCATCCTTACCTACCAGCAACCTGCTCATAAAATCCCTTTCCGGATGGCCCCCATGGTGCTTTTAAGTACTTTACTAACCCATTTACTAGGTGGCTCGGCCGGTAGAGAAGGCACGGCTGTACAAATGGGCGGTGCCCTAGCCGATTCATTGCGACATTGGTTAAAAATGCCGCGCATTACCCAACGTGTAGTGCTGTTATGCGGCATTGCGGCTGGCTTTGCCTCGGTTTTTGGGACGCCTTGGGCGGGAGCTGTTTTTGCAGTGGAAGTGGTGCAACAACGAACCTGGCCACGCTGGGCCATATTACCCATTATTGCTTCGGCCTGGTTAGCGCACTTCATTTGTATGGCTTGGAATGTTGATCATGCACACTATGCTTTAGGCAGCCTACCCGCCTTTAATGCTGTTAACCTGGGTTGGCTGGCGTTGGCCAGTCTTGGCTTCGGTGCTGCTGCCTGGCTTTTTGTGCAGGGTGGCGAGTGGCAAAGCCGTCAATATACCAAGTGGGTGCCCAGCGATATCCTCAAGGCCACCTTAGGAGGTGCTGTATTAGCTGGATTTTACTTTTTTACGCAAAACGACCGGTACCTGGGACTGGGTCTTCCCGTAATTCAGGAGGCCTTTACTGCCCAGATTTTGCCTTACGATTTCCCGCTTAAAATCGCATTTACCACCTTTACCCTGGCCGTGGGCTTCAAAGGAGGCGAGGTTACCCCTTTGTTTTTTATTGGAGCCACCTTAGGTGCAACCCTATCCAGCGTTCTGCCCTTACCTTCTTCTTTTTTGGCTGCCATGGGCTTTGTGGCTGTGTTTGCAGGCGCTACCAAATGCCCCTGGACGTGTTTTTTTATGGGGATGGAGCTATTTGGTTGGACCGCCGCCCCATTTTTACTCTTCAGCTGTGGCATTGCAGCTTTGGTTTCTGGCAAAGCGGGCATTTACACAACCTTTACAGAGAAGGATGCTTAAGCTGAACAGGATCGATATGCATCTGAATGCCTACCAAACAAAATACAACCCATTTTAGCATTGAGGTCAATTTCTGCTTCACATTTTGAAAAAGACAGATCCATATTTAGCAAAAAATTCAGCGGTATCTTTGCTAGGCGCCTCATTTTTAAACCAGAAAGTTCAACTTGCATATATTTCGATCAATCATACTCCATGAAACCACTACTACTTTTTATTGGCCTGTTATTTTGGACAAGCTTGTCATTAGCACAAGACAGTCCTGAGCAACTCGCCCAAGCCCAGCTTGATGCCTACAATGCTCGCAACATTGAAGCGTTTTTAGCGCCTTATGCCGAGGACGTGGCAGTATATACCTTCCCGCAAACCTTGCAGTACCGCGGTAAAATAACCATGCGATCAACTTACACGCGAAGATTCAACGAATCACCTGATTTACATTGCACACTCGTCAGTCGTATGGTTCAGGGAGATATTGTAATTGATCAGGAATCAGTTATTTTCAGAACAGCTGAACCACCTTCAAAAGCCATTGCCATATATAAAATAAAGGATGGCAAGATAGCGGAGGTATATTTTATCAGCGGAAAATAAATGTAGGTTCTGTTCTAGAATTTTTCAGTTTACTTCAAAAATTGTTATTTTGTACCCTCAAAACCATTCGAGATGTACAAAATAGCCTCTTTGCTTTGTTGCTTGGCGAGCCTTACACAGGCACAAACAGCCACCTTTACAGGTCAAATTAAAAATGCAGCGGCCGACTCCATCTTTTTGAGTCACTACGACATGCTGCTAAATGAAGAAATATTTGAAGGAGCCCCGGTGGACCCATCCGGCAAGTTTAAGCTCATTTTTTCTCCAAAAGCAAATACCAGATATCAATTTGAGCATGGAGGCGAAGTTACAGATGTGTGGATTGAAGCAGGCGACAGCTTGCACCTTATGCTTGACTTTAAACAGTTTGACGAGAGTTTAACCTACTCAGGCACATCGGCGCCTTTTAACAACTATTTGGCCGCCTATTATCTCAAGTTCCTAGATCACGAAGACACGGAGTTGAATCTGCGAATGGCCTTCCAATTCAAAATTCAAAAACTCGATCCCTGGCCGTTCATGGCTTGGGTGGATAGTGTTACACAAGCACAACTCACTTTTTTGGCGAGTTGGCAAGAAAGCTTACCCGCCCGTTTATATACGCTCGAAAGCGGAAAAATAACCTTTAATGCTTATTACCAGAAAATAATGTACAAGCCCCTTAGAGGCTTTTTTGCCCAACAGTCCAAAAAAAATAAAGAACCTAATTACCCAGTGAACCTGGAAGATTTTCTATTGGAGGCACCCTTAAATCGAGATGAATTGGTATCAATCGATAATTATTTGATGACCTGTCATTGGAAAATCCTAAGAATTGTGTCAGATGTTTATCCCGCTGAAGCAGCTAAACCCTCAAGGGATTTTGGTCTCAAATATTTGCAGGTGGTTGATAGCTTGAGTTCTCGTACCGTGGCGCATCATCTTGGGAAGTATTGGTTAACTACAGGATTGGAGCGTTCGGGGGTTGAAGACTACGAAGCAGCGCTTCAAAAATACCTGAACTCTGACGCTCCGGAGTCCTTGAAAAACGAACTCAACCAAACATATTCGAAAGCCTTGAGCTTTAAAGTAGGGGCACCGGCGTTCGACTTTGAATTGGTTGATTTGAATGGGAAAAAGGTACGTCTCTCTTCCTTAAAAGGCAAATATGTGTACCTTGATTTTTGGGCTTCTTGGTGCGGCCCTTGTTTAGCTGAATTGCAATATATGCGTAAAAACAACTTAAAAGCACCAGATAGCAACTTTGTTTTTGTTTACATTTCCCTGGATGAGGCGGAGGAAACCTGGCGTAAATCAGCTGCCAAACATCTACCAACAGCCACTCATTTGTGGGGAAAAGGCATGAATACAGAAGTGGCTAAGGCCTATGGCATTAATGGCTTACCGAGCTACTTTTTGATTGCTCCGGATGGCGGTTTTATCAGCAGCGATCCCCCCCGCCCTAGCAGTGGCAAGCTTAACCACTATTTGCTTGGTGAGAAAAGAAAGTTTGAATCGAAATAAGACCTGAATGAGCTCACTCCAGCTTGAGGCTACACTAACCAAAGCTAAGTATTCCATTCCAAAATAAAAATCCCCGCAGCTCGAAAACTGCGGGGATTTTTTTATGCCTTGTGAAACTTAGTGCTTCACTACCAAGCGGCGCACTGCGCTAAACTCGGTATTGCTGAGGCGTATAAAATATACTCCTTCAGGTAATTTAGCCAATTCAATTTCAGCAATTCCCTCACTTGTCATTGGCAAAGTTTCAATTGAAACCCGCTTACCAATCATATTCACTACCTCCAGCTGAAGTGTACTTGCGCTTGGCAAAGTATAGCTCAGGTAGGCGCGACTATTGGCTGGATTTGGATACAATTTCATTGCCTCCAGCGGATTTGAATTCTCAACCGAAGAAATAATGCCTCGCGTGAGCGTTAAGTTGAAAGGTGATGCCAATCTAGTATTTGTACTTCCCGTACGACTCGCCCGAACAGTCCATTTGATAGATGCTGGAACTCCTTGAGGAATGCCATTGGCATCAAGAAGTGCGGCAATGGCCGTGAAGTTCAACGTAAGGGTAGTATCGGCACCTGCATTATTAGAAGGAATGGTGGCCAAAGGGTTCGAAAAATCACCTGTTGGCAAATCTACCAACCACTGGTAGGTGAAATTGGCTGCACCACCCGACCATCTGGCCGCATTCCAACGAATATCGATGCTCGTTGTACCAGGTCCTTCGACAGTTAAAGCAGCATTATTTGCAGGGAAAAGCAAGGCGAAACTGCGAATGCTATCACCACCTGCTGCCCCAGTCACAATATCGGCGATGTAACGCGGAATCAATTGATAGCCCGTTGTATGGGGCGCAGAGTTATCAAACTGACTGCCTAAACCCACCATATCAAAGCTTCCAACTGGCACAGGGGTACCAAAAACATCAACACCTGAAGGAATACGCAAATCAAAGCTATCAACACCATTGGTTACACGAACGGTACGACCAGTACCGGTGGTTCCAGCAATAGGCCATTGAGCTGGGTCAATAACGGTAACATTATTAATACGAATCAAACGCGATTCAGTATTTTCTCCCATGGCCGTTACTACCAAAGCCGGCGGCAATGCATTGCCTGAATTGATTACGAATACCGAATCAACATTAATTTGAGCCAAACCATTAAAATGCCCAACCGTACCTACCACGCGAATTGAATCGCCTTCGGTTACATTGTAACCCAAATTACCAGAAGCGCGGAAAATGCCGATTCCTGTATTTGAAGACCGATCGTAAATAGTAAATTCTAAACCAGCGGTACGTTTGTTAAATCCTAATACCAAACCAGTGGTACGAACGCGCACCCCATTCGAATCGGCGATGCCATTCGTATTATTACCACGAATTTGCGCAATGGTTGCATTCACAAATGAAGGTGGAACTGGATTTTGAATTCTAACCCTTGAGCTATTTAAGGCCCCTATTTGGATACCAGCTGTTGCTGATATGATGGTAAAGGTTAAAGTATCAGTACGGCCTACTGGTATATTCGGGAAAAGCAAAAGGGCATAACCTGTGAGTGCACCATTGGCTGGTACATTCAACGTAATGGTGTCGTTTACAGCAGCTGGATTGGTTTGATAAGTACCTCCATAAGATGCGCCAGGACTTGATGTTATGCGCACTCTCACCTGAGCTGCTGTTGCCACTGGGTTCAAAATATTCATGGTCATGGCAAATGAACCCGTTTGGTTATTTACCAATGTGTCTGTCCTTCCAAAATTAATGGTTGGGGTGGTAATGGTCACTGGTATGATATCGGCAGTCCGACGTGGGAACAGCTGGTAACCTGAGGTAAACGGACTGGAATTATCGAATTGTCCACCTAAACCTATGGCATCAAACGGACCAGTTGGTGCGGTTGTACCAGGAATATTGGTTTGTGCGATGATTCGCATGGTGAAAGTCGATGTTCCGTTACTTACGGTAATATTGCTCGACTGTCCGGCCGCTGGCCAAGTTCCACCCGTAATGTTCAAGTTATTAATACGGATGAGTTGGCTTTCGGTTGCCTCCGTTACATTCGTAACCACAATAGGTTGGCGTAAGGTACGGTTGGTTGCCACACGCTCAATGGTATCGGGATTGATTTGTGCCAGACCGTTAAACTGCTCTAAAACGCCCGTGATAATTACAGAATCTCCTTCCGCCAAATTGGCTAAACCAAAGTTAGTACCTGCCTTGCGAAAGGCCAATCCACCCGTACTATCGATTACAACAAATTGAACACCAATGGGGGTAGTAGAACTGCTGTATTGGTTTACACCATAAACAACACCTGTTACCTTAATGAGTTGGTTCAAAGAGTCGAGCACTCCCAATGAGTCAACGCCTTTATAATTTGAAATGGGGCGGATACTCAAGATAGGTTGTGCAGCGGCGCAAGTGCCAAAAATTACTGCAGGTAAAATGGCATTTCCGCCAGGTACTACATATTGACGATTGAAGCCACCAAAGCCATTTGGCACACCACATGCTGCTGGAACCGTTTCTTCATTGGCAAAAGAAGGACCGTTCAAGAATTTATAGGTAACCGTAGTGCCTTCTTGAATTTGATAAGACCTGGCATAAATGTTATTGCCCTGTGGCACCATGGAGTCGGCTGTAGCACTAAATCCATTAAAGCTCCCTGCAATGTGCACCCGTCCGGTTACGGTTTGTCCGGTCATGTCTACTCTAAAAGTAACGGTTCTCATTGGCATACAATTGGTGCAAGCCCCAAAGCATACCAATGGCAAAGCGGGATTACCACCTGCTACAACATAAAAGCGATCGCCACCTACTGCGCAAGCAGCAGGTACGCTTTCATCCTGACCCCAAGCATTTCCATTGATGAACTTATAACGTAGCGTATCACCAATATTAAAAGTGTCCGAATAGGTCCATACATTGGTATCGGCTAAACTTCGAACCATGGGAGTAGCACTCGGGCTCCAACCTTGGAAATTACCAGCAATACGCACACCATTGGCACCAACGGTTTGGTACTGCATATTAACCCGGAAGGTAACGATGCTGGTGGTTTGTGTAGCGCCGGTGGTTACCGCCATGCTAAAATCATCTACAGCATATAACCCGTCGCTTCCAGCGTCGTCGGTATCTCTCCAACGAATCCAAAGAGTTGCTCCAGTAGCCCAACTCAAACCCGTGGCAGCACCACTAATGGCTTGACGATTAGCCGGTAGATTACCGTCTACAGCTGCTGCCGCTGTAGTTGTGGTTAAAATCTCATTTAGATTTAAGGAAACAACTGAATCCCAAGTAGCATTAGCGTCATTTAAACTGGTAGCATTGAAACTGTATTGAAAACGTACCACTTCATTTACCGTTGCACTGCTACCCGAACGCCACTGCTCCATAAAAGCATTGATATTGAAACCAGTAATTACGCCACCTGTATTATTAACAAAAGAAGCGCCTATTGCTGGAATGGTTGAGGCAGAAGCCAGGGTGCCTAAAGCGCGCTCAGCACTAGCAACCGTTCCTACATTGTAAGGAGCACCGCTGTTCGCACCTCCATCGGTAACCACCAAAACAACCGCTGTTGTTCCTGTGCCGGCAACCCGTGCCCCCTCCCAGCCGGTGGGATAGGTGGTGCCCGTAGCTCCCATTACATCAAAATTTTGGCTGTAAGTGAGGCCTGTAGCTGTAAAGCTGTGAGCTTGGCCATTCACCATGCCCATACTACCAATGAGCATTACTGCCGTAAGCATCATGAATTGCGTAAATCTTTGTCGCATAATATTTTAATAAATTGATTTGATTGCAAATTTAGGCGTTTAAAACGCTTTGCAAGTTACGGCAATATTAAGACACAAACAAATCAACAAGCTGCCAGAGAGCGGACGAAGCCCAGTAGACCATAAGCCGCTTTTCGCTTTAGAAATGTGCTCCATACAACCTGTAAAAGCAAATTAGCACAAGCAATTGCGGCCTCGGTCTAAAAAACCAAGACGAACTTTTGTTGTACCAAGCGCAAAGTGCAAGTATGAATTGGCTGTTTTTGAAGCTGCCAGCCATGGGTTTTTTATCCACATTTTTTACAAGCGCAGGGCACAAGCTCTTTGAAATGTAAAGTCCTTGTTAAGCCACACCCAAAACGCTCAAAATTCCACAGCTTTGCTTAGTTTTGTTGCCATATGCGCAACCGTTTATTATTTCTGTGCCTGTGGCCACTGCTCGCTGTTCTACAGCAATCGTGCGATACCCGCATTAAGGGTGAGTTACTCCCAAATCAGCCGCCAAAAACCTTCACTGTGGTGGATACTATTATTCGAAACGGAAACGACCGATTTACCAGCACGGTGCTGCTTAATTGGTGGGGAACCGACCCAGACGGATTTGTAGTGGGGTATGAATTTACTTTTGACCCAAATCCCGGGCCTGCTACCGTTTGGATTGCTACCAACAAAACCGACAGCACCTTTTTGTTAACGGTACCTTCAGGTCAAGACACTTTTGATTTTCGTTTCACAGTTCGCGCCATCGATAATGAAGGATTAAAAGACCCTAACCCTGCCTCAGTACGTTATCCTGTTAAAAACTCTCCTCCTGATGTGGACTTTGTATACGCCCCGGCTGGAGGCAATCCGCTTGCAGGAGGCTTTCCCTTGGTATCCTATCCTGTTTTGCGTTATGAATGGCTGGGGACCGACCCCGATGGCCTACAGACACTAGAAAGCTATGAATTGGTTTTCAATGATACCCTCAATGGCCCTGGTATTTTCACCTTATCAGCCACCTTCAATGAGGTGATTTTGAAGGCTGAAAACCTTAATGGTGTTGGAAGTGCTTGCTTGGTTTACCCCGGCCAAAACGAAAACCCCTTGGCTACACGCATGCAAGGACTGGTTTTTGAAGATTCGAACTATGTGTACATTCGTGCAGTAGATCAATCTGGCGCTCGCAGTGCGTGGCAACAGAGTAGACCAACTTATGTGAAAAGACCGACGAGTAGCTTTTTGTTGATCAATGCTTACAGCAGCGACCCCAATCCCGACCTCAACGCGGCAAATATTCAAGCACTTTACCAAACGGAGTTTAGCAATATTGGCATTACCAATTATGACCAAATACGTATTTTTCAGCGGCAAGGCAATCAGTTTATCAATCTAAGTCCGAATAACCGCACTCAGTCTTTGGTCTTTGACCTTTTTGATCAAATATTATGGGTAGGGCCTGATTTCGATATTTCCATTGTATTTGCCCAAAATACCCTAGGCAGGTTTTTAAATGGCGGCGGTAAAGTGATGCTGAGTTTGGCTTCCTCGCTTGGCTCAGCTGTGGTGAGCAATTTTTATGAGTTTTCACCAATCGATAGTTTACAAGCAGCTCCTCCTGGTTTTGAATTTTTGCTGGGAGACACCTCTAGTTTAAGTCCGGTTGCTGCAAACTACCCCACCCTGAGGTACCGTGGCTTTACTTCATCGGTACGGCCGATTAAATTTGTTGGAGGCGTGCAGCCTTTATACCGCGCCAACATTTTGCTCAGAGGAGGCAGCAATCCTTTTCCGCCTTTCCCCTTATTCAACGGAAACAATGTTATTATGGGGATGCGCACCAATACGAGCAACAACAGCAAGTTTATCATCACCACCCTGGAATTACATCGGTTAAACAACAACAATAATTTAGGAGTTTTACTTGATCGCATCTTAAAAACCGAATTCGGGGTACAATGATTAAAATAGCACTTTTCGCCAGTGGATCGGGCAGTAATGTAGAGAACATCTACCACTATTTTAAAGGGCATCCACAAGTGAAGGTAGCCATGGTGGTGTGCAACAAGCCTGATGCTTATGTAACAACCCGCGCTCGGAATCTACGCATTCCATTGACCTTAGTAAGTAAGCGTTCATTGGAGGATACAGGAAGTCTGCTTTACATTCTGCAACAAGAAGGCATTGATTTTATAGCCTTAGCTGGCTTTTTATGGTTGGTGCCAACCGAAATCACGGCGGCTTATGCTGGCAAAATCGTCAACATCCACCCTGCCCTATTGCCCAAACATGGAGGCAAGGGCATGTATGGAGCACGCGTACATGCGGCTGTTTTAGCAGCAAAAGAAAAGGAAAGCGGCATTACGATTCACCATGTGAATGAAGCCTACGACGAAGGGGCTGTCATTGCCCAATTTAGTTGTCCGGTTTACCCCATTGATACGGCCGACAGTTTGGGACAAAGGGTACATGCGCTCGAGTACGAGCATTATCCCAGGGTTATTGAATCTTTGTGCACCGCTCTTTAGTGGTAACAACAACCCTATTTTACCAGCGTAAGCTTGCGGGGTTTGGTTCTACCTCCGTACATCACATGTAAAATCAAGAGTTCATCGCTACGTAATTCAAGATTTGCGGCATAGCTAAATCCCTTTTCCACATCCAACCAATCGCCTTGCACCCAACGTGTGCCAGCGGCTTGCATGCCTTGAAGCACGACCATGTTTTTTAACGGCTTGAGATAGCGCTCATCCCCTTTAGGGCAAGTATTACAAACGGCAGACCTGCTTAACACAGAACCCACTGGTATGGCCACAATGCGTGCTCGAAGACCAGATGCTATTAAATCGAATTGCAAATGCGCGACCACCGACTCGCTCGTACTGCCGTGCATGGCCCAAGTACCTTTAGGCACTTTTGCTTGAGCAAAGGTTAAAACCGGCAGGAGCAGCAGCGCCCAAAGAATCATTTTTTTCATTTTTTAGCTTTGGAGGTGCGGGCAATTTCTGACAGCTGAACCTCATTGGTACCATCGGTTAAAAATTCAGCAAAACCCATTAGGAAGGGATACAAAAGATTAAATAAGGCTGCAGTAGCGCGTGCATCGCCAATGGCCCGGTGCCTTTGATCGACTGTAATGCCCAGCGAGGTGCATAACTTGCCCAAGGAGTACGAAGGATGGCCAGGCAGAAATTTGCGGCTATTTTTGAGGGTGCAAATCTTTTCCATCTCTAAAACGTGACCCAGCTCTTTGAGCTCGTGGCGCAGGAAAGAATAATCAAAATTAACATCGTGTGCAACAAATACACAATCGCGGAGCTGAGCCATTACCTCTACCGCCACCGTTTCAAAAAGCGGAGCTTCGGCCACCATTTCTTCCGAAATACCAGTAAGCTCAACCACAAATGGCGGAATAGCTACATCGGGACGAAGTAAAGTATGCCACTCCGACACTACTTCTTTACCATTGTGTCGAATGATAGCCAAGTCGATAATGCGGTTGCCAGGGAATTTACTTCCAGTGGTTTCTATATCTACAATTGCAAACAAAGGGTTGCTTTTGGCTCAAAAATAAGCGTAATGCGCCAATTTTAAGACTTTGGCAAGAAACTTAATTTAGGCTTCATACAAAAACAGCTTCCAATTCGTACATTGGGAACATGAATGGGAAGCTGCATTTTACGCATTGGTGGTGGCTGCTGGTCTTGCTAGCGGGACTATCGGGATGTGGCGACCAATCGTATTTGCGCATTGATGGTTCAAGCACGGTTTTCCCCATTACAGAAGCGGTTACTGAATTGTACTACAAGCAAGCTGCCCCTTTGCGGGTGGTTATTGGCGTGTCGGGCACCAGTGGTGGCATGCAGAAATTGCTGCGTGGTGAAATTGACATCTGTAATGCCTCCAGGGCCATCAGTCTAAACGAGGCAGCGGCTTTTACTGCCAAAAACATTGAGCTTCTTGAGGTACCCATTGCCTACGACGGCATTGTAATTGCCGTAAACAAAGAAAACAACTGGGCACACGACATAACCGTAACAGAATTACAACAACTGTGGCGTACGGAAAGTCAGGGCAAGAAAATACGCTGGCGCGATTTACGTGCGGCTTGGCCAGCGCAAGAAATAATTTTATTTGGTCCTGGCGCGAAAAGTGGCACCTACGATTTTTTCACCTCATCTATTTTAGGTAAGGCGGGTGCGGGAAGAGGCGACTATGCTGCCAGTGAAAGCGATAACATTTTGATAAACGGCATCAAAAGCAATAAAGGGGCCTTGGGCTATTTTGGCTACACCTATTTTAAAGAAAACACCGATCAATTCAAGGTTTTGGCGGTGATTAATGATTTACAGCCGGGTGCTCAGGCTGTTTATCCTTCACCCGACAACATCAAAATGCAGGCCTACCAACCCCTAACGCGCAAACAGTTTTTATACATCCGAAGAGCTGCTTTGAGCAAGCCAGAAGTAGCTGATTTTGTGCTTTTTTACCTTCAACAATTGCCCGCCTTGCAAAGCACCTTGCAATTTGTGCCACTCCCTGAGGCCGAAAGTCTGCAAACCCAAACCCAGCTACTGCATTTAATTAAGTCCAATGAAGCAAGAAAAGCTGATTGAGAGTTTGTTAAAACTAAGTGGTTGGCTCAGCTTAGGAATCACCATGAGTGTGTTGGGGGTATTGATCTACCAGTCCACCGCATTTTTTAGCGCAGTACCCCTCTGGGAATTCCTTACTGGCACTTCATGGATACCATTTGCGGAAAAAAAAGCCTATGGCATTTGGCCTCTGCTTAGTGGCACCTTGCTTACTGCAGGCATTGCGCTGTTGGTGGCCATGCCTCTTGGTATACTCATTGCAATTTACCTCAGCGAATACGCAACCAATAGCTGGCGCAGGATTGCCAGACCGGCGCTGGATTTACTCGCCGCCATTCCAACTGTGGTATACGGTTTTTTAGCCTTGGTGTTTTTAACCCCCTTGTTGCAGTGGGTTTTTCCCGGCATTGAGCCCTACAATGCGCTCTCGCCTGGATTGGTAATGGCTTTTATGATTTTACCCATCATTACCAGCATCAGCGAAGATGCCATGCGCGCTGTTCCCAAAACAGATAAAGAAGCAGCCCTGGCCCTGGGTGCCACGCGCTGGCAAGTAGTACGAAAGGTAGTGGTTCCAGCTGCTTTCAACGGCATCACCGCTGCTGTGATTTTGGCTTTTTCAAGGGCCTTGGGAGAAACAATGATTGTAAGCATTGCAGCAGGCCAGCAGGCTCATTTCACCTTCAATCCTGTGGTAGCCATTCAAACGGCAAGTAGCTATATTATCCAAATGAGTTTGGGAGATGTGGCCCAATCTTCGATCGAATACAGTACCATTTTTGCTATAGGCCTGAGCTTGTTTTTGCTCACTTATGCACTCAACAACCTGAGCTTTTGGTTCAGAAATCGTTATCGGAAAAACACGACTTTACAAGCTGCATGACGCCTTTCACCAATATATTCACCCTGATTGAAGCCTTTGAAAGCTGGATTGATAAGCAGCGAAAAGGCAGCTTTGCAGTCTATGGACTGATTTTCACCCTGCTCGTGCTCAGCATGGTATTGGCCTTGTTTTTATATGTGAGTTTAGCCGGCTATCCCCGCTTAGATCGTGATTTTTTCACGGGGTATGCCTCCAGAATACCTGAACAAGCGGGTATTTTGCCAGCCTTTTTAGGCACATTGTGGGTGCTATTTATGGTTGCCATCGTTAGCTTTCCATTGGGAGTGGCGGCAGGCATACACCTCGAAAAATACGTCACTAATGACCGTTTTTCTCGCTTTTTAGAGGTCAATATCATGAATTTAGCTGGTATTCCAAGTGTTGTTTACGGCTTGTTAGGTCTGCAATTTTTTGTACGAAGTATGGGACTTGGCGAGAGCATTTTGGCAGCCTCCCTTACTTTGAGCCTAATGGTATTGCCCCTGGTTATTATTTCCACTAGGGAGGCCCTCCGCATGGTGCCGCACACACACCTGGAAGCCGCCTATGCTTTGGGCGCCACAAAATGGCAAACCATATGGCTACAAGCACTGCCGCAAGCCTTACCCGGCATCGTTTCAGGCACCTTATTAGCGGTAAGCAGGGCCATCGGTGAAGCCGCTCCTTTACTGGTTATCGGCGCTTTGGCTTTTGTACCCTTTGCGCCCGTATCGGTTTTAGACTATTTCACAGTGCTACCAGTGCAGGTATTTTTCTGGCTAAGTAAGCCGCAAAATAGTTTTTTAGTAAATGCCTCAGCCGCTATTTTAGTCCTTTTGAGCATCACCCTTCTTCTTAATCTGCTAGCCGTAGGAATACGCGAGCGCTGGCACAAACGCATTCAAAGCTGATGGTTAAAATAGAAAGTCGCCACTTAAACTTCTGGTATGGTAACAACCAGGTGCTTGATAACATCTCCCTGCAAATCGAAAGAAACACCGTTACCGCCCTTATTGGTCCTTCTGGATGCGGAAAATCTACTTTCTTGCGCCTCTTTAATCGCATGAATGAACTGATCCCAGAAAGTAAACACCGCGGCGAAGTACTCATGGATGGGAAAGACATTTACCAAGCCAATGTAGATGTGTTTGAGCTGCGTAAAAAAGTTGGAATGGTTTTCCAAAAACCCAATCCCTTCCCCAAAAGCATTTATGAAAACGTGGCATTTGGACTTAAAATCAAGGGCATCAACCACCAGGTTTTTATCAAAGAGAAGGTTGAACGAAGCTTACAGCAGGTGAGTTTATGGGAAGAGGTAAAAGACAAGCTCAGCAAACCTGCCTTGGCTTTGTCGGTTGGTCAACAACAACGCCTGTGTATTGCCAGGGCACTGGCTGTTGAACCGAGCATTTTGCTCATGGATGAACCTACCTCCTCACTCGACCCATTAAGCACAGCTAAGTTGGAGGAGCTCATCAGGGAGCTGAAAGCTGAAATGACCATTTTGCTTGTTACCCACAACATGCAACAGGCCAAACGCACCAGCGATAAGACTGCCTTTATGTACAAGGGAAACATCATCGAATACGGTAAAACGGCGAGCTTTTTCAGCAATCCGAGCAACCAAAGCACACAATCCTACCTGAGCGGGCAGTAAGCTATGATTCGGCCCAACTAGCTTCAGCGTTGCAATAAAATGCGCCCACTGCTATGCTCCTGGGCTTGCCACAAACGGTACTGGTAAAGTCCATTGGCCCATTGGCTGCAATCCACCCGTTGCCTTTCACCTGCCTCTAACTGCAACTGCTCCTGGTGCACGCATCTCCCGTGGGCATCGTACACGCTGAGCCAAGCATTGGAGCTTGCTTTTGTTGATTCGAGCCAAAAATAATCCTGCGCCGGATTAGGGTATAACTTAAAGCCCCCCAAAGCTGTTTCGGAAACAGACGTCGGGAATCGCGCTTGACAAAGCGTATCGTTGCTATTTAACACATCGAGACTCAAATTTTCAGGGTAGGCGCAAAATACAATCGCACCGGCTTCGACCCAGGTCCAAGACTGCGAGAAGGTATAGTGGATGGTATCTCCAGCGGGTATGAGCCGTTCAACAGGACTCACGCTCAACTCCACTCCATTGACCCGATAGGCCATGGTATAATTGCTGATGTTAAGCGAGCCAAAATTACGGATGGCTACCTTTACTGGATAGAATACACCGGGCTGAACATCTGTCAGTACAGGCTGAAGTAAGGCAACCACACCCAAATCAATCGTACCAGATGGTATAAACAGTGCGGTATCGTTATACACACAGCCATTATTGTAAAGCTGAAGCACCACCAAGTCGGGAGTAGCAGCCATTTGCCGTTGGTGTTGATTGGCGTTGCCTAAAAGTTGTCCAGCAGCATTTCGCCAACGTATGCTATCGGCAGGATTGCGCACCAAAAGTCTGGCACTCGGCAGTGCAATTTGATTACTAAAACCAAAAGGAGCCGCACCTTTTCGGCCAGCAAAAACACGGATGTTATTGTCTTCCATGGTCGTTGCTTGCGATAAATGCTCCACACGAAAATCATGCTCATGCAGGCCTTGAACAAAAAGCAGGGCCGTTTGTCCAGCGTTTAGCTGCATAGGGGTTTCAAACATTAATGGGCTAAATCCTCCGGGTGTATTGCCTCTGGTGCTACCTAAGAGCCGCATGCGCTGCTGGTTTACACTTCCTGTGCCAGGTTCTTCTCCCAACAAATAAGCGTCAATACCTGTAAAACGGGTTATTTGAAGCTCTATACCACTCAATTCAAGCTTTCGTTTAGCTTCAATCTTAAACCAAACACCCCGGGCAGAATCTATACCAGCCAAACCAACACTAAAAGCGGAAGTAGTGGCTAGACCCGCATCAAAGCTATGCTGACTTCTCTGTGGAGCACTCACATCGGCGAGCGCTGTTTGAAGAAACCCATCCATGTAGCTTTGTATTGGGCTGCTCAACAGGGTGTCGGACTGGGTGAGGATGCGCCACTGCACCAAAGCACCTGCAGCTTGCGCCGGGATGCTTGCGGTATAAGTGCCATTGGCTTGTACAACCATGGGCACAGCCACTTCTGCACCACCATTGACAGCAAAACGCAGATGTATGGTTTGCAGACTGCCTGCTCGCGCAACCCGGGTGCTTACCAAATGCGGTTGCGGACTGCAATGTGTAGCTGGCATCAAGCTCGTTTGGTAGGCGAATGCCCCTGGCGATTCTTTGATTTCAAAAGCATCTACCGCCAGTCCCTCCAAGGCGGAAATGAAACTACTGGTATCAAAATCGTTAAAAAAACGGAATCTAAACTTAACAGAGGCCTGCCCCGCTAAAAAACTCAAGTCATGCCGACACTGTCGCCAGCCTTCACTGTTTCCAGACCAAAAAGCGCCGGGCCTGTTTAGTCCTGGAGGTACGGGTCGGTTGTACCAATTTTCGCCTGTAAATAAACTGCCCAAGGGTTGCCAACTGCTGCCGCCATTCGTACTGTATTGTAACTGTGCTGCCATGCGATCCCCCATCAAATATTGAATGGCAAAAGCCAATTGTGGCTTTATCAGATTGGAAAAATCGAAGCAAGGGCTTTCCAAAGCACTGCGTTCTGCGGTATTCGGTAAGCCCGTTGGGGATGTTACCCAGGCGGATGTGCCAGAAAAGGCACTGTTGAGTGCAAAAGCGGCAGGTTGGCTGCGTTGCCAACTGCTGTTTTGACCCGTATGACTCCATGCGCCCGTATTTTCAAACCCCTCGAAATAGGGGTAATTGCTTACGCTACCATTTCGTTGGAGCCGCAGACTAATGGTATCATTCACAAATTCAACATCACCAATGTTGGCTGCAAAAAACTTAACCAGCGTTTCTGAACTGCTGTTAAAAGGCAATTGTAAATGTACCGTATCACTGTCGAATGGCTGAAATACCCGGCTAACTTGGCGGAAAACAGGGGGCGCTTGACCAATCTGAATACCTACACGTGGCGTCAATATGGTTGTTCCATCATTGCGCACAAAAAAAACTGCGCTCAAATTGCCGCTAAGACTGCAGGGGTCGAGCTGAACCTGGACACTATCAAGCACCAGTTCATCACCTAGCACCGGGGCAAATTGGAGGTTATCGATGGCCCAATCAGAACGCGGGCCATTGCCACGCACTCCAATAAACCGTAGCGCATCAGCACCATTTTGCACAAAGCTCCGCCTGGTTACCCAAGCAGCATCTGCACTGTTTTGTTGCTGGCCAACCAATGGAGCACCCAAAGGCAACCACTGACCAGCCACCCGCTGTTCTAATTGCAATGAACCCAAATCAGCACCATAGCCGTGTAATCGGTAACTAAATTGCGGCGATGGTAGGCTATTTAAATCGATGCATTCGATCAAAAAGAACGCGGTATCACCAGGTTGACCAAGACTGGCATCAAAGTACAAATAATGCCCTGTTGAAAGCCCGCTTGCGTCTGTGGCGGGACCTGTAAATGCGGTGGGGGTTGGACCTCGCTGCACCCGCCAAGCCACATTTCCTGTGCTCCTGTTGCTCCATCCTAATTGCGTTTGCTGGGCACCTGGTAACAACTGCTCAAAAGTCTCAGCAAATGGAAATTGATTGAGTTGTCGTTGCCTTAAAGCAAGCCGCAGGGTATCATTTTCTGGTCGCATGTCCAAAACAGAGTCCACGCGAATTTCTAACTGGTAATTTGCTGCTGTACCAAAAGTCAAACTATCATTAAACTGAAGTAGCATGGTTTGGCCTGGACCTAAGCCAAGCGTAAAACGTTGACTCATTACTTGTTGTGAATTCAAGTATGCTCCCAAACGCAAAGTGCTTAAACTGTCGATACCCAAATTACGCACAACAACGCGAAGCGGCTCTTTGGCATTAAAACTGCATACAGTAGCCAATGGATGCAGTACATTTAACAATTGAACATCGGTTTGAACTTGATCGAACTCAAAAACACCTGGATCAGGCTGTTGATTACGAAAAAAGCCCGTAATATCAGTCAAAACCCAGGGCACTAAAAAGCCGATATTATTTAAGGAAGGATGGGACGGCAGGCTATTTTTTGCATTTACAAAACTTGGATCAGCCTGCACACTATTTATATCCCAATTGGTGTTGTTTCTCCAATTAGCTAAAGTAGTAAAAGTAGCTGCAGGCTGCTGTAACTCGAAATAGCTTTGAGCTGTGAGGGGAAGTCCGTAGGCATTATAATCAAGCAAAGTACCTACTGTAGGGGCCGTTTGGGCCATCACCGCACGAAAATTGGCGGGGAGTGCCGGCGTACCGACCGTATCAAACGCAAACAAATTATTAAAAACCCCGAGGGTATCTACTCCGCTGGTAAAGCCATTGATAAACAGCAAGGCCTGTTGTGGTAATTGACGGCCACCAATTACACGCAAGCGAATGCTGTTGTGCGCTAAAATCAATAATTCAGGCGTTGAACTATCTCCTTCCAGCCAAAAAATGCGATTTTGCAGTTGTGCACTGCTGTTCAAAGTATCTGTATATCCAAAGACTTCGTTGTTATACACCCTATTTTCAAGCGCCAGGTTTGCTATAGCTCCTTGAATGTGGAGTGCGCTTGGACTGATAGCTCCCAAAAAACGATTGTTAAATAGCTGAAGCCCCTCCACTTGGCTTATTTTAACCGCTGCAAAAGAAGTAGTGCTACCTTGAGCATTCCAGAACGCATTGGCAAACACCTGGAGCTGCTGTTGCGCTTGTAATTGAAGTGCGGTGCCTTTGAAGTTTTCCCAGCGATTGGCATGAATCGTGCTGCCTTTGGCGTTGCCTATTGGCGCAAAAACCACGGCGGTACTGAATCCCTGAAATTGATTGGAATCGAGCTGCAGGCTATCGGATTGTCCCACCCAAAGTGCCTGATTGAGCAAGCGTCGGTCTGCTGAACTGTCTTTAAATCGGTTTTTTGACAAACGATGGCCGCTACCGCCAGTAATACGCAGCAGTGGGCCTGGGTTCAGCATGCTCAAAGTCCTTTCCCATTCTAAATTTTCCAGCCACCAACTGCCACCACTGATCACAAAACTTTCGGTTTGAAGGGCGTTAATGGGTCGGGTAAACCTTACGGGGGAAGCAGCTGTAATACGTACTAAGTGCCTTTGTCCTGGAAGCGTTGGAAGCACATAACGTCCTTCATAAAGCCCTGGTGCCAACTGCAAAGTAACCGGGCCTTGAACACCCGCACATTGCAAAGCAGTGATGGCTGCTTCTAAGCTGGGATAATTTGCTCCAGCAGTACCAACGGTATAACTACCTGCCGCAATTGGTTGGCATTGGGCCTGTGCGCTAACAGCCAGCAGCAGTTGCCAGGCCGTTATCATTCCCCAGGAGGCTAAAAATCGTCCAGCACAAGCAAGCATCGTACGCAAATCGTTCATTTTACTAAAATTAAGAGGCACAAGCAGCAGCTTAAACCTTTCAAATTTACCAAATTCAAGGCAGCTAGAAATGAAAAAACCACCCGAAGGTGGCTCTTTTTAAATTTTAATGCGCGCTTAACGTGTAACTACCGATTTTTTACTCAAATTATAATCCGTTCTGTTGCATGCTCAAATAATACATACCAGCTCGTAAATCCCTGATGTCCAACAACCAATCAGCTTCTTCAGGCGAGACTTGTTTTGCTGCATGCGTCGTCCGAAGGCATCGCGTGACTGGAAGATTGCAGCGCCCTCCCACTGCATCGACCAACGTACCAAGGTATGGTACCGAGCTGGATTAGGATATCGTTGCGGTTTTGCCAAAAAAAACCGGCTTCTTTCGAAGCCGGTTCAAATCAAACAATCTGTTACTATTTGCCAACGATAAATTTACCATGTTCCATCTGGCCGGCAACCACCAAACGATAAGTGTACATGCCCGCAGCATAGGTTTGGGTACTCAATTGCCAAACATGAGCGGTACTTAAATCTATTAACTCCTGATGAAGGGTCTTTCCAAGTTGATCTAATATCAATAGATTGGCTTGGCCTTGTTGCGCTTTAAATTCAAAATTCACAAAGTCCTTAGCTGGGTTCGGATAAATCCTTGATACTAATTGTAAATCATTCACCGATAAAGCCATAAAGGTTACACAACTGGTATCATTATTTAAATTCACGTCACCAGTGGCGCCTTTTACATAGGCACAAAGGGTAACATCGCCTCCAGCTATCGGAGTCCAGTTTTGACTGAAAATGTGATGGATGGTGTCACCGGGCTGAATTGTCCCAGAAATCGGATTTGCATTAATTTCTACCCCATCAATTGCGTAGGCCACATCAAAACCGGTAATTGGATCCGTCCCAAAGTTTTCAATCACCACTTCCACAAAAGTAAGGTCGTTTAACTCCGGATTGGTTGGGCTGATGATACTAGCTACTCCAACATCTACTACATTGTTGGCAGTTACAAACACCGTAACTGAATCGCTTTTGCTGCACGTTGAGTCAGAAATAGTAACCACATAAGTAGTTGTTGCCAAGGGCGCTACATTTAACGTGTCGGTTGTGGCCAAAACCGCAGTTCCGCCAAGCTCTGTCCAAACCACATCTGCATTAGAACGATACCCTACAGAACCGTTAAAGCTCCTCGTGGCGATGGTTGGCGTTGGCGCAGTGCCACCAAAACCGGCTCCAACCCCGGTGTAGATTACGATATTGCCATCTGTAAAGGTATCTACCATGGCCGCTGAATGGGTAGTATACACCGTACTTCCACTGGTAACGGCATAGAAAAAGCCATAGGTTTGTCCCGCTGGAATAAGCAAATTACCTGGGATAGCCACCGCGCTCAAAGCTGCGCCACCAGCTGTGCCGGTATTGCCAACAAGCGCCGCTGCACCATTCACAATTTGGACCCACGGAGCTGTAGAAACATTCGGTGCAGCAGTGATGGGCGTAGGCTGGTACCATACCGATACGCTGGCTGTGTTTCCAATCGTACCATAAATGGGCACATAAAGGGAATCCATCACCACGGCATTTATAGCACGAAGGTTAAAGCTTACGCCACTTGATCCGTTACCACCGGTTCGCATGGCATCAACAATATTACTTCCAGCTATGCCGTTACCGGTAGCACGTAAACTGGCCGTATCGCCCGCCACAATGGTGGTATCTGCGCCGGCATCAATTTGCAAATAATCATCTACATAGCTAAATACCAAAGAGGTATCTACCAATCCGGCAGAATCAACCACTGTAACAAAATAGGATACAGATGTAGCTGGCATGCCGGCAGGAATAGTGGCAGTCCACAAAGAATCTGTTGTATTGAACACCATGGCTACATCTACAAAAGTTGAAGAGGCAGCGGTATCGTAATGCAACCGTACATTAGTAAGTGGACTGAAAGCACGAACCGCTGTTTGAATGGTGCGAGGCAATACGGTGCAGGAGTCGGCAGCTTCAGTCACGAAGGTAATAACAGGATCCATCGGCACACGCACCCTGAAATTATCAATGCCGGTGCCCTCATAATTCACGGAACCATCTGATTGAAAAGTAACCCTGAACAGTACACTTCCTTGATTATCTAAATCCGCCAAAGAATGTGCGGCCGTTAGCCAACCTTGTGCTGTTAAACGGTTGGTCCAAACTGGTTGTCCAGACATAGGGCCATTGCTATTTTGATTATTATACCAATTGCTAATTCCGCCATTCAGACTGCCCAAGAGCGTCCAATTGGCACCGCCATCGATACTGTAATAGAGTTGCGAACCGTCCCAATTGTTTTCACTATCGCGCATGATATCGAGCTCCAAAATGGCGCCCTCAATGTTCGAAAAATCAAAACAAGGCGACTGAATGTAGCTGTTTTCATTCGGATTATAGGTGCCAGTTAAATTGGTTACCCAAGCATGCGTGCCGCTCGCTGCGGTATCGATATTCGTATTATTTGGCACACCCAAGGCCCAACTGTTGTTAACGCCTCCTGTTGTCCAGCCTATTCCTCCTGTTTCAAAATCCTCGGCATAAGGCAGTGTGCTTATAAGCGGTATGCTCGAGATATTTATACTAATGCTATCGTTATTCGAGTCGCCATCTCCCACCAAGCTGGCGTATACCTGCAAAGTGTAAAAGCCTGGCGTACTCAAATCCAAAGGTGTTACGAAACTAAACACCGCAGTATCTCCCGGCAGTACTTGCTGAACCAAAGTATCGGTAACCACTGCGCCGGCATTAAGTACGTAGGCCATAGGCACAGTACTGAGGGTGTCTTGGCCACTGTTCACGATTTGTACACTCACAATTTCATTTGCCGTGAAACCACAACCTGAAACGGCAGGACTTAAAACAGCATTTACAGCTACATCTAAGGAAGGGCTCTCCAAAATACGAATGTCGTCCAAGGCCACATCGCCGTTAAAACTGCCACCACGAACAACCACAAAACGAATGGCTTCTGCAGCAGCTGGAATGAGTGCCCTGCGCATTACAAATGGATCAGCACTTGTCGATTGCTGCGGGCCGGTTAGCACGTCGATTTGTTGCCAAACACCTGCCACATCGGCCTGCACCATTAGTCCCGTAATATCGCTACCAAACATGTGGTAATGGTATTCCAATACTGGCAAATTCAAGCTCGACATATCTAAACAAGGCGACAGCAAAAAAGCCGTATCGCCCGCTACTCCGAAAGAAGCCTCTGTAAAAATATATTTACCAGCAGGTGTTCCCAGGGTATTGTCGGTGGCCGGTCCGGTTGCCGTGCTACTGGTAGGACCATTGGTGATTTCAAAAACAAAAGCGCCTGTGGCTGAAGTTGACCAACCATCGGGGAAACTGGCAGGCACACCATTGCTCATTTGTTCAAAATTTTGTACCAACGGAAAAACAGAAACCAATGGATTCAGGATGGTTTGACTGATTGTATCGTTAAGGGGATTTCCGTCGCCAACCAAAGCTACTATGGCCTGGATATCGTATGCTCCACCTACGGCCATGTTTACTGTTTGACTGAAAGTATAAGTGCTAAATGCACCTGGTGCGATGGAAGTATTGATGGTATCGTTTACCAGCAAACTTCCATTAAAGTACAGGGAAGCCTGAAAGGTAGATACGGTATCTTGACCATTATTTACAAACTCAACGCTTACCAATTCAGCATTTGTTAATCCACAATTTTGCATTGGCGATAGTAATTGGGCAATGCCCATATCCAAAGCTGAAGGTTCAAATTCATACGCCCCAATATCTGGTGTGATTGCATTTCGGGGCATTCCAGCTACATCTGTAAATACATAAGGAATTGGCAGTCCTAAATTATTCATACTCGCAGCACTGGGTACTGGAGTTGTTAGAGCCGCCATGGTAGGATCTACACTCACCGAGTTTGAATCCTGTTGCGGATAATTCAATCTCCATGCCGCCAAATCAGTAAAACTTCCAGCTGGGGAGTTTACTTTAAATAGGTCATTGCTTCCATTGACGATAAAATAATTATTATGATCGAACACCATGGAGTCTGCCACACCGGGAATTGACAAAGTAAGCACCCTGAAATTAGCAGGCACATTACTAGCAATAGCAGTCAAATTATTATTCTTGACCAAGGTTTTACCAAAAGCTGGAACAGTTGCCGAGCCGCCAGTAGCATAAAACAAGGCGTTTAAAGTAGAGGTGGAAGTACTGTTCACTTCAACATGCACCGTATTGTTTACAATTTCGACGTAATCAACCGGATTTGGCGGTGTGGCCGTAGCACTAAAACTGGCAAACAAATAAATAGGATTGTATATAGCAGTTGCAGCCAATTGAGGTGCACGAACGCCTGCAATCACATTGTTGTAGAGAAGTGAAGGCTGACTTTCAGAAGAATTGTAATTTCCCAAATAAATACCATAGCGGCTTAAATTACCTTTGATTTGGTTGTTCGAAATGGTTAAAAACTCATTACCTGTGGTGTATATACCCCCCGCAACTGTGGAGGTCCCTACAAAGTCATTAATCAGATTACCATCGATAACCAACTGCGACTGATCAGATGCAAAAATGGCGCGATAGCCAAAATTATTGAAGGTATTGGCTAAAACGTTATTACCTAAACCCGTACCCGTAAGATTGATCCCGAGATTAATCCCCTCAAATAAGTTCCCAATTACCGAAACGCCACTGCTCGCAGAGATGCCAATACCTCGGGCCGTAGTAAGGGTGCTTCCCGAAGAATCAATAAACCTACATGCTGAAACGGTAGCATTATTTGACCCATTTTGATAATGAATCAAATGTCCGGCACTCGGGTTTGCTGTACGGATAAACGTTAAGCCATTAAAGCTCACACCTGCCGTACCACTGATGTTTATAATTTCTTGTTGATTACTTGAAGCGTCATGATAAATCAATACATCCGTTGCCATGCCATTAATAGAGGCAAAGGAAATACTATTCACCCCAGCCCCAGCAATGTTGCTGATATTGGCGGCAGCTTGATAGGTACCCGGCTGTATTAAAAAAGAAACTGGACCAGCAATACCGCCACACTGCATGGCCGCGATAGCCGCTTCCACATCTAAAAAATTTGCAGCCGTGGCACCGATGCTGTAAGTGCCGCCGGGTAAGGCAGGACAAATAGCTTCTTGCAAAGTATCATTGGCTGGATTGTTATCCGCACCTTGACCGTTGATATTGCTCACCCAAACTTTCACCACAAAATTGCTATTAGGCGTTGTAAAGGGCGTTGCAAAGGTGAAAGGCGCGCTGTTGGCCGATAAAATATTACCCGAAAAACTCTCGGTTACTGGCGGTTGTGAATCGATTTGATAGGTTACTGCCGCTGTGAAAATGGGGTCGGCGGCAAAATTACCAAGTGTAATGGCTACTTGGCCGGGAGTACCTGCGCCTATAGGAGCTGAAGGTGAAGTAATGGCCTGTACAGCAAGGTCCAAACCACTTGGCACTACATAGCTAATCCTAATATTGGGACGGCGGTTACTATAGGAGGCAGAAAAGGTAGTGCCTGCCGTATTGGTGCTCGAACTAATGCCACCCGCTAAGCCTGTAGCTAGCTCAAAGTGAAAATTGATAACACCTGTGGCCGTTCCATTTCTCTCATGCTCGGCCAAGATTTTTAAGTTACCACCAGTATATATAAAAGGAGTGGCAAAGGGGTGATCAATCCAGCCTCCTCCTGCGGGTAAGTCATAGGTATTGCTTTGATACACGGCCGTTGCATTCATAACTTCCGTATTGTAGTTGTTTCCGGCAACAGGAATATCCACTTGGGTCGTATTTGCCATATGGATATTAAAGGTGTGACCACCGCCGGTTAAACCACCAGTTCCAGCCTGTGCCTGCCACTGAACTCCAGTAATCAAAGCGCCGCTTGGAAGGTTGCTTAGTTCTGCTGCCGTATATAAATAGGCATAATGGGAGTGATTAAAGGATGATGCTGCCGAGGATCGGTACAGGGGACCATAAAAATAAGATTGCACCGAAGAATCAACCCCGATCTGGACAAAGGCTTGTCCGTTTGTACTCAAATAAGCCGTAAAACTCATTAAAAGCAGGAATAGTAGTTTTTTCATATCAAGTATTAATTTTAGAATATATAAAGAACGATATTTAAAAATTAAATACTTTTTAATAGAGATTAAAATATCATTAAAATCATATAATATTAGAAGACATTTAATTCGTATTAACAATTAAATTTTCATCATATTTAATTTCATCAATTACTATCAGTGATTAACAATTCATACTTGTTAAAAAATCAAAAAATATAGCCTCAATCATCAAAACAAGCAGTAAAACCCTGTTTGATTCGAAACCGCAAGTGGCACCTTGCTTTGAACCCGAAAACGAAATGCTGATTGCCCGGCCTCACTCGGGCGCTAGAGTTGCGTTACAAAAATAGGGGAACGGAGGATGGCTCAACGCGCCTTTTTCACTGCGCTGAAGTATCGCCAGTTAAAAAAAAGCAAGCCGAAGCTTTCACTTGGCTGTTTGTTTACATGCTTGTGGTGCATGCGATGTGCATGGCGAAGGGCCTTAATGTATGGGATTTCTGGTGTTTTAGCTGCAAAAGTGCGGCGATGTACCAGTACATCGTGCAAATAAAAATAAACACCACCATAAACCGATATTCCAAGGCCAATCCAAAACCGATAGTCAAAGTCGCCGATACTACCCGCCAGCAATAAGGCAATGCCAATACCAGCAAAAAGCACTGCAAAAAGATCGTTCAGCTCAAATTTACCTTTGGGACGGTGATGACTCTCATGAATAAACCATAAAGGACCGTGCATAAGGTATTTATGAATAAGTGTGGCAAAAACTTCAATACCCACAAAACCTACTAAAAACCAAAATACAATCATCATGTCAGTTCGCTAGCCACGGAGAGCAACTCTCTAAAATCTTTTAATAAACGAATGTTTTGAGGAATCACCAGAGCACTATCGGATAACAACAAACTTCCGGACGCCAGAACGGTGGTATTTGGGAAGTCGGCATACATATCGTTGAGATATTTTTGCGCTGGTACATTTACCATCGGTGAAGTTAGAATCGTTAACATCACATCCGGCTTATAAACCTTGTGCACCACTTTTAAATCAATGTAAGGCACATTTGCTCCAATATAAATTACATGATGGCCACGGGCTCTAATAACATAATTGGCAAATAACAAGCCCAGCTCATGAAACTCCCCTTCTGGTAAAAAAAGCATGTATTTTTTACTCCAGCCATCAGATCGCACCTTCTGCCCATCTATGGCTACGATGAGCTTCTGACGAATGATGTTCGTGATAAAATGTTCATGGGCGGGATTAATGCTCCCAGTTTGCCACATGATGCCAATGTTTTTGAAGAACGGAAAAATCACTTGCATCATGGTTTTTTCAATGCCCATTTGCAAAAATGCCGTACTTAACAAACGTTCGAAACCCCGCTCGTCTAACTCCAACATGCTCAATGTGAGCGCCTGCATTTGGTTTTCAAAATCTGATTTCTCCCCGCTCACTACCAATACCTGCTCTCGCAATTCTTGTTCCGACAAAGAAGCAATTTCCGAAATTTTATATCCGTTTCGATTTAAAAGTGCCACGTTCAGCAGCTTTCTTAGATCTTTTTCGTCGTAATAACGAATATTGGTTTCCGTTCGTTTTGGAGCAATCATCGCATATCGTTGCTCCCAAATGCGCAAAGTATGCGCCTTTACACCAGTGAGCGCTTCGATTTCTTTGATGGAAAAGTAATTCACGTTAAAAGATTGATTTAGGATACTACCAGCAACATGGCTGGGCTCTCGAGCAACTTATGAGTAACACCACTATCTGTAAATTTGTTTTGCCTCTGCCTTTCAAATTAAAGGCAAAAGCTTTAGATAAGCAAGAATAGCCGCTTTCCAGCCACTCCATATGACCTCTGCTTAAATATGAACATCCATCCCGCTAAACCACCACCATGGTAGCCGTAGCTTTGGCAATCAAAGTGCTCTTCCCAGTTTGAAGCACATAGATCTCACTTTCACAGTAATGCAAGCGACTTCCTGCCTTTACTACCCGTCCAATGGCCCGCAAACGCTCCCCCTGGCCGGGATAATAATACATGATCTGTAAATTCGAAGTCACCACGTTGTTGTCAAGAGGACTCTTGGTATAGGCCGCAAATCCTGCCACAATATCGGCCACCGTGGCTGTAACCCCACCATGTACATACCCCATTTGTTGCTTGGTAAAAGCAACAAGATCCATTTCTCCTTCCACATACCCCTCCTCAATCACAGTGATCTCAAAACCAATGTGATGCATAAAAAACTGGCCCTTCAATTTTTCTATAATGCGTGCCCTTTGAGCGTTTAATTGTTCCATTCTGCAAAACAAACCAAAAAGGTTTACAAAAAGGAAACATAAAAGCAGGGGGAACCGCTGTGTGAATTACATAAAAAGTACTAATATTGCAGGCAGCAGAACGTTACAGCTACATGAAAACACTCAACATCCTCAAAATCGCACTTTTTCTGGTAATCATGGTACTCGCCTATTTCTTGGTTGAAACCATTGCCGAGCCCATCCGATTTGAAAAAGAAAAAGCTGTGCGCTACGCACAGGTAATTGAGCGCCTCAAGATGATCAGAACAGCAGAAGTGGCCCATCGTGATGTGAAAGGCGCGTTTACAGCTGATTGGAATGAATTACTCGACTTTGTAAAAAATGGAGAAATGCGGGTTATTAAGGTAATTGGTAATCCCGACGATTCCCTCGACATCATTGCAGGTATAACCTACGACACTTTAATGGTGAGTGTTGCAGACTCTTTCTTCAGAAATTATCCGATTGATTCTTTGCCGTATATCCCCTTCACCAAGGGCAAGCAGTTTAGTCTGCAAGCCGGACAAATCACCAAAGGAAATATCAAAGTCAATGTATTCCTCGCTGAAGACACTGCCCCTTTTGATCCGCGCAAAGTACTCCGCGTAGGTTCTATGGAAGACGCTAATTTGTCAGGTAACTGGGAATAATTTGAAACATATCGACATACATACTGCTGCAGGCAAGAATAATCCACAGCAAGCAGATACACTGGCCATCGTTTTAACCAACGGTGGCTATTCTTTTTGCACCTCCAATGCCAAACCGCCTTTTCAAATCAGCAGATTGATAAGTCACCCTACCCCTGCACATTGGGAGCACTTGAGTCCTGTTGAACAATTTGATTGGCTTAAAATGCAACACAGCGAACTGCAAGGTAAGTTTCGCCGCATCACCATTGCCTATGACAGTCCTCGTTGCACCCTTGTTCCTGCGGCCATATACAGGGATGGCACGGGTACCGACTATTTCGAGCTCGTATATGGTGGTGTTCAAAACGAGCAATTGCATCGCGACAGCTTGAATGCCTTAGAACTGGAGGTGATCAGTGCCTTCCCTATTGGTTGGCTTGGTGCAACAGCCGTTCAGTTTCATGAGCCCAGAGTCACTACTGTAGCTGCGAGCATGTGTCAGCGCCTTGCACGCCACAATAGCGCCAGCAAATCAAATCGGCTTTACCTGCATCTCCAAGCTAATAGTCTAAGCTGCTGGCAATACAGCGGCACTGGCTTACTGGCCCACAACCGCTTTTTCATTGCAACAACTGAAGACATTTTGTATTATGCCCATTTGCTTGTAAAGCAAGATGCGCACGAACTCTATTATTTTGGCGACAGCGACCTTTGTCAAAAAGCACTGCCGCAGCTCCTCAGCTATTTTAACCAAGTAGAAGTATTGCCCAGCGAAAATCTCATTGCTTTCGATGCCCAGCTCACGACCCTTGATCCGGCCGATTTGCAGCTTTTGTATGCTTGCCTATGCGCATCATAAGCGGAAAGCATAAAGGAAGGCAATTACAGGCCCCTACCAAATTACCAGTGCGGCCCACCACCGATCGTGCCAAGGAGGCGCTTTTCAACTGGCTGCAGCACCGTTATGATTTAGGAGAAGTAAGGGCGCTGGATTTATTTACTGGCACCGGCAACATAAGCTATGAATTAGGTTCACGCGGTTGCAAGCAAATTACGGCGGTAGACCAGCACCCTGGCTGTTGTCGTTATGTAAAGGCCACAGCTGAGCTCCTGCAGCTTCCCATTGAAGTGGTACAAGCCGATGTATTTAGCTACTTCAAGCGTGCCGTGGCTGCCGACCTGGTATTTGCCGACCCGCCTTACGACCATCCCGAGCTCAAAACCCTGCCCGATTTGATTCTCCACCAACAACTTGTGCTTCCCGACGGCGTGCTGATCCTCGAACATCCTGCCCACATCCAATTTGAACAGCATCAGCAATTGCTTGAAATAAGAACGTACGGTCAATCAGTTTTTAGTATTTTTGAACCGATACCCCGCCCATGAAACGCATTGCACTCTTCCCCGGCTCCTTCGACCCCATTACCAATGGGCATGTCGACATCATCCGCAGGGCCCTGCCTATTTTCGATGAAGTTGTGGTGGGTATCGGCCAAAACAGCGCTAAAACCTATCTGTTCGACCTCGAGCAGCGTAAAAAATGGTTAGAAGAAGTGTTTCAAAACGATCCACAAATAAGCGTACAGGTTTACGAAACCCTCACGGTAGATTTTTGCTTGAAAATAGGAGCCAATTACATCATTAGAGGCTTGCGATCGGCGCCTGACTTCGAATACGAAAAAAATATCGCGCAGTTTAACAAAGCTTTACACGGAGTAGACACCCTTTTCTTCATCACCGAACCCAGTCTCTCCCCCATCAGCAGCACCATCATCCGCGACATCATTCGCAACAATGGTGATCCAAGCCCCTTCCTTCCGAAAGAAATTAAAATAGGCGGAAACGGGATAAAAAAACGTTAAGGCCTCCCTTACGACTGTGGTTCCACCTGATTTTGAAGCAAATCGGCAATCGACAAATACGTATTGCTGTATACTGTTTGGGGCCAGTCGACCGGTGACAACCAACACACCTCGGTAATACCTTCCTCCTGTTGCGGCACCAAAGCCCCTTCAAAGGCTGTTGTCATTTCATACCAATACGTTCGTTTGATGACCATTTCCTGCTTAAAGCGATAGGTGTGATAGGTGTGGCCAATGAACCGTCCCAATTGCAGTTCCCCTACACCGCACTCCTCTTCCACCTCCCGCATGGCAGCCAGGTCGGGAGCTTCCCCTACTTCAATTTTGCCTTTGGGTAAATCCCATTTGTTGTGTCTAAAAATAAACAGCGCTTTTTTATCTTTCCACACCACCCCTCCAGCAGCATCAATCATGGGCAATTTAGCTACTAATTCTGCAAAGACTTGTTCGGGTCGGTAGCTGTAAACCAGCACTTCCTGCAATTGAGCATCACTTTCGAGCCGTGTTAACCAAACCAGCAACTCCGCTGCACTTTTATGATGTAGCACAATGCGCCCTTTTTTAGGTGCTGATTTTTGCGGTTTCGTGAACCGCAGCGGCTTTTCGTTGATGAAGATTTGGTACATTTGTGGTGTGAAGAAGACGGACGAGACCTCGCTGCAAGTTGCAAAACTTTTGCTGGAAATTAAAGCTGTAAAATTATCTCCCGACCAACCCTTTCGTTGGGCCTCGGGCTGGAATTCGCCAATTTATTGCGACAACCGCATAACGCTGAGTTATCCCAAAGCACGCACCTACATTCGCCAACAATTAGCTAACCTCATTAGCAGTCGTTTGGGGCAGGTCGACATTATTGCTGGGGTAGCCACAGCCGGCATCCCACAAGGTGCTTTAGTGGCAGAAGCCCTTGGTCTTCCCTTTATTTACGTGCGTTCAAGCGCAAAAGAACACGGCATGGGCAACCAAATCGAAGGATTAGTAGTGCCAAATGCCCGGGTGGTTTTGATTGAAGACCTTATCTCAACTGGCGGAAGCAGCCTCAAGGCCGCACAAGCGGTGCGTGATGCAGGTATGCAAGTAACGGCCATTGTGAGCGTGTTTACCTATGGCTTCCCGCAAGCCGATGAGAATTTTAAAGTTGCTAAGGTCGAAGGACATAGCCTGACCGACTACGCCACGCTCTTACAAGTAGCCCAAGAAAACCATTACATCGAAAGCAGTGCACTTGATAAATTAAATGCCTGGCGCGAGTCGCCTGAGCAATGGCAAGCTTAAAGCCTTATCTTGCTGCCATGCACAGGTTTTGGTTTCTACTAGGGGGATGTATGCTCGGTATGATGCTGGCTTCAGCTCCACTCAATTCGCATCCCTACTACGTAAGTGTTACTGAACTGCATTTTTTTGAAAAACGAGCAGAGCTTTCGGTAAAAATATTCACCGACGATTTTGAAAAAGCACTGAACTCCTTGCCTGGAGGCAGTAAAGCAGACCTCATCCGCAGGCTACCAGCCGGACGCATCGATAGTCTGGTGGCCTATTACATCCGTCAGCAGGTAAAAATACAACTCAACGAACAGCCGCTGGCTTTCACTTACTTGGGTTACGAAATTCAAGAAGACGCTACCTGGGCACATTTCGAGGCCACTTTTGAGGTTAAGCCCAAGCGCGTTCGAATCGAAAACACTTTGTTGTTCGACTATTTCCCCTATCAGCAAAACATCGTGCATTTGGCGCAGGGCGATTACAAGCGCTCACGTAGGTTGAGCAGCGGCAATGCCATCATGGAGTCGAATGAATTAAGATAGCATTATTTGCCGCGACCTTCGATCAAGGTGAGTACGGTATAAATCATGATTTTAAAATCAACCAGCAGCGACATATTTTCGATGTATAAAATGTCGAATTTGAGTCGCTCTACCATCTGCTCAATGTTTTCTGCATAACCGTATTTCACCTGTCCCCAACTGGTAATGCCCGGCTTCACTTTTAATAAATGCTTGTAGTGCGGGGCTACTGCCATAATTTGATCGATGAAATACTGCCGCTCGGGCCGCGGACCCACAATCGACATCTCTCCTTTGAGCACGTTTAAAAACTGCGGTAGCTCGTCGAGCCGCCATTTGCGCATAATAGCACCCCAGCGGGTAATGCGGGGGTCGTTATCGCTCGACAAAGCCGGACCTGCTGCTTCCGCATCCACATACATCGATCTAAATTTATAGATGTTAAAGGGCTTTCCTTTTTGACCTACCCGCTCTTGCTGGTAAATGATGGGGCCTTTAGAGCTCATCCGCACCCGAATGGCGCAATAGAGCATCACAGGAGCTAGCAGTATTAATGCGAGAGCTGCGAGACCGCGATCCAGTAGTTTTTTGATGGTTTTTTGCCAAGCTGGCATCATTTCGGGGTAAATTTCAATCAAAATCGCCCCAAAAATCTCTTCCATCTTTACATGCCCCAGCATGATGTCGTACATATCGGGAATGATTTTAATGATCACACCCTCGTCCTTCACCGTATTGAGCACCAAATTAAATTTGCGGTGCTCGTCCTCCTCCAAGGCAATGATTACCTCTTCGATGCGGTGTTCTCGAATGAGGACTGGCAGCTGCTCCAGGCTTCCCAATTCTGGCATGTACCGCAGCAGGTGTTTTCCATTGCCGGGTTTCAAACGTACAAAGCCAAGGAATTTATTACCAAGCGGTTTGCGCCGGCCATTGATTTCGCTCAACAGCTCCACGGCCCGCTGGTTATCTCCTATGATCAGGGTATTAAAACGAATGTCGCCTGCCTGAAACCGATTTGAAATGGAAGTAAGTTGCAGCAAACGCAGCACAAAGGTAAAACCAAAATGCAGCAAAAAAACAGTTGATAAACTCTTGTAATAATTGCGGTAGGTAAGTACCGTATCATCGATAATGACGGCAAAAAACAAAATCACCACCCCAATGGCAGTAGCTAAGAAGGTGCGTCCTAGTTCATTCAATCGCGACTTCCGATAAACATCACTGTAGGTACCCATGAGGGCATACAAGGCTATCCAGCCAAATGGCAACAGCAGCAGCCCTTTGATCAGGTTATCATCGAGGTCAGCCATTCCTTGATTGCCAAAAAAGGCCTCCTCAATGTATAATTTTCGGTAATAAAAAAACAGAAACCAAGCTAAAACCGCCGCGAGCCAATCAAAGCCCACATACAGCATGGTATCAAGTCTTTTACGCATTACCATATCAACTTAAGGTTGTCGATAAATACCTCGCCCGGTTGGTTGCCCCCCAAGGCATGTCGAGCTTCAAAAATAATGCGATACCGCACGCCACTGCGTCCCTGAATGTAAGGCGTAAAATTCATGTATTGCTTTCGCCATTCTCCATTACTGGGGGCTAAAGTGTAAATGGGTTGATCAATAAACTGGCCATCCGGCTCTATAAATTGCAAGCCCACATCAAAAATCTGGTTGTTTTTATAGTTCAACTCTAAAAATACAGCCCGACCGCCACCACCAGGAATGGTAAACGACTGATTGGTTTCTCCACGAATAAAAGGCGCTCGCTGATCCACGCGCATGGCCATGGCACTCACCCCTTCAAAAACTTCGGCGGGATTGGTGGTTCGACTTACGGGGGTATCACTTACGGTGGCTGTACGAATCGAAAAGCCCTGTGACTCAAAATCCTCCATCCAGCCAAAATTAATCTGGCTGTTGTACACCACCCGCGGACGAATGGTATCGGTACGGCCGCGCACCAAGGTCAAAGTGGTATCATATTGTGCATAAAAGGGATAAATGGCGCGTGTGGCCGAAATACCGTTCACTAAAATGCCAGCACTCAAGCGAAAAGTAATGGCCCCCTCATGCAAAATAGGGAAGCGGCAAGGTAAAGGATACACCCCTTGTACGTTGCCATCAACAAAAACCCAAACATCACGAATATTGCTGCTATTGGTGCCCTGCTCGGCATAATTGGTACTGAGCTCAAAGCCCTCTATGTATACATAAGCAGGCACACCACTGTCTTTTTGATACATATTGCAACCCGATAACAGCCACAAGCTGAGCAAAAACAGCGGTAAAAGCTTCTTCATCATTTAGGCTTGGTTACGGTCGATTTTTTCGAGGATGAGATAAGCCGTTTCCAGCGCCTTAAAGCCATCCTCAATGGTAACTAACGGCGTTGTGCCTTGCTGAATTGCATGCGCAAAGCTGATTAATTCTTGCTGAATGGCGTTGCTTTCAGCTACCACAGGCTTTTCATACCCAATTACACGGGCGCCTCTGCCTGGACCCAAATCAATTTCCATGGCTTGCGGCATGTCGAGTTCGCCGGGTTCCCCCAAGCGCAGCACTTCGGCTTCTTTGTCTAGGAAATCGACCGATACATAGGCGTCGCGTTGGAAAAACCTCATTTTACGCATGTTTTTCATGCTGATGCGCGAAGCCGTGAGGTTGGCCACGCAACCGTTATCGAATTCAATGCGGGCATTGGCGATGTCGGGCGTCGGCGAAACAATGCTCACGCCGCTGGCGCTGATTTGGCGGATGGGCGACTTCACGGTGCTCAGCACAATGTCGAGGTCGTGGATCATCAAATCGAGCACAATCGACACATCGGTACCGCGGGGATTGAACACGCTCAGGCGGTGGGCTTCGATGAACATGGGCTGCTTCACAAAAGGACGAGCGCTGACGAAGGCGGGATTGAAGCGTTCTACATGGCCTACTTGCACCTTCACACGGGCTTCGTTGGCAATTTTCATCAAGGCACGCGCTTCTTCGAGGGTGTTGGTGAGGGGTTTTTCAATAAAAACATGCCGCAGCTGGCGCAAAGCCAACACCGCACAATCGAAATGCGACAAAGTGGGCGTCACAATATCCACCACCTCTACAGCTGCTACCAGCTCTTCTAAATTTTCGAAGCGCTTCACCCCAAAAACGTCGATGGCCTTAGCGGCATTTTCGTCGCTTGGATCGTAAAAACCAATAAAATCAAATACCTCGGGCGACTGCAGTATGCACTTGATGTGGATTTTCCCCAAATGACCTGCCCCTAAAACACCTATCTTCAGCTTCATGCCTAAATTTTCAAAGGCGAAAATACGATATAGGCGGCAAGGGTTTCACGAAAAGGCTGTAAAAAATACCCACAGCTTCAAGATTCGGTGTATTTTTGGCCTTCCCTACCCATAAAAGCAAGATGCAGTTTACCGATTTTCAAGACAGCTTCAGACACAAAGGCTTACGCAAAAAACTAGTCGATTTCCTACGCAGCAAAGGCATCCATGACGAGGCTGTGTTGGAGGCCATTAACCAAGTGCCGCGACATGTTTTTTTAGACAATGCCTTTTTGGAGCTGGCTTACGAAGATCGAGCGATGCCCATTGGGGAGGGACAAACCATTTCGCAGCCCTATACCGTGGCTTTCCAAAGTCAGTTACTGGAGATAAAAAAGCGCGATAAGGTGCTCGAAATCGGCACGGGCTCGGGCTACCAGGCCTGTGTGCTTGAAAAACTGGGTGCTAAGGTGCACAGCATCGAGCGGCAGCGCAAGCTGTACGAAAAAACCCAGAAGCTACTGCAGGCCATGAAAAGCAAGGTGGCTACTTATTATGGGGATGGCACCTTGGGATTGCCCGCTTTTGCGCCCTTCGATAAAATTATTGTGACCGCCGGCGCGCCCGTAGTACCGCAGTCGCTTTGCGAGCAGCTCAAACCCGGCGGCATTTTGGTAATTCCCGTGGGCGACGAGCAAAATCAGCGCATGTTGCGCATCACCAAACAAGCCGATGGCGAATTGGTGACCGAAAGTTTCGACAATTTTAAGTTTGTGCCGCTGCTGGGGAAAGAGGGCTGGTAGTGCTTATTGAGCCTTTTGTGTGGCTCCGCAAAGCGCTCTAAAAAGCATGATGCACGCTCAATTGCAGCTGGTGCTTTTGCCAAGCGTTGGTAGTTTGCTCCATCCAACCCAGTTGTACCCTTAGTTGTTGCGTTAATCCATAACCCAATCCTGTATAAAACCGATTTCGATCAAAGTAAGGCACTGCAGCTCCTCCTCCGAAATTCCGTTCCCCATTCATAAAAAGCTCGTTCGAAAAAGCCAGATAGAAGGTTGATTGCTCTATTTTGCTTTTATTTAAGGGGATGTTCATGAACAAATTATAACGGAAACGAGTGCGCATTTCAAAATCATCGATAAAGCGTTGCTCATAGCGAAAACGGTGTGTGAGGTAAACCCTTCGTCCAACTTTTTGTGGCAACAATATTTCCTGATAAAGGCGGTGCTCGATGCTGCTCATCTTGCTTTTACCATAGGCCTCATTACGTACGAAAGCATAGCCCTGGGTAAATAACGCATCCCCGTGAGCTGGTCGATAAGTAAGGCCACTGCGTAATAATAACTGCTCCAAATCCCCGCCAAATTGCCACAAACGAAGTTGGTAGTCGCCTTGCAGCCCCCAACGCGACTGTCCAAATTTTGTATTGAAAAAATACATTTGCCAACTGCCAGGCTGGTCTGCATCAACTGTGCTTTGCGCGCTCAAATCCACCGTGGCGAGTAGCCAAATCAGCATTGCCAAGCCAGTCGAACGGAGGTAGCTTGCCCAGGTGATGCCTTGTGTGTTGGTAACACTCATTGGTTTGGAAATGGATTTTGCAAAATGATGAATCAATTAACTAGATCGTTTGCAAACTGGCAAAAAGTGTATCTATGCGTGTTTTTTTGAGGATTTTTTGTCCCTGCCTACCCGAAGCCAGCAACCGCTCCCCTACTTTGGCTTCCCAGCTGCAGATGAGGGCATTGCCCTGCAAACTTTCAACCGTAGCGGTAAAATGCACTTGGCTGCCTACGAGGGCCGGACTGTGGTGATCAACCGTCACAAAAGTGCCAATGCCTTCTTCATCCTCCTCTTTCATCTCCAGCACAAACAGCCTGCATACCCATTCGGCATCGCGGGCCAAAGCAAAAGTGGCATACACCGGGTGTACTTGTCCACTCGCAAAACTAGCTGTATCGGCCGGCTGCACCTGTACCACGTAAGCTCGCTGCTCGCCGATGGAGGGGAGGTTTTTCATGGGGATAAAATTGCAGGAAAAATCACACAAAAGCTATATTTATCAGCCAACAGCCTATTGTCGGCCACAAAAATGCGCCAATAAGACCAATAGACCAAGCAATACCGAGGTGACTAGTCGAAAATCAGCATGCCAGCTCCACAGCCTGTAGCCCCTCGATCTTTTCTTTTTTTCTTCCAAGTCGAATTACTTAACCCTATAATGTAATTGCACCAAGCCGCTTTCAAAACTTTTCGACGACAACAACTCCAGCAGCTGCTGCGGCCTACCTTCTTTAAAAAGCCTCGTACCAGCGCCTAAAAGCACCGGCACCACCGATAAAATGATTTCATCGATGAGCTGGGCGGCCAACAGCTGGTGGACTACCTCTGCTCCACCATCGCAAAAAATGTGCTTTTGGCTGTTGTTAGACTTTAACCGCTGCACCAACTCCTTCAAATCGCCTTGGTAAAAAGTCAAACTGCCTTGATTCGGGCGTGGTTGGGAAGTAAGAATGTAGCCTTCTTTATCGGTATGCGGAAAATCATAGCCTTGGTTCACCACCCAATCGTAGGTACGGCGCCCAACAATTACGGTGTCTACGGTATCCACAAATGCCTCGTAGCCATAATCTTCGCCTTCCAGCTGCATGGGATGGAGGAAGCTTAGGTCGTCGTTCGGCCCCGCAATGAAGCCGTCTAAGGAACTCGAGATGTACAGTATCAGTTTACGACTGTTCATTTCCTTTGCATTTGAAATTGATTTTCAGTTCAGTCCTTTAATTTGCAGCTTGCCGCTTCACAAAAATAGATTGGGCAACTTCCCGACTGATTTGCAACTCGCGGCCGTCGCCAAAACGCACCCGCATCGACTGGTCAAATTCGAGTTTTTCGAGCACCGTGATGTGTTTGCCCAGGTTCAGCTCTACTTGGTCGAGGTACTGCAAAAAGGCCGTGCTGTGTTCAAAAACGGCCATTACTTCGGCTTGCTCGCCTACTTCTAACTTGGCCAGCAGCACTTGGTTGTTGGTAGGCAGCTCGCCGGCCTCGGTGGGAATGGGATCGCCGTGCGGGTCGGCGGTAGGATTGCCCAGGTATTCGGCCAGGCGGTTGATGAAGCGCGGATCGCTCACATGCTCCAGCTCCTCGGCAATGTCGTGGATCTCGTCCCAGCCAAAATGCAGCTTCTGCACCAAAAACACCTCCCAGAGGCGGTGGCGGCGCACAATCGACAAAGCCGTGAGGCGCCCCTGCTCGGTGAGGGTAACGCCCTGGTACTTTTTGTAATGGATGAGCTGCTTCTCGCTCAGTTTGCGCAGCATATCGGTTACCGAGGCCGCGCGGGTGCTGAGCTCGTCGGCGATGGCATTGGTGCTGGCGCCTTTGAGCTCGCGACTGGTAATTTTGTAGATGGCCTTGAGGTAGTTTTCCTCGGTAATGGAGAGGCGGAGCATGCGACAAAGGTAAGCAATGGGGCATAAAGTTGGGAAGCCTGCCTTCAGCAACATCCTACCATCCCTTGAGCTACCTTCCTCCCGCTTTTTTTCTTTCTTTGTAGGCTAGATTTTCAAATCCATTTATCCATCAAGAGCATGCGCCTAAGTATTATCCTCCTTGTCTTTGTCTTGAGTAATTTCACCAGTTTAGCCCAGCCCACCCCTTACGAAAAGGGCAACGGCAACCAGAGCAGCAGTTATGCTGAAGCAATTGCCTGGTACCAGCAATTGGCCAAGGGCTCTGCAAGGGTGCGCATCGATTCGGTGGGCCGCACCGACATAGGTAAGCCGCTTCACCAAGTGGTAATCAGCACGGGGACTTTCGACCCTGCCGCGGCCCGCAAAGCAGGCAAAGCCGTAGTGCTCATCAACAACGGCATCCACCCTGGCGAACCCGAGGGCGTTGATGCCAGCATGCGTTTGGCCCGCGACTTGGTCCGCGATCCGCACATGCAAAGGCTGCTGCAGCAGTTGGTGGTGGTGATTGTGCCCGTGTACAATGTGGGCGGAGCGTTGATGCGCAACAGCTTCACCCGCGCCAATCAAAACGGTCCCGAGCAATACGGCTTCCGCGGCAACGCCCGCAACCTCGACCTCAACCGCGATTTTGTGAAGCTCGACAGCGAAAATTCGAGGGCACTGGTCCAGCTGTACCGCCGCTGGGATGCCGACCTCTACCTCGAAACGCATACCACCAACGGGGCCGATTATCAGCATGTGATGACGCTGATTGAGACTCAAAAGGACAAGCTCCGGCCAGAAATCAGCGCCTGGATGCACGGAAGCTTCACCCCCGCCCTGTATGCGGGCATGGAAAAGGCGGGCATGCCGATGTGTCCATATGTAAATACCCCCGGCGAGCTGCCCGAAAGCGGCCTCCAAGGCTTTCTCGAAACCCCGCGTTACGGCAGCGGCTACGTGGCCACCTTTCATACCCCCGGCTTTGTGCTCGAAACCCATATGCTCAAGTCTTTTAAACAGCGCTACGACGCCACTTATAACCTGCTGCGCATAGCACTGGAGCAAGCAGCCGCCCAGCACCAGGCCTTGCTAGCTGCCCGCGCTGCTGCCAAAAATGCTTGCGCGCAGTCTGAGCAAATGGCGCTCAACTGGAAAATGGAGCCCAGCAAAGTCGACTCCTTCTACTTCCGTGGCTACGCGGCCCGCTACAAAAAGAGCGAAGTGCATGGCCACGACCGGCTCTACTACGACCGTTCGGCGCCTTGGGAGGCCAACATTCCTTATCAAAACACCTTTGTGGGCATCGATTCAACCGTAAAACCTCGTTTTTACCTCATTCCCCAAGCTTGGAGGGAAGTCATAGAGCGCTTAGCAATCAACGGTGTAAAAATGCTGCCGTTGGAGCGCGACAGCATGTTTAACGTGGAGCGTTACCTCATCGAAGAATATAAAACCAGCAATCGAGTGTACGAAGGGCATTTTTACCACAACCATGTACGGTTGGTTCCCTTGCGCCAGCAGCGTCAGTACTATCGTGGCGATGTGCTGGTGCCGCTGGGCCGCGCTACCGACCGTTTTGTGATGGAAGTGCTCGAGCCGGTGGCGGTAGACAGCTATTTCCGCTGGAATTTTTTCGATAGCGTGCTCCAGCGCAAAGAATATTTTAGCAGCTATGTGTTCGAAGATACCGCGGCCGAGCTGCTGCGCAACGACCCCGAGCTGCGGGCGGCTTATGAAGACTGGAAAAGCACCCAAGCCGCCGACCGCTCGCCCTGGAACGATTTGTATTTTATTTACAGCCGTTCGCCCTTGGCCGAGCCCGATTTTATGATGTATCCGGTGGCGAGGATTTTGAATTAAGGACTGCTAGCGAGTTGAACGAACGTGGCTACTTAAACGACTTTATTCAGAAGCATTCCTTCAGCGTCGATTACTGATTTAGCTGAGCGTTTTATCGCGCTCATAGGTGTCGATGTGCCGCGACTTTTTCTCCTCGTAGATGTCGGCGATGGTGACCAGGATGCCGGTTTCTTCGACCTCGCCGAACTCGTCGTTGAGCGCTGTGCCGAAGGTTTTCATGCTCGACGACAGGTTCATATAGGTGTTGATGAGCGGCGGAATGTTCTCGCCCTTTTCACGCACATAGCTGTTGAGCACTTTGTGGCCTTCTTTGTATGGCAAATCGGCCAGCATTTCAGCGAAAGGCGCTACATCTCCCACATAACCCAGTTGCAAGGCAGCATGCGGCCGCACCAAAGCCTCGGGATCGGGGAAATAGTGGTTCATAAAATAGAGGATGAAGTCGCGGGCGCTGCGCTCAAAATGCGGGTACATGGTGACCTTGCCGAAGAGGTATTTGATGTGCGGACGGGTAACGATGAGGGCGCCGAGGCCATCCCAGAGGTTGTCGAGTGAAAAAAGGCCCTTGCTGCTCCCCGCTTTGGGCTGGTAATCGGGCTGCACAAACGAGCGGCCAAGCTCGATGGTGAGCGGCAAATAATCGCGCTTAAACTGCTCGCTAAACGTAAAAAGATGGGCGGTGGAGAGGTTTACGTGGCCGTGGTCGTCGGTATGGGCATGACTGCATTCGATGAGGCGGTAACCTGCCACGAGTTGTTGCTCGGCGGGGTCCCACACAATGAGCTGGTCGTAGCAATCTTCCGAGGTATCATTGCTGTCGATGTCGACCGGCGCACCCGTGCCGCCCCCTGCTGTGCGGAAAGTGAGCTCGCGCAGGCGGCCGATTTCGAGCATGAGGTTGGGACTGTTGTGGTGATTGACCAAATAAAGCAGGTTATTGCCTTTGTTGGTGCGGCGCAAAAAGCGTTCGGGTGTGAGCTCTTGCAGCAGCAGTTCGCGGGAGATGGGAGCAATGATGGGTTCCATGAGCGCAAAATAAGTAGATGTGGGCGAATTAAGCACCGCTGTTAGAAAAAAGAACGCTGCTGAGACCGCTCGCTACGCTCGCTTTACAGACCGGTCGTTGCACTCCCTGACAGACCGGTCGCTGCGCTCCCTAACAGACCGCTCCCTTCGGTCGCTGAGAGACAAAGCTGGCCCTGGCGTAGTTGAATCTGCTCAAAATGATATTTTTTAGCAGTCGGATGTGGAGTGCGCTTGCTGCCAAATCATAAATCGCAAATCGAAATCGCAAATCACAAATCAAAATCGCTAATCGAAATCGGAAATCGCAAATCGAAATCGCAAATCGCAAATCCAAATCGCCCATCAGAAATCAGAAATCGACAGTCGCATCCCTATCCACACCTGATTGCGGAGGGCGGGCTGATCGGCGCGCACCGTGCTGCGGTAGGTGGTTGCCCAACTGCAGTAATACCCGATTCTGCCGGGCTGGTACTGCATCGAAAAACTACCTGTCGCCAGCATGCCAAGCCGGGCTGGCGTAGTGTTTAAAGACACCAACTGCACCCCATCAAACCAAACCCCTTGATAGCGGGCGCGGTAATGCAGTCCCAACGAAGCCGCCGTGGCTAACTGAAAATCCCCCTTTTTAAAAAAAGCATATTCAAGGGTAACAGGCAACGAAAACTCTCGCTGCACACCGTTTTGGCGCAGGTTGATTTCGTTGTTGCCAAATATCGAATCGGAAACAATGGGCTCATAGCCTTTTATCGTTTGAAGATAGCCAATAATAGACCCCGGCGCATAAACCGCTACCGGCAGCTCTCCTATGAATTGCGTTTGAAAGCGCTGGTTGATGAATTGCGGCTCGAGGCGCAAGCTAAACTGGTTAAAGGTGCGGAGCTGCAGCTGCAAGCTCAGTTGAGCACTGTTGAGGGCGCGGTGGTTGAGCTCATTGGCTGCCAACCCTGCTGGCGTAGTAAACTCGGCAGCGTGCCATGGCGACCAGGCCAACTGCACCCAAATGGGGAATTTAGAAGGCATTCGCTCCCTTTTAACTGGCGTACTGGCGTCAAAAAGCTCTGCTGCTGGCAGCAAGACAAGCGTTCCGGGCAAGGCCAAAGGCTTACGCATCAAAGCTCGCAACTTCAAAGGCTTCATTTTTTCAATGGGTTCGGCAAGTTCCGCTGCACCCTGCGCTTGCACGGTGGCAGGAGTATTTTCGACAGAGGCAAAAACCGCTTTGGACGAAGGCTTGTCTGTTACAACTGCCAGGCTCGGATTAGCGGTAACCTGCCCGGCTTCCTTTGGGGTGGCAGCAGCAACGGCCTTTTGGGAAGCACTACCTCCCTCGGCAATGGCAGTTGTAGCTTTCTCGCGCTTGGCGGACTTCATTTCAGGACTGATAGCTGCAATTTCGCTTTTGCCCAGCGACTGCTCGGCAATGTTTAAGGCGGCACTTGCCTTTTCAGGAGTGCCCGAGGCAGTACCTGCATTGGTGCTACCGGCTGCTGGCGCCTTTTCAGATAAGGCCTCGGTTGTAGCTTTTGCCGCTTTTTTGTTGGCTTCGTTGCTTGGACCACTCAGCTGGAACACCAGCAAACCAGCGATGCAAGCCGTTGTAGGCAGCCAGAAGAACCACCACAACAAACGGCGGCGCTTGCGACGGGCACGGGCTTTTTGGAAGGCTTCCCAATTCAATTTCGGATGTAAGTTGTTCATTGAAAGAGGGTTTTAAGGTGTTTAACTAGCCGATGCACCCGCACCCGCGAATTGGCCAAGCTGATGTTTAAGTTGTCGGCTACTTCCTGGTGGGACATGCCGTATTCAAAATATAAGGTGTATAAGTCGTGTAAGTTGGGATGCAAGCGCGGGAGCACTTCTTCAGGACTAAACCTGCGTGCATCTGTTTGTTTCAGCGTTTGTTCGAAGAGGCCCAAGCTTTCCATCGAAACTGTATCCTTGGTTTTCTTTTTCATGCGCAGCGCCTCGTTGATGGTGATTTTAGAGAGCCACGATTTAAAATTGCCTTTAGTTGGATCGTAGTTTTTAAGCTTCTCGAAGGCAATGATCATGGCTTCTTGCGCCACATCTGCCGCATCATCATTTTCAAAACCATATTTCCGCGCCAGTTGATAGGCATAACCCACATGTGCCTCATAAATCACACGCTCGCAAGCGGCTTCTCGGCGAAGCGCTCCTGGGAGTTGCACTAAAAATTGGTCTTGTGTGAGCATATACAAAAGCGGGAGCCGACGTCAACCCCCGCATTTTATTCGTTTTTGGGGAAGGATTAGCAGGGATTACGTTTCACACCAAATACGGTACTTACCGAGTCTACCACGCCGGTATAGGTGGGCACCAGGTTGCCTTGTGGGTCGACGGTAAATCCAGAAATCTCGCGCAGAGCTCCTGAGTAATCTCCAAAAATTGAATCCGTGGTTAATCGGGTAATATTTATTGACAACTGGGTAGGATCATACTGCCTAAACAAAGCGCCTGGCGCATCCAATAAACAAACCGCATCTTCAAAACGTGCAATGCTGTACGCTCCAATGCCGAAATTTTGAGAGTTAAACACCAACACCAAAGAAGTATCGCTGGGTGCGGTGCTGTAAGTGCGCGTGGCTGGATCAAAAAGCACCCCGTTGCCAGTAATGGCTGCCCAGAAGGTTTGCCCGCTTGTATCGGTGCAAGAAATGCCGTAGCCTTGCGAGGAGTAATTCACAGCGCTGCCATTGAGTACGAGGCGCATGTTCATGCCTGAAACGTAGGTGGTATCGGGTGCGTTGGGCTTAAAAGTGCTAACCATTACTGGCTCGGGTTCACAGCTTGCGAGCAAGGCTATGGCCGCTAAGAGTACAATTGTTTGTTTTATTTTCATGATTTCTAATCTTTGATCACCCTCAATAGGCCTATTTGTGCGCAAACGTTACAGCTGTTGTAAAATATTTTTTGATTCGCCATTAAATCACTCGTAATGAACGCTTCATACATCAAAGGGTTTTGTATTTTTTGGAGGATGGACTGCTTTTATTGGCATTTACCAGCCTGGGAAAGGGCTGGCGCTTTGTTTAGATGCATTAGGATATAAGTTGGTGTTGAATTTTGTGATACGTGCGGATGCAGTGCCTTGTTACAAAACGCCAAAAGCGAGCGCCGATAAAACCGACGCCCGCCCTTGGATTTGAAGTGGCTACTTAGCAAGGATTTCTCTTCACACCAAAATTGGTGCTTACCGAATCTACCACCCCTGAATAAACAGGCACCAAGTTACCAAGTGGGTCTACGTTGAGGCCAATTACTTCCGGAAGCGCTCCAGAATAATTGCCAAAAATAGAGTCTACAGTAAGGCGGGTGATGTTTACAGTGAGTTGGGTAGGATCATACTGCTTAAACAAAGCACCAGGGCCATCCAAAAGACACAAAGCATCTTCAAATTTGGCAATGGTATACGTACCAATACCGAAGCTTTGCGAATTAAACACGAGTACCAAAGAGGTATCGTTCGCGGCCGTACTGTAGGCACGGGTAGCGGGATCAAAAATCACTCCGTTGCCCGTGATGGCTGCCCAAGTGGTGTTTCCAAAACTATCGGTACACGAAATACCAAGCCCTTGGGAAGTGTTGTTGTACACACTGCCGTTTAGTACCATGCGCATGTTCATGCCAGAGACTGTAGCGGGTGCGTTTGGTGTTGGTTTCAAATTGTCTACCAATACATCATCTTTTTTGCAACTCATTAGCGCGGCTGTGGTTGCGATCATCAGGAAAGCTGTTTTTAAGTTCATTGTTTGAAATTTTAGTTCACCCTCAATAGGTAAATGCCCCCTGAAACGTTACAAGCTTTATAAAATAATTTTCAGAAACAGTCCCCATTTGTTTTAAATCCGCTATTTACATGTTGACTAAAATATAAATATGACTTCAGCAACCGCGTAAGACCGCCCTTCGACAGGCTCAGGGATCGCTCGCTTTACAGACCGCTGCGCTGACTGACCGGTCGTTGCACTCCCAGACAGACCGCTCCCGTTGGTCGTTGAGAGACAAAGCATGCCCTAGCATTGAAGCTTAGGCAACAAGTCATGACAGCTAGGCACTAACACCGTTTGAACCCCCGCCTTGTGGGATTTCGCTTCGCTCAACTTTAAATTTTCAACTTTGAACCCAAGACAGTTGACGAAATGCGAGAGCTTAGAGCGCCAGCGCCATATCCTCGAAGAACCCCAACATCATTCTCCGCGTCCTCCGTGACCTCCGTGTTTTAAATCGAAATCGCCAATCCAAATCGCAAATCACCAATCCTCTCGGCCTTACTAAAATAAAATCAGCAACTTATAGCGCTAGGTATTATATAACCACTACCTTTATGGCTTCAATTATTTATTTTAGTATGCTTACAGGAACAGTAAAGTTCTTCAATGAGACCAAAGGTTTTGGTTTCATCAAGGAAGACGAAAGCGGAACAGAGTACTTTGTACACATCACCGGATTGGTTGATAAAGTTCGCGAAAATGACAAAGTGACTTTCGAATTGAAAGAAGGTCGCAAAGGTATGAATGCAGTATCGGTGAAACAGGCTTACGCCTAATCTCAATAAAAGCATTTTTTACATTCAAGGCTGCTCCTCGCAAGAAGAGCAGCCTTTGTCTTTTTTGGATTTAAGATTTCTGATGGGCGATTTCGATTAGTGATTTCGATTCACTGTTGTCCGGAGAAAATTCGCTGACAATTGTTAATGTTTGTTTTGGCAATACAGGGGCTTCTTTTGGCTTGGAATTGAAAAGCAACCTACCCGCTGAGCTGCAGTTTTAGCTGCCTTGATTTGGGTTTCTTACGG
>JAUXNJ010000037.1 GCA_030682795.1 Sphingobacteriaceae bacterium
TGAACAATGGAAGTGGGAATACAACCACTTCCGACCACATAGTTCTCTGAATGATTATTCTCCCCAAGAATTTATTAAATTGCATGAGGAAAATGCCTGAAAACTCTAAATAAAAGCGTCCGAAGTATAGGGAGGACCTCATGTTACGCGAAACTATATTTTCATATAGTTCGGTTTTGGGGGGAGGTCAATTATTGGCAACGCTTTTTAGGTAAATATGGCATTCATACCCCAAGATTTCTAAGCAAGCTTTTACAAAACTAAGTAATCAGAGGACTTAGCCGATAGCAAGCTTACACGATATTCTACAAGCTTTAGCAATGCCTTCAAGTATTTTGCATACTGAGGGAGGATTTGGCGATGCTAGAGCGTGTTTCTGACTCGAGTTCGGGATTGCTCGATGTTGGTGTTTGGGGTGACCAATTGTAGATTTTTCCCTAACTACACCACCGGCAACACTACTTCTGCATAGCTCACTTATACTGTAACTCTTAGCGTCATTCGATTTTCCTTCATAAAGGTATTCACCGCCGGTTAGCATGTACTCTGTCGAGCAAGACCTTACGCGGCATATCCTTACTGCACTCCGGTATTCCAAGGTGCCTTGTCATGCGCTCCCCGTCGTTGAAATTATCCTCTTCGCAAAATTCGGTAACTCTAAAGATTATAGAAATGAGCAAGTCACATAAAGTAGCAGTTCGAGCAGCAGCATGGGTAAAAGCCTACATCGGCCAATCAAAAAGCAGCGAGCAAATACCGAACGGAGTCGAAGTAACGATATGTCTCATTAATGCCGAACCGTTCGTATTCGAATATGAAGGCAAGAAATATCTGAAGTTTGCGGTAGTGGAGCATAAAGAGCCTGATAACTTCGGCCGAACCCACGCGCTTACTTGAAGTCTTGTTCCCAAGCCTCCTCCTCGGGGCTTTATTTATGTATTCATGAGTTTTCTCCGTATTTTGATAAATTTGTCTTTAGCAGTTTGCAAACTGCTTTGGTAATAATCATCCACACGATAATATACCTTTCGGTCACAATCTTCAACTTGTGCCTGCATTCGGCTTTTAAATTCAGGGTTTGTCTCATTCTGAATTTTCGATATATTGTTATCAAGTGTTCGAGCGGCTGCCAGAATTTCATGAGGTATAACTCTAATTTTTTCTATTTCAAGAGCCAAGTCATTTAAATCCACAATTTCTAATTGAGTTTTAGCTTCAGCCAATCGCATGAAATTCAAATGGCATGAGTCAAACTTAAGTTTAATATTAGGATAAACACCATTTATCCCTTCAGCTACTGTCCAAAAGTCACGCATGAAATTTATACTATCGATTGCTGTCGTTAAATCTTTGTATGCGGAATCTAGGACTTCTAACTTTCGTCTCAAAACCAATTCTGCCCTCCAAGAATTCACACCAACAGCGGCCATAATGGCTACAAATAAGGCACTTACAGCTTGTATAAATTCAAGCACAACTTCAGTTTTTTCCCATTCATCCATTGGGTTTTAATTTGGGCGCACACTTCGTGCCGGGCTCTCCCCGCTACGTGGCAGCAAGCTTGATCCATGGCACAAAACGAACGCAGGTTAGTTCTGCATTTTGTTTTACGAATATATGCACAATGTTGCGACAACGCCAAAGAACTAAATCAGAATAAAAGCCAAAGGCGCAAAGCTTCCTTTGAGTGCTGGGAAGGGCTTTCCAATGGGGCTTTATACCCCCTTCCATCAAAATCAAGAAAACAGCGTAGGTGGTTTGGTCCAATTGAAATTGAACAGGTAAGCGCTCTTTTCGTCTTTCAAAAAAAGGCCTTCTTTTTGAAGTTGGTTGCAGATACCCCGCACTTTTCGGCCAAGGCTTTCGTAGGTTTTGGCAACAATTTGTTTGCCGTGGAGGCGTCGATAGACCTCGGGGGTTAACTCAGCCGCTTTTAAAGCCTGCAAATTGTATTTGGAGTACAAATAGGTGAGATTAAGAATCTCTTTGGCTGCTTGGTCGTAGTTAATATAGTCGTGCCCAAGGAGGTCGGTGAGTTCGTTTCGGAAATCGGTTTTGAGCAATACCCTGTCGAGCACATAAATAGGCGTGAGCTCGGTGGATGCGGGGTGTTGCACCAGGATGTTGGCCGTTTTAAGTTCGTCGATTACTTCAAAGTGGTTGTTGCTTTCGCTGAGTAGGATGGTAAAGAAGCGCCTTTTATTGAGTAATTCTGACTTATAAAAATAGGCCAGCACGGCTTTGTGTTCGGCGGTGAGTTTGTTTTTGATGCCGAGCTCAATGTGGCGCTGAAAGCCTTGCAACCATGTTTCCACCGCGTCATCTACCAACTTACCCGTTGGGATGATGAGGCTCACCATGTTTTCTTTGATTTCGTAGTAAGGCAAATCGATTTTATTGTCGAGCGCAGCATTCACCAACGACGCCATGCCACGACCTTGGCTTTCGATTTTGTCGAATACCTTTAAAACAGAGGCTAATTTGGGGTTTTTGCTTTCGGGTATGCCAGGAACGAGTCTTCTTACTTGAATGTCTCCATCGGTATGCAGCACCTTGATTTTTTCCTTAAAACTGCCGGGGTTTTTGATTTCGATGAACTGGTTAGGCTCTACCCGTACGGTTATAAAATTGTTGATGCCGTAATCGCGGTGGGCAATGGCGTTGTTGATGGTTTCGCGGATGAGTATTTCAGGGTATTCTGGTTCGCTTTTGCCGCCTTCGTTGATGGTTCGGTTGATTTTGATATTGCCCCATATGTACCGGAAGGTTTCTTCCATCAAATGAATAACATCGGAGCGAAAAATTTTCTTGTCCTTGCCAATGTCGGAGCTCGTGTCGTAATAGGCATTGACCTCTACTTTGGAAGCCAAGTAATGAAAAGGGTCGGCGCCGCACACCAACATGCCGAGGAGGGTTATCTCATCTTCTTTAATGAAGTGCTGGTTGGCTAAAAAAGGCTTGGCCTTGCTGAGGCTTGGCTTGAGGGTTTCGCTTTGGATTTCGCGATTGAGTAGGTTAACGTAATAGTTAATTTTGTCGAGGCTCAAATCGTTGATGCTGGCCTTGTCGATGGCCGTCAGTTCTTTGGCATAGGCCAAATCGCGCTTGTATTCTTCTCGTCCCGCAATTTTTAAAGCAGGTATTGCTCGGTCTTGCGTGAGCCTTCTTTCGAAATATGTATCATTAAATGAAACGTATTTTAAATCATCCGAAAGGGAAGTGACAAAAATGACGCATAGATCTACGCTCTGCTGGCCAAGTTCCAGGCGGTGGTAATCAAAATGAATGTTATTAGTAACATCTATTAAGTGGCCAGCGTGGTTTTTAAAGGTTTTTGTTTGTAAATCGAGGAGGTTATTTTCGTTATTCCGATTGAAGCCAGTGAGCGTATAGTTGCGGTTTTTCTCGCGTACGCCACAAATCACAATCCCTCCGTCGGTGTTCAAAAAGGCACAAATGGTTTCTTTGAGGGAGGTCCAGTTAAGGCCCGTAGATAAGTCTTTGAGCTCAACCTTTGCGCGCTCAACATCTATAAAAACCCCGCTTGCAACCGACTCCGTGATATTGCTCAGGATTTCTAGCACAAATTCAGACTTCAAATCATTACCCATAGGTTAAATCGATTTGGGAAATATGTTCAATGTTAGATTGGCGCTTTTTCGAGTCATATAAATTCAACTGCGTTACCTTTCGCTAAAAGGCGACTTCCGATAGGGAATGCTTCCTTTAAATGAAAGTATTGCAATTTAGATTTGAAAGATAGTATTTTCGATGAAGAAGGGCCATTTCTTTTTTGCTTTTAGCTGCGGTGAAGCGCTGCGGGCAGCCTTACTTCTTCAAATCAATCAAAATGCATTGCAATTTTGGTAAAAAAAAAGACCGACATCGCTGTCAGCCTTTTTTGTAGCCCGTAGGGGAATCGAACCCCTGCTACCAGAATGAAAATCTGGCGTCCTAACCCCTAGACGAACGGGCCGTCTTGAATGTGGGTGCAAAGATAGGGCGAAAGTGTAAATCTGCAAGGGGTAGGTAGAAAAAATTTGAAAAAAGCTACAGCCTTGTGGAGTGCGTAGGGGAATTGAGCCTTCATGCATTCGCTTTAGCGCTAAGGATTGAAGGAGTAATGGGCTGACTAGCTGAAGAAAAGCTGCGGCTTTTTTCATTCCCACCTTCTTTCAATTAGCCCGTGGGCATTCCTGTAGATTTCCTTATCTTTGCACCGCAATTCGCACTAATCCTCACAACATGAAAAAAACCAAAATCGCGATTAACGGATTTGGCCGCATTGGCCGCCTGGCTTACAAGTACCTCGTTGAAAACGACGCAGTGGAAGTAGTAGCCATCAACGACCTCACCGATACCAAAACTTTGGCGCATTTGCTCAAGTACGACTCGGTTCATGGCAGATTCAATGGCACCGTGGGTCACGACGAAGACGGGATCATTGTAAACGGACATAAAATCAAGATTTACGCTGAGCGTAATCCAGCGGCTTTGCCATGGGGAAGCTTGGGCATCGACGTGGTGATTGAGTCGACCGGTCGCTTTACCGATAAAGAAACGGCTTCGGCGCACATCCAAGCGGGTGCCCGCAAGGTGGTAATCAGCGCACCGGCTACGGGCGACCTCAAAACCATCGTATTGGGTGTAAACGACAACCAACTCGACGGCGCCGAGACCATTCTTTCGAACGCCAGCTGTACCACCAACTGCTTAGCGCCGATGGTAAAGGTGCTCGACGACAATTGGGGCATCGAAAGTGGCTTCATGACCACCATCCACGCCTATACTGCCGACCAGAATTTGCAGGATGCACCGCACAAAGATTTGCGTCGCGCTCGTGCTGCTGCTTACAGCATCGTGCCTACTTCTACTGGCGCTGCCAAAGCTGTGGGCTTGGTAATGCCGCATTTGAAAGGCAAACTTAACGGAAACGCCATGCGCGTACCTATTCCTGACGGATCGGTAACCGATTTCACCGCCATCCTCAAGAAGCCAGCCACCGTTGCTGAGGTAAATGCTGCGTTTAAAGCCGCTGCCGAAGGTCCGATGAAAGGCGTATTGCATTACGAAGTAGATCCGATTGTATCGATCGACATCGTGGGCAACCGTCACAGCTGTATTTTCGATAGCGATTTGACCATGATGATTGGTCAGACCGTGAAAGTGGTAGGTTGGTACGACAACGAAGCTGGTTACAGCAGTCGTATCGCTGATTTGGCTGCCCGCGTTGGCCAAATGTAAGCCATGAAAAGCATCCAAGACATCAATTTTCACGGCAAGAAGGTGGTGATGCGCGTTGATTTTAACGTGCCGCTCCACAAAGAAAGCCGTGAGGTAACCGATGATACCCGCATCCGTGCCGCCGCTCCCAGCATCCAAAAGATTTTGGGAGATGGCGGGTCGGTGGTGCTCATGTCGCATTTGGGCCGCCCGAAAGAGGGGCCTGAAGACAAATACTCGCTGCGCCACACCGTTGCTACTTGCAGCGCATTGTTGGGCGTGAATGTGAAGTTTGTAAACGACTGTATTAGCGAAGAAGCCTTTGCCATGTCTGCGGCCTTGCAACCTGGCGAGGTGCTTTTGCTCGAAAACGTACGTTTTTACAAGCAAGAAGAAAAAGGCGATTTGGCTTTTGCTGAGCAATTGGCCAAACATGGCGATTTTTACGTGAATGATGCCTTTGGTACCGCGCACCGTGAGCACGCCAGCACCGCCACCATGGCGCGCTTTTTTGGCACGAACAAAGCGGCAGGCTATTTGATGGCGGCCGAGTTGACCAATGCCGACAAGGTGATTAAGCATGCCGAGCGGCCGTTTACCGCCATCATGGGGGGAGCGAAGGTGTCGGACAAGATCATGATCATCGAAAACCTGCTCGACCGGGTCGACAATCTGTTGATTGGTGGTGGCATGGTGTTCACTTTCTTTAAGGCCATGGGCGGCAGCATCGGCAATTCGCTTTGCGAAGACGATAAGCTGGAGTTGGCGCTGCAACTCATCGAAAAAGCCAAGGCCAAGGGCGTAAACCTGGTGTTGCCGGTTGATTCGGTGGTAGCAGATGCCTTTTCGAACGATGCCAACACCAAGGTAGCCGACAATACCGCCATTGAAGCGGGTTGGATGGGGCTCGATTTGGGCCCGAAGGCCATAGTGCAGTTCACCGAAGTGATTGCCAACAGCAAAACAGTTTTGTGGAACGGTCCAGCCGGCGTTTTTGAAATGCCCAAGTTTGAAGCCGGTACCAAAGCCGTGGCCGAGGCCATTGTGGCGGCTACTCATAAAGGTGCTTTCTCACTCATCGGCGGGGGAGACTCTGCGGCAGCCATCAACCAATTTGGATTGGCAGAAAAGGTGAGTTATGTAAGCACTGGCGGTGGCGCTTTGCTGGAATACATGGAAGGCAAGGAGTTGCCGGGTGTGGCGGCGCTGACGATTTAAAAAACACGGAGGACACGGAGGGCACGGAGAATTTTCTTGTGCTTTGGTAGGTTTTCTTAATTGCGTATAAATAGATCCCTGGGCGAAAGTCTGGGGATTTTTTGGTTCAAGGTTTCAGGTTCAAAGTTCAAAATTCAAAAAATTGTGGCAGGCTGCTGGAAGTTGGTGATTGTGGGAGTATGGGTTATTCTGTTTACACGATGGTGTGAAGGGGACAAAGATCTAGTTGAAAATGATGTGCTTATGCAGAGCTTTTATTAAGGGATTTAAGCCTATTATTATTTTGAGCATGAAATTGCCTAATTTAGATTGGTAATCATTCGGCCTCATGAAAAAGCTTAAAAATATTCTTCCAGGGGAAGTGCTTTTAGAGGAGTTTTTAATTCCGATGGAGATTTCTGCCTATCGATTGGCGAAAGAAACCTATCTGCCACAAACCCGCATTTCGGAAATTATTAAAGGCAATAGAGGTGTTTCGGCGGATACTGCTTTGCGTTTTTCTAAATATTTTGGAACATCGGCCAAGTTTTGGCTCGGGCTCCAGGATGATTATGATCTAAAAGCAGAACAAACTCAAAACGAGCAGCTCTTTGATAAAATCAAGCCCAAGCGCATTGAAGTTGCTTGAATTCCTTAGCGAAGTTCCATTTTGAATTACTGACTTAGTAGGGGTGGCACAGCACCACTTCTTTTTGATTTGCTTTAAATCCCCAATGCATACTGAGTATTGGGGATTTTTTATGGCCCTTTTCGACTAAAACCAAGCGGAGAGGGAGTTAATTCGGCCAAAATCCCCCCACTTTGTCCCACCACTTCCAAAAACCGGCTATTGGAGCGCGTTTTGATGGTCTTAAGCAAGCATTTTGGAGGGATGCCAGCGGTGGCTAGAGAATTTAATGCGCCGGTAGCTTTTCTGTTCCGTTTTCAAAAACAGCTTAAAATGAGCATTTAAGCATATTGCACCTTGTGCAATAGTGCTGTGGATAAAAACCAAGTGTTTGTTGGTGGGGGAAAGTGGGAGAATGTGGAATTGTTTGTACCTTAGTGTTTGTAAAAGACCCTATTGTGACCCAATTCCTTGGTGAATACGAGATCAAGCTTGACGCAAAAGCCCGCCTGGTGATGCCAGCAGGCCTCATGCGCCAGCTGCCCGCAGCGGCAGCCGGGAGGCTTGTGCTCAATAGAGGTTTTGAGAAGAATCTAGTGTTGTACCCTGCGAATGAGTGGGACGTAATCGTAGCAGAGCTCAACAAGCTCAATCCCTACGTAAAAGAAAACCGCGAATTTGTGCGCTACTTTTTGCGTGGTGCAACTCCGGTGGAGCTCGACAGCGCCAACCGCATCCTCCTGCCCAAGCCTTTGCAGGAGTACGCTGCCATCGAAAAAGACATTGTGTTGTCGGGCAACCTCAACAACATCGAAATCTGGTCGAAGCAGTTGCATGCTGCGGCCATGGACAACGAGCCAGCCGATTTCTCGGCCCTGGCCGAAAAAGTAATGGGAGGGCGGATTTAATGACCGAACAAGCCTACCACTTGCCCGTGATGCTGAGCGAGTGCCTCGACGGTCTCGCCATCAACCCCAACGGCACCTATGTAGATGTAACCTTTGGCGGCGGCGGCCACAGCCAGGCGATCCTTGAGCGCCTCGGTCCCAACGGCCGCCTCATCGCCTTCGACCAAGACCCAGACGTACAAGCTCATCTCCCCCAGGATGAGCGCTTTATTTTTGTAGACGCCAACTTTCGCTACCTCAAGCGCTTTTTGCGTTTGAATGGCGCTTTACCGGTAGATGGCATTTTGGCGGATTTGGGTGTGAGCTCGCATCAATTCGATGAGGCGGAGCGTGGCTTCAGCTTTAGGTTTGATGCCCAGCTCGACATGCGCATGGATACCCGCACCGAAAAAAGTGCCTGGCACTTGGTGAATGAATACGACGAGCAGCAGCTCAAGCACATTTTGCGCTTATATGGCGAACTTACCAATCCGGGTAGGGTGGCCAAGCTCATCGTGCTGGCCCGAACGCGGGGACCGCTCGATACCATCGAGCAGCTCAAGCAAGCCGTGGCGCCAGCCATGGGCGCAGATAAGCCCGCCAAATTCTACGCCAAAATCTTCCAAGCCATCCGCATTGAGCTCAATGAAGAAATGGCCGCACTCGAGGCCTTTTTGCTGCAGTGTGCCGAGGTGCTCAAGCCGCAAGGCCGATTGGTGGTAATGAGCTACCACTCGCTCGAAGACCGCCTCGTGAAGCACCTTATTAAACAAGGTAACCTCGAGGGCAAAATTGAAAAAGACTTCTACGGCAACGACATCCGCGATTTTGACCCCTTGAACGGGCGTGCCATCATCGCCACAGAAGCAGAACAAGCACTGAACCCCCGCTCTCGCAGCGCCAAATTAAGGATAGGAGTACGTAGGTCATGATAGGCAATACCCCACGTCCCCAAAACGAGCCCCGGGCCACCGAAAATGGCAGCGCGAGCAGCGAACCTAAGCGTCGCTTCAACCTGTTTCGGTTGTTCGACCCGGAGAACTATTTGAAGTCGGAGCAGGTAAGCAAAAACCTGCCCTTCGTGCTGTTTTGCAGCTTTTTGACCTTGCTCTACATCGCCAACGCCCATACGGTGGAGAAGCGCATCCGCAAAATCAACAAGCTGGAGTACGAAATGAAAGACCTGCGTGCCGAGTACATCACCCTCAAAAGTGAACTCATGTACCTGAGCAAGCAAAGCGAAGTAGCCAAAAGAGTAGAAGTAGCCGGACTCAAGGAATTGCGGTCAGCCCCCAAGAAGATTTACCTCGACTGATGAGCGTTAAAAAAGATATCGTAACCCGTATTTACATCTCCTTCGGGCTGATGGTGCTGCTGGGACTGGGCATTATGGTCCAGGCCGTGCGCATCCAGACCGTGCAGGGGGCGTATTACCGCGATATGGCCGACAGTCTGACCACCGCCTACCGCAACATCGAAGCCGTGCGGGGCAACATATACGCCGCCGATGGCAGTCTGCTCGCCACCTCCGTACCCATTTACGATGTGCGCATGGACACCAAAGTAGACGGGCTCACCAACGACATCTTTGAAAACAAGGTGGATTCGCTCGCCCAGGGCCTCAGCCGCATTTTTGGCGATTACAGCGCCCGCGAATATGCCCGCAAAATCCGCGAAGCCCGTCGCGCCGGCAAGCGCAACTTCTTGGTGCGCCGCAACATCGACTACCAGCAACTGCAAGCCGTAAAACAGCTCCCCATTTTTAATATGGGAAGATACACCGGCGGTTTGGTGGTTGAGCAAAAGACCAAAAGAGAAATGCCATTCCGTCATCTCGCCAGGCGCACCATCGGTTACGCCATTTCCGGTGTGGCGCCGGTGGGACTGGAGGGTGCTTTCGACGACCAGCTGGCAGGCGTTGGCGGCAAGCGCCTCATGCAAAAGATTGCGGGCGGGGTGTGGTTGCCTATCAACGACCGCGATGAAATTGAGCCACGCGACGGCAACGACATCGTAACCACCATTGACATCAACATACAGGACGTAACCGAGGCTGCGTTGCTGCGGGCGTTGGAGCGCAACCAGGCCGACCACGGCTGCGCCATTGTGATGGAAGTTGCTACCGGCCAAATCAAAGCCATTGCCAACCTCGGTCGCGATGCCGACGGAAGCGTGTACTACGAAAAATACAACTACGCCATTGGCGAAAGCGCCGAACCCGGCTCCACCTTTAAGCTTGCCAGCATGATGGTGGCGCTGGAGCGGGGCGATGTGAAGCTCACCGATTCGGTGGACCTTGAAAAAGGTACCTTCCGCTTTTACGACCGCATTATGCGCGACTCCGAGAAGCACGACTACAACAATATGAGCGTGGCCGACTTGTTTGCCATCAGCTCCAACGTGGGCATCAGCAAAATCATCAACAATTTGTATGGCGGCAGTCCCCAAGTTTTTGTAGAAGGTCTCCACAAACTCGGTCTAGGCGAGCTCACCGGCATTGAAATCACCGGCGAAGGCAAATCTGTGATCAAAAATCCCAAAGAAAAGGGCTGGAGTGGCGTTACCCTGCCTTGGATGAGCGTGGGCTACGAAGTACGTTTGAGTCCGCTGCAAACCCTCGCCTTTTACAACGCCGTAGCCAATGGCGGCACCATGATGCGCCCCTATTTGGTGCGGGAAATCCGCGAATTTGGCGATGTGCGCAAGCGTTTTGAGCCGCAGGTGATGAAAAGCAGCATCGCCAGCAAAAGCACCATCGAGCAAGCACAAGCTTTGTTGGCTTTGGTGGTGGAGAAGGGAACCGGCAAAAACATCCAAGGAAAACAATATACTGCCGCTGGTAAAACAGGCACGGCTTTGATTGCCGACAATAGCCTGGGTTACAAAGGCAAAATCAAATACCGAGCGTCGTTTGCGGGCTATTTTCCTGCCGATGCACCGCGCTACAGCGTAATTGTGGTGGTGGCCAATCCTACCCAAGGCAGCTATTATGGCGGCACGGTGGCGGGACCAGTCTTCAAAGAAATTGCCGACAAGGTATATGCCTCGCACATCAATCCTTATTTGGAAGAAGGCAAAGGCAAGCGGGCGCCCAAGACGCACATCGTGCTTAAAAACGGCCGTTGGAACGAGTCTGAGCTCGTTTTGCGCAAGCTCAAAATCGATTACAGCGGGGGTGCTGAGGGCGAGTGGATGCACAATGTGTCTAGCGACAGTCTGCAGCTCACCGATCTCCCTTTAGCAAGCACCTTGGTGCCACAAGTGTATGGCATGGGTTTAAAAGACGCCATGTACCTTTTAGAAAACGCCGGCTTGCGGGTGGTGCCTGTGGGCCGTGGCCGGGTAACCCGCCAAAGCTTGAAGGCTGGCAGTCGCCATCAAAAAAATCAACAAATCGTCATCGAACTCAGCTGATGCAGTTATTACGCGACATATTGTACAAAGCCGGCGCCGTGGAAATACACGGCAGCACCGACCGCAACATTACGGCGGTGGCCCTCGACTCGCGCAAAGTAGTGCCCGGTGCGGCCTTCGTGGCGGTGCGCGGTAGCGTGGTAGATGGCCATCAGTTTATTGCCAAGGCCCTCGAATTAGGCGCCGAGGTGATTGTGTGCGAGGAATTGCCTGCGCAGTTGCAGTCTGGCATCACCTACGTACGTGTAGCCGATGCGCACAAAGCTTTGGGCTGGATGGCCAGCAATTTCTACGACAATCCTTCCGAGCAACTCAAGCTGGTTGGCATTACCGGTACCAATGGCAAAACCACGGTGGTGAATTTGCTTTTCACCCTCTTCACCCAGTTGGGTTATCCTTGCGGGATGTTGAGCACGGTAGGCAACCGCATTGGCAAGGTGGTGCTCGACGCTACCCATACCACGCCCGATGCTGTTACGCTGAATGCTTTATTAGCAGAGATGGTGGCGGCAGGTTGCAGTCACGCCTTTATGGAAGTAAGCTCCCATGCTGCGCACCAGCATCGCATTGAGGGTTTGCAATTTGCAGTGGCCATCTTTAGCAATATTACCCACGACCACCTCGATTACCACGGCACTTTCGACAACTACATCCAGGCCAAGAAGTCGTTTTTCGACCGCCTGCCGGCCAGCGCCACCGCTTTGGTGAACCGTGACGATAAAAACGGGCTGGTGATGGCGCAGAATACCCGCGCTAAGGTAAAGACCTATGCGCTGCGCAACGATGCCGATTTGCGTGCCAAAATCCTCGAAAACAACTTTGCTGGCTTGCAGCTGCTGCTCGACGGCACCGACTTCCACAGCACCTTGATAGGCAGCTTTAATGCCTACAATTTGCTGGCTACTTATGGCGCGGCCATGGCCTTGGGAGAAGATAAAACCGAAGTGCTTACCGCTTTGAGTGCCTTGAGTGCACCGAGTGGCAGGTTCGACTACGTACGCTCCGCGCGTCAGGTAACCGGCATCGTTGACTACGCCCACACCCCCGACGCCCTCAAAAACGTGCTCAACACCATCCGCGACATCCGCTCGGGCAACGAACGCATCATCACCGTGGTAGGCTGCGGCGGCGACCGCGACCGCGCCAAGCGCCCGGTGATGGCCGCCCTGGCCGCCCAGCTCAGCGACAAAGCCATCCTTACGAGCGACAATCCCCGCAGCGAAAATCCGGAGACCATACTCGATGAAATGATGGCCGGACTTACGCTCGAGCACAAACTCCACACCATCCGCATCAGCGACCGGGCCGAGGCCATCCAAGCGGCTTGTATGCTCGCACAGCCCGGCGACATCATTTTGGTGGCGGGCAAAGGACACGAAACCTATCAGGAAATTGCCGGTACCCGCCAGCATTTCGACGATAAAGAAGAACTCCTCAAAAACTTCGAAAGCTTGTAAGTATGTTATACTACCTATTTGATTATCTCGACAAACATTACGACTTAGCAGGGGCTGGGGTGTTTCAGTACATCACCTTCCGGGCCTCGCTGGCGGCGCTGTTGAGCTTGCTCATCAGTTTGTTCATCGGCAAGCGCATCATCAACTTCCTCAAGGCCAAACAAATCGGCGAAACCATTCGCACCGTGGGTCCCGAGAGCCACTTCAGCAAAAAAGGCACCCCCACCATGGGCGGCATCATCATCATTATTTCGATTTTGATCCCCACCCTGCTCGTGGCCAAGCTCGAAAATGTGTATGTGATGGTCATGGTGCTGTCGACCCTGTGGATGGGCGCCATCGGTCTTACCGACGACTACATCAAAGTATTCAAAAAGAACAAGCAAGGCCTGCGCTCGCAATTCAAAATCATCGGTCAAATTGGTTTGGGCATCATCATTGCCGCCACCCTCTTTTTACACCCCGATGTACAGCAAATAGCGTTGCTCACCAATCTACCTATTGGCAAAACCCTGCTCAATTACGGCAATTTGGCCCCAACCCCAGAGCTGGCTTGGGTCATTTACTTCCTCATCATCATCTTTATTGTAACCGCCGTCACCAATTCGGTGAACCTCACCGACGGCATCGACGGCTTGGCCGCAGGCGTATCGGCCGTGGTAGGTACCGGCTTGGGCATCCTCGCTTATATGAGCGGTAACACCATTTTGGCCAAATACCTCAACATCCTCTACGTGCCTTTGAGTGGCGAGGTGGTGGTGTTTTTGGCGGCCTTGGTGGGGGCTTGCATCGGCTTCATCTGGTACAACAGCTTCCCGGCGCAGGTGTTTATGGGAGATACAGGCTCTTTGGCCCTTGGTGGCGCCTTGGCAGCGGTGGCCATCATCATCAAAATGGAATTGCTGTTGCCCATTCTTTGCGGCATTTTCTTCGTTGAAAGTCTCTCGGTGATCATCCAGGTAAGCTATTTCAAATACACCAAACGTAAATACGGCGAAGGCCGGCGGGTGTTCCGCATGTCGCCCGTGCACCACCACTTTGAGCTCACTGGCATTCCCGAGCCCAAAATTGTAACCCGTTTTTGGATCATCGCCATCTTTTTGGTGATCGTAACCTTAGCCCTTTTGAAACTCAGATAAAATGCAGCCTCGGATTGTCATATTAGGCGCCGGCGAAAGCGGCATAGGTACAGCGGTACTGGCGAAGAAGCTGGGGGCCGATGTATTTGTGAGCGATAGCGGCACGGTGAAGCCAGCCGTTGCGGCCGAGCTCAACGCCTTGGGCGTGGCTTGGGAGCAGGGTGCGCATACCGAGGCGCTTATTTTAAACGCCGACGAGGTGGTGAAAAGTCCGGGCATCCCCGACAACGCCCCCCTCATTTTGCGCCTGCGCTTCAACGGCATTCCGGTGATCAACGAAATTGAGTATGCCGCGCGGCACACCAAGGCCAAACTCATTGGCATTACGGGCACCAACGGCAAAACAACTACCACCTTGCTTACCTACCACATCTTCAAAAATGCAGGTTACAAAGTGGGCTTGGGGGGCAACATCGGCAAAAGTTTTGCGCGGCAGGTGGCTGAGCAAGATTTCGACTACTACATCCTCGAAATCAGCAGTTTTCAGCTCGATGGCATGTTCAACACCCGCTTGGATGTGGGCGTGCTCACCAACATCACCCCCGATCACCTCGATCGCTACGACTACCAGCTCGAAAATTACGTGGCTTCAAAGCTGCGCATTGCCCAAAACATGGGGCCAGAGCAGGTGCTGTTGTACTGCGCCGACGATCCCATCACCACCCAAGCACTGGAGGGCGCCAGCATCAAAGCCCGCAAAATTGCCTTCTCCCTCAACCAAAAGTTGGAGGAAGGGGCTTGGAAAGAAGATAAAAACATGATCATAAGCATAAACCAAGATACCATGACAGTCCCATTCGATGAACTTTCGCTCAAGGGCCGCCACAACGCCTACAACGCCATGGCCGCCAGTGTTCCCGCCAAATTGTACGACATCCGCAAGGAGGCCATCCGCGACAGTCTCAGCAGCTTTGAGCAGGTAGAACACCGACTCGAAGCCGTGGCGACCATCAAAGGGGTGGAGTACATCAACGACAGCAAGGCCACCAATGTAAACAGCACCTGGTACGCCCTCGAGAGTTTTAACAGTCCGATCGTATGGATTGCCGGCGGCGTTGACAAAGGCAACGATTACGAAGCCCTCAAGGAGCTGGTGAAAGAGCGGGTGAAGGCCATTGTATGCTTGGGCACCGACAACCGCCGCATCCACGAAGAGTTTGGCGCTTTGGTACCGGTAATTGTGAACACCACCAGCATGGAAGAATGCGTGAAGATGTCGCACCACCTGGCTGTAAAAGGCGACATCGTGCTGCTTTCACCGGCTTGCGCCAGCTTCGATTTGTTCGATAATTATGAGGACCGCGGTCGTCAATTCAAAAAACACGTAAAAGCACTCTAAAAAAACAAGATGTTCGAAAACTTGGGCATATTTAAACTTCGCGGCGACCGCACCATTTGGTTGATAGTGGGTATTTTGACCCTCCTCAGCATGATGGTGGTGTATTCGGCCACCGGCACCCTCGCCTACAAGGCGCGTGGGGGCAATACGGAGTATTTTTTGCTCAAGCATGGCGCTTTGGCCCTGTTTGGTTTGTATGTGATGTATTTGGCGCACCGCATTCCACACCGCTACTTTAGTCGCATGGCGCAAGTGGGCCTGTGGCTGTCGATTCCCCTGCTCATTTACACCCTCGTAAAAGGCACCAGCCTCAACGACGCCAGCCGCTGGATCACCATCCCCATCATCAACCAAACCTTTCAGAGCTCCGATTTGGCCAAGCTCACGCTCATTATGTATTTGGCGCGCATTTTGGCTAAGCGGCAAGACGATATTAAGAGCTTTAAGCAGTCGTTTTTGCCCGCCATTGTGCCGGTAGGACTGGTGTGCATGCTCATTGCGCCCGCCAACCTTTCCACCGCCATGCTGGTGTTTTTTACCAGCTTGATGGTGATGTTTATTGGCCGCATCAGTCTCAAACAAATTGCCCTCATGCTTGTGGTAGGTGGCTTGGTGCTCAGCAGCTTTGTATTTGTAAGCTACCAGGCGGGCTGGTTCCGGGCCAAAACCTGGGTGAGCAGGGTCGAAAACTTCATTGCTCCCACCGGCGAGCAACCCGAGGTGTTCCAAACCCAACAGGCTAAAATCGCCATCGCTACTGGTGGACTGATTGGCAAAGGTCCGGGCAACAGCACCCAGCGCAATTTCTTGCCACACCCGTATAGCGACTTTATTTACGCCACCATCCTCGAAGAGTATGGCTTGGTAGGCGGCGGCTTTGTGATGCTGCTTTACCTCGGTTTGTTGTACCGCGTAACCCGCATCGTGATCAAGGCCCCGCAGGCATTTGGGGCGTTGCTGGCGATGGGACTGGCCATCAGTTTGGTGATTCAGGCGGTGGTGAACATGGCCGTAGCCGTGAATTTATTCCCGGTAACCGGACAAACCCTGCCTTTGGTGAGCATGGGCGGCACCTCCATCATATTTACCAGTCTGGCTTTCGGCATCATTTTGAGCGTTAGCCGCGAAATAGAATCAGAAGAAAACGAAACCCAACCGAGTCAAAAAGCAGATTTGCATGTCGCAGCCTAAGCGTCCATATCGTTTTATCATCAGCGGTGGTGGCACCGGGGGACACATTTTCCCGGCCATCAGCATTGCCAATGCCTTGCAGGCAGCTGCACCAGGCACGGAGCTGCTGTTTGTGGGCGCTTTGGGGCGGATGGAGATGGAGCGCGTGCCTTTGGCCGGTTACAAAATTGAAGGCTTGTGGATCAGCGGTATCCAGCGCTCGCTGAGTGCGCAAAATTTGCTGTTCCCTTTTAAAGTGCTCAGCAGCTTGTGGAAGTCCATCCGCATCATCCGCAACTTTAAACCCGATGCGGTGGTGGGCGTAGGCGGTTATGCCAGCGGTCCGCTGCTGTTCATGGCCCAACTGCTCGGCATTCCCAGCTTTATTCAGGAGCAGAATGCGTATGCAGGACTCACCAACAAGCTTTTGGCGGGCAGGGTGAAGCGGGCCTATGTGGCTTATCCCGATATGGAGCGCTACTTTAAGGCCGATAAAATTCAGATCACCGGCAACCCCATTCGGGAAGTCATTAAAAATATTCCTGCCGACCGCAGCGAGGCCCTGGCCTTTTTCGGTTTGGAGCCAGGCAAGCCCATTTTGTTGGTTTTGGGGGGAAGTCTGGGTGCCCGCACCCTCAACCGCTCCCTCGTAGCTGGCATGCCGGCTTTAGCGAAAAACAACGTGCAGCTCATTTGGCAAACTGGCGCAGGTTTTGCCAAAGAAGCCCGCGAGCGCATTGCACCATTTGCCAAGGATGGCTTTTACACCAGCGACTTCATTAACCGCATGGATTTGGCGTTTAGCGCTGCCGATATCATTGTATCCCGTGCTGGCGCTGGTACCATCAGCGAATTGGCCGTGGTAGGCAAGCCTGTGATTTTGGTGCCTTCGCCGCATGTGGCCGAAGACCACCAGACCAAAAACGCCCTCGCCCTGAGCAATCAGGATGCTGCCATGTTGGTGCGTGACGAAGCTGCCGAAAAGGTGCTCATTGATGCGGTAATTGATTTGCTGCACGACCAGCCACGCCAGCAGCGCATGAGTGCGCAAATCGGCACTTTTGCCCGCGCGCGTGCGGCCGAAGAAATTGCGGAAGATATGTTGGCCTACGTCATCGAAACCAGGGAGGACAGGTCATGATCGCAGCACGTTTTTCTCGCTTTTACTTTGTGGGCATTGGTGGTATCGGCATGAGCGCCATTGCGCGACTGTTGCTGCAGCGCGGCTTTGCGGTGGCGGGTTACGACAAAACGCCTAGCGACATTACCGCTGCCTTACAAGCAGAAGGTGCAAGCATCAGTTTTGAAGACGAGCTCAGCAGCATTCCTGCAGCCATGCTGGAGGCGCAGCATACTTTGATAATTAGTACGCCGGCAGTGCCGGTGGGACAGAAAATCCCCGCTTTCTTCCGTGAAAATGGTTTTGAGATGGTGAAGCGCGCCAAAGCCTTGGGCATGATTACCGCCGATGGCATTACTTTGGCCGTTGCCGGCACCCATGGCAAAACCACTACCACCTCCCTCATTGCGCATTTGTTGGAGGTGGCGCAATACGCCTTCACCGCCTTGTTGGGAGGTGTAAGTACCAATTATGGCAGCAATTTGCTCAGCAGGGGCACTGAATACTTTGTAACCGAGGCCGACGAATTCGACCGTTCGTTCTTGCAGCTGCAACCGGCTTATGCTGCCATCACCAGCATGGATGCCGATCACCTCGATATTTACGGCGATGCCGCCAGTATGCACCAGGCTTATGCCGACTTTGCTGCTTTGGTGCGTCGCAAGCTGGTGTATCAGGTAAACGCGCCACTGCCTTTGCCGGCGGGATTGGCTACCCAGGCCTACGGTCCGGGTGCTGCCATCCAAGCCGCCAATATCCGCATCGAAAACGGTCGCTTTGTATTCGATTACCAAGGCAATGTGAACATTTTCGACCTCGTTTGCGGCATGCCCGGCTTGCACAACATCGAAAATGCCCTCGCTGCCATCACCTTGGTGCTCGAAATAGGGGTTCAGCCCGAAGCCATCCGCGAAGGCATGGCCAGTTTTAAAGGCGTAAAGCGTCGTTTTGAGCTGGTGTACGAAGGCGCTGGCAAGGTGTATATCGACGATTACGCCCACCATCCCACCGAAATAGCGGCTTTGCTCGACTCGGTGCGCATGTTATACCCCGGCAAAAAGGTGTTGGGCATTTTCCAGCCGCATTTGTTTAGCCGCACCCGCGATTTTATGGCGGGATTTGCGGAGAGCTTGTCGCAGCTCGACAGCTGTTTGCTGCTCGACATTTATCCCGCCCGCGAATTGCCGATTGAAGGCATCAGCAGCGCGGCATTGCTCAGCCAAATCAGCTGCCAAAAGCAATTGGTGGCTAAGCAAGACTTGGTGGCCGCCGTGGCCGCACAGTCGTTCGACGTATTGCTCACCATTGGCGCCGGCGACATCGATCGTTTGGTGCAACCGTTGGCGGCTTACTTACAAAAACAGGAGGTGCAGGCATGAAAATGGTCAAAAAAATAGCCATCATTCTCGGCAATGTGCTGCTTTTGGCGGGTATTTTCACCGCTTTCGGCTTCATCAAGGCCGAGAAGAAGCGCGATGTGGTGCAGGAACTCGATTTGCGGGTTGACCACAGCGAAGGCAGCTTCTTCATCGACAAAGAAACCGTGGCCGCGCAGCTCCGCCGTTCGGGCTGGGGCAATTTGGTAGGCATGGCACTCGACAGTCTCGACTTGCTGGCCATCGAAAAAGCCATCTACCGCAATCCTTTTGTGGACGAAGTTTCGGCCTTCATCGATGTACAAGGTCGGTTAAGCGTTGAGGTGAGTCAGCGCGAGCCCGTGCTGCGCGTAGTAAACCGCCACATGGAAAGCTTTTATGTAGATGCCGAGGGCCGCACCATGCCCACCAGCGCCAATTATGCGGCGGCGGTGATGGTGGCTTCGGGCAACATCGACGACCGTCCCGCTCCCGGCGATACTTTACGCAGCCAGCGGTTGCGTGATTTGTTCGCGCTGAACGAATACCTGCGCGACAACGAGCTGTATGAAGCCCTCTTCGTGCAATTGTACGTAAACGGTAAGGGCGAGTTTGAGCTCGTGCCGCGGGTAGGCAACCACACCGTTTTGATTGGCGATTTAAGCGATCTAGACGAAAAAATGGAAAAACTATTGGCGCTCTATCGCGATGCGCTCGATAAAGAAGGCTGGGAAGAATACCGGCAAGTGAATTTGAAATTTAAGGACCAGGTGATATGCAAAAGGTAACAAACAAACAGGAAATCAAGTCTGAGATCGTTGTGGGTCTCGACATCGGCACAACCAAAATTTGTGCGATTGTGGGCACCAAAAACGAATACGGCAAGATGGAAGTGCTCGGCATGGGCAAGGCCGAATCGCTGGGCGTGAGTAGGGGCGTGGTGAGCAACATCGAAAAAACGGTGGACGCCATCCGCAAGGCCATCAAGGAGGCAGAAGACGAGTCGGGCATCGACATCCGCGTGGTAAACGTGGGCATCGCTGGTCAGCACATCCAAAGCCACCAGCACCGCAATATGATGACCCGCCAGAGCACCGAGGACGAAATAGCGCAGGCCGACATCGACAAATTGGTAGACATGATGCACCGCATCCCGCAACAGCCGGGTTACGAGGTGATCCATGTGTTGCCACAGGAGTTTATTGTGGACAACGAAGTGGGCATCAAAGACCCCATCGGCATGAGCGGCATCCGTCTTGAAGCCAATTTTCACATCATCACCGGGCATGTTACCGCGGCCAACAACATCTATAAGTGTGTGCGCAAGGCGGGGTTGGAGGTATCAGGACTCATCCTCGAGCCTTTGGCCTCTTCTGAATCGGTATTGAGCGAGGAAGAAAAAGAAGCCGGCGTGGTATTGGTCGACATTGGCGGCGGCACCACCGACATCGCCATCTTCCAAGAAGGCATCATTCGCCACACCGCGGTGATTCCTTTTGGCGGCAACATCATCACCGAAGACATCAAAGAAGGTTGCACCGTGCTGCGGCAGCAGGCGGAGTTGCTCAAAATACGCTTTGGATCGGCTTTGGCCAGCGAAACGCAGGACAACGAAATTGTATCGATTCCCGGCTTACGCGGCCGCGAACCCAAAGAAATCAGCGTGCGCAACCTCGCCAGCATCATCCAGGCGCGCATCGAGGAGATCATTGAGCTGGTGCATTACGAAATCAAGGCTTCGGGCTTCGAGAAAAAGCTCATTGCAGGTATCGTATTGACCGGCGGTGGCTCGCAGCTACGCAATTTGCGGCCGTTGGTAGAGTATCTCACGGGTATGGACGTACGCATTGGTACTCCCAATGAGCATTTGGCCAAGGGAGATGAGGATGTGAAGAGTCCGATGTACGCCACCAGCGTAGGCTTGGTGCTGATGGGCTTGAACGAGTTGACCAAGCGCGCGGTGAGCACCGAGAAGAACAGCAAAACCGGCAAGGATGGTCGTCCTGCCGAACCCGCCAAAATGGGCGGAGGCTTTTTGGAGCGCATTCTGAAGAAAGGCAAGGAGTGGATGGAAGATGGAGACCTTAAGGATTTTAATTGATTAGCGATTAGCGATTAGCGATTTCGATTTGCGATTTGGATTTAGGATTTGGATTAGTGATTTAGAGGCTTGAAACAAGAGAAAATAAAAAAAACAACATACAACGTCATGGATATGAACTTACTAAACAACAATGTGGTGTTCGATTTACCGAACTCACGACCTAACATCATCAAAGTGATTGGTGTTGGTGGGGCGGGCGGCAATGCCGTCAACCATATGTACGAATTGGGCATCAAGGATGTGGATTTTTTGGTGACGAACACCGACTACCAGGCCTTGGAAAAGAGCCGGATTCCGCTGCGCTTGCAGCTCGGTCCGTCGCTAACCGAAGGTCGCGGCGCGGGTAACCAGCCCGAAATTGGTCGCAACGCCGCCATCGAAACCATCGAAGAGGTGAAGCAGCTCATTGGCAACCACACCAAAATGGTGTTTGTAACGGCCGGCATGGGCGGCGGTACCGGAACAGGTGCAGCTCCCATCATTGCGCAGGCTTGCCGCGAAATGGGCATCCTCACCGTGGGCATCGTAACCCTGCCATTTGCTTTTGAAGGCAAGAAGCGCCTCGAGCAGGCCAACCGTGGCTTAGACGAGATGCGTCAGCATTGCGATACCACCTTGGTGATCAGCAACGACAAAGTGCGGCAGATTTATGGCAATTTGGCCTTCGATAAGGCTTTTGCCCGTGCCGACGATGTTTTGGCAACCGCCGCCAAAGGCATTGCCGAAATCATTACCGTAGAAGGTTATGTAAACGTGGACTATGCCGACGTAAAAACGGTGCTCGAAGCCAGCGGCAAAGCCGTGATGGGTTCTGCTACCGCTGAAGGCGAAGGCCGCGCCATGAAGGCCGTGGAGCTCGCGCTCAGCTCGCCTTTGTTAAACGACAACGACATTACCGGTGCTCGCAGCATTTTGTTGAACATCAGCAGCGGCACCGACCAAATTACCCTCGACGAAATCGGCGAAATAAACGATTACGTGCAGGAGATGGCCGGCAGCGATACCGACATCATTTGGGGTAATTGCAACGACGAAACCTTGGGCGAAAGCATCCGCGTAACCGTTATTGCTACTGGCTTTGAAGGTGGCGAGTCGCGCGGCAAAATCACCCATCCCCTTGGCAACACCCAGAGCCAGCCTGTGGCCAAGGCCCAGCCGGTGGCAGCACCTTATGTGGCTCCGGTGGTAGAAGACCGTGCAGGTAAAACCGTATTGGTGCACAATTTCGACAACGAATTGGGCGCAACACCCGCTCCGCAGCCGGTAGCACAGCAGCCAACGCCGGCACCACAGCCAGTTGACCTGCCTTCGTGGATGCAGCCGTCGGTGCAAATGGCCCCTTCGCAGCCTTCAGTGAGCCAACAGGAGTCAGCGAATCCCCCTAAAATGGTGCGTTCGTTGTATGAAGCCAGCGAAGATCCAAGCAACGTGAATCCACGTGAGATTGCCGAAAACCAAGGTTTTCACCAGCCGCCTATGGACGATATGTTGGCCAAGTCGATGCAGCGAATCCAGGCGTTGAAAGGGCTGAACTCGCTCAAGCGGGTGGATGCCGACAGTCTCGAGAGCCTAGAGCGTGAGCCGGCCTATATGCGCCGCAATGTAGACCTCGACCAGGTGCAGCACAGTTCTGAACCGGTGGCGAGTCGCTACACTTTGAGCAACAATGAGGGCACGGCACGACCAGAGATTCGTCCGAACAACTCGTTTTTGCACGACAACGTAGATTAAGCGTGTGGCGGCTGCGGCTGCCGGCGTAATAAAATTCCATGACGGTCCTGGCCGCTGGTGCGAAAGCATTGGTGCGCCGGGATTTTTTTTTGAAGACCGCTCGCCTGCGGCTCGCTTTACAGACCGCTCGCGTTGCTCGCTATTCAGACATCAGACCGCTCGCCTGTGGCTCGCTGTCAGACAGAGCAGGCCCTAGCGGTTGGGCTGTGGTGGTAAAATTGGGCAATGGGGGATGGGGATGGTGAGCGGTTTTTTTGAAACACGGAGTTCACGGAGGGCACGGAGCATGGCAAAATATATTGCGTGGGTTGGAGAAAGCTGCAGATATTAGCCTAAAAACGCTCATAAACTAAGGCAAAAACCTCCGTGTCCTCCGTGCACTCCGTGGTTAACCCAACGCTGCCCCTCTGAAAAGCGCAGCGGTCTGATGTCTGAAAAGGAAGCGCAGCGACCGGTCTGTATAGCGCAGCGGTCTTACCTCACCCGCCGCATAAACTTCCAATGGTCGTACCCCAAACCCAACAACAACATCCCGCTCGGCAACCACAAACTGGCAAACGACCAGCCCGAAAAGAGCAGTCCGCCCACAATTCCCCCCGCAAAAAAGCAGCTGATAATAAGCATGCGCAATTGAATGACGGGCCGTAGTTGCGCGTGTGCTTCGGCTTCTTTGTGAAAAAACCACTGCGACATTTCGATGCCGAGGTCGGTAAACAATCCCGTAAGGTGGGTAGTGCGCACCACGGCTTTGGAGATTTTGGTAACCAGCGCGTTTTGGAGTCCCATGGCAAACAGCAGCAGCAAAGCGATGCTGTCGGGCTGCCACGTCTGCAGCTTTTCTCCCGCCAAAGCCACACTTCCCAGCAAAAAAAACTCGAGCAAAACCGGCAGGAGGTAGCTGTTGAAGTGGCGGTAGCGGTGCGAGAACTCAATGAGGGTGTTCGACACAAAGGCGCCGGCGAAAAAGGCGAAGATGAACACAAAAAACACGAGCGCATCGGCCCAGTGCTGGTCGCGCACGTCGCCCATAAAGAAGGCGAAATGGCCTGTAACATTGGTAGTAAGCCGGCCGACCGCCACAAAACCCACTACGTTCACCGCCCCGGCTACAAACGAAAGTAAACTTGCAATGCGTAAATTTTGGGCGTGGGTGCGGGTGCCTTGGTGGGTAAACATGCGTTAAATGTAATGTTCGGCATTTTTTTTGGCTTCGCGGCCAGTTACGGGCTACGGCAGGTCGTGTTATTGAATCAACAGTCGTTGTTGCCATTGTGCCCCGGTGCTGCTATTGCGCAGGTGGATGAAATAAATTCCTGCGGGCAGAGCCGGCAACCGCAGTTCGGATTCGCTGCCATGTTGCTCCCAGTTGAACAGGGGTTGGCCATGGGCACTGAGCAGCGTAATGTAATGCAGCTGCTCTGCCTCGTTTTGCCAGCGCAACGCTACCTGTTCACGGGCGGGATTGGGCCCCATTACAAAGCCAATTTTGTTAAAATCGAGCAGCCGAATCGACAACACCTCGCTGGGAATGCGACCGCCGAGCAGCAGGCTGTAAAAATACTTGCGGCCGTCGAGTGGCAGGGGGTCGTAGAAATCGTAGCTCACCTCTTCGGCTTCACTGCCGCAAACCCCGCCAATGAGGCCAATGGTTTCGAACTGCAGACTGTCGGCCGAGCGCAGCAACTGGATGCCGTTGCAGGTGAAGCCCGCCTGGAGGGTCACGTCTATCCGCACCCCTTCGCCCAGCTGCAGCAAGCCAAAGCGCGCGATGCCGGTGCCCACAGGCTCTTGGGCCTTGGCTGGCGATAAGCTGCTGAACAGCCAAAGGATGAGCAGGGAGAGAAAGCGCACGAAATATATAACAGCTTTTTGCCTTAAAAAGTGCCCATAATTTTTTAGGTTTTGGCTGGAGGAGGGAGCGCGGTCATAGACCAAATTCAGACCGATTGGGGAGCGAAGAATGCTGCTGCTACAGCCCAATTCTTGGACCGACTTTTGCATAGCTCGTGGCATGCAAACACTTTTCCTCCTTCAAGCGGCAGGGCCCCTGCACCAGCAACCGGTGCTCGAACAGCTGCTACTCGACCAAATTTCAGTTTTTGAGCCCGATTTGGCGTCAGATTTTCCCCATACCCCAGCACCCTTGGCCGGCGAATGGCAGTCTTTGTGGCGGCCCACTACCCGGGTGGTTTTGTTGGAAGCGCCGGTGTATCCTGCCCCCAGCGCCGAAAAGCTGGCTGCCGAACGCGCGGCTTTGTACGGCAATACCCCGGCTGGTGCAGTGGCTGGTGCCGTAACCAAGTCTGCGCCCGCCGCACCGCAGCTGCCTGCGGTAGGGCGACTTTTTAGTCTACAGTCCGAACCCGATGCCCAATTACTCTTGCGGATGTATCAGTACGCCATCTCGCCCCAGGCTTCCCAAGCCGAGCTGCTGGCTTTTTTGCCGTTGGGCTTGATGAAAGGGGCTTGGGTGTGGGGAGAGGTGGGATAGGGCTGGTTTTCTGGGTGTTTCAATATTTGGGAAGCGCGTTCTTTGCCAGTACCGTAGCAAGGTTCGGATTTATTTTGGGCTCCAGCTGATGCAATTCAGCGCGCCGCCTTTTTTGGTGACTTCAGGCATTTTGATGGCCGCCATTTTGCTGCGGTAAGCAGGGTAAAGCTGCTCCAGTCGCTGCTGCACGGCTGCATCCAACTGCGGATCGATGGCAGTAAACAGCAGCAGGCGGTCGGTTTGGAGGAAGTTGAGGTAGGGCCAGTAATTGCCTTGGGTATATTTAATTCCAGGGAGCTCCAGGGCTTTCACGTGCAAACCGGCTCCTTTCAGTGGATTTACCACTGGCCCGTAGTCGTCGTAGTAGTAATTTATCAGTACAGTTTGGTCGTCGATGAAGCGAACCATGCTGTCGGCGTGGCCGTAGCGGTCTTTTTTATCTTGGGGAATAAAGACTACCTCTTTCACCTGAAAATCCTCCATCAACTTAGCTTTTAGAGCTTTTTTGCCGTAATGGAACCGGTTTTCACCCACCACCTTGTCGGCCATGATGAGGGTATTTCCCTGCCGAATCACATTGCCGCCGTCGATGATGAGGTCGGTTTTCACGGTTTGCAATCCCATGGCATCGCAAATAAGGTCGGGATTACTTTTCTTGCCTCGCGTGCCAGCGGTTGCTCCTTGCAAATAATCCGGATCATAACGGTATTCCAGCAACCGCCCATCTGGCAAAGGAATGGGCATGAAGTCGCGGACCCAGATGTCGCGGGTGCCGAGCACCAGGTCGATTGGCTGTCCGAAGCCCTCGCAGGCGGCTTTGATTTGTTGGTAAACCCCAGGATGGACTTCAGGCAGGAGGTGGGAGAGGTAGAGGGTGGTAGGCATGGTGCTTCCTGTTGTTGGTTGTGTGTTTGGGCATTGTAATATAGAACGGAATGCCTTATTTTAGTGGTACAGCTTATGAAAAACGAATTAGTTTTATACCAATCAGATGATATGGCGGAGCGCATGGAGGTGCGGCTGGATGACGAAACTGTTTGGCTCACGCAACAGCAAATTGTTAATCTTTTTGATAGTAGCAAGGCGAATATTAGCGAGCATATTAAGTACATCTTCGAATCAGGTGAATTAGAGGAAGCCGCAACTGTTCGGAAATTCCGAACAGTTCAAAAAGAAGGAAGGCGCAGTGTAAGTAGGGAGCTTCAGTACTATTCCTTGGATGTTATCATATCAGTGGGATATCGTGTAAATTCAAAAAGAGGCACACAATTCAGAATTTGGGCCAATCAGGTACTCAAAGAATACTTGCTTAAAGGTTATGCGGTAAACAACAGAATGGATGCATTAGAGAGCAATATGCATGACTTGGTTACCCGATTAAACAAAGTGGAATTACAAATCCACGCCAATCTTCCACCGACACAAGGCATCTTCTTCAACGGCCAAGTTTTCGACGCCTATGTTTTTGCAGCCGATTTGATTAAAAAGGCCAAATCGAGCATCATTTTGCTAGATAATTATGTAGACGAAAGCGTATTGACCCTGCTCAGCAAACGCAAGCCCGGGGTAGCCGCAACCATTTATACCAAAAGCATCAGCAAACAGCTGCAGTTAGATGTAGACAAGCACAACAGCCAATACCCCGCTATCCAAATCATACCCTTCGCCGATGCCCACGACCGTTTTTTGATTCTTGACGAAAAGGAGCTCTATCATTTGGGCGCTTCGTTGAAGGATTTGGGCAAACGGTGGTTTGCTTTTTCGAAGCTAGAAATGCCGGTGCGCGACTTATTGCGCAAGCTGCCGGGCTGAAAGGTTTTAAAACTAACGGCTTCACACAGATTTGGGCAGCAAGCTGCTGCCCAATTACCGCAGCTGATTTTGTGCAACAAACTGTTGCACTTTTGTTAAGCACCTCAACAATATTTTTCAGGAAGGCGAGCTCGATAAAAGTGCAACTGTCGCAAATTTTGCGACAGTTCAAACGAGGCTGAGCTCATCTGTCTCCATAAAGGTTCCAAATTGGCACCCTAATCTACAAAGCTCGAAGTTGACCGTATTGCAAACTTTGTGCTCTTGTAAATGGGGAAAAAGTCTTTACACCTTAAAGCATCCTATTAACCCATTAAACTACCCCTTATGGATTTAACAAAGGGCGATATTGAAAACAGGATATTCAGCTTTAGGGGTATACAGGTAATGGTTGACAGAGATCTGGCCGATTTATATCAAGTAGATACCAAAGTGCTAAACCAAGCGGTCAAAAGAAATGGCGATCGCTTTCCGGAAGCATTTCTTTTCCGACTTACAGCAGAGGAGAAAATTGAACTGGTCACAAATTGTGACCGGTTGGCCAGTCTGAAGCGCAGTTCACAGCTACCATATGTTTTCACAGAGCAGGGTGTAGCTATGCTTTCGGCCGTCAGGATGCGGTTTGTAAAGCTTTCCTTTGATAGCTACTAAGACCGGCTCCTTGGTTTGTAAGGCAGCTTTATGAGCTTCACGGGTGGCATTTACAGTTGCGCCTTCTTCCTCATCCTTGCTAAGCAAAGCCCCTAGGACAGCCCTATCAGACCGCCTGCTATTAATTTTTCTAAAGCGTCGCCATTTACACCCATAAAAATAAAGATAGCCAATATTGATTTTGCTGTCAAGTTTGAGACTGCTGCACAACATCCTCTTTATTAATGCTTAATATTTGCCGATTTCGGCTGACTGTCAATTTCATTTCAGCTACCCTGCTTTATGATTGCCTGTTCAAGGTAAATGCAAGCAAGTTAATGTTCATGCTGGCTGCTTTTGGATGTCAATTTGTAAAGTGAAGATTTGTCAATCTGTAAAGCAAAAGTTTGTTAATCTGTAAAGCAAAATTATGTCAATCTGTAAAGTAAAAGCTTGTCAATATGTAAAATTGAAAGCAATTTTTTTGTAAAATTATCAACTTTAGTATCTTTGCATCAACTATTTAGCAATGAGTTACGCCCGTCGATTAATTGAGTCAGAAATAGCTGAAAAATTAAGTGCTTCAGGGGCCTTATTGCTCAAGGGGCCTAAGGCTTGCGGAAAGACCGAAACCGCTCGGCAGTTTGCCAAAAGCAGCATCCACCTCGATACCGATGCACAGGTGCCGGTGATGATGACTATTGACCCGGGCTTGCTGCTTGCCGGTAATACACCACGGTTGCTCGATGAATGGCAGGAGCAGCCACAGCTTTGGAATTTTGTGCGTCGGGAGGTCGATATCCGCAAGCTCAAAGGACAATTCATCCTCACCGGCTCGGCCAATCCCGAAGAAAGCATTGGCATGCACAGCGGAGCAGGTAGGTTTACAGTAGTTGAAATGCAAACCATGAGCTGGCAAGAGCTGGGCCATGCCAGCGGCGCAGTAAGTTTGGCCAAGCTGCTCGAAGGGGCCAAAGTGGATTTTAGAAAGGAAGTCCTGGATTTAGACACCACCCTCGACCGCATGGTAAAAGGAGGCTGGCCAGGTTTGCGAAACGAATCTGTAAAGCAAGCAGCGCTCTTGAACCGGGCTTACATCGATTTGCTGGCCGAGGTCGACATGAGCCGGGTGTCGCAGGTACGCCGCGATCCGCAAAAAGTACGCTCACTGTTGCGCTCTTTGGCGCGTAACTTGGCTACCCAGGTCGACAATGTGACCCTTGAAAGGGACATCCAAAAGAAAGAAGATGCTGTTTTGTCGCGCCCCACAGTGATCGATTACCTCGATGCCCTCGCGCGCCTAATGGTTTTTGAAGAGCAGCCTGCCTTTAACACCCACATCCGTTCGGCGAATGCTTTGCGGAAATCGCCCAAGCGGCATTTTTGCGATGTGTCGCTGGCCATTGCCGCCCTCAAACTGAGTAAAAAGCAGCTATTAAGCGATCTTAAGTACTGCGGTTTTTTGTTTGAATCGTTGGTGTATCACGATTTGAAATGTTATGCCCGCGCCAACGATGCAGAGGTGTATCATTACCGCGATTCAACAGCACTCGAAGTGGATGCCATTGTGCAGCAAAGTGGTGGTGCTTGGGCGGCGTTCGAAATAAAATTGGGCATGGGCATGGTAGATGCCGCCGCAGCGAATCTGTTGCGTTTTCGAGAGGTGATCGATCCTGCTAAAACAGCAGCTCCCGCTTCCCTCAACATCATCACCGGAGGCAATATGAGCTATACCCGGCCCGATGGCATTAACGTAATTTCCTTGGCTTCGTTGGGTGTTTAATTTTTGGTTTGGATAGAAGGCTTCGAAAAACGGTACGGGCTGGCTGGCTGGCGCTTCCAGTGTATCTCCAAACCAATGGCAATGCCGAAAGGGCTGGTAGGCTGTATCGCGCCGATGTGTTGTTAGTAAACTCGAAAATTGAAAAGCCATTTCAATTAGGAGCAAAGTTGGATGGTTAAGCGAGGAGTTGCTTTAGGTTTTGGGATGGAGAGAGGCGACACTTCCGCGCTAATCCCACCTATCTGCCCGCGCATCAAAAGGGAGGTAGCCCGCTGCTTCGAGTTCCTTTAAGCGCTGCTTCAGCACGGTGAGACTGGCCGCGAAGCGCAAGTACATGGGGTCGTTTTTGCCGCGCACTTGGCCAACCCAGGCCACATTTCCCTGCAGTTTGGCCACAAAATGTTGCTGCTGCACCAAGGCTGAACCTGACTTGCCGAGGTGGCGGTCGGTGGCTTTTTCGAGGCCCGATTTTTCGGCATCGTGGAGCATGGCCCGGATTTTTTTCAGTTGCCGGCGGTCGATGCTCAAGCGCTCGTTCACCACCACGCCGGTTACTTGTTGCTGGCGATTTGGACCCGTGAGCCGCATTTTACGGCGGTTGATTTTAAAATCGTGCTGCTCAATCAAGGCCACAAGCGCTTCTACTTCAGCACGTGAAAAAGGCACATCGCGCGAAAAGGTGAGGTCATCGGCATAGCGGGTATAGGTCATGCCCAAACAAGCGCAGTGGACTTCTAAGGCTTGGTCGAGTTCGAGACAAACCCAGTTCGAAAGCACGGGTGAGCTGGGTGCGCCGGTAGGCAAATGACCTTGGTAGGTGCTGAGCAAACTCAAGGCGATGGCTACTTGATCGGAAAATTGAAAATAAGGCCCCTTGAACAGCTCATACACCCTTTTCCCACTGATGTTTTGAAAGAAGTCTTTTAAATCGATGTTCAACAAATGCCGCTTGCCTACATGCGGCAGGGCATTTTGAACTACATTGGCGCGTTGGTTTTCGCCTTTGGGCAAGGCCACAAAGCCATGGGCTGCATTGGACTTTACTTGCAAATAATAAGCCTGCAGGTGGTGGTTGAGCCAGCGCTGCTTCTTTTTGAGTAGGCCCGAGGGGGCTTCCAACTTCCGTTTGCCATTTCTTTTTTTGGGGATGTAAAAGCTGCGGTAAACTGGTTCATTCAGCAGCTTTTCAAAATCCGACTTGCCCATCTTCATGAACCTGCAAACATCGCCCGGCCGGTTGAGGGTTAACAGGAGCAGCGACTTGGTGATAGCAGGGGTAGGGCCCTGCACCATTGGCTGCCACGATATTAGAAATATCGGTCGCTGGGGCCTGAGGGGCAGGCGGTATTTGATCGCGCTTAAAACCAGGTTTTGTTTGAAAAACATAAAAAAGAGCCGTTGTAAATTATCTTTGATTACTCTGCTGAGGCTGGGGGAGCGAAACGCAGTGAGCCTCCACCAACTCAGCTGAGTAGTAAGAGGTTACTCCCCGGGTTGCAGGAACACAACCACTATGTCGCAGGTTTGACATCATAATTTTGGTACAACGGCTCTATGTCTTTGTTTAAAATGGAGATTCGGATCCTGGTATGGGTTCAAAACCAAGTCCGCTCAATCGATCCATCGCAATTTTAAATGCTGGATCATTATTTTGGATGCTATGAAAGCGGGCAAAAGCCTGGTCGTGCCTCAACTCCACAGTGCCGGTTTTGCCATTTCTGTTTTTAGCGATGATGAGGTGGGTGTTTGCGGCATTATCTCCGTAATATTCCGTTTCGTATCCGTAATATTCAGGACGGTACAAGAAGAACACGATGTCAGCGTCTTGCTCAATGGAGCCGCTGTCGCGCAAATCCGCTAATTGTGGAATTTTATCGCCACCGCGTGTTTCTACCGAACGACTTAATTGACTGGCGGCAATGACGCACACTTGCTCTTCGCGGGCGATTTTTTTGAGCATGCGGCTGATATAGCTCACCTCTGCCTCGCGGTATTGCCGGGGTTTGTTGGAGCTCAGCAATTGCAGATAATCTACGATGATGACCTTGGTGCCATGCTCGGCAATGTGCTGTTTGCAGAGGAGGCGCAGGGCATCTATGCCGTTATTGAGTCCACCGTAACAGTGCAGCTGTAATTTGTTCCCATCTTCTTGCGCCCTGTTTAGCTCCGCTTGCTCATGCTCTGGGAGTTGTTGGCTGCGGATCTTCTTGCCATCCATGCCACTCAATGCCGACATGATTCTCACGGCCAGTGCCGATTCGCTCAAATCGTAGCTGCAATACAGCACCGGCTGTTTGGCCGACAATTGCACGGCCAAATTCACCAAAAGTTGGGTTTTGCCCATGGCCGGGCGGGCGCCTAAAACCACCAACTCGCCAGCCGTAAAGCCCCCTATTACACTGTTGAGGTCCTCAAAATCAGTGCGCATGTATTGTTGCTCTACATTTTCCAGCTTCGAAAGCTGGTTTTGCAGAAACGTACCAAGGGGCAAAGTTTGCTGCTTTTTAGAAAAGGCGAGCGCGCTTTCATCGCACAGCTGTTGGAGCTGCACCAGGAGCTCTTCCTCCTCCATGCTGCGCTGTTGCAGCAAGGATTCGAGTTTGGTTTTCAGGTCGGTTGGCATGCATTAAAATTAGCAAAGCACGGGCAACGTCTGGGGTGTTGTGGAAAAATTTAGGTGGGAAAGGCAGGTGGGGCTGGTGAAAACGGTACCCAGTTCCCCTTACCGAAAACTGCGTTTTACGCTTGTTTAGAGGGGGTGGTGAGAAAATGGTGCCTAGTAAGGACGAAAATGGTACCGAGTTCCATGAAGTCAAATTCTTTATTGTTTACATGATTATTTTCCGACTTTAGCCTTGAAACGATTTGATACCTCAAGTATAGCCACTGCCATGAACACCATTCTCTTCAATCAGCCTGAAATCGCTACCCGGGCGAGTGTTCAGGCATTTTTTATGGATCTGCCTCATCAGTTGCCCATTAAAATAGACTTACGAATGGTGCAGTTCATGGCGCGAAATGCTGCGCAAGAGTTTGTTAATCACGTAAACCAGCGAACTACCGATGGCCAAAAACTCGAAATTCATAATGCCAGCCCTGAAATACAACAAATGCTCCATTCCGCTCTTAAGCCCAATACGAATTTGAATCGGTTAATGGCGGGAGAAGCATTGAATGCAGCAGGTTTACACGTTGAACACATCAGCGACCCCAAAGCAGTGAAGCGGGTGCTCAGAGAGTTCTAATTGATTTTTATAGCCATTATTTCTCAGACACTGTCTGGGATTTTTGCATTAAACAGTTGAAGTGGATATGAGTAGGGTATGAAAGCCCCACACGATCAAGGATTCTTAGTTCTTCTGCTTTCCCAGATCGCTTTGATGGCTGCACCGACCTTGGCAAACTCCTCAAACGTAAACTCATCCGTTTTGGCGTTGTTGCACCAATAACAAGCCATCACGCAATTTTCAGGGGCATATTCAAAGTTGGAATTTTTCCGGTCGATTTCCAGCGACCAGCCGCGTTCCGATTTTTTGAAGAGTTTGCCCTGTTCACCCAGCTGCGCAATCACAGCTTCCGTAATGTTGCAGTATTCGCAATGCACTTGCTTTAGCAACGCTTCGAATTGAGCATGCGGAAAAATGCTTGCATACCGATCCGCATAAGCCTTTTGCCATTGGCTGAATTCAACTTCATGTGCCTTTTTCAATGCTTGCATGTTTTCGTACAAAGCCTTAACGGTAATATTTGAATGGCCAATGGTTTCTTCTTGGCTTTTTTGCCAATAAGCGGCGCTGTACAAATGCACCAGCTCGTCGGTGATTTTAAATTCAAGGAATTCAGACAGTAACAATTGGTTTTTGCCATGAAGGGCTACTTCAAACACGTATAAATCAAGCCGTGTTTTGAAGCTGCTTTTTTGGGCGCGAAGGTAGCGGGTCTTTTGGTCTTTTTCCATGTAACAATCTGCGAAGGAAATGCTGATTGGTATGCTATGAGTTCAACCGCATATTAGCATTTATAGGAGGGAAAATAACCTAATAACGTTTGATTTTCCTGATGCCAATATGTTCTTCTATGTACCATCGTAAACTCTCTAGCTCATCCTTATAGTCGGGCATTGATTCGAATGCTTGCTCCAAATTTGCACGAAGCTCACATTCGTCGTTCATGAGGTAATCAAAATAGGAAAAGTCTGAGTGATTTGTCTTGAATACTTTGAAATAGTTCACCGAAAAACCCAAGTAGCGCTCGAAGTACTCATTGGTGTTGGCTGCTGATTCTGCGTCCCAACTATCGGTATCACCCATAATGTCTTCCACTACCTTGGCTTCCTTGGTGAGCCAATGGGCCATGTCTTCTAAATCACAGGTAGTGATGGCTTTTTGTAGACGTTTTTGGAGCTCCACTTCTTTCCATTCGTACTCTTCATAGGTAGCCGATAATTCACTTTCATCTGCATTCCAATCTATTTCAAGGTCCTCTTCGAGAAAATCACGATAGTCTTGCTGTTGATACAAATAGGCTGCAATAGCTATTTTCTTGTAGGGAGTAACACCGTTTAAAAAAGACTTGGCTTCGTCTAAAATCCTTTTTTGGGTATATTCCGTAAGTTCACCGTGATGATAGTAGTCCTCGTAAATACCAACACCTATCCATTTGGGTGAAGGTTGTGTGCCCAAATCGCCTTCCTCGTAATCTTCCATCAAAGCCTTCAAAAATGGCCCCAATTGAAGTTTGCCGTGGTCTGCCAAGCACTTCAATACGTCATCGGGGAGCTGAGAATTCGTCGAGGCGGGTTGGTTTATTGAGTTTTCCATACTATAAAAATTGCGGGATGGTATTTATTTATGCCTAGTTAGAAGCATTTCGTCTTACTCCTTCAGCGAATCTTTTAAAATAGTTTTGATTTTATTGTTTTCAGGACTTTTGATAGACTTGAGCCTTGCATACCTGAAAGTGCGAATATGTCCATCCTCGAGATGTAATGGATGCTTCCATACACCAACCCTGCTCAATTCTAATACGAATATCTCTTTATCATCGTCAAGATAAAGTGGGTGTCCTTTTTTAAAGACCAATTTTCGAGCGATGCTTTGAAATTTATTTATACGGTAGTAGCTGCTTACGCCCTGGCCCTTAAAATAGGGTGCAAAATAGTTCACCATGCCTTCAAAAACGAGCGAGGGTTTTGAATGAAACAAAATGCTCGGATTATCATCTTCCTCTAGATGCTTTTTGTAAGCTGACATTCGTTCGCCGGCAATCATGCCGATCACTAAACCCGCATCGTCATTTTGGTACATTTTACCACGCTGAGGAGGAGTATTTTGCAGAAGTGTTTCGGAATTGGCTTCTAGAATGTTTTTAATGTGTTCTTCCAACAAATGCTTTCCGCCATCGTAACCGGGCAAAACGGGAATAGCTCCAATGTTTACTTTTTTAATGGTATTGAAGTAGTGACTGTTTTCTTTGATGGCGTTGGCTTCATCGCGACCCGGGTAGAGGATATATCCACCAATGACTTCTTTTGACCGGTATTGTCCGCCCTTTTCTTCGTAATAAATGGCATCGCGGTAGCGGTGCATTTGATTGATGGCATCTTCGGGTGGTGCGTCAGGCATTCCTTCCTTTTCGTCGGAAGCTAATCGGTATTTAGCATCGAACAAAAAGGTAAATACCTGGTCGTCGAGCAGGTCTTTTTTGTGAATACGTAATACGATGTCGGGCTTTTGATGAGAGGTGTAGCTGCCCGTTTGGTATTTTTTATCAAAGTCGTTTAGGTATTGTAATTCATGAAACAGTTCTACCAGCTCTCCCGAAGGCAATGAAAAACTTACCCTCGATTTTCTGCCTTCCTTGATTTCAACATTAAATTTGCTTACCCTTATTTCTGCTAATTCTAGTTCATTTGGCTTTTCCTGTAGTAACTCCTCAAGCACACCTTTCATTTCAAGGAAGCACCAAATCTCATATAGTTCAGCAATATCTTTTAATTCGAGTTTATTTGCGCCTTCAAAAAACGAATATCCAGACCGCAGAAGCAGCCAGTTTCTCAAGATGCCAGCATAACCATGTTTGCGTTGTAGCACCAATGACTCTTGCCGAAAACCTTCGAAAGCGCCAATTTCTTTGAAAAAACGATGATTAGCCAGTTGCGACAGTTTTTCGCCCATGGCATTCATCTCAAATTGGTAAGCCGCCGTAAGTTTATTGCTGTATTTGGTCTCAATGTATTTTTTAATGAGGTGAAATTTCTGCTGAACCTCCAACAACGCTGCTTTCACAAAGCGATTTTCAAAGGTATCAGTACGCAGTACCTTCTCTTTGATGAGGTAACGCTTGTTGGGAATGTGGCGATGGCGGTGATATTGCTCCGCTAACTGTGGGCTTGCTTGCCTGATTTTTTCAGGTCGAACCCAATAGCTTTCTTCCTGCAATCGCCTATGGGGATTGCGAACCACATACTCCAAGTCTTCTACCAATCCCCGAAAAACCTCACTAAAAATGGCCCACCAAATGATGTCATTGTTTTGGCCTTGAGAACTGGACTTAAAATTTTGATAGGTCTTTTTCAAAAAATCGAGCACCAAATTGGGATAGGCCTCTTCAATTTCCTGAAGGATGTTGCGATAATCAGTTTTGTAATCGAGCTTGATGGGAAATACTTCAAACCCCAAACTGGTTTCTTTGCTGCCTGTAGCTGTATTGTAGACGATTTTTAGCTGATGTTTACCGATTTCATTGCCAAAATTAAGGCTACCCATCAGCACAAACACATTTCCTATTTTTTTGAGTAGAAAAGCTTCTTCCCATTCTTTTATCCGCGTAAGTACACGCGCGTCAGTTACATCCTCATGAAACTCAATGTTGAAATGGTAGAGCTTGTTTTCGAAAAAAATGGGATGCGCCATAGTATGCGCTTCGTAATTAACAGCTTCATTAGTATTTGGATGCCATAAACTCAGTTCGCAGCCGGTTGTAAAGGCATAGGCTGTAGCCGTATCAATTTGGTGAATGCGTTTTTCAGCCTTGGCAAATGCAATTTCAAGCTGCCGTGTTTCGACAGTTAATTTGAAAGCGGGATGCTGAAATCTCAAGACTTCCATTAGTCCCAATAGGAGGTAAAGCCCTGGTTATCGAGTTTTGCTTTCATGGTTTTCAGCTTCAAATGACAATTCTCAAAATCCACTGGCAGCTTGGCGATGAGTTCATCGATCACTTTTTCGCATCGCCCTTTGTCTCCTTCAATACGAGGCAGTAGCTTCATGTCTAAAACCTCATCCATGCATCTATTTACCCAGTTTGTTGGTTGTTTTTTCTGTTTGCTTCCATAGTAGCAGTATACCAGCAATTCATCTCTTACTCTGTAAGCCAATTTAAAAGGCGTCCCTTCGAGAATTTTATTGATATCCTCAAGTTGTTGAATAATGGTCTTACCTGCTTTGCCTAAACTTTGAAATGCCGTTTGTCCACCTTGCAAATTCCCAAATACCAAAGAAGGGTGATAGTATTCATCCGGATAATCCAGGTCGTTTATTGCTGTTTCTAAACCATCCATGAGGTTTACCTGATTCATTTCAATGGTCATAGCCCGATCAAGCACTTTACGACTGAAGCTGTGGGTGGTTTCATCCATGTTTACGGTTCCCATTACCACCAAATTGGCCGACAGCTGAATGCCGTGTTGTAGAAATTTATTCTGTAAAGACGGGTCGTCAGAGATACCTAAATCAATCCAAAACTGTTCTCCCATCGCATCAGCATAACGACTTAAATTGGCAGCGCTGATGAAAGGGTCAGTAATCATTTCACTGCCTTTGTAAGTACATGTTTCAATAATGCTCAGGTATTCTGCAAAATATTGCTCTACAGGTGCCAGGTTCATTTCATCGAGGCAGAGGAAAAATGGTACCTGCGGATAGCGATGAGCTTTGGCTAAAAAGCGCAAAAAGGTGGTGACTTTGTACTCTAATTTGCCACTTAAGCGGCTTTCATAACCAATGAGTTCCGATGAGTCGTGCCAGTTGGGTAAAACGGGAATTAACTCAAAGTTGCCTGGGCGATTGTCATCACGCAATTCATCCAAATAGCAAGTTTTGTAAGCCAATTTGCGGACCAACCTACTTTTGCCTGTACCCGAAATGCCTGCAAGGAGAATAAATGGCTTTGTTTGTATGGCATTGAAATATCGACCGTCTTCTGTTTCAAACGCAATGTCATTAGTAAATGAAATCGGTGCGATTTCCTCTTGATTGGTATCACCCTCGTAATTGTATGATTCAAAGGGCTGAAGATTTACTCTCTTAGGTTTCTGATATGATTTGTGCCACACAAATGAATCAATACTAATGGAAGGCGATACTGGTTCAATGCTTTCTGCAATGAATGCAATTCGTGCGACTTGATCATCACTTGTATATTCATCGAAATTTTTGTGCGCCCAAGCAATGCCCTCAAGTTCTCCCCAATTTTTCTTTTTGTAATTGTCTTCAGTAGCAACATCGGTGATGATAGCCCGATAGCGCACAAAGTTTTCGTGCGCATAAAACAATTCAAACGAACGATCTCTTTTGATTTTGGCTTCGAGTAACGAAATAGTATCACCGGTTCCCGACGGCATTTTTGACCACCATATTACAATTCCGTTGTTGCCTTCCAATGCTGAGATGGCTTCTTGAATCCAATTTCCTTTGTTCGGGTCATTGGCTACCAAGCCGCCAATACTTACATTCCAACTTGGCCGCACTTCGTTGTGATACAAAACACTGGTATAGAGTGCGGTTGTATTTTCGAGCAGTGCAGCCGAAATGCCATGTTTTTCGAAAAAGCCGTTTAAATCGGATACGAAAAGTTGTCGGTTGTAAGGTTTGTTGAGTAGTTTCTCGGCGATGAGTGCTTTATGATCTTCTGATACAATTGGGATGCCAACCATCGGATTGGTGGCATATTCTAAGGCATTGCGGATACCGATGGTTAGACTGTCGTAGTTGTTGCCATTGATTTTGTAACGGAGCAAATTGGCAATCCAGTCTTTCATGTAAATGCCTGAGGTAAATACCCGCTTATCTTCGGTTTCGTTCCACGCTATTTTATTGGTAGCATTGGCATCCATATAACTTACCAACTGCCCCATCAAGCGGGCAAAATCCTGCTCTTCGCTGCCAGCAGCTAATTGCTGCTCAATAAAATCAAGGTATTTGCCACCGTTTGTTTCACTAAACAGGTTTGAGATGCCATGATAAAAATCAACAGGCTTTTGATGGGCTTTGAATTTTTCAAATACTTTGAAGGCTTTTTCGAACCAAATGGAAGTGGCCTCAGACAGTTCTTTGATTTTGGGATCGTTTTTGATTTTTTCAAAATCGATGACTGTGCTTTTTTCTTCCACGGTTCCTCCTAATAATTGAGCAATGTTGTTCAGTACTTCTGCTGGCGTTTCCGATTGAAATAGTTGCTGTAAATCACGCACTTTTTCAAGCCGTTGTTCTGGGTCTTTGACGCCATTTTGCCATAAAATGTAGGTTTCTGATTGGCCTAACTGCCGACTCCAGTTCCAATCAGCAGGTATGCTTACCCGATCTATGACCTCAAATTTGATAAACTCTTCCCATTCGCCTGCAGCTTCATAACGGTGGTAATCGCTGTTGAAAGTAGATACATCGCGTTTAGAATCGTATGTGGGTTGAATGCCTAATTCAGCAATTTTGGTGTACAAGGCTTCTTTGTTGTGTCTATTCACTACAAAAACCACATCCTCTACTTGGTTGCCTCCAAATTTGGCTGAGTTCCAAAAAAAGTACTTTTTATTGGGGGCTAACAACGGCGCGTAGTTAACGGCAGCGCCCGATTTGATTTCGTAGATTTTTGCACTGTTCATGCCGAGTAATTTTAGTTTCGGTATAATTTTAAACCCATGGCTTTCAAGTAACTTGAAGCAAGGGGTGTTTTTTCCACCGTCGAAGCTTCTGCGATCTAATTCACTCCCGTTTGCATAAATATTGGCATAGGATACTGCCAGTTTAGGAGGATACCTTTTGCCATCGTAGAGCACATCATAATACTGCGAGTCGCCATCGGTTGGAATGCCGCGCTCGTTAATGTGTTGAATGGCGCGTTCTAAATGTGCTTTGGTTATGTTGGTGGGTATCGACATCAAGGATGGGCTCTTATAATATTATCATCGAGGCAGTCTTCGTAGGTGTTCTTGAAGGCGTGAATCAAACCAGTACGAATACCTGGAAATTCCTCGAAAACTTGCATCCAAACCAACCAAAAACCATTGGTAATGGCTAATTCAATGATGTCATCATCGTTTAGTTTGCCATCTCTTCGTTGGATTAGTTTTCTTTCAGCCAATCGGAGAACATACTCGCGAGCCATATATCTATCATCTTGTGGTTGCCTTCTCGGTGTAGTATGACCACAATCTAAGTTTAAGAGTCTGATTGTTTCTTGCGATATATTCTGCTCAGCGGCGTCAAGGCCCGGATTGCAAGAAATGGTGCCGTCAACGTTTACTACAAATATTGGACGTGTATTGTGAATGTGTGGCCAATAAAATTCGTCAAAGTCTATGTTCTCCGCACCTTTAGCCAAATTGCAATTTTTGCAACTGAGAAGAAAATTGGTCCAACTGAATTCTAAATGCTCGTATCTAGCAACTGATTTCGGAAGAATGTGTTCGACTTCCATATTTACCATCGGTATCAATCGGTCGCAATAATTGCAATAATAGTTTGGTGAATGGCCAAAGTTTCGCAGTAAAACAGCTTTTGCATTGCCATAAGGCTTATATTCTGCGCGCACACCCTCTTCGCCCACATTCCATTTTATTACTGGTCTCATAGGCAGTGGTTTAGATTTTGCTCTCCGATTTCAACAAGGCCACATAAGCAGGATCATCTCTGAATTTCAATTCTAAATTTTTGAGCTCTTCATCAAAAGAATTGATTTTGAGATTTTTGTTGTTTTTCAATTGCTCCAATTTGGCGAAATAGGCATCGGCAGCTTTCAACTTTTCGAGGTATGCCTCACTGCGATGGGGATTTTCTACCTCCATCTCCTTTTCAATAATTTCTTCCAAACCCTTATTCCGATAGTCCCATTGCATATTTTTTCCCTCTAAATCAATCAATTCGTGGTTTTGTAACGATTGAATGATAAAGGGCGAATGTGTGGTAGTGATAAACTGCAATTTGGGAAAAGCCTTTTTGAAACTCTCCACGATGGTGCGCTGCCATTTGGGGTGCAAATGCAAATCCAGTTCATCTATCAAGACAATACCCTCGGCTTCGGCAGCAGCATGAATCCCTAGATGTGGATTGAGCGTTACACAACGGTATGCCAAATCAGCCGACATGGCAATCACATTGCGGTATCCATCGCTGAGCATGTTCCAATAAACGCTTTTAGTTCTTCCATTTTGAGTTATGGTTTCGAGGCACATCGTATCTTCTTCTACATCGAAAAATACCCGAGACGTCCCTTCTAAAAACGTACCTACACACGCTTTAACTACATTAAGCAAGCCAGCATCCTTGTTTTTCTGAAGAATGGCTATTTCTTGGGTTTTCATCCAAGCCATAAAGGTTTTGCTTTGTACCAAGGGTTCTGCCGCCTGAAAGTAACCATCAAACCTTGAAGATTTAGGCTTGGTTTTGATGCCTCCTGACTCCTTCCACAAACGGCCAGTGCCATAATAGGCGAAAACTGGTAAAGGTGTATCTGATCCGTTTTGTATTTCCTTTTGAATAAGCTTTGCTTTTTTCTGTAATTCAAGACTCTGCCCCAATTTTTTGGTAGTGCCTTCGATGGTGCTTAATTCGCGTAGCCAAGTATAGGCTTGTTGCCTAAACTCACCAGTGGCTTCAATTTGAACTGGCAAGTTCTTTTCCTTGGTCAACTCAAAATCCATCTTCCTTACATCTTGCTTTTTGATAGTTTTTGAATAATGCCCATCAATCCCCAAAAAGAAGGTGCTCATGCTCAATGCCAATGCATCTAACAGCGCAGTTTTGCCCGTTGCGTTGTTGCCTATGATGACATTGAAGTGGTCGTCGAATGAAAAATCTCGTTCCTTAAAACCACGGTAGTTTTTAACGCGAATGCTTTTGATTTTCATGGTTCTAATTTACTTACATTGTTAGAATTTTGGTGCTTTCTTCGCCAAACTGACTGATTACACGCACGGCTACCTGACGGCCTTTGCGGTAGGGAATGGGGTGACTGCTGTGGCCATACAAACGATCAAAAGCCTCATCGTCAATTTCGATGCGCAGGGTTTGCTGGGCTTGTTGTTTGCGTTTGTTGCGGCTTTCGCTCAAATTGCCTAAGCCTTTTTTCCATTTGTCGAACTCGTCTTTGTCGCCACCGCAAAAGAATACTTGCTTTACCACAAAGCTGCTGCCGTCGTAGTCGTCGTCTACCATCCAATAGGCAATGTCGTGGATGTCGCGGGGTTTTACCTCGTCTTTGATGGGGTCGTAAATGTCTAAGCCCAGGATTTCTGCCACCATTTCGTTGCCGTTTCCTGTTGACTTTAACACCACGTCGGGCTCGCCGATGGTGACGAAACTGCCTACATTTTTGGGCTTTTTAAGCAACCCGTCTTGCATCAAATCGTCGTGCATGCGGGCTTTGGTGACTTCGAAGCTGCCCATGCTGCTGGTTACGCTGTCGTTGCTGATGTTGCTTTCAAAGGCAAAACCCAGCACCACCAACCAATCGGCATCGGGGCGCTGGCGACATTCTTTGATGGCCGCACTTACCGCCAATTTGCTCACGCTGCCAAACTTAGGGCCAATGTGCAAATAGGCGGTTTTTTCAAGGCCCTGTGCATCGTCGTAAAAGCCACGGGCATGCAGGTATTCGCTGTTGAGTTTTTCGATGCGCTTGAAAACCGCCCGCTCGTTGCGTATGCCATTCATGATACCCGCACTGCGCAAATGATCGTAAATTCGCTCTTCAAAATTTTCATCGTGGTTGTATTGGGCGTCTAATTCTTCGGGACTTACCGGATTGAAACTTTGCAGGGTTTCTACGGTGAACGGACCAGCCACGCGCAATTTGCCCTTGTCTTCATAAGGCTTGTCGTACAGGGTTTCGGTATCGGCAGGTTCGTCGTTGGCCAGGCTTTTGAGGGTAATGTGTGGCACTTCTTCGTACACAAATCCCTGGCGGATATCGCCGGTGCATTCATGCTCGGCTTTGGTGACCACCATTTTTTTGATTTTACCGTCTTTTTCCTCGCGTTTTACCAAACTATCAGCATAGAGGTGGTAATAGGGGAAAGAAGCTGTCATCAGCCTTGTTTTGGCAATGTTGAGAGCAATGCGGCTGGTATCTATGGTAATCCAACGGCGGCCCCATTGCTCCGCCACAAAAGCAGTGGTGCCACTGCCGCAGGTGGGATCTAACACCAAATCACCTGGGTCGGTTGTCATGAGTATGCAACGCTGAATAGCTGTAGTGCTGGTTTGAACAGTATAGACCTTCGGGTCACTTCTGCTTTGAATACCACCAATATCAGTCCATATGTTAATGATTGGATTAACAGGGAAGTCTTCAAAAAATCTTATGTATCTAAGTCTGCTTCCTTGGGCGAATACTCTGCCTAATTTGATCAACCTTTTCATACCCTCTTCGTGTGTTTGCCATAACCTGCCTTTACTTGGAGAAAATACTCTACCCTCATAGTTGACATTGAATGTTTCTTTGATACTTCCTGTTTGCGCAGATAAGTCGGAATCCGTAAACAGCCTTAAATCGTCTATATTTCCTTTGTAATTTGCGGAATTAGTAATGTTCCCGTCCCTATCTATGCCTTTTGTATATCGGCTGGCACCCTCATCACCTGGTTTTTTTTCTACAAACAATTGACGATATTTCAACAGATCAATTGATTTTGAATACCAAATAATGAAGTCAGATGTTGATGGCAAAAATTTCGATAGAAGAGGACTGCTTTTCTGATATGTGATTATGCTAACAAAATTCTCACTCCCAAAGACCTCATCCATTAGGTTTCGAACCAAGTGTACATTCTCATCACTGATCTGCACAAAACAACTGCCGCTTTCGGTCAACAATTCTTTGGCCACCAATAGTCTGTCGCGCAAATAGCTCAGGTAGCTGTGAATGCCGTCGGCCCAGGTATCGCGGAAGGCTTTGATCATTTCAGGTTCGCCGCTCAGGTGTTCGTCGGCGCCATCTTTTACATCGCGGCTGTTTAATTTCATTTGCCAATTGCCACCGTACTTAATGCCGTAGGGCGGATCAAAGTAGATGGTCTGCACTTTGCCGGCCATGCCTTCGCGTTCTAACAAGCTGGCCATGGTAAGCAGGCTATCGCCTTGTATGAGGCGGTTGCTCCAGCCATCTTGGTGGTGGTAATAACCGGCTACTTTTTCTTCCTCGTCAACTTCGAGGGCGTTGCCAAACAGGTCGTTCAGGCTCAGCTGCACGGGTTGCTTGTTTTCTTGCAGGCGGTAGAGGCTTTGCATGATCAGCTCGGGGCTGATGTGCTCGTGCCGGTAGAGGCTGCGTATGTCTAATTTGAGCAGTTCGTCGCGGTTATCGTTGCCGTATTTGTTGAGCCACCACAACTCGGGGTCTTGGCCACGGTGTACCACAGGGTTTTTGGGCAGGCGCAGGTAATCGGTTTCGGGTTCCGATACCATGCTGCTAGCCGTTTCGTAGCCGGCTTCTTCTTGGCTGGGTATGTGGGGGCGGGTATCTTTGTGCTTATAGCTTTTCATCGGCTTTGATTTAACGCTTGATCGTTGAAATGGATGTCGTTGGTAAACATGGCTTGCGCAGGTATAACAACAACAGAGGGCGGGTTTTTAAGAAAATCAACAATGTCTTTTTTCATGTCTTTGAATTCGCTGTGCAGTCCAATATTGATGAAGTGCCAGGCATCCATTTGGTGTTTGTGGCGTACGTTGTTTACGGCTGGTAGCCAACGGTTGCGTATGTAAAAGTCTTTGGCTTCTTTATCAGGGCCGTTGCTCATGCCGCTAATTTCTATCACCAGGTTAATGGTTTCGCCCTGGGCGGTACGTGCCCTGGCAATGAAGTCGGGTTCGTACCAGCGGTCTTTGCCCATCCAGGTGTAGGGCACTCTAAAGCCCAAGAAGGCATTTTTAACGTAGTACAATACGTGTTTATCGGCTACCAATTCTTCCAGCATTTTAGCTCCGAGTTGTTCCCACATGTCTGTATCGGCCACCACTGCATTTACATGGCTGTGTTTGGTGCCATATATTTTGCGGGTGGTAATACCTTGGGCGTATTTGGTGCTGCCTTCGCGGTTGTAGTGGTTGTAAACGGGCAGTATTTTGTCGTGCCGCTTTTGCTCGGCATAAACGCCCAGCATAATGTGGTCACATATACTTTTAGGGTCTTCGTAAAACAGCATGTTTTCAAAGGCTCCACCTACACATTTTACTTTGTTGTTGAGCCAATGTTCTACAATCAGCCGCAATTGATTGAATTTATAGAACTGTTTTTCGCCCGTATCGTCTACCCAATATTGGTTAATGAGGTAGCGAGTGATGTTGTAAATGAGTTCTTGTTGGCGCCGGTGCTTAACCTGTTCAAGTGTCATTACCTGTTTCTCGGCGCTGAAGGCGCTCCCTAACTCGGTGGTTTCGGGGTAGCGGGTGCCATCGAGTTCGTAAGGCATTACCTTACTGAAATCAGCCACTACTTCTTTTTCTACACTTTCGATGCGGTAGCTGATGAGATTAGGAAAGCGAATTTCAAAGGCACTGCGTTCGGGCAGGGCAAAAATCCGATTGATTTCTTGAGGAGGTGGTGGCGCAACAGAAGAACCGCTTTTGAACATTTTGAAAGGTACCCCAATAATGCGGGCGTATTCGGGTGGGAATTTGCCGCTTTTATCCAAAAAGTAACTTTGACGGCGCAATGCACGGCCAGCTACCTGTTCGCACAAAAGCTGTGAGCCAAATTTGCGTATACCCATGATGTGGGTAACTGTATTGGCATCCCAGCCTTCGGTGAGCATGTTTACACTCACTACGCAACGGATGTGTTGCCCCAGCTTTCCTTTTTTACCCACGGTATTGAGCACCTCACGAAGAATGGTACTATCGTCAATTTGATCAACCGATTTGTCTGGATAAGCAATGCGGAATTCTTGCTTGAATCGTTCGATTTCGGGAGCGAAAATGGCTTTGAATTCGGCATCAATCTGTCCAGCTTCTTCAATGGCTGCTGAATCGATGAGCAGGGTTGGTGGTTTGTTAAGTTGTTGACGCGTTGTGCTGTCGTAATTGGTAAATAAATCGAAATGCCCAGGTCGGTTACCCAGGTGTTCGCCTTTTTCGTCCTTTAATTCGTAGCCAGCAATGTATTTGTATACCTCACTGCTCACATTGGTGTTGTTGCAAACGATAATAAATACAGGTGGGGTATCAAAAAGGGAACCTACGCGTTCGTATTCCTTTTTGTAGTCGCTGTAAAACTGATCTAAAGCATTTTTAATGAGGTGAGGCAAGTGGGGCTCGCCATAGTATTCCTGCTTTGAACGGCCCTTTTTGGGTAGATCTTGAGCAACGTGATCATACAAGTTTCGAAGCATGGGCATATCGAGAGCATGACTGCTGTCGCTTTCGGGTATATATGGTATTTTTACTAGGCCGGCTTCTATGGCTTCGATGAGTCCGAAATCGCTTACCACCCAAGGAAACAGGGTGTAAGGCTCATACCCCGATCCACTAAGATAGTAGGGGGTGGCACTGAGGTCATACACGGCTGAAAGGCGGAAGTGTTTTCCTATTTCGGCAATGCCATTTACCCAAACAGAGGCGCGTTCGTTTTCTTCTTTTACATTGTCGTCGGCATCGGCTGTTTTTTTGCCCGATTTGGGTAAAGGATAATAGCAGTGATGGGCTTCATCGTTGATTACCAACAAGCGAGCGTCTTTTCTGAATTTACCTAACACACGCCGAAGCATGAGTGCAGCATCTTCTTTAGCTTCTTGTTTTTTGCCATCGGCACCAATTTTACCATCCATGGGACTGCGTTTATTGCCTTGGAGGGTGCGCAATTCAAATGCATGGTAGTTGGTAATGATGATCTTGGCATTAATGCCTTGTACTTGCTTTTCTAAATGTGGAGGAATAAGGCCCCGTTCGTGGTAATAATCACGTAGGTCGTTAGGGTTGCCACCGCTGGTGTCGACGTTTAGTACGCTCAAGCGGTCTTTGATGGTGATACCGGGTGCCACGAGTAAAAAGAAATCGGCAAAACGCGGATCGTTGCGGTATTCGTGCCGGTTAAAGTAGTGGTACAACATGAGCATGGCCATTACCACGGTTTTACCGGTGCCCGTGGCCATTTTGAAGGCAATACGTGGCAGGGTCATCTCAGGTCGGTCATCGTTCACCGTTCGTGCGGCCTGTAGTTGGTTCAGTATATTTTTTCCTGCGCCTGTCTTTTCGGCAATTTCGTTGAGCCAAATGGCGGTTTCAACAGCTTCTTGCTGCGCAAAGAATAGCTTTTTAACTGCATGTCGCTCGGGATTCAGAAACCAAAAAGCCAACAACTCTTTAGTAACGCGAGTGGGTGATTGATTTTCATATTTGCTTTCACGCCAAGCTTTAACTTCCTTCCTAATGAGATTGATGAGGTGGTTTTCGATTTGCTGGGCATTGGTTTGTTGATGAGCAAACATTACCTCTTGTGGACCTTGTCGAACAGGAATGGCGGTGTTGATGGTTGGGTCGAAGGGCCTGCGACTTTTTTCCTTTTTGGTATAGTCGAGTGTACCGTCGGGCAAAGTTCGGTAGTGATATTCAGGCTCAGCATAGGGCCCGTTGAGTATGGGGTTTTGGTTTTCAGCCATGTTTAAAGTTCATCATATTTTTTAGCGGTACCTTTGGCTTTTTCTACAGGATACTTGGCAGCATTTTGAGCCATTTTCTGGCGTATAATTGCTGCTGGGTCAAAGCCATAGTGGTGTGCTAATAACAAAGCGAAAGATAGCACATCGGCCAATTCTTCTTGCACTTTTTCTGGCTTAGCTTCATGGGCGGCCTTCCATAGGAAACATTCATTGAGTTCGCCGGCCTCAATAGAGAGGGCTAGTGCCAAGTCTTTGGGATTATGGAACTGCGCCCAATCGCGTTCGTTGCGAAAGGCAATTAATTCGGCGATTAATTCGGCTATAGTGTCTTTTGTCATTCTTGCTGGTACATGCGCTGTGCCAACGCATACTCCGCATCATACGGCAACTGAAGTTGTTGCAGCATTTCGGGTACAGCGAGCGCCCAGCTCACGTAATAATAGGCAAGAATGTGTAAACCTGAAAATGATTTCGCAGGAAATGTACTGATTTTGTAGCCCGATTTGTCGGGATGGTACCCATGAACCCCTTGCATGGCGATTTCAAAGGCGATTTCTTTGATTTTAGGGTGCGCCATATTCTTAAAATACTGCAAGGCTTCTACCATGTACATCACTACAGCCATGTTAGTACCTCCGGCTTCTTGGCTTTTGCGGAATTTTTCCATTTCCGCTGCCTTTTCGTCGGTTGCCTCATTTTGGTCGAACGGGTCGTTTTCAATTTGCTGTAAAACCTGCTCTAACGGCTTTGCTCCTGCACGGTAGGTATTTTCGTCTACTAACTTAAAATACTTGTCGAGCTGGAGGTCTTCCGCCCAGTGCTGAACCAATTCGTATTCTTCTCCTGGCGCTTTTTCAACGGTGTATTCGAGGTATTCGTCATAAAAACCTTGGGCTTGCTTCAATTCTGTCGCTGTGGGTTCAAAGGCCTGCAAAAGGTCAATACCATAGAAGCCCTTAAACTGGAGTGCACCAACGAGGTTGTAGATTTTGCTTTTTGACAACACATCTCGTGGTGAGAGCTCTACAATGCGCTTATCGGTAACCGCCTGGATGGCTTCGCGCAAGATGGCATACCATGAAATAAACTGGTAAGGACGCAAAGCCGGATAGGTTTTGTATAAATAATCTTCGATGAACAAATCGAGCGGGGCATTGAAAACTTGTCGGTTTAAGCCTTCAAACAGCGCCTGGGTGTAAGTTTGAATACTTTCTTCAGGCACTTCCATTTTGCGTAACTGCTTCAATTGGGGTTGAATAGATTGTACAAAAAGATGGCGGTGCTCTGCGCCTGAGGTGAATAACTGGTTAGTCCCAGCCTTTCTGGCATCAATTACCAAATGTAAGTGTACCAATTCATGCATGATGAGGTGCTCAACTGCCGGCCGACTGGTTTTGTAGCGCAATTGGTGTTCGTCGCGTTGATAGTTTTCAGCAAACTCAAATTTGGCTGCCGTCGGGATATCCTCAGCGGCAATGACCCGGACGGCTTTTGTGCCTTTTTCCTCCAATTGGAGTTGGTAGGTTGAACAAATGACTTGTCCTACATCTTTCTTTACAGCTATTTCTGCTGAGGTAAAGGCCAATTGAATGGCGCTTTTTTGAAGTTCCTTTTGTTTACCACTTCCTTGAATGGCCTTGATGGCGCTTTCAAAAGCTTCGGCAGCTTTACCTTCTTTTTCAGCAAGCAATGCTAAGGCATAATGTGTGTTGGGGTAATTTGGCTCTAGCCGCAATACACGTTCAAAGTATTGCCTGGCTTCGTTCACTTTGCCCGCCTGCATCAAATAGCCACCAATGTTGTTGATGGTTATGTGATCGGTTGGGTTTGCTTTGATGGCCTGCTCATAATAGCTCAAAGCGGTTGTGTAATCGTCGTAATGCTTCCCAAAGATATTGCCCATAAGAAGCAGCGCCCAGCCGTTTTTAGCATCCCAGCGCAATGCATCTATCAAACAATTAATGGCTTGATCGTATTCACCTTTTTCTTCCAAAATTTGCCCCATGATACGGTGATACTCGGAGTTAGTGGGATTATCAGCCAAAAGCTTTTGAAGCAGGGGTTCTGCTTTGTCAAACTCGCCTTTTTCGCACCATTGAACCACTTTTTTAAAGTTCACATCCTCTTTCTTAGTTGCTGAAACATGGATGTCAATCGTTACCAAGCCGTCCTTAATGGTCACTTCTGGAACTTGATCTCCTACGCTGTAAAATGCGCGCAATGCGTCCTCAAGTCCAGCCAAATCACCTTGGCGAACGGTTGGGAATAGACTATAGAGAAAATCGTCGACGGGTTGAATGATACGCATGGAAGGCAAAAATAGGGAATATGATGGGTTTTTGGCAATTGTACGATTTGTAGTATTCATTTATATTATTTGTGATTTGTTTATTATTTTGGGCAATCAAACTAGACCAAGATGCCCATCCCACGACAGCTCATAGCTGGGTACTATTCCGATACATTGATGACCTCCATCAAGCGGGATTACAGCGATAAGGCCATTGAGGCCACGCTGGATTTACTTTCGTCATTAAGCCATTTTGAAACGAATTTGCCAGAGTTTGAACCAGCGATTTCACTGGAAAGTCCCATTTACCAAATCGCAGCTGTTTACATAAACTACTTGCAACGAGGCAAACCTACGCTGTGTAGCATCGCTGTAGAGCAGGAACTGCAGAAGTTTTGGGGCCCCATTGAAAGAAAAGTATCAGAAACTGGTTCGCTGAGTTATGAGCTTGAAAACTCTGACATAGCATTTACAAAGCTGCTCTTTGCATCCCTTTGTATTATTGATCCCCGATTAAACAAAGGGGCTTTGGAGAATGCCATTTGGAGAAGTTGGCTGGGCAGCGATTTGGAGAAGAGATTCTTAATTCAATTGATGTCGAGTTTGAATGGCCCCCATTGGTTGCAATTGGTAGAGCCGCAACGGTCGATCACCAATATTTTGAAGTATGCGTACGAATCAGGGGCAAAAGTTGCTGAATTATACAATCTGCCAATCGATGGCTTTGGTGAGCAAAGGGTAGACTTTAGTGTGGAGTTGCCCTGTGTGTTGGGAGATGCTAGGCGAGGTTTGGTAATGGAAGTGGATGGGTCGCAGCATTTGAACAATCGAGTGGTGCAAAACCATGACGATTTGCGCGACAAAGCCATTCAGGCTCTTGGCCACACCCAATGGGCGGTGCTTCGTGCAAGTTCTCAGCATTGGAATCAACTCCCACAAATTATATCACAATACAAGCTTTTTTTTGATGATGCTTATTTCAAAAAAGTAGGTGAGAACTACCAAAAGCCTTTGTATGAAACCGAGGAAGGAATGCGTGCCATGCACTTGGCCTTGACCCCGCTAGCAGTAGCTAGGTTTCAACGGGTAATGTTGGAGTTGATTATGAATGGCACCTTGCGTTTTGATGCGGTAAATTGGCAAATCGGTATGGTTGAGCGTGATGTGGACTATGCTGTTACCGCGATTATTGACTTTTTAAAGACATGGAATTATTTGAGCGAACTGAGTGGCCTAAATGTAAAGTTACCTCCTATCACAATACAGGTATTTTCTTCTCCAGAGTTCATTAAAGCCACTCATTTTAGGGTGGAAAAAAAACCTTTGAATGAAGCCGTAGATTATGTGGGCGATGTGCTCATTGATTTGAGTATGTTGCAACGCTGGGGTATGGTCGATGCAATTTCAAATAATTTTGGGGTGCCTGTTATTTGTGTACGATCGGCTCATTCCAAAAAGGCGCTTCGACAATTCTTGAGTGCGCCTATCATTGAATATCAAGGATTGCCGACAGAAGAACCAACAGGAGATGACAGTGCCCTTTCGTTCTTTGTACAGTCGGCGTTTCGTAAAGAAAGTTTGAGGCCAGGGCAGTTTCCAATTATCCGACATGCCTTACAATACCAATCGGTCATTGGCCTTTTGCCCACTGGGGGAGGTAAATCGCTCACCTATCAGTTGTGTTCGTTGCTTCAACCTGGGGTTACCATCATTGTTGACCCAATTAAATCGTTGATGCAAGACCAGTACTCTGGATTGAGGCGCAATGGGATAGATGCCGCAGTATTTGTGAATTCATCCATCAAAACATGGTATGAACGCAAGTGGGCGCAAGATCAGCTGACGCAAGGCAGGGTTTTGTTTGCGTTTATTTCGCCCGAACGCTTTCAAATTGCAGGCTTTAGGGCCGGACTCGATGAAATGACGCATATAAATCGCCGGTTTTTTAGCTATTGCGTTATCGATGAAGCCCATTGCGTTTCGGAATGGGGACATGATTTTAGAACCTCCTACCTGCGTTTGGGCGACAATGCACGCAAGTACTGTCGCACTTGGGAAGGGGAGCGAGAAGTAGCACTTTTTGGATTGACTGCCACGGCATCCTTCGATGTGCTTTCTGATGTAAAGCGCGAGTTGAAAATTGGCGATGATGATGTGGTTGCCAGTCTGGATGTGCGGAGAAAAGAACTCGTTTATCAGGTGCATGAAGTGCATACGGCCGGAGGATTGGGAACAACCGGGTACCAATTGAGTGAACTGGTGAGCACGGCCAAGCTTAATAAAATCAGAGAGCTCATTGACGACCTGCCACAGTCATTGGGTGGGCGGAAAGGAATCGGATCATTTTATGCCCCGAACGAAAAACGGAAGTTTGATAACTCCATGTTAATTTTTTGCCCGCACAAGAGCGAACGTAGCCCCATGGGAGTGAATTATGTGGCGCCCAGGTTGCAAGATGGGTGGTTAAAGCTGGGCACCTTTGCAGGAGGAGATGATAACGTAGCTGATTCTTCGGCAAATAACCAGGATAAGTTCATCGGAAATGACTTGAATGCTTTGGTAGCCACCAAAGCATTCGGCATGGGCATTGACAAGCCGAACATCCGGGCAACCATCCATTTTAACTTTCCAAGTTCCATCGAGGCTTTTGTACAAGAGGCAGGACGTGCAGGTAGAGATAGAAATACAGCATTGTGTCACATTCTATACAGCGATGTTCCCCGAGTAGATGCAGGGATTGTTCAGTCGTTTCACAGCAATAACTTTAAAGGCATTGAGCATGATTTTGAGATGCTTTTGGAGTTTTTGGAGGAGATCAGCTTTCCAGCGGCAAGGCGACTTAATGAAGTTGCTCAACTCATTTTTGAGCGATTGGGCGAAGTGGTGAATGTAACGGTATGGGAAGGAAATACTGCCAGAAGATTGTATGTAAACAGGGCTTTTGGGGTTTCTTATGGCTACATTGATTTGGAAAATATGAGCATCAATTTTGGTGCTAAGCATGCCTCTATTTCGCTTGAATTAGCTGATCAAGTCATGCAATTGGCTGTAGATTTCATTGAAAAGAATGGGCCGAGGATAAATCGCCACGTTTGGTTGCAAGAGCAAGTGCTCGACAACAGACAGCCAGGCATAGAGAAAGTGATGCAAGCAACCCCTACGCATCAGGCCTTACCCGACGTTGTAGTTGGCTTTAGAAATAATAAAATCGCAGAAATTGCCAGGTTGCTTGCGGCAAAGGTTAACCCTCAATTCAACGAAATAATCGTTTACCGAGCTGCTAATTATTGCGAAAGTAGTGATGAGTTTATTCAGAAGTTAAGGTCTGAATTTATAAGTGCTAATGGTGCGAACGAGGCAGAAAGTTTAAATGTCTTGGCGGTGGAGCCCTTGCTCGCGCAGTTGGCGTCTTTGTTCTTTCAGATAAGGGAAGAATCAGACACGTTTAAAGCTGTGTATAGGCTTTCTCTACTGGGCATCATCAGCGATTATGAAATGGACTATGCGGCCAAGCAAATTGTTTTGAAATTAGCGCGTAAAACCGATGCGGACATTTTGCAGCATCTTAACGATTACCTTAGCAGGTATCTATCTCCCAAAAAGGTGAACGATTTGCTTTCGAAGTTACCGGGCTTGAAAAAAGGCACCATGTTACGTGATTGTGCATGGCTATTGATTGAGTACGTGTATTCGTTCGTTGGAGAAAAGCGAAAACGGGCCATGGGCGATATGCAAGAGTTGTGTGAAGCAGGTATACGCATTCAAGACTCTAAGGACCTTGCGAATAGAATTGCGTTGTACTTCACATCGAAATACACCGATGAGATGCTCGAAATGACGAATGACGGCCTTGATTTTGATATGAAGTGCCTGAAACACTTCATTGAATTAACAGATGGCATTTCTGATAATCTGGAGCATTTGCGTGGCTCGAGTTCACGCATTTTGAGCGATAAGCCCGATAATGGGGCCTTATTGCTCATTAGAAGTTATGCAGCACTGTTACTTGAGACGAGAATTAAGCGAGGAAAGTTGATGGTAATGAACCAATATTTGGTAGATCGCGCAATTGAAGATTTGGAAAATGGGTTGCTTCAGTTTGCATCCAATGGATATGATTTGTTGGAAGTGCTGAATTACATCCGAAAAGAAATACTTTATCACAATAAAGCTTTGGAGCCTATTTTGGAAGAAGTTTCCTTATTACTGTCTATTAAACAACATAGCAGTTGGTTGAAAAATTTTAATAACACATATTTAGCTAAATCATGAATACCATTGATAAAATAAATGAGTCTCTCCTTTCGCTTGAAAAGGGGAGTGTTCACTAAACTGTGTCAAAGGTAATGAGCGGTAGCCTTCCGGGGGGTACCCCCCGGAAGGCTACCGCTCAAATTTATGGATTTGTAGCCGCTCCCCAAATATTATGTTAAGCTGGGTCAAGGTTTGCCC
>JAUXNJ010000043.1 GCA_030682795.1 Sphingobacteriaceae bacterium
AAGGAACTTTTTCATATCTATAAGGTCGTTTATTGCTTAGAAAATAACTTTTACGGTTTTTACACTTGCGCCGCTCACCAACTGCACTACATAGGTGCCTTTGGCCAGGTTCGGACGAAGGGCGTTGCCATCGAGGCTCAACTGCTGCTGCAGATACACGGTGCGACCGCTGATGTCGAGGATGCGGAGGCTTTGGGCTTGCTCAATGCCACGGATGTATAAGGCACCTTCGTTGGTGTATATTTGGATGAGGTCGTTCTGCTGGTTGTTTACCGAAGTTGTTGCACCAGTACTGTTGAAATGCAAACGGAAGCGGTCTACAGCCTCGTTGCTACCAACGGTGATACTTACAACTTGGCCATCTACCAGGTCTGTAAAGCTACCAAATCTGCGGTCTTCAAGCTGAACGCGGCTGGAAGTAAGCATGGCAGCAGCGTCGAAGGTAAAGTTGAAACTGCCTGCACCAAAGGTTTCGAGTTGCAAAGGCACCACTACTGCCGCGGCGGTAAGTTCTGGCAATGAATTGATGCTGTATTTTACGCCATTGGCATCGCTGGTGTACAAATCGGGGGTGCCGTTGAAATAATCGGTTACAAACTCAGCATCATAGGCCGCATCGTGGTTTTCGGTAGCGTTGGCACGGAAGCGGATCACGGTTTCAATCGCACTGTTGTTGGTGGTATTGGTGACTTTCACACGGTAGATGTCGCCAGCTGCTTGTGTGCGCTGGTAGCTAGGCGTTTGACCGCTTACCCGAGCCGCAGCAGGGTAGGCCAAACTTGGCGTACCTGAAGCCAGTGCCCGCACCATAAATCCTTGCATGGGAGCAATGTAGCGGCTACCGCCATTGGCAGCAACCCCATCGATGTACGATGCCCAAGCACCACCACCTACGGCTACATCGTCTTTTACCCATACCCAAACTGCATTTTGCATATCGGTGCGGGTTACGGCATCCCAATCGAGTACACTGGCAAACGGATTACCAGCGAAATTCCAACGTTGTGTGGCGTTGCCCATGCTGATGGCTGCAACATCGCTCAATTGCAAAGCACCGGTGAAGCTGATGGTGTTGGCAGCATTGTTCCACACGCCATAACCAATGCCTTGCGGCCAAGTGCCAGCACGGTTGCTGATGCCTTCGTAGGCATTGCTGCCCTCGTTGTAGCCAATTACGGTGTTGGTAGCTGTTGGAAGATTGGTAACGGTGTTGATTACAGGATTGCTGGCCAAAGGATGGCTCACAAAACGGAAACCGCTGTTGTTGGCCGATGCCCATGGGAGGAAGCGCTCTACGGTTACATTGCCGTTGATGCTGCTGTTGGTGCCATTGATAACGTTGGCACTTACATTGGCAGCTGTAGATTTAAGTGTAAGGTTACCCCCTGTGTTCAGCACGCCGCTCTTTAAATTTAAGGTGCCTGAAATAGAAGAGGCGGCTGATAGACTAACATTGCCATCAACCAATACGTTGTCGAAATTGCCAGAAGTAGCTAAAGTAGCCGTGCTGCGCTCTGCAATAAAGTTGATGTCGTCGATGGCAAATTCATCGCGGCTTCCTGTGCCACCATTGTCGGTGCCTGACCAGCGCAGGTACAAAAAGCCATCTGCAGCCACGTTTAAGCCACTTAAGCTTATTGAGAAGTATTGAGGAACCCAAAGTACGCTGCCTTGTGAAGCTAAAACAGAAGAATAGCTCGCATCAGTGGCTGAGGTGTAGGTGCTGTTGTCGGTAGAATGACTGAAAGCTATGGTGGTAGAACGTGCCTCGTTGTTGTTTACCCATAAAATGTAGGACAACTGCGCGTTGTTTAAAGTTGCACCCGTTTTGTTTTGGATGCGGAGGGTGAAATTTCCACCAGTTGAAAACACAGTGCCAGTAGGTTGAATACCTAAAGCGATATTTCCAGTGGCCACTTCGAAGGCAAAAGCCCCACTGCTAGTTACCCCACCTGTACTAATACCGAAACCTGATGAAAGATTCCCTCCAAAAGTAGCAGCTCCTGATGAGTTCGCTGAGTAGGCCCAAGCATTACTGTTTAACTGGCCCGCAGCGGGATTAGCAGCACCGAATGTGCTAGCTGCCGCAAAGCTGCCATTGTTTACATTGTCCACCGTTGCATCGAAGTTGATGCTAAATACCGTATTGGTAGCGTTGATTTGCCAGCCCAAGGGTACCGACAGGGTAGTGGCATTGGCGGTACCTGGGGTAGTTGGGTTGTAGTTGGTAGAGGCTGAAACACCGCCATCATTATAAGCAAAAATGGCAAAATGGTAAGTGGTAGCAGGATTAGGTACGGTAACGGTTACACTGGTGCCGTTACCTTTTAATACAACCCTGTTGTTGGTATTGATAATGGCGCCACTGCTAAAAGTTGCATTAGGTGTATAATCGGTGCCGTCGACTGGTTCGCCATCTACGGCTGAACCTTCTTTCGCCAAGATGATCCAATTGCTCAAGCCACCAGTATTGCCAACGGTGAGCTCAATGGTGCTGGCAGTGATGGCGCCAATACTTAAACTAGGTTGTGTACTGGGTTGCGTTGAGAGCACCACACCACTCAAGGCCACGTTCACCGCAGTAGCACCTGCCGAAGTACAGCTGATGTTTCCAGACGAAGTACCTAAGGTAGCGCTGTTTTGACGTACGTGGATGGTTTGGGTAGGTACACTGTCAACCACAAAAGCAGTGTGTACCGTATCTTGGAAAGTTACATTGTCTCTTGATACCTGAAAGCCCGCTGGAGCAGTTAAAACTACACGTTCGGTAACGTTGGTAGCGCGTACGGTGAAGTTTTGAGAGGCAGAGCTGGAGCCAGTGATAGCTGTAAAGCCTGATAAAGAGACTGTGTTAGTTATAATTGTTGGACTGGCTGAAGCAAGGCTTGTTACCGTTATGTCATCCAAACGTATTCTATCTCTACTATTTGCTGTTCCTGACGAAATATAATAAACCCAACGTAAATGAACAATGGGTTCATTATTACATGCACTCGGTAATTCAATTTCAGTGAATGTTTGAGCTGCATTGAGGGAAGCCGTGCTTGTAGTAAGATATTCAGTATTTGCAACGTTGGTAAAGGAGCCAGAGGTGCCTATTCTATACTGTAACCGGACGCCATTAACTCTATCGGGTGAACCAGTACTGAAACCGGACGTTAATTGTTCTGCAGTAAAGGTAACTTTTAGCCCCGTTCTTCCAGAAGCATTAAGTGAAACTACAATTGCGCCTATGTTATTCGTGCCGCTATTTAGCAAACTAATTCCATTTGCAACTTCATTTCTAATAGAACCAGTTGTAATGGTAGTTGAATTTGCTACTAACACCCTATCGGCCGTTGCGTTATCTGTTAAATTCGATGATGTCCTCTCAGCACTAAAACTATGACCTTGAATTGAAGTCGGATAGGTTGTCGAAGTTCCATCTCCAAAGCCAGTAAAGGTGAAATTAGACGCACTTAAACTGTGTGCAGTTGGATTGGTTTGTCCAAAGCTGAAGAAACTTGTGATCCCCAAAAGGGATAAAAGTAGGCTTGCTCTTAGTAGTAAGCTTGGTTTCATAATGTATTTTTTATTCAATTTAGTTTGCCTCAAATCTCCCGTTTAATCGAGCCTTCGCCAAGCTTTACAGGTTATCAAATCTTTAACTTATTGTTTTCAGTTTTAAGAAGTGCCAAAATAGGCAGATGCTACTAATTGACCAGCATTTTGCCCCAATTGTGGAAAAAGTTGCGCAATACGCAATATTATTCCCAAAGAGAGAAAGGAAAAGGGCAAAAAAAAGAGGCTTAAAAAGCCTCTTTAAAATCCAAAATATTCAAATTTTAATCATGCATAAATAGCCTGTTACCACATGCCTGTCTTCAAAAATTTGCCCAAACGGTCGGCACTTTTGGCGGGTGCAGTTTTGGGAGCAGGCTGGGGACGAGCAGCCGAGAGCGTGCTGATAACTTCTTCTGCTGCAGGCGCACTTTCAAGCGCCTCATCCACAATGTTTAAAACCGGGGCAGGGGTAGGGCTCACCACAGGCGCAGCTTTTGCAACTGGCTGGCGAGGCACTACTTTTTCGATGGTGGCCGGCTCTGTTTTTTCTGAAAAGTCGTTGTCGGGCGTAGGCTTGGCGCTGCCCTTGGCAAAACTTACAATGGTGGTGGCATTGCCGAGGTCGATGCCCACAGCCGCCGAAGCATCCCCATTGTTAAGCTGTATGCTGTTGATGCAATAGCCGGTGGTGGCCATGCCGGCAGGGTTTTGCGGCACAATTACTTCTACCACATCCTGGAATTCGAGGTTAAACTGCGCCAATAAATCTTCATAATGGGCACCGCCCCCTACGAGGTAGAGTTTGTCGGCCCGCTGAAAGTCGCTGTCCTGGAAAGCCTTCCGCAAAGCCGGCGAAATTACTTCTTGGTAATACTGCTGCAGCACCCTCTCGCGGGTTTCGCGCAGGTCTACCCGTTTGCGGTTGCTAAACAGAAAACCTTTTTGGAAGGCTTGGTCGAGCTGGTGCTCGTTCTGCAATTCGAGGTAGTATTTTTTGCCCAGCTCGTTCATCATCAAATTTACGGCATAACGCAGTCCGTTAGTCGAAATCGACGTACGTTGCACGCTACCACTTTCGGTGCTCATCACCGCCTCGCAGGTGCCAAAGCCGAGCGACACCACAAAGAAGTTGCCTTTGGCTTGGGGGGCGCCGTGGCGCAAACCTAGGATGCAACCCTGAATTTCGGGCATCACCTGTACCTTATTAACGCTTACCGGGAAATTGCGGCGCACGGCATTTGAAAAGGTGGCTGGATCGTATTCGATCACATGCTCGCGCTCAATGATTTCAACGGCTTGCTCGCGGTACAACTGATAGGTAGAGGTAGGGAAGCCCGTGGTGACGGTGAGTTTGTTTTTGCCAAGTTCGGTGGAAGCGAGCAGCAAGGCCGACTTCAACAGCAATTGATATTCTAATTCGCCAGGGGCGGAGTTGATGTTTTTGTGTGGGGCCACGCCTTCGGTGAGGGCCAAATTACCAATCACATAGGCTCGGCGTTTTTCATGCAACTTCAAACCATTGATGAGGTCTGGAGCTACCTGGCGCAGCTCGGTGTTGTTGCCTTCGATGATACTGGGGAATTGTAATAATTCAAACATCAGCTTCTAGGGTTGGTTGGTTAAATCCTCTTATTATACTGGGTTACATTCGTAAACTTTTGCAAAATATAAAATGCAAGGCAAATGGGAAAACATTTGGGATTATTTCTACATTATTATTTTGCGCGTTGATGAGGCGTTTTAGCGGTTGTTCTTATAAGCTTCCCTAGGAGCTCCGTACACGCAAATATTTAATTTAAATACCAAGTATATATAGTGTATTTATTGATAGGAATTTTGTTAGGAGGGATTGGCTGGCGATACAACCATTGAACCACATTGCTAGCTGTTGCGCCTCCAAAAAAGGAAGCGAAGGTTCGTTGTTTAAAAAACTAATGGTTCGTGTGCGCTTTTAGTCGGCGTGCCCGTAACCCGGACCGAGATACGTAAAAGCGGGCATCAAAGCGCCGTCGCGCGTAATGGTTGCTCGCTCAATCATGGGGTGCTGGTGCGGCGATAGCAGCAGGTGCATGACGTGTTTTACCAGGTTGTAGCTAAACTCGCGCGAGGCATCCACCGGCAGTTCGCAGGGGAGGTTGTCGACCGCCATCACATCAATGGAGCCAGGTGCAAAGGGCAGGGTTTCGGCTTCTTGCTGCGGATCGTAGCCATATACCGGGTCGGGAATGGTGCTGGCGCGCAGGGTAGAGGGGATGCTTCCTTCGATGTCGCAGGTAACGTCGGCAATGGTTTGAATGCTAAAATCGGGCGCTTTCATGTCTTCTTTGGTAAAAAAGACGGGCGCTTTGGGCGACCAATATATGGTGTTGATCATGAGGTCGGCCACGCGGGTGTAAGGCTCAAAAATGGAGACATATTCGTCGGGATGGGCATGGAAATGGGCGCCGTCCCAAGCCGTATTGTTGCGGTGGCGGTACATATCCTTGCTCCGCAGCTCGCAATACACGGCTTCGTTGAAGTTTTCGGTGAGAAATTCTTGCGGACTCACCTTCCTCAAACCGGCTGCGGCCAACAGCTCCACTGCGCCAGCGCCTACGCGGCCTGTGCCCGTAACCACCACCTTCATGGCAGGCAGGTTAAGACTGGTGTAGGTGGCCCGCATTTCGGCATAATCGCGAAACGAATGGGCGGGTTTGAGGTGGAATTTGCCGGAGCGCCGGCCGTAGGTGAGGAGTCCGTTGTGGGTACCCACCACGCCTGCAAAATGCCCGAAAGCCACCGCCCGTTTGCCGTTATCGAAGGTAATGAGCTCGTAATCGATCATCCGAATTTGCTTTTTGAGCAGCTCCTGCAGCAGTTTGCGGTTGTACGGTTGGCGTTTGATGGTGTGCGAAAAAAACAGATAGGTCTTTTGCGGCTGCAGCAAACTCACCGGCACCTCTTTTACCCCCATCAAAATGTGGCACTGGCTGAGGTCTTCACTGATCACGCATCCCGCCCGTTGGTAGGCCGATTCGGGGAAGCAGCGGATGTCGGAGGGCTGCACATAAATCTCTAAATGGCCGTATTGCTGGAGGAGTTCCTGGCAATGCTCGGGAATGAGGGGAACGCGGTGATCGGGTGGCACTTTGCCTTCGCGGAGGATGCCGAGGCGGATGGTTTGCATGCTGCAAAAAAACGGCTGTTTGGCGTGAAAAGCAACGAAAAGCGGTTCTTTTTGTGGGATGAAGTTCGAATGTGCTTTTAAACAACGGCAGGGGAGAAATGAAAAAGGCAGTCCGTTGAAGAACTGCCTTTTGTGGAGCTGCAGGGAGTCGAACCCTGGTCCAGACAAGCTGATCTGAAGCTTTCTACATGCTTAGCCGTCCGTTGATTTTCGAGTCACACCAGGTCGGGGGCTTACCACAGTGCTTCCTTAGTTGCTGTTGTTTCGCCCTTGGCACGCAACGGGCCGCAGACTATTTTCTCATTGGTTATGCCTCCATATGCCAGGACTAAGAAACCCATCCCAACGGAGACAACTCATGCGTAATTCCTAGAATTAGGCAGCGAGTGCGTAATTGTTTTCGCCAGTTATGGCTCGAGTGTTCCGATTTACGAGGCCCCACACAAATCTCGGCATGCTTACAGCAGTATCATCGCGAGCTGTCGATTCCGGTCAGCCCCAATTTCGAGTAAGAATACAAAGATACGGAATATTTTGTTCCTAGCGATCGGCGGCTTTTTTTCCAATCCAGCCCAAATGCGTGTTGTGAAAGCTGTCGTTGTACTTGAGGCCATAGCCAAATAAGCGGTCCATGGCGGCGTGCCCAAACAGTATGAGTCCTGCCAGCGCCAGCTCCGGCGCCTCCAGCCACATCCCCAACATCCAGCAAAGCATGCCCAGCAATTGGTGGTGGAAGAAGTTGTAGACATAGGCCCCCACTTTGGCATTGTACAGGTAACCCAGCATCGAGAGGTCGGGCAGTAGCAACAGCGACGGGTACACCCACCAGGCGAAGTCTAGCTGGTTGAACAAAAAAATGGATAAGAGGAAAGCGCCCAGGTCTTCAAGCCTCAACAGGCCTTGCATCGATTTGGTCATAAAGCATTGATTTGATGCTTGCAAAGTTCAGCAAGCTACCGCCCTTGGCCCTTGATAAAAGTCAAGAATTATCGCGCTGCTTGTTGCGGATGCGGCTGATGGTTTCGGGACTCATGCCCAGCACCGAGGCGATGTATTGCAGCGGCACTTGCTGAAAAAGCGCTTTGTTGTGCTGCAGGTAGTGCTCATAGCGCTCTTCGGCGCTTTTCGACAAATGAGTAAAAACCCGGTTTTCGAGGGTGATGAAGCAGCTGGCGATGATTTTTTTTTCAATGTCGTTCCACTTGGGGAAAGCTTCGCAAAGCCGGAGGTAGTCGCTTTTGTGCAAGCTCAGCAGCTCTACTTCAGTAAGGGCCTGAATAGACCAGCGGTTGTTTTGGTTGAAGAAGAAGCTGGCGATTTCGGTCACAAAGCTGTTGGGGGTAGACAGCCACTGGGTGATTTCACGGCCATCTTCATCGAGGGCAAAAACGCGTAGGATGCCAGTATGCACCAAACTGAGCCGCTCGCACTGCCGGCCAGCCTCAGTAAAGAAGTCGTTTTTAGCCAGTTTTTCTGTCTTAAAATACGACATGAGCTCGGTGAGTTCTGTTTCGTTAAGCTCGCTAAAATAATTTGTGAACGAAGGAGCAGGGCTGTTCATGCTGGGAATGGCTATTTTCAGATGCGCTTACAGAAGCCCGCTAAGGTGTGGGTTGCTGCTGGGTTGAATCCGTGGCATTTTTGCTTGGTTTCCGCAAGAAGCGGTCCCTTTCCCAATCGCCATCTAATAAAACCGAACCACCCGAATCGAGTAATTTACCTTTACCATCCCGCAAATCGTTTTTCCAATTTCCTACATAGCTCTCGCCGGTGGCAAAGGTGTAAACGCCAAAGCCATTGCGGGCGCCTTCCCTGAATTCTCCTTCGTAGGAATCGCCATTCGACCAGGTGTATTTACCAGCTCCATGGCGGGCATTGTCGAGCCATTGGCCCTCGTAGATGCCTTTTGATTCAAACAAGCCAATGCCAAATCCAGCGGCTTTGCCAGCTTCACAGCGACCAAAATAGCGTACGGTGAGACCTTCTGCATTTTTGAAAGTAAGTTGCTGGTAAGCATTTTTGGCCATGTTCAACTCTGTTTCTAGCTGTTGCTGGTTGAGCTGCAGACTGAGTTTGGCTTTTTCGGTGGCAAGCAAATAATTGTTGAGCGAATCGATGAAAAACTCTTTAATCACCACATCGCTTTGCAGCTGAGAAATGAGCTGAGAAAGTTTGTCTGTGGCATTTTGCATGCGTTTGCTTAGTTGTTGTAAACTATCTCTTTTCATTCTGGCCACATTCAAATCGGCCAAAAATGATTGAAAAGAGGTTACCACCGCGGCATCTTGCTTGGCAGCAGCGGCTTGGGTGAAGTAGAAGGCAGCATTACTGGTGTCTCCGGCGAGGAAGGCTTGTAGGCCGGTATCTAACGGACTCAAGTACGACAAGGTGGTTAGGAGCTGTTGGTTTTCCTGCTCCAATTGGCGCTTGCTGCTATTTTCTAGGAAAAGCCAAATGCCCAGGGCAATTAAACCGACTGCTAATAAGTATGTGAGTCCTTTTTGTTGCATCATCAATAGCCAATGTTTATGGTTGGTAATCGGTTTTCAATTCTTCTACCATCTAATCCTACAAATACATTGAAGCGCAGGATGTGGGAAGTTCGGTATTGAAATCCACTGGGTTCCTGGCCAACGGTCCACATATGCCCTGCGAAAAACGTAATGTTTTTATTCAGAATGTAGCCAAAGCCATTGTAGGTCCTAAAATCTTCGAAGGGATTGTACACAATGGATTTGCCAGCATGCATAAAAATCTCAAAAGAGGGTGAAAAGTAAAGGGTTTTGAGCCGGATGCTTTTTGAGTTCAGCGGCACATAGGCAAAAAGTTTGTAGCGGAAGCGGTCGGTGTACTCAAAGGCAGCATCCACGCGGTTATCGCGTTTCCAGCGGTGCTCGAATCGAAATTGGTGGTACATTTTAAGCCGGCCCATTTCGGGCATGATAAACAACCACTGGTGCCAGATACGGGGTTCGAGGGTGACCTTTTCGTAGAGGGGGTCACCAGGAACGGGGGTGTAGTTGAAAACGAGTGTTGGTCCTATTACCGCCTCAAAATATTTGTTGAAGTAGATGTTTAAGCCCGCGCGATTGTACACCTGCCGGGTTCGACCCACAAAGCTGGTGAGGTTCTCGGTGCTATTGCGTACCCGGTAGTGATGTTCGCCATAGTAGCCGAATCGGTCGTTTGCCCTAATTTTGAGATAAAGACCATTCCAAATGCCTGTTTCTTTGAGATTAATGCTCGCCTGATCGGCAACTTGGGCCTGCAGAGGATGTAGCTGAAACAGCATCCACAAAAGGAGTAGCAGCGCTGTTGAAGTGGTTTTTCCAGAATGCAAAAAGCTCATGTAGCGAATGTTGGTGTGGTGTTTTGTAAATCTCAAAAACACAAAAATATCGAAAAAAATCTTTAAAATGAAGCTTAACAACACCAAATCGATAGGGTTGATGCGTTAAGGACCGAAGTCGAGAAGGCAAAATGCCCATAAATCCCTTAAAATCTTGAGAATTGTAGCGTAAATTCACACGCTGCTATTTCAATGTAAAATGATTGTGAAAAAATTAATCGCCTATTTCCTTACACCTTTTTACCTGCTCAGTTTTGGACTGGTGCTGCTGATTTTTCAACCCTTGCAATGGCTGGCCTTTAACCTCCTTGGCTACCGCGCCCAGCAGTGGCTGGTGTACCGACTCAATTGGGGACTCATGCGCTGCATCCATGTGATGGGCGGGCGGCTCGATTTTAGGCTCGACAAGGAGCGCATTCCTGCCAATAAACCACTCATTTTTGCGGCCAACCACCAGAGCATGAACGACATTCCGGCCATGATTTGGTTCTTGCGCCAATACCGTCCTCTTTTTATCGCCAAAAAAGAGTTGAGCAAGGGCATTCCCAGCATCTCTTACAATTATAAATGTGGTGGAGCCATTGGCATCAATCGCAAAGACTCGGTACAGGCGCGCCAGGCCATTGAGGCGCTCGGTCAAAGGGTGGCGCATAGCGGCGAGTCGGTTTGCATCTTCCCCGAGGGTACCCGCTCGCGTGATGGGCAGCTCAAAGCTTTTCAGCCGGGTGGTATTAAAACCCTGCTGCAGGCCATTCCCAACGCGGTGATCATCCCCATCCACATTCAAAACAGTTGGAAATTGGTGCAAGATGGTTTTTGGCCAGTGCCCATCGGCATCCGCTTGCGCTGGCAAATGCTGGAGCCTATCGACTGCACAAGTTTAACGGGGGAGGAGGCTGTGGCTCAGCTAGAAAGCCAAATGCAGGCGGCTTCGGCCTTGGTAAACCACAACAATTGAGCACTTTTATTGTTAACTTTGGGAATTCACCTCAAAACCAATTCTTATGCGAAAGATCGCTTTATCTACACTTTTGATCATTATTTCGGCCTCTATGGTCACTTTGGCGCAGTTGGCGCTCCCACAACCAAGTCCCAAAGCCAGTGTGATGTACACTGTTGGCTTAACAGAAGTTGCAGTGACTTACAGCTCACCAGCCGTGAACGGTCGCGAGGTTTTTGGTAAGTTGGTGCCATATGGTGAAGTGTGGCGCACAGGTGCCAATACTGCTACCGAAATCAGCTTCAGCACCGACGTAATGGTGGCTGGCAAAGCGGTGAAAGCGGGCAAATATGCCTTGTTTACCATTCCTGCCGAAAACAGCTGGACCGTGATTTTAAACAGCAATGCGGGTCAGTGGGGTTCAACCAATTATAAAAAAGATTTAGATGTGCTTCGTTTTGAAGTAACGCCAGAAAAAGTAACCGAAGCCAAAGAGCGTTTGGGCTTTTACATCAACCACGTAAGTGCCGACGAGGCGCATGTGGTGATGAAGTGGGACCGCATCAAAATTAAGTTCCCTGTGAGCGTAGACAGCAAGGCGCAGGCTTTTGCGAGCATCAACAAGCAATTTGAAAACACCCCAGCCGATTGGTATCCTTTGGCCAATGCCGCCAACTACCTTACTGCCAATGGCGGCAATGCCAACGATGCTTTGATGTATGCCAACCGTGCAGTGGCCTTAAATGGCAAGCATTTTATGACCCATTGGGCCAAGGCCAAGGCGCACGAAGCGCTAGGACAGGTGCCAGAAGCCATAGCAGCAGCCCAAGCAGCTCACAAGGCAGGTGCTGAAACACCAAGCAGCTGGTACGACATGACCAAGCCAGAAATTGATGAGAAAATTGCGGCCTGGAGCAAAGTGAAGCCGGCCAAGAAAAAATAAAGGATGTTTTTAAAAAGTCTGATCAAAGAGACGCGTTTCGGCGCGTCTCTTTTGTTTCTGCTGCTGCTCAGTATGGGCTTGCAAGCGCAACCGGGCTATGGTCCGGGTAGCAGCCCGAGCTCCGGCGAAATGCTCGAACAACTGCGCAAGCTGCAGGTGTTGGGCAAGGTACTGTATGTGGCGGCGCATCCCGACGATGAAAATACCCGCATGCTGGCGTGGTTGGCACGGGAAAAGAAGGTGGAAACGGCTTATTTGTCGCTCACCCGTGGCGACGGCGGTCAGAATTTAATAGGCAAAGAAGTGCGGGAGGGCCTCGGCCTGATTCGCACCCAGGAGCTGCTTGCCGCCCGCCGTTTGGACGGTGCTCAGCAGTTTTTTACCAGGGCCAACGACTTCGGCTTTTCTAAAAACCCAGAAGAGACCTTCACCAAATGGGACCGCGATTCGTTGCTGGCCGATGTGGTGTGGGTGATTCGCAAGTTTCAGCCCGATGTAATCATTACCCGTTTTACGCCCGAGCCTTCGCCCACGCACGGGCATCATACAGCATCGGCACAATTGGCCGTGGAGGCTTTTGCGGCAGCCGCCGATCCCAAACGTTTTCCCGAGCAATTGGCTTATTTGCAAACTTGGCAGGCCCGCAGCATTTACTGGAACACCAGCTGGTGGTTTTACGGTCGCGAGGACTTCGACAAAACCGGCTTTTTACCCGTAGATGTGGGCAGTTACAATGCAGTTTTGGGCACAGGCTATGGCGAAATTGCCTCGGCCAGTCGCTCGATGCACAAAAGTCAAGGTTTTGGTGCCGCCCGGCAAAGAGGAGAAGAGGTAGAATATTTGCAGCCTTTGGCCGGTGAAACGAGTGTGGTTGATTTATTCGACGGCCTTACTTTGAGTTGGAAGCGGGTGGCTGGCGGCGCTGCGGTGCAAAAGGCCCTGCAAGCCGCTGAAAAAGCTTACGATGCTTCCGCCCCTTGGAAAAGCCTGCCCGCCCTGCTCAAAGCGCGCGCAGCCATGGAGGCCTTGCCTGATGGTCCCTGGAAAGCCCTCAAATTGCAACAGCTATCGGCTTTATTGCTCGATGCGGCCGGCGTTTGGCACGAATGGGCGGCCGATAAATACAGCTATGTGGCTGGCGATTCGATGCTGCTGAACTTCAGGAGCATTGTAAGGCATCCGGTAGAGGTGCAGTTAGCAGCACTCGAGATGCAGTCGCTGAGCATGTACCTCAGCAGCGATGTTGCACCTTATGGCTATGCCAGCATGGCGATGCAGCAGGAGGTGCTGAGCCTACCTTTCAATCGTTTGTTGGAAGTGAAACGGCGCTTGGCAGTGCCCAACTCCGTGCCCGAATCTACCCCATTTTGGTTGCAAGAACCTGGGAACGGCTTTTTTGATTTGCCAGACCAGCGTTGGGTGGGTTATGCCGAAAATCCTGCGGCTTTTAGCGCCTTGGCCAGTTACCGCATCCAGGTTGGCAAGCAATGGCACATGGTGCAGGCGGTGGTGCCGGCTTATTACCGCTGGACCGATCCTGCCGACAGTGAGCGTTATCGTCCTGTTGAGATTTTGCACCCTGCCTATCTCAAAATCGAAAAAGACAATTACCTGAGTGCCGGTGAAGCGGTAGAAGTGCGGGTGCTGGTGAGCGCCATGAGCGATGTAGCCGCAGCGGAAGTGCGCTTGGAGCTGCCCACTGGCTGGTTTGCCGAGCCCGAGCAACATGCCATAAAGCAACTCAAGGCGGGCGGCGAGCAAATGCTATCGTTTTGGGTGCAACCCGGCAAAGCCACGGGCAGCGGTACGGTAAAAGCATCCATCCAAATAAACGGCAGCCGCTACGAGCGCAGTTTGCAGCGCATTACTTACCCGCATTTGCCCATCTCCCTGATAACGCCACTGGCCGAAGCCAAGTTGTTGAACCTCGACAGGCGGCGTGAGAAAAAGCGCATCGGCTATTTGCCTGGCGCTGGCGACGATATTCCCGCTGCACTGCAAGCTTTGGGCTATGTGGTAGAAGAAATTTTGCCGGAAAATTGTCACCTCGACCACCTCAAACGCTACGAAAGCATTGTGGCGGGGGTGCGGATTGCGAATATTGAAGGCCGTATTGAAAGTAAAATGCCGGTTTTGATGGCCTATGTGGAGCAGGGCGGGACCTTGATTTTTCAGTACAACACCAGTCAGTCCTTAAAAACCACCGATTTAGGCCCGTATCCCTTTAAATTAGGACGTGAGCGGGTAACGGTGGAAGAGGCTCCAGTAAGCATGCTGCAGCCGGCGCATCCGCTGCTCAACCATCCTTATAAAATCACCCAAAGCGACTTTGACGGCTGGGTGCAGGAGCGCGGCTTGTACTTTCCGGCCAGCTGGGACAGCGCCTATACGCCTTTGTTGCGCATGAACGATCCGGGCGAGAAGCCTTTGGATGGTGCGCTGCTGTATGCCCGCTATGGCAAAGGGGTGTATATTTATTCGGGTTTGAGCTGGTTCAGGCAGTTGCCGGCTGGGGTACCAGGCGCCTACCGCTTGTTTGTAAATTTAATTGAAGCCAAATAAGATGGCCGAGCAGGACCTTCCTAAAAAGCAAGTGGAGCTGGTTGACGAAGAGTCGCTGGTGGGCATGCCCAAGTTTATTAAAAGCTGGCGGCAGGCTTACGGGCTGTTGTTGGCTTGGCTGGTGCTGCTGGTGGTATTGCTGTATTGGTTTTCGGAGGTGTGGGGATGAGTTGGCTCGACTGGACCGTATTGGCGCTTTCGCAGCTGCTGATTGTGGTGTATGGGGTGTGGAAAAGCCGTCAGGACCGCGATATGCAGTCGTTTTTACGCGGCCGTAGCATGAGTTGGTTTACGGTGGGACTGAGCATTATGGCCACGCAGGCCAGCGCCATTACTTTTTTGTCGGCGCCCGGCTTGGCCTATACCGATGGCATGCAATTCATCCAGTTTTACTTTGGCTTGCCCATTGCGATGGTGATTTTATCGGCTTTTGCCGTGCCTTTGTACTACCGGCTCAATGTGTACACGGCTTATGAATTTTTAGAAGCGCGTTTCGATTTGCGCACGCGCACCTTGGCGGCTTTTTTGTTTTTGACGCAGCGGGGATTGGCGGCTGGGTTTACCATTTTTGCGCCTTCCTTAATTTTGAGCAGTTTGTTGGGCTGGAACATCTATTACACCAACCTCGTGATAGGTTTGATTGTAATTGTGTACACCGTAAGCGGGGGCACCAATGCCGTGGCCCGCACCCAAAAAACGCAGATGGCCATTATTTTGGCGGGGATGGGATTGGCTGGTTACTACGTTTTTACCTCCCTACCAACGGGCGTAGGCATGGGCGAAACCCTCACCTTGGCCGGAAAGCTGGGCAAGCTCAATGCCATTGACTTTGATTTTGACCTGAGCAGTCGCTACAACATATGGAGCGGCTTGATTGGCGGTACCTTTTTAATGCTGTCGTATTTTGGCACCGACCAAAGTCAGGTGCAGCGGTATTTAGGCGGCCAATCGATTGCCCAGAGCCGAATGGGTTTGATTTTTAACGGACTGTTGAAAATTCCGATGCAGTTTGCCATCCTTTTTGTGGGGGCTTTGGTGTTTGTGTTCTATATTTTTCAGGCGCCACCGGTGTTTTTTAACCGCGTTTTGCTTGAAGAAACCCGGCAGAGCGCTGTTTCGGCCGATTTAGCCCGGGTAGAAGCCGATTTTTCGACGGCCGCAGCCGAGCGCCGTGCCGCTGCCTTTGAGCTGCTCGAGGCAGGAGCCGATGATGCTGCCGGCTTGGCCAAATTGCAAGCCGCCCAAGCCTCGCTCGATGAACTGCGTGCCGAGGCCAAAACAGTGATTGCGCAAGGCAACCCCAAAGCCGATACCAACGATACCAATTACATCTTCCTCAATTATGTGTTCGACTTTTTGCCGGCGGGCTTGATTGGCTTGATCATTTCGGTGATTTTTTCAGCCAGCATGTCGAGCACCAGCAGCGAGCTCAATGCCTTGGCCAGCACCACGGTGGTAGATGTGTACAAACGCCTAATCAAAACCGATGGCGACGATGTACATTATTTCAAAGTAAGTCGCTGGAGCACTGTAGCGTGGGGCGGCTACGCCATTGTGTTTGCGATGTTCGCCAACCGATTGGGCACCCTGATTGAAGCGGTGAATATTTTAGGATCCTTGGTGTATGGCACCATCTTGGGCATTTTTATGGTGGCGTTCTTCTTTAAAAAAGTAGGCGCGAAGGCGGTTTTTTACAGTGCCCTAGGGGCTGAATTGCTCATTTTAGGCCTTTTCTTTTTTACGGATGTGCCTTTTTTGTGGTACAATGTAATTGGTTGTATGGCGGTGGTGTTACCATCGCTTCTGCTTGAAACCGGACTTTCATCGAAAAAAAGCTGAGGGCATCGTATTTAATTTTCTAATTTCAGGTCCAAATACACTCAAATGAAAAAGGCAGGAGTATTCGTGGTATTGCTATTGATGACCAGTGGATGGTCTTTAAAAGCCCAAAATGCAGTACAGTTTTTTAATTCTGAGTTAGATTATTTTGGCACCATTGAGGTGTTGAAGCAAGAGATGGATCAATTGGGTCTCACCGTCTTTGCAGAGTTTAACCATTACGAAAATGCACTCAATGTAGGCCTAGACGTTAGGCCTGTGCATGTGATTGTGTTTGGCAATCCTTTGGTGGGCAGTAAATTGATACAATTAAATCCGGAAGTAGCTTTTGAACTGCCGCTAAAATTATTGGTGTACGAAGGCGAGCAAGGGGTGAAGGTAGGGTATTTGCCTCCGAGTGTAATAAAAGCTCGTTATGAAATTAAGGGCAACGATGAGTTGTTTTCTGGCATGCACCTCATGTATAATCGCTTGGCTGGTGCGGTGATGCCTTCGGGGGCGAGGTGAATATAAAATGCAATGGCGTTACCTGAAGGAGTATTTCGGCATATTGGATTTTAAGAATAATGTCCCTTTACTGAAAGTATGACAACCCTACTTTCTTTTACTTCGTAAACCAATCGGTGTTCGCGATTAATGCGCCTCGACCAACACCCATTGAGTGAATATTTGAGGGGTTCTGGTTTTCCTGTGCCCTCAAAGGGATGTTCCGAAATCTCCTCCAACAATTTAAGCAGTTTCTTCAGTACGGCTTTGTCACCGGCTTTTTTGTGAAATTCTATTTCTTCCTTGGCTTGGAAGGTAAAGTCTAAATCAAAGGCCATGTCACAAGCCCAAAAAAGCCGATAATTGCTCTTTTTTCACACGGGTTACTTCCCCGTTTTCAGCCTGTTTCCGACTAGCATTTATTTTTTCTACGAAGTCCGGCTCGTAGTCAGCACCTTCGCGCACAACAAATTCAATTTTAAATGCTTCCATAAAAGCCTTGAGCGCTTCAAGTTGAGCGCTGTTTTTAGGTTGAACCACAAGGACTTCGTTTGCTTTCATGGTGATTATTTGTATTTCAAAGTTAAAAAATATCGGTTGTAATTAAAAACTCGGTTTGCCCAAAGAGCAGCTGCCGATGAAACAATAATCACAATGGATGTTAAGAAACTTATTACTGAACTTATTTTGTTTTGCCCACCAAAGCCTCGCGCTGCTCGTTGATAGCTGCGCTGCTGATGTATTCATCAAATTCCATCAATTTATCGATGGCGCCTGCCGGCGTAAGTTCGATGATGCGAGTGGCTACGGTTTGCGCCAAGGTATGGTCACTGGTGGTGAACAAGAGTGTGCCTTTAAAGTCTTGCAAGCCGTTGTTCAAGGCCGTAATCGACTCGAGGTCGAGGTGGTTCGTAGGCTCGTCCATCAACAGCACATTGCCTTGCTGGAGCATCATGCGACTGAACATGCAGCGCATTTTTTCGCCACCACTCAGTACGTTACACTTCTTGAGTACTTCTTCCCCCGAAAACAACATCTTGCCCAAGAAGCCGCGGATAAATTGCTCGTCCTTTTCGTTGGGTGAATACTGGCGCAACCAGTCTACGAGGTTCAAATGCGCTTGTCCTTCGAAATATTCGGTATTGTCGCCAGGCAAATAGGCCTTATTTACCGTTACACCCCATTTGATATCGCCTTTGCTGGGCACCAATTCTCCCGCCAAGGCTTGGTAGAAGGCGGTGCTGGCCAAACTGTTTTTGGCGAGGATGCAAATTTTGTCGCCACGGTTCACTGTAAAATTGATGTTCGCCGCTAAAACTTCGCCATGTTGCTCGATTTTGAGGTTCGAAACCTCTAAAATCTGGTCACCGGCCTCGCGGCTCTGGTTGTTGAACATGATGGCGGGGTACTTGCGGTTCGAAGGCTTGATGTCTTCGAAATTGATTTTGTCGAGGGCCTTTTTACGGCTGGTGGCCTGCTTCGATTTGGAGGCGTTGGCGCTGAAGCGACTGATGAAGTCCTGGAGTTCCTTCACCTTGTCTTCGAGCTTTTTGTTTTGATCGGCGCGCTGCTTGAGGGCGAGCTGGCTCGATTCGTACCAGAAGGAGTAGTTACCGGTGTAGATGTTCATTTTGCTGAAGTCCACGTCTACCACATGGGTACACACCGCGTCAAGGAAGTGACGGTCGTGCGATACCACGATGGCAGTATTCTGGTAATCGGCCAAAAAGTTTTCGAGCCAGCCAATGGTGGCCAGGTCGAGGTCGTTGGTAGGTTCGTCGAGCAATAAAATATCGGGATTGCCAAAAAGCGCCTGTGCGAGCAATACACGTACTTTTTGCTTGCCATCGAGCTCTTTCACGAGTTTATAGTGCACATCTTCGCTGATGTTCAAATTGCTCAGCAGGGTAGCGGCATTGCTTTCGGCGTCCCAGCCGTTCATTTCAGCAAATTTGCTTTCGAGGTCGCCAGCACGAATGCCGTCTGCGTCGGTAAAATCAGCCTTGGCATAAATGGCGTCCTTTTCTTTCATCACCTCATAGAGCTCTTTGTGGCCCATGAGCACGGTTTCCATCACGGTAAATTCATCGAATTCGTAGTGGTTCTGCTTCAATACCGCCATGCGCTCGCCGGGGGTGATGCTCACGTGACCGTTGGTGGGGTCGATTTCGCCGCTTAAAATCTTCAGAAAAGTAGACTTGCCCGCGCCGTTGGCACCGATGATGCCATAGCAATTGCCATGCGAAAATTTGAGGTTAACGTCTTCAAACAAAACGCGTTTGCCAAAACGGAGCGAAATATTAGAAACTGAAATCATATGCCTGCTGAAATTTGGTGCAAAGGTCGTTATTTTTTTTTGGAAAGGCGAATCTGTAGGAAAGGAAGTGGTTATGCACTGCGTATTGCGCTAAAATCGGGTGTTTAGCCTCTTTTTCGAACCAATCACAAGAAAATATCACAGTAAACCGCATACATTGTTTCGGCTTTGCCTTATATTCGCCCTCTGATGTTGCGCAAGCTATTGATTTTGGTATTGGCCCTGAGTTTGGGCACGGCGGCTACCGCCTCCGACTGGCTTTTGCCAGCTCAGGTGGCAGTGGAGCAAGGTGCACAGCCGTCTGATGCCACCGATGCACCAGCGCCCCAACATTTTTTCGAGAGTTTTCAAATTTTACCTACGCCCTCCAGTGGCTTGTATTGGCAGCAGGCTTTGCCCGATGCCTTGCATAGCGGGGACTATTTTTTAACTCAATCAGCTCATATTACGGTTGGTCAGCTCTTGCCAGATGCTGTTATTCAACTCAACAGGGTGCTTTTTACGCACATCATGCCAGCTTTGGCACCTTAAGCATCGGCTTTTTAGCAACACAGCCCGACAATGCTGCAAATTGTCAATCCCCAAAAATTTAACAACCAAAAATTAATACAATGAAAAGTAAAGGACTGGTTCGGTCGTTAGTGATTGCTTTTGCCTTGGTATGTATTTACCAATTGAGCTTCACTTTTGTATCTAGCCGCGTAGAAAGCAAAGCCGAAAAATTCGCCAATGGCGATCCGGTAGCGAAAAAGGCATACCTCGACAGTATTGCCGATACCAAGGTGTACAACCTCTTGGTGCGCTCATTCACTTACCAGCAGGTAAAAGAGCAACAGTTAAACCTCGGTCTCGATTTGCAAGGTGGTATGAACGTGGTGATGGAAGTATCGGTAGCCGATGTGGTGAAAGCCCTTAGCAACTACAGCAAAGATGCCTCCTTTGTACGTGCCATGGAACTGGCTACAGAGCGTCAGGCCAATAGTCAGCTCGATTACGTTACCCTCTTCGAACAAGCCTACAAAGAGGTAGATCCGAATGGTAAACTGGCAGCGATTTTCGCAACCCGGGAAAATCAGGGCAAAATCGACTACAACAGCACCAACGCCCAGGTAATGGAAGTGGTACGTGCCGAAACGGAAGATGCGATCGATCGCTCGTTCAACATCTTACGTACACGTATCGATAAATTCGGCGTGACTTCTCCCAACATCCAGCGTCAGCAGGGTACAGGTCGTATCATTATTGAATTACCAGGTGTAGACAATCCTGATCGGGTACGCAAGCTTTTGCAAGGAACGGCGAAGTTGGAGTTCTGGGAGACATTTGAGTCTGGTGAGGTGCTCGAGCGCATTTTCGAAGTAAACAAGTTCTTGGCCGACAAGCAGAAGTTGGAAAAAGGAGATGCTGACAAATCAGCTGGTACTACCAGTGTAAACGACACGAGCAAAGTTGCTGAAGAAGCTGCTGAAAACGACTTGCTCAAGCAATTAGCGGCTGCTGATACGGCTGCTGCTACCGATACAGGTGAGTTGAGCATGGACCAGGCGCGTCGTGAAAATCCGCTTTTCAACGTATTGATGCCAGCCATTTTCCAGGGAGAAGACGGTTCAACGCGTGCTATGCAGGGTCCAGTAGTTGGTACCTCTAACGTACGTGACACTGCCAAAGTAAATGCCATTTTTGCCAGCGACGAGGTACGTGCCATGTTGCCGCGCAATTTGAAGTTGATGTGGACGGTAAAAGGTCGCGGTGAAGGCAACAAATTCCTGGACCTGGTAGCCATCAAAGCCCGCAGCAACGACGAGCGCGCGCCTTTAGAAGGGGATGTGATTACTGATGCGCGTGAATCGCTCGATAATTTTGGTCAGGTAGAAGTAAGTATGACCATGAATGCTGAGGGTGCTAAAACATGGCGTCGTTTAACAGCTGATAATTTGGAGAAAAGCATTGCGATTGTGCTCGATAACTATGTGTATTCATATCCTAATGTAAAGTCAGAAATCAGTGGCGGCATGTCGTCAATCAGCGGTAACTTCACCCCTGAAGAGGCGAAAGACTTAGCCAACATCCTCAAGGCGGGTAAATTGCCAGCGCCAGCGCGCATTGTAGAAGAAGCCATTGTGGGACCAAGCTTAGGTGCCGAAGCCATTCAAGCCGGTTTGATTTCGATCATTGGTGGTTTGTTGCTTGTATTGGTGTTCATGGTTGTGTATTACGCCAAGGCGGGTATTGTAGCCAACGTAGCCTTGTTTGCCAACATCTTCTTCATCTTTGGTGTATTGGCTTCTTTGCAAGCGGTATTGACCTTACCTGGTATCGCTGGTATCGTGCTTACCATTGGTATGGCCGTGGATGCGAACGTACTAATTTTCGAACGTATTCGGGAAGAGCTCGATAAAGGCAAGGCGCTGCGCTTGGGCATCATTGACGGTTTTAAGAACGCCTATTCTTCAATCATTGATGCCAACGTAACGACCTTGTTAACTGGTATCATTCTCTACTCTTTTGGTACAGGTCCGATTCGTGGTTTTGCCACCACCTTGATTGTAGGTATCCTCACCTCATTGTTCTGTGCCTTGTTCATCACCCGTTTGATCATCGACTGGTATGTGAATAAGGAGAAGCCGATGACTTTTGGTACACCTGCTACCTTGAGCGTATTCAAGAATTTGAACATCGATTTCTTGAGTCGCCGCAAAATGTGGTATGCCATTTCAGGAGTAGTAATTGCTGCTGGTTTGGTGAGCATGTTTACGCAGGGCTTTAACTTGGGTGTAGACTTTAAAGGAGGGCGTTCTTACGTGGTTGAGTTTGCCGATGGTAAAACTTCTACACAGTTACGTTCCGCTTTAACAGGTCCTTTTGAAGGCGCGCCTGAAGTAAAAACCTTTGGTTCGAACACTAAATTCAAAATCACTACCTCTTACAGAATTGCTGAAAATGCCGAGGAAGTTGATAATGAAGTGGCTATGAAGCTGTATGAAGGCTTGAGCAGTATCATGACCAACAAAATCGACTTTGAAACCTTTAAGGCAGAGCGCATTTTGAGTTCGCAGAAGGTGGGTCCAACCATTGCCGACGACATCAAAGCCTCGGCCATCATGTCGATCATCTTCTCCTTGGTCATCATTTTCGTTTACATCCTCATTCGATTCCGTAAGTGGAACTATGCCTTGGGTGCCTCTTTGGCCTTGTTGCACGATATTTTGTTTGTGCTTGCCATTTTCTCGCTCCTTTGGCCAATCATGCCGTTCAGCATGGAAATCGACCAGGCCTTTATTGCTGCCTTGTTAACCATTGTGGGTTATTCGATCAACGATACCGTGGTTGTGTACGACCGTTTGCGTGAAGAGTTGGCGTTGCACCATGGTGGCGACGATGAGAAGGTAATTAACGGAGCCGTAAACAGTACCTTCAGCCGTACCATCATTACAGCCGTTACTACCATTTTGGTAGTGTTTGTGCTCTTCTTATTCGGTGGTGAAGTAATCAAAGGCTTTACGTTTGCCTTGTTGATTGGTTTGTTCGTGGGTACTTACTCGTCGATCTTTATCGCCTCAGCCGTGGTACTCGATACTGCTAAATTTGTTGAGAAGAAGAAGCTGAAGAAGTAAGAGCTCAGTCTTTTAATCAAGCCAAAAGGGCTGCCGCAGCAATGTGAGCAGCCCTTTTGCTTTTGTAACGAAAGTAACAACATCCCCATTTTAAAAGCCTTATTTTTGCGGGAATGAGGTGTTTTAAACGGATTGCATTAAGTGCTTGGAGCGTGTTTTTGCTGCTCACGACCGTAAGTGAGGCGCAAAATCAGGTGCGCCCGCAGTCTTTTGGCCATTGGTTTTCGTATAGCGGTGATCATAAAATCAACAGTCGCTTTGGTGTACACTCAGACTTCTCGCTGCGGAACTACTTTTTGACCAATTCGGTGGAGCAGTCGCTGGTGCGGGTGGGTATCAACCACTATTTGGGTAAGCTCAGTATGGTTACCGCGGGCTATGCTTATGCCATTACCTTGCCATCGGACGATAATGTGGCGGGATTTGTGGTGAGTGAAAACCGCCTATGGCAGCAGCTCATTTTGCGGCATCGCACCTACCAGCTTTTTATTGAGCACCGCTATCGGTTGGAGCAGCGCTTCCTCGAAAATCGCGATACAGGCGTCAATACCTTTGACAACCGCATTCGCTACCGATTTAATGCCCTTTTTCCGTTCTACAACCTTTCGCCGAGTTTGCGGCATTACTTTTTGGCGATGAACAATGAGCTGTTTATGAATTTGGGGAGGAGCGTGTCGGGACAATTTTTTGACCGTAACCGACTGTTTATGGCCGTGGGTTATCAGTGGAGCCCCAAATTTAATGTGCAACTGGGCTATATGAACCAGGTGGTGGCGGTGTCGAACATGCTCACCCCCGATGTAAATCACTTGGTGCAGGTAAATGTGTCGTTTAACATGGATGAATTGGGCAGTTTGTTTAATACTGCAAAACCCTAAGTTATGGCTCGATTGATACTGATAACTACGTTTGTATTGGGAATGGCATTTTCGGCAACAGCCCAGCAGGTTTGGTATGAGGGTCCAGCCGTTTGGATACCCGTGACTGGTGCGGTGGAAAAGTTTCAGCATGCGCGCCGTGATACCAATTTGCAGCTTACCGGCAAATATTTTTGGCAATTACGCGAGGAGCTGCCGGGTGGGGCGCTTCGACTGGTTCGCATAGCTGCGCAGTTTAAAAACGGGCGCATCGACGGTCACTTGCTTTATACCCAACACGATTTACAGTTGGAAGTAGGGGATATAGCCGCCGATTCGTTGCTGGTGCAGGCCAAAGGCGATGTAGTGCAGCTGCAAGCGCATTTTCAGCTAGGCAAAGCGAGTGGGCAGTGGCTGTTGGAGCAAGGGACTTACCCTCGGATAGGGCAGCCTACTGCAAAAATTACCTTTTCTCCCGCTAGCCAGCAGTTTAGTTATGCGGGTGTGGCAGGACAACTCTCTGGTAAAATTAACCCAACAGGGGCCGTACAAGGGCCCTGGAAGTGGCAGCAGGATTCGCTGGTGTACGAATATCAGTACGATTCGGGCCGGCTTACCGCCATCCGCCAGCAGGAGCAGCTCATGGCCACCGCGGCATTTCGGCAATTAGAGCAGCTGCTTCGTGCCGAGCACAACTTGCGCTGGGAGCGGGATAGCAGCAGTCGGTTTGATCCGGGTTTGGCCAGCAACGACAGCATTTTGATACTGCAACAGCCTTGGTCAGTCGCTTTTTCAGGTCTAAGGACGCTATTAGACGGTCCTTGGAGCTGGTTACAGCGCCATCCGCTCATTCAATTGCCTTTGTTGCCAGCCATCAACGGCATTTTTATCCCGCTCGATACTGCCAATCTCCCGCAAGCAACCTTTGCGGAACTCGAACACTATCGCGACAGCACCCAAAAATGTTTGCAAGCACCTTCGTTGCAATTGCGTATTGGACAAGATACCGCCCTCGATCAATTGTATGCCGAGGCACAATTAGCACAGCAGCAGGCCGACAGTCTCTTGGAAGTCTATCGTGCTTACCTTGCGCCTGCCAGTCGCCGCCAACTTTTCCTTAGCCAGTCTTCCCAGGCAAACTACCTTCCACAAGCAGCAGTACTTACTTCTTTAAAAACTGCTGCGGAGCAAGCCATTGGGTTACTTGAAGCGTATGCCGGACAATTGTTTGAATTCAGGCTACAATTCAGAGAGGAAGCTGCCTTAACTGCTTTAGAGTCTGCTTGGCTAAGCACACTCAATCGCATAGTTGAGTTAAAACCAGACTCCGCCTATGCGGTAGGCTTGCAGCTGTGGACGAATTTGCAGCAAGGCCATCTGCAAGCGCAAAAAGAAGCCTATACGGCCCTGCAAAATTTGGAGCAACGCCGGCAGTTTTTAAGAGGAGCTTTAGACGAGGCGGAGGGACTTTTGCGCTACTTTGAATTGCGGGCTTATCCGTTTTTAACCACGGCACCTGCCGATTTTCAAAAGGCTTATACGCAAATGTTGTACAATCCTTATATGGGCGTAAACAACATCGAGCAAGTAAACCGGCGGCGTTTGCTGACGTATTTTAAGGTCGATTTTTGGCCATGGTGGTGCGGGCAGCTGCAGCAGGTAGCGCGACCGCAGCAATTGTTTGAAGCGCAAGAAACCGCCAAATTATTGTACGAGGCCATCATGGCTTTGGGTACCGACAGCTCGCGCGAAGCCAACCGACTAGAAAAGCGCATCCGGCGTGAAAAGTCGCCAGAGCGGGTAGTGCGGCTGCTACTCGACTACCAACGCCGGCAAGAGGGTCGGGCGCAGGCTGCCAACCGCCTTATTTCCGGAAGATAAAATACACGGCCAGCACCAAAAAGCAGAAGCCTACCAAGTGATTCCAGCGGAGGGCTTCGTTTTTAAAGAGCACGGTGGTAAAAATGGTGAATACCACCAAGGTAATCACCTCCTGAATTACCTTAAGTTCGACCAAGGAAAAAGGCCCGCCGTTTTCCTTAAAACCAATGCGGTTAGCGGGCACTTGGAAGAAGTATTCGAACAACGCAATGCCCCAGCTGATAAGCACAATGGCTATGAAGCCCAGGTTTTTGAACCAGCTCATTTCATTGAATTTGAGGTGGCCATACCAGGCGAAGGTCATGAAGATGTTCGACAAAATGAGCAAGCCGATGGTGTAAAATGCCTTCATATGCAGATTAAATAATGTGCAGCAGCAAGCCTTTCAAGTATTCGCCTTCGGGGTGGTAGATGTTGATGGGGTGGTCGTCGGCCTGCGACAGTAGCCTCAGAATGCGCACCTCGCGACCGGCATCCACCGCGGCGCCGAACACAATTTTGCGGAACAAATCGGCCGTAATGTGCTGCGAGCAGCTGTAGGTGAAGAGCAAACCGTTGGGTGCGATCTTTTTCATGGCCACCATGTTGAGCTCTTTGTAGCCGCGAGCGGCATTGTTCACGGCCTTGGCGCTTTTTGCAAAGGCGGGCGGGTCGAGTACAATGAGGTCGTACTTTTCTTCGGTTTGGCGGATGTAATCGAAGCAATCGGCGGCAATGCCCTGGTGCTTGGCTTCGGGGAAATTGAGGGTAGCAAGGGCCTCGGCACGGGCCACGGCATCTTTGGAGATGTCAACAGAATGTACTTCGCGGGCACCGCCGGCTAGGGCGTACAGACTAAATCCACCGGTATAACTGAAGGCATTGAGCACTTTTTTACCTGCACTGTGCTGCTGGGTGAGGGCCCGGTTGTCGCGCTGATCGATGAAAAAGCCGGTTTTTTGTCCGTTTTCAACGTCTACCAAAAATTGAATGCCGTTTTCGAGCACGGCTATGGGCTGTGCGGCGGGTTCGGTGCGCCAGCCTTTGAGCAGCGAAACGCCTTCTTGGAAGGACGGATTGTCTTTTTGCTTGAGGTAAATGTGTTTGAACCCCAATGCCAGTATGCTCTGTTCAATGTCTGCGTAAATGTGCTCGATGCCTTTGATAAGCACCTGCATCACCACGGTTTCGCCGTACACATCGGCAATTACGCCTGGGAGGAAATCGCCCTCAGCGTGCAGCAAACGGTAGCAAGTAGTGGTTTGGGGGTTGATGATTTGCTGGCGCAGTTGGAAGGCATTTTGCACCTTGGCTTGCCAATAGGCGGCATCGAAGCTAGGGACTTGACTTTTGTTGAAGTCGAAAATGCGGCAGCTGATTTGGCTCTCAGGCGAATAAAAGCCATGGCCCAACAGCTCACCTTGCTGGTTGCATACGGCAACAATTTCCCCATTGCTGGCCTTGGGATGCGTTTTGATGGCGCCACTAAACACCCAAGGGTGGCGGTTGAGGATGGAGCGGTCGCGCCCGCTTTTAAGGAGAAGTTGTGCGTACATGCTGCGAAATTACAAAAAGGAGCAAACCAGCGCCGTAAAAGATTGTTGTTTTGGCATGTTACCCACACTGAGCGAGCGCGATGTAGACCGCATCATTGAAATGGCTTGGGAGGACCGCACCTCCTTTGATTCCATCTTCCGGCAATTTGGCCTGAGCGAGCAAGAGGTGATTGCCCTCATGCGACGCGAGCTCAAGCCTTCGAGCTGGCGGCTGTGGCGCGAAAGGGCCAAAAAAGTATCAAATAAGCACGAGGCGAAGCGGTCGGGGGAAATCGACCGTTTTAAGTGCAGCCGACAGCGCAGCATCAGTTTTAACAAGGTTTCGAAGCGGTAGGTTTTAATGGAAATGGCTCACACGAAGCTAATTTTTGCTAATTTGGCTTCATGCGATTCGTGTGTTTTTTCATTTTTCTTTTTGGATGTAGTGAATCGTTCGCACAAACCAGTATGAAAGTTGGTGTAAACACTAACATCAGGGCTTTAGCGGTAAACGATTCCTTGAACTGGTGGTTTGGCGGCAGCGGCGGCTGGCTGGGGCACACCGCCGATGGTGGCAAAAGTTGGGAATTGCATCAGCCAGCGGGTTCGGCGGTAGACTTTAGAAGCATCCATGCCTTCAATCAGCAAGAGGCAGTAGCAGCCATTGCAGGTCAACCCGCCAAAATTTACCGCACCCAAAATGGGGGCAAAGCTTGGGAGCTGGTGCACTGGCTCAAAGACACTTCCGCTTTTATAGATGCCATTGGTTTTTGGAATGCGCAAGACGGCTTACTCTTTGGCGATCCGCTTGGCGATGGGAGGATGTTGCTCCTGCGCACCAGCGATGGTGGCCGAAGCTGGGAGGCCTTGCCCGACAGCAGCCGGCCGCAACTTTATCCCGGCGAAGCAGCCTTTGCAGCCAGTGGTACCGCCATGCAGTGTGTGGGCGACAGCACGGTGGCCATTGTGAGTGGTGGAAGTCGCTCGCGTTTGTTTGTGAGCCACAATCGGGGGCGGACTTGGGAAGTGGTGGCGGCAGATCGTTGGCAACCTGGGCCTAACGTATGGGACAAGCAGGCGCAAACCGAATTTGGCTTGATGCAACATGGAAGCGCCAGCAAGGGGGCATTTTCGGTGGGATTTAGTCCCGACAGCCAATGGGTGCTCACCGGTGGCGATTATTTGCAGGATACTTCGGCATCAGGCAATTTTTTAATACGAGGGCGCGACTTTTGGTGGCGGGCAAGGCAAGCACCGCGTGGTTATCGCGAATGCGTGGCCTTTATAGCTGAGCATATTTGGGTGGTTACTGGTCCTGCTGGCAGCGACATAAGTTGGAACGGAGGGCTGGATTGGCAGCAATTGAATGATTTTGACGGCATGCATGTGGTCAAAAAGCTGGGAAATGGCTTGTTATTGGCGGGAAAAGGAGGGGTGCTATTGCACTATGAAGGCTTTATTTCTCCTCTCGTTCCTGATAAGGTTGGAAGGGGAACCATGACTATCGTCCGAAAAAACATTTTGAATGAAGTACATAAACGCCGAAAGCCAAAATTGAATTCAAGCGGAGTTTATTCATTTGATGAAACCTACAGGGAGTTGGATACTATAATCAGCTGTATGCCTGGAGTTGTGAGTTGGAAGGAACTTCCAACACCAAAACCATCTTTCGCTTGTCACGATCTCCCTGCAAAGAATTATGCATTAGTGCTCAATACCTCTGAAGGAGAGCATTCCATATTAGTGACATTTTTGGAGGGCCACATGCGGAATGGTTTGATAAAAGGGTATCATTTTCACCTTAAGTTAACCCTTGATAAGTTTGAGTCCTCAGCAACTTTAGAAAGAGACTGGCAACGACAGCATGCCAAGAGGCTACAATTAGCATGGAAATTAGCTGAATAACCATCCCAGCGCTGCAATCGTTTGGTTTTTTACTAATTTCGGGCATGGCAGAACAACTCTCGCTCGAACAATTGGCAACTTTTGATAACCTCGAATTTTTGGCCAGTCAAGTGGTCGAAGGATTCATCACAGGTTTGCACAAAAGTCCCTACCACGGCTTTTCGGTAGAGTTTAGCGAGCACCGCTTGTACAATACGGGCGAGTCGACCCGCAACATCGACTGGAAACTCTACGCCCGTACCGACAAATATTTCGTGAAGCGCTACGAGGAGGAGACCAATCTGCGTTGCCAATTGGTGATCGATACTTCGGGCTCGATGTATTTCCCCGAAGACAAAGCCAGCAAATTGCGTTTTTCGGTCTATGCCGCCGCTGCCCTGCTGCAGCTCTTCAAGCGCCAGCGCGATGCCGTTGGCCTCACCACTTTTAGCGAGCAGGTAGACCTCAGTTTAAAAGCCCGTAGCAATCCTGCCCACCACAAACTGCTGCTTTCGGAGCTCGAAAAGCTGCTCAACAGTCAACGCAACCAAAGCGGCACCCGCGCCATTACCGCCTTGCACGAAATTGCCGAAACCACCCACAACCGCTCCCTGGTGGTTATTTTTAGTGATATGTTTGAGCCTGGTTCACATGCCGACGCCCTTTTTGCCGCCCTGCAGCACCTGCGCTACAACAAACACGAGGTATTGCTATTTCACGTACTCGACGCCCCGCACGAACTGGCGTTTGAATACGACAACCGGCCGCATGTGTTTATTGACATGGAAAGCGGGGAGGAGCTCAAGCTCAATCCTGTAGCTATCCAGCAAGCTTATCGTGAAAAAGCGGCTGCCTTTAAGCAGGAGTTGCTGCTAAAATGTGGTCAGTTTAAAATTGATTTTGTGGAGGCAGATATTAGTCAAGGCCTCAACCAAATCCTGCTGCCTTACCTGCTCAAGCGCAGTAAGATGTATTAAATTTGGTGAATAGGACGGGTTTCGGGCAATTCCAGTTCTATTACTTCCTCCTCTTCATCGGCTTCTCGGCATTTTTTCCAACGGTTTTTGATGTTGATGCCTTGAATACCCAGCACCTTGGTTTGTGCCTTGAGCTTCACCGTAAGCTGTTTGAGTGCCCGAGTTTCGAATTTCACTCGGCTGCCATCATTCCCAATAATTTCGCCTCGCAAAATGCGCAATTGCCCGTTGCAATAGCCCGTTTCGGTAAAAACAAGCTGAACCCCACGCTTATTGAGTTTCTGAATGAGGGCGTCGAGTTCTTCTGGGCTGTAGAACGAGTTAATCTGAAACTCAATGATATCGTCTTTGGGTGCGTTTTTTGGCTGGGCCAGGGCAAAGACTGGCAAACAAAGCAGGCAAAAGACCCAAAAAGCTTTCATGTTACGAATTTAATCAATCTTTGAACAAGCCAGCATGCACTTCTGTTTTTAATTGCTGTAGGGCCTCAGGATGGAGGTCATGTCCTCCCGAAAAGGCCAAATACCGCAGCTGTGGATGCATGGCACGATAACGCTGCAAATGGCTTTCCAATTGTTCACCCGATAAAAAAGGATCGGCATCCCCATAAACCAACCAGCTAGGCAGTTCTTTGGCAGGCAATTCCGCCTTTAAATCGGGTGGGAAAATGGCCGACCACAGCACCAAAGCTGCTAATGATTGTGGCTGTTCAACGGCAAATCGGGCTGCAGTAGCGCCTCCCTGCGAAAACCCCAGCAGTACAATGCGTGCTTGCGGCAGCTCGTGTTGAATTTTAGCTACCACTTGCCCGATGTAGGCGAGGTAGTCTTGTATTTCATCTTCCCGCTGGTCCTTGGTCATCCAGCTGGCGCCTACGCGACCGCTGTTGCCTTGCAGGTAGAAGCGAGAGAGGCCTTCTGGTGCCATGATGAGGGTTTCGGCATCTACCAAAGACTCAAATTTGCGCACCCAAAAGGCCGGATGCTGTCCATAGCCATGCAAAACCAACCAAACCAAGCGGGTGCTGGAGGCAGCTTCCCCCAATTGGTAGAGATGAGCGGTGCGTTTTACCTCAAGGCTGTGCAGCGAAGGTTCCAATTTTTTCAGCTTTTTTGCGGTAATAGTGCTTGAGAATGGCGTTGGCGAAGAGGGTACCCAGAATGACGGCCGTGCCCACATAAAACTGCGAGGTCATTTTTTCGCTTTCTCCAAAAATAAAATAAGCGAGGATGATGCCGTAAATGGGCTCCATATTCACCGATAATACAAAGGTGTAGGGCGTAATTTTACGCATGAGCCGGATGCTAGCGATAAAAGGGTAGGCGGTGCAAACGATGGCCAAAATGCTGAGGTAGCTGAGGTCACTACCGCTGAGCGCATAGCTGCCGCTGGCATAACCAGTGCCAAGCAGCATGAGGATCGAAAGTCCGAGCACTCCGCCCGCCATTTCATATACCGACACCACGGAGGCATTGTACTTTTGGGCGTATTGACCGTTAATGACGGCAAAAAGAGCTGATAAAGCCGCAGAAAAGATGGCGGTGAGCATGCCGGCGAGGTAGGTCGATTCGAAGCTAAAAATGAGGTAGAGTCCCACAATAGCCACCACGCCCAGCAGCAATTCGTACCAAATTACCCGGCGTTTGTACAGCAGCGGTTCAAAGATGGAGGCGAAAAAGGCGCCCGACGAAAAGCAAGCCAGGGTTACCGATACATTGGAGATTTTAATAGCGTGGTAAAAGGTTACCCAGTGCGCCGCAATGATGAGTCCGGTGCCTGCCAGTTGCCATTGCGTTTTGCGCGGAAGTGTGAGCACTGCCTTGCTGTAGCGCGCAAAAATGTACACTCCTACCAAGGCGAGGATCATGCGGTACCACACCAATTGCAAGGCCTCAAGCGTGATGAGCTTGCCGAGTATGGCGGTAAATCCCCAAATAAAGACTACAAAATGCAGCTCGATGAGAGCCGACTGGTTATTTTGGCGCAACACGGTAGAGGTAAAGGGCTAGGAGTCCGAAAATAAAGTTGGGGGTCCACGAAGCCAACAGCGGCGGCAGGTTCCCTTTGATGGCAAATGTAAGCGAAAATCGGATCATCATGATGTAGATGAAACAAAGCCCCACCCCAATACCCAGCTGCACGCCGATGCCTCCGCGAACCTTGCGCGAGGAGAGGCTTACACCCATGAGGGTGAGGATGAAGGCGGCGAAGGGAATGGATACGCGGTTGTGTTTTTCGATGAGGTAGGGCTCAATGCCGGCGTTGCCTTTGAGTTCCTCGCGGGCAATGAGTTCGTCGAGTTCGCGGTTGTTGAGCAAGGCGGCATCCTCTACCAGGGGCCGACTAAAATCTTGCGGGGTAAAGCCCATTGCCGAGTCTATGCTGGCCAAATAAGTGATGCTTTCTTCCTTATCGGAGGGCATGGTGCGGAGCATGCAGCCTTCCATATGCCATTTTTGGGTGGCGCTGCGCCAAACAATGCGATCGCACATGAGCTTGGAGCTGAGGCGACCACTGCGCAAATCTTCGAGCGTGAACCGAAAGCCAGCACTGTCGGGCGACGAATAGGTTTCGAGGTAGGCGAGTTCGCCGGGACGAATTTGAAAATGGATGTTGCGCTTGTTGTAGTAATAAGTATCCCTGATATACTTATTCTCAAATTCGATTCTCGTTTTGTTGGCGGGTGGTAAAATCCAACTGGCCAAAAACCAATTGGTAAGTCCAATGAAGCCCGCCGCCACCATATACGGCAACAAAATTCTTCTAAACTCCACACCGCTGCTTAAAATGGCCACAAACTCGCTTTTAGCCGCCAGCTTGGAGGTGAAAAAGATAACCGTGATGAAGGTGAAAAGGGGACTGAATAGGTTTGAATAATAGGGGATGAAATTCAGGTAGTAGTCAAGGAGGATCTCCTTCATGGGGGCATGCCTGCTCAACATTCCATCAATCTTCTCGGTCAAGTCAAAAACCACCGCAATGGCCACAAAAATGCCAATGGCGAAGATGTAGCTGCCGATGAATTTTTTAATGATGTACCAATCAAGTATCTTCATGCTCGGGCAAAGATAAGGGTCTGTTGCGGTTGAATAGCTTTTTACGCGCAAAGGCCAGAAGAATTGCCTTCGACACTATTTTTTATGAGAAAAACAGCTTTTTTAGGTGCTTTGGCCTTGCTTTTAGGGGGGATGGCACCTGTGCAATTGCAGACACAGCTTACTTTTATTGTGAATCAAGTGCCGGCCTATACCCCGGCCAATGCGCCAATTTACCTGGCTGGCACCATAAACAATTGGAACCCAGCCAGCAGTGCGCACCAATTGAATAGGCTGCCCGACAGCAGCTGGGCCATTACTTTGCCAACACCTACCAGTAACCTGCAGTTTAAGTTTACCCGCGGGAGCTGGGCAAGCGTTGAGGGCAATGCGACGGGTGGACCGCGACCGAACCGCTCGTATGCTGTTGGTGGTCCAGACACGGTTTACATCAGCATTTTGAGCTGGGAAGACTTGCATGGAGGTGGGGGCGGCGGGCAAAGTACGGCCAATGCACAGGTGCAAGTGCTCACAGATAGTTTTTTTATGCCCCAGTTGAACCGCTACCGGCGCATTTGGGCTTATTTACCGCCCGATTACGACAGCTTGACAAGCAAACGCTACCCGGTAATTTACATGCACGATGCCCAAAACTTATTCGATAACCTTACAGCCTTTGCAGGCGAATGGGAGGTGGATGAGAGCATGAATGCGCTGTTCCAACAAGGTGACCCAGGCGCCATCGTCATCGGTATCAACAACGGTGGCAGCCAACGAATTAATGAATACAGTCCTTGGGTGAATGCCCAATATGGAGGAGGACAAGGAGCTGATTATGTGAATTTTATTGTTCAAACGCTCAAGCCTTACATTGATCAACGTTTTCGTACTGATAGTACCCGATTGGGTACTGCCATTTGGGGGAGCAGCATGGGAGGGCTTATTTCGCAATATGCGGCCATGCAACACCAGTCGGTTTTTAGCAAAGTGGGCGTGTTTTCGCCTTCATTGTGGTTCAGCAGCGCCGTATACAGCCAGGTAAGCAGCATTGGCAAGCAGTTTCCCATGAAGTTTTACATTTTAGCCGGGGCGCAGGAAAGCGCCAATATGGTGAATCAGGTAACGCAGCTTAAAAACGACCTGCTCGCAAACGGATTTACAGCCCCGGAAGTAGAACTGGTGGTTAAAGCGGATGGTCAGCACAGCGAGTGGTTTTGGCGGCGTGAGTTTAAGCCGGCTTACCAATGGTTGTTTGGCAGTGCCAGCACAACTTTTGAGCAAAGTCTAGCGAGTATTCAAGTGTATCCCAATCCTGCTACCGATCGGGTATACGTAGCCTGGGGAGACGAAAAAGCCGCTTTTTATCAGCTTTTAGATGTACAAGGCCGGATTGTGTTAGACGGGAGCGTTCAGGCCGGCGACAGCATTTCTTTGGCAGGATTAAGTGCGGGCATGTATCAGCTGCGTTTGAGCAGTGGCAGCGCACTGTATCATGCGAAATTGCTGATGCGTTAAGGTTGCGGGTAGAAGTCTTTCGGCAATTTATACATCATGCCTTGAATGCGTGCCGCCCGGAAGGCCACATAACCTGAGGGGCGAGCAGGATTGCGTCGGCGTGGATCGGGAAGGCAGGCAGCAATGCGGGCCGCTTCGTTGGCAGTGAGTTTAGATGCTGGTTTGCCGAACCAAGCCTGTGCAGCAGCTTCGGCGCCGTAAATGCCAGGCCCCATTTCTATAACGTTCAAATACACCTCAAGGATCCGTTTTTTACTCCATAACACTTCTATAAGCACCGTAAAATAGGCTTCAAAAGCCTTTCTTACCCAAGTGCGGCCCGGCCAGAGGTACACATTTTTGGCGGTTTGCATGCTGATGGTGCTGCCGCCTAACTTGCGCTTTTTGCCTTTTTGATTGCGTTTATAAGCTTTTTCAAGGGCTTCGATGTCAAAGCCCCAATGGGTCATGAACTTTTGGTCTTCACTGGCAATCACGGCTTTGGCCAGTTGGGGTGAAATTTGGTCAAACGGCACCCAATCTTTGTACAAACGATGTTTTTGTCCTGGCTTGGCTTCTTCAAAAAGCCTGATAATCATCAAAGGCGTACCAGGTACCGGCACAAAGCGGTAAAAGAGGGTAAGGCCAATGGTGATGCCGAACCACCACAACAACACTTTGCCGATAAATCGAAATACGCCCTTCATGTCGCAAAAATGCAAATCAAACCGTTAATAATTACGTTCTACACGAACTTTTGAGCTAGCTATTGGTTATATAATTATGCTTCGCGCCTTTTTTTTATTCCTTTTCGCCACTGTCTTGGCAGGATGTGGCGTACAAACTCCTTCCAATCAGCCAATGTCCATGTCAATCAAGCCCGATTTTTACAGTCTCAAAGCCAACACCCTCGAAGGAAAAGAGGTAGATTTTAGTCAGTTTAAAGGAAAAAAAGTACTTGTGGTAAATACCGCCACTGAATGCGGCTTAACCCCACAGCTCGAAGGTTTGCAAAAGCTACATGAACAATATAAAGGTGAGTTGGTAATTGTGGGTATTCCTACCAACGATTTTCAAGGCCAGGAACCACGCGCCAATGATGAAATTGGGGCATTTTGTCAGCGTAACTACGGTGTTGAATTTATCATGCTCGAAAAAGGTACCACCAAGGGCAGCGACAAGCACCCCGTTTTTAAGTGGTTAACCGAAAAAGAGTACAATGGCAAGTCCTCTTCCCGCATCTGGTGGAATTTCCAGAAATATTTGGTGGATGAACAGGGCAATTTTGTAGACTACTTTTTGCCCATTACCAAGCCAGAAAGCAAGCGCATTACTTCGAAGCTGAAGTGATATGATACATATTTAAATATTTTTGTTGCGTTTAGAACAAACTATAGGGAAGTCTGTTACATCATGTAGCTTTGAATATGCAAACCAGCGGTAGTCTTTCTTTCACCTTCATCCGTGCGCAAGTTGCCTCTGGCAAAGGAGTGCTGATTGCTTTAAGCATTTTAGGACTCTGGTTTGCCTTGCTAGCATACAACTTACAATACGAGGTGAATGGACTCGAGCCAGTGTTGCTGCTCTTGATACTGTTGCAAACACATTTATTTACGGGCCTTTTCATTACGGCGCATGACGCCATGCACGGCACAGTTTCATCGAATAAGAAGCTTAATAAATTTATTGGTGCGCTTTGTTTGTTGCTCTTTGCGCTCAATAGCTGGAAACGCATGTTACCCAAGCACCACGAGCATCACCGATTTGCAGGTACCGACGAAGATCCCGATTATGGTCCACCACCCTTTTGGCTGTGGTTTTTTAAGTTTGTAAAGACCTACGTACGCTGGTACCAAATTGTAGGCATGGCCATTTTGCACAACATTGCAAAAATTTGGATTCCAGAAATCAACTTGGTGCTGTTTTACATTGTGCCCTCTATTTTAAGCATGCTGCAGTTGTTTTACTTTGGCACCTATTTGCCGCATCGTGGGGAGCATGCTCCTGACAACAAACACAAAGCCCGTTCGCAGTCTAAAAACCACCTCTGGGCCTTCATTAGCTGTTACTTTTTTGGATACCATTATGAACATCACGACGCGCCGGGCACCCCTTGGTGGCTCCTTTATGCACGTAAGTAGACTGCTGCTTCTGCTGCTTTTTCCTGTGATTGCTGCCGCCCAAACAGGAGAAATACGGGGCATCGTTAAGAACAAAAACACGAACGAAAGTATCCCTTTCGCCAACGTAATCATTCAAAATACCACCATTGGTACGACCACCGACATCGATGGTAAATACAGCATTGGCAGCCTCAAGCCAGGTTTTTATAATGTGCAGGTGAGTTATTTGGGTTTCAAAACCAAAACCATTTTCGAAATTCAGGTGGTAAATTCCCGTCCCGCCATTGTAAACATCGAAATGGAGGAAGATGCGCGTAGTTTGCAGGCTGTGGAAGTGCAGGCTTCGGCTTTTACCCGCACCGAGGAGAGTCCCGTTTCATTGCGCACCATTGGTGCTGCCGAAATCCAGCGGAATCCGGGCGGTAACCGCGACATCTCCCGTGCCATTCAAAGTTTGCCAGGGGTATCGAGCGGTGCCAGTTTCCGCAACGACATCATCATCCGCGGTGGCGCGCCCAATGAGAACCGTTTTTATTTAGATGGGGTGGAGGTGCCAACGATTAACCACTTTGCTACACAGGGCAGCTCGGGTGGACCGGTGGGCATAATCAACGTAGACATGATTCGGGAAGTGGATTTTTACTCTGGCGCCTTCCCGTCGAACCGCGGCAATACCTTGAGTTCGGTGTTTGAGTTCAAGCAAAAAGACCCGCGTACCGATAAAGCTGCTTTCCGGGGCATTGTTGGGGCCAGCGACATCGGTTTGATTGCCGAAGGTCCAATCAATGAGAAGATATCGTACGTCGTTTCAGCGCGCCGCAGTTATTTGCAGTTTTTGTTCAACGCCATTGGCCTTCCTTTTTTACCCACTTTCAATGGTTTTCAGGGCAAGGTGAAGTATAAAATCGACAATCAAAACGAAATTTACTTCGTGGGTTTGGGCGCCATCGATCAGTTTGCGTTGAATACCGGCCTCAATTTGAGCTACGACCCGGCCATCAATCCAGGTGTAGACAGCCAATTAGTGAAGCAGCAGCGCTACATCCTGGGCAATTTGCCAGTCAATACCCAGTGGAACTACACCAATGGTTTGGTGTACAAGCGCTATCGGAAAAACGGCTACCATACCTTTGTGCTGAGTCGCAATATGCTTAACAATGTGAGCTATAAGTACCAAGACAATGACGAAAGCAAGCTCAAGCTGCAAGATTTCAAGAGTCAAGAAAGTGAAAACCGCTTCCGTTACGAAAACAACATCCGTACCCCGGAAGGCTGGAAAATCAATTACGGGGTGAACATCGACCGGGCCCGCTATTTTGTAGAAAACAACACCAACGATTTGGTGGGCAGCACCATTGTAAATCGCAACTTCAGTAACGAAATCTTTTTAACCCGTTACGGCTTTTTTGGACAAGTATCGAAAGGCTTATTTGGGGAGATATTGGTGTTGAGCGCCGGCTTGCGGATAGATGGAAACAACTTTGCCGAGAGCATGGAAAATCCGCTAGATCAGTTCTCGCCTCGCTTTTCGCTCTCTTACAATTTCGCACCTAAACTCAGCTTTAATGCCAACGTAGGGCGCTACTACCAATTGCCGGCTTATACGGTTTTGGGCTTCCGCGACAATGTGGGTAATTTGGTGAACCGCGACAATGGGGTTAAGTACATTGGCGTAGACCATTACGTGGCAGGCTTTGAGTATTTTGGGAAGAAGAACTTCAGGAGTACCCTGGAAGGTTTCTACAAAAACTACTTTCAGTACCCCTTTTTGCTTGACCAAGGCGTGAGTTTGGCTAATTTGGGAAGCGATTTTGGGGTCATTGGCAATGCGCCGGTAACCAGCACCAACAATGGCCGGTCGTATGGCATCGAATATTTGGCGCAACAAAAACTCAGCAAAGGCTTTTACGGCATTTTCTCCTACACTTGGGTGCGTTCGGAGTTCCAAAACGCCACAGGTGAGTTTATTCCCTCGGCCTGGGACAACCGCAACATCTTTACCCTCACCGGCGGCAAAATCTTCAAGAAAAACTGGGAACTGGGTGTGCGCTACCGCTACGTAGGTGGCGCGCCTGTTACGCCCTTCGATCCAGCCTTAACCCTAACGCGCTCAGTTTGGGATGTGCAACAACGCCCTGTATTGGATTTTGCCAATCTCAATACCCAGCGAGGTGGTCCAACCCAGCAACTCGATATTCGCATCGACAAAAAATGGAATTTTGAGAAGTGGGCCTTCAACTTTTATGTGGATGTGCAGAATTTGCTCAACCAACAAACGGTGCTCAATTCATTCATTGTGGCTCAAATTGACCCAGCTACAGGTGCACCCGTAGTGGATCCAAACGATCCTACCCGCTATTTGGCCGATCAAATCCCGAATACGGCTGGAACACGCTTGCCTACTATCGGCATCATTATAGATTTTTAAAATCCTGATGCCTAGCGTAGGCATGGCAACGCCGGTTTGTTTTGTCATGTCCTATTTTATTGCTATATTAAGGCTTGCATTTTCAATTTAAACCTTCGATATGGCGCATTCCTTCTTTCGTTACCTTTTGTTTTTATTCTGTTTTTCGCTCTTTTCTTGCACCGAATATAAATACCGAAAAGAAGTAGATGCGCAATTACAAGCCCAGCTCGATTCGTTGTCGGGACAAAGTGCCGCCATTCAAGACGAAGCGGTTCACCAGCTTGATTTAATCAGCGAAATGTACCGCAAGGGGGGCACTTATTTGTCGGCCAAGTGGCAGCACGAAGAAAACATCCGGCAATTGATAGAGGCCATCCGCAACAGCAAATCCGAAGGCTTGCATCCTGAGGATTACCATTTGCAGGCCATCGAAAGCATGTTGGAGCGCGTAAATACCGATGATTTAGCCACTGCCGTTGAAATGGCGCAGCTCGAATTGCTGCTCACCGACGCCTTTTTAACCCTCAGTTCGCACTTGGCCGCTGGAAAAACCGATGCCGTAAGTGCCGATCCGCAGTGGAATGCCGCCAAACGCAATTTGCCCATTCAGTGGGATACCTACATCGACTCGGTGCTCGCCGCCAAAGCGGTGGCCAGCAGTTTAGCCGCGCTCACACCCCGTCACCGTCAGTACAACAATCTCCGCAAAGCCCTCCGGTACTATCAAGAATTAGCCGCGGTAGGTGGCTGGGAAGCTTTTAGTACCACCGAAAAGAAACTCCAAAAGGGCATGCAGAGCGCCGACGTGGTGGCATTGCGCAAGCGTCTGGTAGCTAGTCAGGGCGCTTTTCCCATAGATACCGAAGATTCGACTCTTTTTGATGAAAGTCTGCATCAACAGGTAGTGATTTTTCAAACCCGCCATGGGCTGCCGAATGATGGGGTTTTAGGTCCACGGACCATACAAGCACTCAACACCACCGTGGAAGACCGCATTGCTACCATTGAAGCTAATCTCGAAAGATGGCGTTGGGTGGATGAAGAGCTGGGAGCTAAGCATGTTTTGGTAAACATTGCCAATTTTACGATACAGCTGTATGAGAACGATTCGGTAGTGTTTGAAACCGAGGCCATTGTAGGCAAGACTTATCGCAAAACCCCTGTTTTTAGTGGGATGATGAATCATTTGGTGTTTAATCCCGATTGGACCGTGCCACCCGGCATCATGCGCAACGATGTGATTCCTGCAGTGCTTAAAAATCGCAGCTATTTGGCCCAAAAGAACATGGTGCTATTGACCCGCGATGGCAAAGAGGTGAGTCCTTCACAGGTAGACTGGAAACAGGTAACGGCCTCTAATTTTCCGTACATGGTGAGGCAGCGGCCAGGCAAGGACAACGCCTTGGGCAAGGTGAAGTTTATGTTCCCCAACACCCACAATGTGTACATCCACGACACGCCAACGCGGAATTTATTCACCCAAACCGACCGCAGCTTTAGTTCTGGTTGCATCCGCATTAACCAGCCCATTGTCTTCGCCAAGCTGTTGCTTGAGGCCGATAGTTCGGCTACGGCTGCGCAAATCGATCAAATACTGGCAAAGCCAGCCACCCGTACCATCCGCTTAAAAAAGCATATTCCTGTGCATATTTTGTACTTAACTGCCTGGGCAGATGAAAACGGCACGGTGTATTTTCGGCCCGATTTGTATGAAAGAGATGTGACCTTGCTGCGTGCACTCAAACGCAGCTACGCTCCTGTGGCTTAAGGAGCCAGCTGCACCAGGGCAGTGGCATCAGGCAGGGAAGGGGCGTCGCTTCCGAGCCAGGCCCAAATTTGATGTGGGCTTAGGGATTGCTCCAGAAGTGTACTACTACTGTGCTGCGGATGATAAATGAACAAGCAGGATTTACCTGCGAGCAGGTTGATCAGACGCTCATGATCGGCCATGGGAATGGCAGGGCAACCCAAACTGCGACCTAGTCGACCATGTTGGGCCACAAACTCCTGACTTACATATTCAGCGCCGTGCATCACAATGTAGCGTTCGCGGGCCTTTTCGTTGATACCGGCTTCTTGTCCATCGAGGTAAAGGCTCAAGCCGTGCTTGCCGATGTAGGTATCACCTGTAACATAAAAACCGAGACTGCTTTGAAAGGAGGAAGCCTTGTTGGAAAAGTTTTCAGCGAATAACTCTCCGGAATTACGACCGTGTGCCACCAGACTGCTGTGCAGCAAACGGCGGTTTTTGAGGTCGAACACCCACAGTCTTTCCTGACTAGATGGCAGTGAAAAATCGATGATGCTGAGGTAGGGTTTGGCAACAGCCCCGCTTGCTTGCAAGGCAAAATACCCGCGAACAGCCTTTTCAAAAAGAGGGAAGCTGAGCTGCTTTGCGGCCATTTCTGGCTGCGCATACAACCATTGGCTCATCAATTGCAAGGAGTCAGCACTTTGCTCGCTGCGCACAGTTTCGCTGGCCGGTACACCTCTAAAACCGAGGGATACCAACAATACGGTACATAAGCTCGCGATACTGATTTTTAAATACATGCTGACTGCCTGATTGTAAATGTTTTACAAAGGTCAGCTTTGTGTATGAGAAAACAAGGTCAAGCCGCTTTTATTTTGAAAAGAAGCCTTTTAGGCTACCAATTATTGTTTATGGTTGAATCGATTGAAGTAGGGTATCCGAGTTTGATTGGAAGGCATTTGGCCAAGTACAGCATGATTGATGAAATGTTTAGATACTATCGAATTTGAATGTTGTGCTCAAATGTTGACTCGAATTCAAAGTAAAAACCAAGTTGCGTATTGATTAAATCACCTTGAAATCTGCTAAAAGTGATGATTAAGTACTCAGCTGAAGTAGTGTCGAGTAGTGGTTTTATGTCAAAAAAACCGTTGTCCGGAATCAGCTGAAATTGTAGGGGGTATCCCATGCCTTGGTTCAAGAAATGTAACTTGACTAATAGTTGCCGAGTTGCATTATTTGGGTCAGTTTCCCAGGTGTAAGTCAAATTTAAATTATTTTCGAAGGGTGAAGGTTCCACAGGAGGATTGTGATGAACTTCCATCTCAAGCCGTTTAGGAATACGACCCATAAATTGACCAATTTCAATTCCGTCTAAGATAAAGCGGATAGAAGCATTTTGGCCAGTTTGTAGTCCGTTTCTAGTCCATCCTATCGTAAAACCATCTTCGCTTTTCAGTTGAAGAGGTTGTTGATTATTTATGCTAAATAGCAAATCATAATATTCTTTGTTCGCATAAAATCGATATTGCATTGATTCCCAGCGTCCACTGCTCGTGGAAGTATGATACTGCATGCGTAGTAGGTTTCGAGCTAACAAGGTTTTGCGATAGAGCGCCAAAGTAGCCCGACTCATACTGCTTTGTGGCACATAGTCGAGCGGATGCCAGACTTTATTGAAGCTTTGCCGTTGTTCTTGTAGTCGGTCTTCGAGCTTTTCTTTGCTACAAGCTCCAAACAAGAGAAGGAGCGCAGCAAGTAAAAAACCGAGCAGCCAAAAACAAAAGCTAGGGTAACGCATCTTATTACAGCGATAACGCTAGCCATTTATTGTGTTGGCTTGTGTAATTTACATCAAATATAGTCGCGATCCCCGCCTAGTTACATTTTATTGTGCTTGCAATTTCGCAATTTCATCGGCTACAGCAGCTGCGGAAGCCGTCTTCTGGTCTGAAGCTTTGCGATTGGTTTTGCTTAAATCGAAAGCTTCTTTAAGGAGTTTTGCGTGTTGCTCTTGCAAAAGCTCGAGTTTTGTTTTTTTCTTGAATAGTCCGAACATGCTTTTATAACAAGTGGCTAAGATTTTAGTTTGATGCATGCTTGATTAATTGCCTTCATCGAATCATCCAGCCGATCAATCCCAACAAAAGGAGCAAGGCAAGTATGGAAAAAAGCAGGAGCTTTTGATTAGATTTTCGACGGTCTTCGGCCACAGTTGCCATAAACGCTTCCCGTGCCACCACTGATTTGAATTTGCCGCCTTGAGTGCCGCGCTTGCCTTTGCCGCTGCCTCGCATCAGAATGTCGCCATTTAACGTTTTGCGATTGGCTGAGCGCAGCATGGCTGTGTTTTGCCGAATGCTGGCAATCATACCTTGTATGGAACCACCTAAACTCATCTTTTCACAAAATAATGAAAAAAAGAGGAAGGTGGTTTTGGCCTAATTAGGGGGGAGGTGTTTAACATGATCTTTTGTCCTGCACCGTACCACGTTGTTGTTCCAAGGCCCAACTGCGCTGTTTTTTGTGTTCCTAAACATGCATGCCGTTCTAAATGCTAATTTTCGCTATTTTTGAATAATGGAAGGCCACGACATCAGATGGAAACAGCGCTTCGAGCATTTTAACAGGGCTTTTTTACGCTTGCAGGAAGCGCTGCAATTGCCTGAACTGAATGAGCTGGAGCGCAACGGCTTGATGCAAAGGTTTGAATTTACCTTGGAATTGGCTTGGAAAACGCTGAAAGACTACCTCGAATACCAAGGTTTTGCGTTCAGACCTTCTCCGAAAGAAACCCTCCGGCAAGCTTTTGAAGCTGGCTACCTCGAAAATGTGCAGGCACTTATTGATGGTTATGACATGCGAAACCAACTTTCGCACGATTACAGCGACGAAAAATTCAGGCATGCCGAAAAGCTGTTTAGAGAAGAAACCAATGCGGCCTTGGTGGCACTGCACGACTTCTTAAAGCAAAACCTCGGCACATGAGTTCGGCTCCTACATTAGCATTGCAAGCAGCAGATTTCGGCTTAAGTGAGCGTGAATTGAAAACTGTGCAAGGTGTTTTTAGTAATTTTCCAGAGGTAAAGCTGGTGTACGTTTACGGCAGCAGGGCCAAAGGGAATTTTAAGTCGGGCAGCGATATCGATTTGGCCATCTTAGAACCTGCCACCGATTTGCGCTTGCGGAGTAAACTTCAAAGCTTGTTCGACGATAGTCATCTACCCATGCGGGTTGATTTGGTTGATTTCCAAAGTTTGGAGAGCGATTCGCTCAAATCACACATCATGCGTGTAGGGCGCTGCATTTATCAGGCGGACCGTTGATGTTAGCGAAACCGCGGATGAACAGCGGTTTTGTTGGCCGATGAATAGCGAGCTTGGATAGAAAAGCCTAAGGCATCGAAAATGGCTATTAAGAATCCTCCAAACGCATCTTCCAAAAAAAGAAAAAGATGAAAGTTGAAAAAGGAGCGGCTGCGATTTCAACTTAAAACGACCACTTCAACAAAACCGCAACGGTGCTGCCGGCGTTGGCAAAAAGACTGTTCTGGGACGCAAAAAAGAGCTGACTCAACAGGGTAAAGTCGAGGTTCTGGGCCAGCGAATAGCTATAATTGGGCGAAATAAAGACGGCTTGTTCGCTGGGGTAGTAAAATCCCGCCACACTCAAGCTGTGGCGCATCCCAATCGGGTATTGCACCGTACTGAGCACGCTCCAATCGCTGAAACTGAGGTTATCGGCGCGCAATGGACGGATGAGCAGCAAAGGCTGGATGCCGCCGCCACGCTGTTGGTTGTACACCAGCTCATTGATCCAAAACAGTCCGTTGTTGAATCGATAATCGGCCGAAACTGCTACCACAACATTGCCACGTTCGAGGCCAGGAACAGCTTCCAAATCATAAAAATAGCTGAGTTCGCCTTTGAAACCGAGTCCTCGCACACTCCCGGCCCAACCTCCACCCACAGCAAAACGGTTGTGGAAATAGCCGCTCACCAGTTGAATGTCGTAGCCTTTGTGGTTGAAGGCATACAGCAAAGCCGCAACGGAATTTTGCAGCCGGATGTCGCTGCCAGGCTGCATTACATCCCTTCCAGGAGCGATGGCCAGCTCGAGCCGCGACAAAGAGCTGCGGTACCAGTTTACCCGCAGGGCATCCACCCCAGGTCGTTCTTCGTAGTCGAAGTCGAAAAAGCTGTAGTTGTTAAACAAATCGTTGGGATTGCTCACGGTGTTGATGCCCCAATTAATGCGCTGCCGACCCGCACGAACCTGCCATTTGCCCTTGCTGTAGTTCACAAAGGCGCGGTCGGTAATGGTGTGCAACAATACATTACCGCTGCTCAGCACCACATGGCTCAGGTCGATCGGACCGTTCAGGTCGGTTTCGAGGAAGTCGCGGAAGAAGCCATTGGTAGCGGTTTGGCCCCAAAATATGCGAGTACGCTGCGCAGCTTCGATTTCCCAATGGGGTGCAATGGCCCAGCGGAAGTTGAGGCGGTTGTGGAGGATGTTGTCGGCTTGCTGGATGCTACGGCCATCGGGTGCCACCACCACCATGGGAAAGGTTTTGAGGTAGCCGTGCAGACTGGGTTTCGGTCGCACCCAAGTTGCGGTCGAATCCTGGGCCTTGGCCGCTCCGCCCAAAAGCCATCCAGCCAAAAACATCCCCAAAAGGGCGAGAAAGACTGGTGAAGCTTGCTTTTTCGAGGCCTTAGCGTCGTTCATCGGAGGCAATTTCGCCATCTACCAGCGTAATGACCCTGGTGGCACGGTCGATGACGCGTTGGTCGTGGGTAGAAAAAAGGAAGGTCATTTTTTCGTCTTCGTTGAGTCGCTTCATAGTGTCGAGCAGGTTGAAGGCGGTTTGAGAGTCGAGGTTGGCGGTGGGTTCGTCGGCGAGCACGTATTGCGGACGGGAAGCCAAAGCGCGGGCCACGGCTACACGCTGCTGCTGACCGCCTGAGAGTTCTGCCGGGCGGTTTTTGCCTCGGTCGGCGAGGCCAACTTCTGCCAACACTTCGGCAGCACGGGCTTTGATTTCGGCAGCGGGACGGCCTTGGAGGTCCATGATAAAGGATACATTTTCTTCGGCCGTGAGCACGGGAATGAGGTTGTAGGCCTGGAAAACGAAGCCAATGTGGTGGAGGCGGAAGTCGATGAGCTGGTTTTCGTTGAGCTCACTGATGTCGGTGCCAGCCACCCACACTTTGCCGGTGCTGGGGGTGTCGAGGCCGCCGAGCATGTTGAGTAAGGTGGTTTTGCCGGAGCCCGAAGGCCCCACGATCACGGTGAATTCACCAGGGTGGATTTCGAGGTTGATGTTGCGCAAGGCATGCACGGCCACAGGACCTTCGGAATAGGTTTTGTGGAGGTTTTGGGTTTGGAGGACGGGGGTCATGAGATTTTTTTTTAAAACACGGAGGTCACGGAGGACACGGAGATTTGTTACTATTTTTTTAAAACACGGAGGTCACGGAGGACACGGAGATTTGTTACTGTTTTTTAAAACACGGAGGTCACGGAGGACACGGAGATTTGGTACTATTTTTTTAAAACACGGAGGTCACGGAGGACGCGGAGATTTTTATTCTTATGAACGGATTGCATCGGCGGCGTTGAGCTTGAGGGCTTTGAGTGCAGGGTAGAGGGCAGCGAGCAGGGAGAGGACTATCACCAAAAGGGTGATGTTGAGGGCATAGCTGGCTGAAAGTTCGGGGTAGAGCTCGGCATCGTAGCCAAACTCCGCCAAAGCATCGGCATAAGCGCCTAAATTGATGCCCGTGCGGGAGGTAATGGCCACTAAAACACCGCCAGCTGCGAGCCCGGCCAGGGCAGCTAGCAGTGCCATGCACAGAGTTTCGACCATGATCATGATAAAAATGCGGCTTTTGGTCATGCCTAAGGCTTTCAGCATCCCGATTTCGCGCATACGCTCGTAAACGGCCATGAGCATGCTGTTGAGGATGCCAAACGACAAGCCGAGCAGGATGATGAACACAAAAATGTAGCTCACCACCGAGCCGCTATCTTGCATATAGGCCAATTCAGGCGCCAATTCGCGCCAGCTGCGCACACTGAGTTGCGGGTAAGCCGCTTGAAGCTGGGCGGTAAATGCAGGCACGCTGTCGAGCTCGTGCAAACGGATGGCGAGTTCATAAACGGGTTGGGCTTCTCTTAAAAGGGCATCGAGCTGGTGCTTTTGCACATACACCGTGCTTTGGTCGAAGCCCGCATTGGCGGTACGGAAGAGTCCTTGCACCCGAAACGCCGCCGACACTATTTCTTGCTCGGCATTTGGGAAGGAGAGTACCAGCCGCGAACCAACCTCCAGCTTGAGCTTTTTGGCTAGTTTGGCGCCCAAAAGCAATTGATTTTCGGCGGAATCGCTAAAATAGTGGCCGGCAATGAGCTGCTGGGATAAAGCGACGAGTTGGTTTTCCGCCTCAGGATTTACCCCGCGCACTTCTGCGCCTTGGGTAAGGGTGGGCGAGGCCACGAGGCCTTGGGCCAGACTGCGGGCCGAAAGCAGCTTCACCGCTGGCAATTGCCGCAGGGAATCTTCCAACTGCGTTCCATGGGGCAACATCATACCTGCCTGACCTTCGTCGAGCCAAGTTTTGCTGTGCAGTTGCAAATGACTGTATTGCTTTTCTATGGCGTTGTAAAAACGCTGGCCCATAAAACCGGTGATCATGGCCATGGCGAAGGTGCCGCCTACTAATCCCAAAAAGATGGCGGTCATGAGGCTGAGCGAGCGACCGCGGTTTCTCCAAATGTTGCGCCAGCTGAGTCGCAGGATGAAGCCGAGGCCTGCGGTGCGCTTATTCGCTTGCTTGTTCATGAGCGAGAGGCTTTAAGTACGTCTAATTTGCTGATGTAATAGCCCGGATAGAGGGCCACGAGCAGACACATGCCCAATACCACCAGGGCTTGTGAAGAGAAGATGCTTGGGTCGGCGGAAAAGAAAATCAGTGGTTCTACCCCGAATTCCTCCGAAATGGCCTGCAATTCTTCTCCCATGGGGATGGGATGGTAGTAAAACCAGGCCACCAAGGGCACGCTGGCTGCCATTCCCGCCAAAATACCGATGCAGCCCATGAGCAAGCTTTCATACAAGGCCATCCAACCGAGTCTTCGCCTGCGCATGCCCACGCTGATGAGCACGCCAAATTCTTTGCGGCGCTCGAGGGTCATGGTGAGCACCGTGCCAAAAATACCGAAGCCAATCACGAGGTAGAGGATAAAAAGGATGATGCGGTTGCTGGCATTGTCAAATTCAATGGCTGCGAGCAACTCAGGGAGCAGTTCGCGCCAGTTGCGGACCACCACAAAGCCGTCGGCTGGCAGTAAATCGGACATTTGCTGCTGCAATTTGTCGGTGGCATTGGGCTGATTGGGCATTACCAGCACCGAACTCACCATGTCGTAGGCGCCAAACAGGCTTTGGGCATCGGCCAAGGTTAAATAGGCAATTTGCTTGCGCAATTCGGGGGAGGTAGGTTTCACCAGACCGCTGATGCGGTAAATGCCGGCCGCCTGTTGGCCCTGGTAGCCTTGTCCGAGCAGTACCAGACTGTCGCCAATACCGAGTTGCAGGCGTTCGGCCAGCCGGTCACCGAGTACCACACCGCCGGGTTCGAAGTCGCCGGCCAGCAGTTGGTCTTGTAGTCCGTTGAGCTGCTGTTCTTTTTCGGGCTCAATGCCGAGCACCAAAGCAGCTCGGGTGCGGTCACCGCCTGCTGCCAGCACAAAGCCTTGTAAACGGGGAATGAGACTTTGCACGCCGGGCAAGGAAAAGCGTTCGGCCTCGGCTTCGTTCCAGCTGAAGCAATAATCGAGGGAGGGTTCTTCAAAATAGGCCGAGTCTTGCAGCTGCAAATAGCCCGTAAAATAGCTCACGCTGTTGCGAATCATCGATTCGTGGGAGCCGCGGTTCACGCTTTCGGCCATCACCGCCAGCAGCACCGCAAAAAATACGGAGCTTACGGTGATGAGGGTGCGCTTGCGCGACCGCCATAAATTTCTCCAAGCAAGTTTGAGTAACATAGGCGAGGGGTTATCGTACCGATTTTAAATTTTGTACCGAAAAGAAACTTTCGTTAATAGGTGCGTTAAACACGGCTTCCTCGTAAACAATGATGGTTTTGTGACCGGCTTTGTCGAGGGGCGTGAGCTCCATGCGCACAGGCAAGCTGCGGTTGCCCATTTTTCGGATGTCGCTCATGGCGACGGTATTAACCTTTTCGCCTTTGTCGCCATAATTTTCGGTGCGCAGGTGGTAGTAGTTTTCTTTGCTCACCCAAATCACCACTTTGCTGTACACCACCGAGGAGCTGGGTAGGGGCGTCATTTCAATTACCCAGCAGTCTAAGCCCTCATAGATTTCTGAACGCAGTATTTTATGCTTGAAGTCTTTGAGGGTGGAGCTTTCGCGCACCAAATCGTCGTTGCTGAAATCGCTGCCCATCCAGCTTTGCGACATCATACTGGGGGGGAGTTTGATCATGCGGTCGACCGAAGGCACGTAGTTCCAGATTTCTTTTTTACGCTTGAGGAAGGCGGTACCGCGGTCGCGCACAGGCTCCTGCAGCAGAATCAGTGAGTAGTCCTGCCCCTTGCTCCAGCTTTTGAACTTCATTTCGCGGGTGAAGCGGGGCCGCACCACGGTCATTTTCATGGTGATTTCGGCCGTTTCCCCGCGCATTTGGTCTTCCATTTTTTGGATGATGGTAGCAGGGTCGGGGTTTTGGGCGAAGGCGGCCAAGGGGAGGAGCAGCCAAAGGAAAAGGGTTTTCATTTGTTGTGATTTAAGGTTGTATGTGGTATTGATCGCGTTCCTGCTCCCATTCTTGAAGCAGTTGACTCATTTTGCCATGGAGCCAGCTGTAAAAGCCAGCAGTATCGCGCAAAAAGTAAGCGGCTTCGTCTTGTTTGTTGAGCTTGAGGTCGTGACCCCGCTGCATTAGCGCTACAAAATGGATGGTCATGCCCATGCGTTTCACAGTCATTTCGCCCATATCGCGGGCACCAATGCGGTAATAGGTATTGCGGTCGTCTTTAAAACGTAAGCTTTTAATAAAGCCGGTTTGCTCGAGGGTTTTGACCTGGTTGTGCACCGAAGCTTTGCTCACGCCCAAGGCGCCTACCAATTCGGTAAACGATACTTCTGGGCGGTCGCTGATGAGGATGTAGCCTAGGATGAGCCCGGAAATACGCCCTGTTCCTAGTTTTTCAAAGAATAAACCAAACTCCTCTAAGTAGGACTGTTTTTCGGGGGATAAGGCCTCGTTGAGCTTTATTTGATCTTTCATACCACAAAGGTAAAGCATAATTAAGTTTAGTTCAAAATAAACTGAACTGAATTTTATTTTTTTTGATATGCTCACAATCAAAATGCAAGTTTTCCATAAGCAAAGCGTAGGCGATAGGTGTGGTTATACTTTAGTTTACGTTTATCTACTTGTCAAATTCAATAGAAATTAATACACTTGCGGTATGTCCATCACCAAAGAATCAGAGCTCCTCGGCATGAAAAAAGTAAGCGAAGCAGTGGCTTACACGTTAAAGGAAATGATCCGGTATGCACAGCCGGGCATAACCACCAAGCAGCTCGACGACTATGGCGCTAGCATTTTACAAGCCTATGGCGCCCGTTCAGCCCCCTACGAGACCGCCAGTAACACAATTTAAGCCCCCAAGGAGCCCAAAAGCCCCTTGGGGGCTTTGTATTTTAAGGTTTTTAAGATATGAAAAAGCGCATTCGTTGGACCAAAGTTGGACCAAGCCTAAAAAGGGAGCGGGGAGAGGTGTTTAGTTCATCCA
>JAUXNJ010000004.1 GCA_030682795.1 Sphingobacteriaceae bacterium
AAGGAACTTTTTCATATCTATAAGGTCGTTTATTGCTTAGAAAATAACTTTTACGGTTTTTACACTTGCGCCGCTCACCAACTGCACTACATAGGTGCCTTTGGCCAGGTTCGGACGAAGGGCGTTGCCATCGAGGCTCAATTGCTGCTGCAGATACACGGTGCGACCGCTGATGTCGAGGATGCGGAGGCTTTGGGCTTGCTCAATGCCACGGATGTATAAAGCACCTTCGTTGGTGTATATTTGGATGAGGTCGTTCTGTTGGTTGTTTACAGAAGTAGCTGCGCCAGTGCTGTTGAAATGCAAACGGAAGCGGTTGGAGGCGTCGTTGGGGCCGGCTGTAAAATGGACTGCTTGCCCATGGTTGAGCGTGGTGAAGCTTCCGAGCCTCAGGTCTTCGAGTTGTACTTGTGCACTGGCAGTAAAGGCAGAGGCATCGAAGTGTAGACTAAAGGAGCCGGGACCAAAAGTTTCGATTTGCAATGGTATGATAACTGGATCGGCACCCAGCAGCGGTAAGCTGTTGATACTGTATTTCTGACCAGCGGCATCGGTGGTATACATATCGGGAGAGCTGTTTACAAAGTCGGTCAGAAATCCGGCATCATAGGCGCCATCAAAATTGTCTGCACCCAAATCGTGAAAGCGCAATACGGTTTCTAAGCTGCTGTTGTTGGCGAGATTTTGTACACGGATGCGATAAATGTCGCCAAGGCTGGCGGTGCGGTTGTAGGTAGGGGTTTGGCCGCTAACACGTGCCGTCGCCGGGAAACTGAGGGCCGGTGAGCCGCTGCTTTCGGCTCGCACCATGAAGCCTTGCATGGGTGCCAGGAAACGGGTGCCGCCATTGGCTCCAACGCCGTTTACATACGACGCCCAAGCACCAGAACCCTCTGCGGTATTGTCTTTTACCCAAGTCCATACGGCATTTTCCATATTTGTTTGGCTTACGGCATCCCAATCTAATACGCTTGCAAAAGGATTGGCTACCAGGTTGTAGCGTTGGTTGGCATTGCTCATACTAATACTGCTTACATCGCTGAGTTGAAGCTCGCCGGTGAAGGCTACTGTATTGGCAGCGTTAGTCCATACGCCATAGCCCAGTCCTTGTGTCCAAGTTTGGCTGCGGTCGGCTATGCCTACATACGCATTGGCGCTTTCATTGTATAGGATGAGGGTGTTAGTGGCCGTGGGCAGGTTGCTCACAGTATTAAAGGCTGGATTGTTGCGCAAAGGATGGCCTACAAAACGAAAGCCGTTGTTGTTGGCAGCGGCCCATGGCAAAAAGCGCTCCACTACAACATTGCCGCTGATGTTGGCATTGGTGCCGCCAATAACCTGTGCACTGGCAGTGGCAGAAGTTGATTTGAGATGGAGGTGTCCGCCTGTTTGGAGGGTGCCAGCAGTTAGGGTGAGGGTGCCGGTGAGGTTGAGTTTGTTGGCGAGGCTGGCGGTGCCGTTGTTGCTCCGATTGATAGTGAGGTTGGCTAGTACGTTGGTTGTGCCATCGGTGGTTTGGTCGAAGCTGAGGGCACCAAGGGTTGAGTCTCCATTGATGACGATGGTGCCGCCATTGGATTGAATGGTGCCGCTTCCGCTATAGGTGCCTGTAATGGTGAGGGTGTTGGCACCCAATTGAAGCTGTCCGTTATTAACGAAATTGCCCTGTATGGTCAAGTTGTTACCTGCCGAAAGCACGACTGTGTTGCTGGCGTTGATGGTAACATTGCCTGCGGCGATGCTTGAATTAAGCGTTAGATTACCATTAATAACGGCATTTTCACGATTAGGAGCTTGGCCTGCACTCCAGGCCGTGCCGTTCCAGGTATTGGTGGGCAGCATGTTCCAGGTAGTTTGGGCGATGATACCGTCGACGGTTACACGTTGGCTTGAGTTTTGCTGACGAAGTGCAACGTATTGCAGAACTGTTGCGTCTGCTGCCGAACCTGTTAACGGACCAATGGTAGGGGTACTAGGTTCGATGGCAATATTGGCCCCATCTTCGAACACGTATAAAGAAACTTGATCGTTTGCTAAACCAGCAATAAAACGGTATTTTAATACAACTAAATAGGTTTTAGCTGTGTCTAATTCTGCTGTGGTGTTTGAACCTACAGCATTTGTATTAAAGGATAATCCAAATCGAAATTTATCTGCCGTTGCGCCTGGCACAGCAAAGGTTCTGGCTCTGAAGGCAGTTGAGACAGATGTGAAATCAGGCGTACTAGTATTTGAATACTCTCCTGTATGTAAAAAGAATAAATCTGTCAATGGCACGCGCACCTTGGTTAGAAAGGAAATAAAAACATCCCCACTAGTTGGATAACTGCTGAAGTTTCGGTTTTCATCAGAACCTGAATTATTTACACCTGCGGCATTGCCGATATTATTGGCAGCATAGGGTGTGAGAGACCAGCTTAAACCAGGGTTTGTTACTAATATCGTATTAAGACCAGGATTGCTATGAGAAGTCCACCCATTAGCTCTGATGCTATCTCCAGCAGTGTAATCAAAATTCTCGGTCAATAAAACGGTCTGCCCTTGGGCTACAAAAGCGGTTAAAAGTAGCCAGAACAAGCTGTATAATCTTTTCATATGAGTTGGTTTTAGATGCAAACAAGGCGCAATCTGAAACTAAATTCATACAGGACAAGATGCCAGTGGAAATATTTATTAGATACCAGTTTTATGAAGAGGAGGGACTGTGTTGTGTTAAAAAATCCCCTTTTTTGTGCGTCAAACGTTATTTTTCTTGTAAGAGGTGTAAAAGCTGCTTTACTTTCTGCTTGATCACCACCGGTCGCACGGTGCTGTAGCCGAGGATGAAGCCAGCTTGGGGAGCTTGCTGGATGAAGCACTTGCTCAGGGGATAAACCGAGATGTCGTTTTTGTCGAGGAGCTGGATCATTTGCCGCTCTTCGGCTGTGCTTTTGGCTTTGTTGAAGTGCGCTACAAAATGCAGGCTGTTCACGGGATGCTCGTTGATGTGCAGGAGCTGGTTGCCCTCGGCAAACTGTTTTTTAAAGTAGTCGGCACGTTCCTCTGCCACTTCACCCAGGTTTTTAAGGTGTTGGAACAGGTAGTTTTTTTCGATGAATTGTCCCATCACCATCTGCAAAGAAGGCGGCACAAAGCGATGAGAGTGTTCCTGCAGCGCCTCAATAACGGGCACTAAATGTGGCGGCAGCACCATATAGCCCAGTCTAATAGAGGGGTACAACAGCCGGTTAAAGGTGCCGAGGTAGATGGTGCGTTGTTCCTTATCGAGACTGTACAGCGTTGGCAGGCTGTTTTTGAGGTTTCCTAGCTCGTGTTCGTAGTCGTTTTCAATGATCAGGGCCTTGTTTTTGGAGGCCCAGCTGAGGAGGTCGAGCCGGCGTTGCAGACTCATTTTGATGCCCAGCGGGTAATGGTCGGAAGGCGTTACATGCAGCAACTTGGGGTGTTCGTGCGCCACAGCGTCGAGGGCGTCGATTCGGATGCCTTCTTCATCTATACCAATGGGCAGCAGTTTGGCTAGATTGCTTTTAAAAATGGAGTGCACATTGGGAAAGGTGGGGTCTTCGAGCACCACGGCATCGCCTTTATCGATGAGCGCACTAGAGATGAGGTAGATGGACTGCAGCGAGCCCGATACTACTACCACTTGCTCGGGACTGCATTTGATGTTGCGGCTCACTTGCAAATAATTGCAGATTTGGGTTTTGAGCAAGGCCGAGCCAGTGGATTGTCCGTACGACAAATCCGATGCCTTGATGTACCGCCAATAGGTATTCAGCAGGTTTTTCCATTGGTTGATGGGGAAGATGTCGATGGGGGGCAGTCCGGGCTTAAACGCAATGACCTCGTTGTTTTGTCGGTTTAGGATGCTGATGTTTTTGAGAAAGGAGCTCCCTTTTTCGGAGATACTGGGGTAATTTTCGGGATTCATGGCCAGCGCTGTGGGGTCGACTTGGGGTGCCTGTTGCTCCGAAAAAACCCGATAGCCAGCACCAGCGCGGGAGGTCATGAGTTTTTCGAGCATTAAAAGCTCGTAGGCTTTGATGACCGTGGTGCGGGACAGCTGCAGCGATTCGGCCATACTGCGGGTGGAGGGGATGACCCAGTTGTGCGGTAATTCTTGCTTTTGAATACAACTTTTGATGGCCTTGTAAAGCACAATGTACTTATTGCCTGTATCGAGCTTGTTTTGAAGCACAAAGGCGTTTTGGATGCGCTGGGTGGCAAATTCGTAATTGGTATTCATTTGTAATTAAAACTGGTATGACGAATTTAGGCAAAAAAACGCGTTTTTCGAACTTTTAAATGCGTAGCTTTTTCCCTTGTCCGTTCGTCCAGCAATCTGGCTTCAAGCCGGTTCTGCTGTTTTTGTCTTTGATGCTGCTCCTCGCCTGCAAAAAAGAAGGTGTAAAGCCCGACGCCGAGTGGCAGGGCAGCGGTATGGCCTTGTTTTCGGATTACGAACCACAGGCCGATAAACAGATACGCCTTTTTTACTACGTGCCCAAGGCCGCAACAGCCACCACGCCCATTGTGTTTATTTTTCACGGGGCAGAGCGCAACGCCATGGATTACCGGAATGCCATTGTAAGCAAGGCCGACAGTTACGGATTTATAGCGGTGGTGCCAGAGTTTTCGGAAGCACAGTTTCCGGGTGTGAGTGCCTATCAAATAGGCAATGTGTATCAAAATGGTGACCAGCCTTCACCGGCCACCTTGCTACCGGAGTCGCAATGGTCGCTTTCGCTGGTAGAACCGATGTTTGCTTTTGTGAGAAATAAAACAAAAAACAGCACAGCGCGCTATCATTTCATAGGCCATTCGGCAGGCGCGCAGTTTGTACACCGCTTTTTGCTTTTCAAGCCCGATGCCAAATACGAGCGCGGAGTGGTTTCTGCGGCGGGCTGGTACACGGCAACCGATGCTGCAGTGGATTTTCCTTACGGACTGCGGGCTTCTCCTTTGGAAAATGCTGTCCTCGGACCGCTTTTTGCGAAAAACATCTGTGTGCAGGTAGGTTCGGCCGACAACAACCCCAATGCTTCTAGCTTGAGGCGCGATGCCTTGTCGGATACCCAAGGCCTACATCGGCTGGCACGTGCTCAATATTTTTACAACAAAGCAGAAGCCTTTGCCGACAGTTTAGGGGTGCCGTTTAGCTGGCAAATGAAGATTGTTCCCGGGCTCAACCACAATTCTGCTGCTTCGGTAGGTCACGCTGCCGATTGGCTTTTTCAATAAACTTCTTCCTTCGCGATTTAATTAACCGCCTCTCATGAAACTAACAAAAACTACTGTGGGATTATGGCTCGGTCCCATGCTGTTTGTGCTGCTGAATTTTGTAATTGAATTGCCAGGACTCAACCCGCAAGCCACTTCGGTTTTAGCTTGCGCTGCTTGGATGGCGGTTTGGTGGATTACCGAGGCCATTTCGATTGCCGCCACAGCGCTTTTGCCCATCGTATTGTTTCCTTTAACGGGTGGCCTGAGTTTGTCGAGTACCACAGCCATGTACGGTCACCAATACATTTTTTTATTCATGGGGGGCTTTATTTTGGCCATCGCCATTGAAAAATGGAATTTACACCGCCGCATTGCCCTCAACATCATTGCCTTGGTGGGCACCAATGTGCGCTTCATTATATTAGGCTTTATGCTGGCCACCGCTTTTTTATCGATGTGGATTTCGAATACCGCCGCGGCCGTGATGCTCTTACCAGTGGGCATGGCCATTGTGATGCAGCTGCGCGACAATCCCCTTACCATTGAAAATGAAAACCTGAAATTTGGCAAGGCCTTGATGCTTTCGATTGCTTATGCAGCTTCGATTGGCGGCATGGCTACCCTCATTGGCACGCCTCCCAATTTGGTGATGGCAGGAATCATTAAAGAAACCTATGGGGTGGAAATTACTTTTTTGCAGTGGTTTTTATTGGCTTTTCCAATCAGTGTTTTTTTATTGCTGATTTGTTGGTGGTACCTTACCCAAGTAGCTTTTAAGTTTGAGCAACAGGCTTTTCCTGGTGGTAAAGCCGAGGTGCAGCGTCAATTGGCAGCATTGGGCAAGATGTCGTCCGCCGAAACACGGGTGTTGCTGGTTTTTGTACTGATGGCAGCAGCCTGGATCAGTCGCTCCTTTGTGTTGGTGAAGCTTTTGCCCGGCATCGATGATACCGTAATTGCGATTTTGGGCGCTTTGGTATTGTTTGTGATGCCAGCAGCACCAGGGAAGTCCTTGGTGAATTGGGACGATACCCAAAAGTTGCCTTGGGGCATCATTATTTTATTTGGCGGCGGTATTGCACTGGCTACGGGTTTTGAGAGCAGCGGTTTGGCGAGCTGGATTGGCGGTCACTTAGGTGCCCTGCAATCGGTGCCCTTTTGGCTGTTGCTGCTGTTGCTGGTGGCAAGTGTGAACTTCTTAACCGAAATCACTTCCAATTTGGCCACTACCGCCATGATTTTGCCGGTGTTGGTGTCGATTGCCTCCACCATGGGCGTGCATCCCTACTATTTGGTGATGGGGGCCACGCTGGCGGCTTCCTGCGCCTTTATGCTACCGGTGGCTACGCCGCCCAATGCGGTGGTTTTTGGCTCAGGCTATCTCAAAATTGAGGAGATGGTGAAGCACGGCTTTTGGATGAATGTGATCTCCATCCTGGTGGTGGCTGCCGCAGTGTTTTTCTTGCTGCCGCTGTTGTGGGATTTGCAGTTGGCCGATTAAAAGGCAATCTGCATCATCACTTCTAAAATATTGGTATTTACACCTGCCTCGCTGCTCAACCAGGTAAAGGCCGTTTGAGCCTTGAGGTTGTGGCCTTTGATGTAGCGGGTGAGTCCTAGCGTATAGCTGCTGGTGCCCTGCATCAAGCTGTTGGTGTAGTTGGCAAATTCGGGGAGCGACTGACCATAGCGCAAATCCACACTGTAGCCCTTTTTAGTGACATAACCCAGTTGGGCATTGTAGCTGTTACCCAGCTGCAGATAGCTGCCAATTTGTTGTGGAGCGAGCAGCAATACGGCATTGGCGTCGGAGTAGTTTTCGCTCAAGCCACTGGCGCTGGCATTGCCGAATTCGGCCAGGAGTGAAAATCCTTTGTATTTGGCCAGTAAATCGATGTACAGCTGGCGGTAATTGGGCAAGCTTACTTTGCCATTTTTGTTGTAGAGCAGGAAGTCGCCGTGGCCTTCGCCGAGGGCATGACTGGCGCCCTGGTTGGTGCTCATGGCGGTGCCGAACACCAGTTTAGGGCTCTTTTCGTGGAGTAAATCGGCGCTGTAGAGTTCGTTGCCTTGGCTGAAAAAACCGAGGGGGTAGAGGTCGAGCCTGCCGCCGTACTTCAAGCCGCCGAGGTCGGTATCGCGTGAATCTACCCCAAACGAGTTGCGGCCGTCGCCTGAGGTGATGGCCAACATGGGCTCGATGCCAAAGCTTTCGCCGAAGCGGCCTTCAAGGAATAGACCAAACTCACGGCCCGTGCGACTCAGCTGCTCGCTCAGTAAACCTCTTTCGGTGAATTGCAGGCGGTCTTCGCGGTACAACATCTCGCGGTTGTTTACAAAAGTCTGTTTTTGTCCGAAGGTAACGGTTAAAAACTCCGCCGGATGATACGCCACCCAGGCATCTAGCAAAGGCCGCTGTTCGCTAAAATTGGTTTGGATGAGGAAGCTGACTTTTTCTTCTACCGCCTTGCCGCTGATGCGGAAATAGGAGCGTTTGGCATTGAAAAAGTGCTGTGCATCGGCATTTTCGGCTTTGAGATAGCGGTACGACGGTTGAATGAAGCCGCCTAGCTGGAATTGATAGGCGCCATCGTTTAAGGAGAAAAGCAGGCCATTGTCGGCATCAAGCTGAGCGCTGTTTTGCATGCGCACGGCTTGGGCGGTGGCTGCCAGACTGCAGGCGCTGAAGAAGCAAAAAAGTATGTATTTTTTCATGGGACGGCTTTTACTGGATCACGCGGTAGATGGGAAGAATTTTGCCAGCTTGTGTGGCGAGTACGCCAAAACTCACAAAGCTGTTGGGGGCCTCAGGTTCTAAAAGTTCAAATAAAATATTGCCAGCAGGCTGGTTTACGGGAATAAAATAGCTGCCTGCAGGAAAGGTTTTGAGTAGTTGTGTGCTGCTGGTGCTTACGTCTTGTAAGCTCATTTTTTCATATTTCATAGCCGCACGCTGGTAGTTTTGCACGGTGAATTGTTCGATTTCAAAGCTTTTGGCCTCGGTTAACCGGTCTACACGCAAGCCATAAGGTTCGATTTTGCTAATGAGGGCTGCTTCGCTGCTTTCGATGAGGTAGGCGGTGGGACGAGGCCGGCTGAGGGTAGCTTTGCTCTGCCAGGCATCGCGCAGGGTTACATCGAGCTGGATACGCTCGGTTTTTTCGAGGTCGATAAAATCGAGTGGGCCCACATAAATGTGTTTTTTGGAAGTTACCGTGATGGGGCCAATGCTGTTGTTGGCTGTGGCAATGGCTTGCTGCACGGCAGTAGCTTGGGCAGCAGCGATGTCGAGGTACGACTTGGCAATGAGGTAGCCAGTAAAAATGCGGCGTTTGAAGGAGGTGCGACCGAGTCCTACTCCCCGCACTTCTACCAAAGTAGAAACCGTGTTTTGCAAGGCAAAATTGGTGGCGCTTGAACGGGCGTTGTTGGAGCCCTGATTGAAGTGAATTTCGCCTTGGTAGGTATCGGTGCTTACATAATCGTGGTGGGTGAGCTGGTGCTGTGTGAGCAGGGCACGGGTGGGCTCGAGAAAGACTTCTTGCGTAAACTGCCTTAGACTGGCGGGTACGTTGAGGTTGCCCGAGTATAAAAACATTACATCGTAGGCGCTGGTAACGCCGAAGCTGCTCATTTTGGCAAAATCGCGGCGAAAAGGACGGTATTCATGGAAATCGAGGGCCACCTGGGGCTGAAAAGCTGCAAAAGCACGCTTATACAAAGCACTTTCGGCGGCCATGAGCTTGGTTTGGTCGCGGTTGAGATCGAGGTTCTCGGCATTATTGCGCGTTTGCTTGAGGTAGCCGTCGATGTTGGCCATGGGCAGCACGGCCAGGTCGATTTTTTGGAGCAAGGCGGCCTGGGCCGGATCGTGCAGCAGCTGGTGCAGCAGGTACAAAAGGGCTTCGGTGCTGGCGGGCTCGTCGCCGTGTAAACCGCCTTGCATCCAAACTTTCACTTTGCCTTCGGCACTGCCGCTATTAAGGCGAACGAGTGGAATAGCCAGTCCTTTTTTGGTATTGCCGATGTACGATAAACTTATTTTTTCAGGAAAACGCGCACACAAATCTTTCAAAAAAGCGGTAAGCTCCTCGTAATTGGTGAAGCCTTTCTGCTTTTTAAGGGCCGGGGTTACCTCAGGTAAATCTTCTTTTTCGGGGAAGAATTTTTCGGTGATGCGCGATGACTGTGGGTTAAACTGACTCATCAGCAAAAAGGCAGGCACCAACCAAAAAAATCGTTTAAAGCGCTGCATCCTCAAAACGAAAAAGTTACAATCATTCTACTGATGAGCTCATTGCCCGTTACCGGCAAGCCGGCGTTGTTGTTGATGCCGCCGTTATTGCGCACATAGGTCACATCTCCCTGAATTTTTGCGCCATAATTGCGTCGGAGGTATTTGCTCAAGCCAAGCGTATAATAATTGGGCCGGTTGTAAAAGGTGCCGTTGTTTAAAAAGGAGTGCTGATCGGCGTTGAGGTAGGTGTAGCGGCCATCAATCGAAATGCCGTTTTTGAAGAGGTAACCAAGCTGGATGTTGTAGGCCTCGCCGAGCATCATGCGGCCGCGCACGTAATTGGGCATGTCTTCTACGCCGTTTACATCGAAACTGGTGGTGGTGCTGCCATCGTTGCGTACGCGCTGGGTGATGCCTTCGGGGATGGTGGCACCGCTTTTTACAAATTCTCCGAGCATGGAGAAGCCACGGAATTTGAACAGGAAGTCGATGCCAAATTTGCGGTAATCGGGCAACAGCTCCTGGTTATTATTGTCGAGGTACAAAATGGCGCCGCTTTCCCGGCCGCGGCGACTGCTCATGCCTTGGTTGTGGCTAAAGTTGGCGCCGATGACCAATTTGGGGGTGAGCTCCCGCATGATATCAGCTTGGTTGAACTGCCCCAGGTTGGTGAACAGGCCAAAGGGCAGGTAGTCGATGCGACCACCGATTTTAACACCCCCCCGGTCGCGGGTAAATACATTGGGACCGTCGCCATTGGTAAGCACAAAGTAGGGCTTGAGGTAGTGGCCGCCACCCATTCTGAAGTTGCCTTCTAAAAACAAGCCGAATTCGCGGATGGTGGCGAAGGCTGAGGTGAGTCGGCTTCTTTCTACGAGTTGCAGACTATTGGAGTTCATAAAGAGCTCGCGGTTGTCGGTAAAAGTGGCGCGCTGACCAAAACTGGCTTTGATGCGCGATGTAATGCTGTAGGTAACAAAGGCATCGAGCAGGTAATTGCTGTTGCCATCGAGTTCCTCGCCGGTGCCGCTTAAGTCGGCTTGAAAGCGGTAGCTGAAGCGGTCGTTGGCCGAATTGCCTTCGAGGCGCATGCGCAGGCGGCGCATCCGAAAGCGGGTGGCAGCATCCTCATTTTCATCTCCCAAAAGGGTTTTGGTTTCGGCAAAGGGCTGCAAATAGCCGGTGAGGCGCAATTGGTTGCCGTTGGGGGCCGTAAACCGTATGCCAGTACCCAAGGTATAGCTGTCGATTTTTGGGTTTTCCTGTGCCCAAATTTGGGTTTGGCTTAGCAGGATTGTGACGAATAGCAGGAGGAGGCTTGGCTTCATGGTTTATTCATCAAAGGCTGGGGGCAGGAGTATTTGTTGATCGCGCATCATCGGCTGTCCGTTGGCGAACACATCGCAAAGCTCCCACTGCTCGTTAAACCAGCACAAATCGGCATCTACGCCAACTGCAATGCGACCTTTGTGGCTGATGCCGAGGTTGGCGGCAGGCCCCGTTGTAACGAGCTGCAAAGCTTGCTCAGCAGGTAGCCCCCCCTGGCGAATGAGCTGCTGCACTTGCTTGAGGTTTTCGTCGATGGCCGCTTTTTTGAAGCCAATGTCGTTGCCTTGGGCGTCGGTTTTGGTGAGACCGGCATGTCCGTCGGTGCTGAAGGTCATTTTGTTGAGCGGCGCGCCTTGGTCGAGGGCATAGAGCACCGATAAATAGGGGTCGGTGTATTTAGAAGCAGCCGTGGTAATATCGATGCTGCCGCCGATTTTGGCAAATTCGATGGCTTGGTCGAACAAACTTTTGCTCCGGCCCACGTGGGTAGGCGAGATGTGGGCAATGGGGAATTGGTAGTCGCGCACCAGCTCAAACAGCACATCCATCTGCGTGGGGAGCGCGCCCAAATGCACATGCATGATGCCTTTTTTATTGCTCAGGAGTCCGCCCACCCGCACCTGCCGCAGCTTTCGCACCAGCTCGAGGGCTGTGGGGTACGACGACCGGATGTCGCTGATGGCGATTTTAAAACCGAGCACGGGCTCAATAAAAATCATATCGCTTTGGATGCTCTCGGTGATGGTAACCGTATCGCTTCCGTAATAGCCCGAGTACATATAGGCCGAAAGTCCTTCCTGCCGCAGCGCCTGCACCTTGCCATACAGCGCCCGGATGTTGCGGGCTGTACCGTCGGTGCCGAGGAGTCCCACCGCCGTAGTCGTGCCGCAAGCAATGAGCTCTTGGGCTTTTACTTCGGGGGTCATCGATAAAAAGCCATCTTTGCCACCGGCACCCGTAATGTGGATGTGCTGGTCGATGAGGCCTGGCGTTACCCTTTTGCCTTGGGCATCGATGGTTTGTATTTCGGCTTGACTGTAGTTGAGTTGTTTGCCCATGGCCACAATTTTTCCGTGGGCCAGTAGGAGGTCTTGGTGCCCCAAATGCTCAGGAGCATACACATCTGCGTTTTTGATGAGGTACAGCATCTTACATAAAATGATACACGAGCATTACCAACAATGCTGCGCCGAGTGGAATGAGGTTGCGTTTTACGATGTCCATGCTGCTCACTTTGGCGATTTCGGCGGTGGCAATGAGCACGCCCGAAACCGGTGAAACGGTGCGGCCCATAGAAGCGGCCAATTGCATGGGAAGCATGAGGGTGGTGGTGCCCATGCTGAGTTGGCCAGCGATGTTGGGTACCAGTGGTCCGAAAGCGAAAAAAGCTGCATTGCCGCTGCCCATGAGCATGGCGGCTAAAAATATCATGATGGTCATGGCAATGCCGATGCCGGTCATGCTGAAGCCCATAGAAGTGGTGCTGCTGATGAGGCCATCGATAAAGCCCAAGCTGATGAGGCCTTTGGCGAAGATGTCGGCGGTGATGATGAGGGTAACCACCGATTTAAAAATGTCGCCCATGCCGTTCCAGAATACCTGTAGACTGGCCATCAGGGTTTTGAGCTGGCGGTGGCGGATGGCTTCGAAGCCGAGGGCAACAAACAAGCTGATGAACATCACCGTGCTGGTGTCGAGGTAAATGGGGTTTTCGAAAAAGCTAAAAATCTCTGAAAAAACCAGTAGCAATACAATGGGCAGGATGGGCAGCAGGGCGTAAATGGCAGGAACGCTGGGTTTGGCCGCTTCGGTGTTGGGTATTTCTTCGGTTTTTTCCTTGTTTTTTTGGTCGAAATAGCGGTTGGTGAAATAGTAAGTCACCATCATCACCAAACTCAAAGGCCAAACCAAGGGAATTTGGTAGTGAAGAAAGTAAAAAACGGTGTCCATGTCCATGATTTCGATGGCGCTGGCGGTGGTGGCGCAGGCGGGACCGATGCCGAAGGCGGTGCTGGCGGTGATCACCGATACGGCCGACAACCGACTCACGCCCAAGCGAATGAGGATGGGAAAGAGCGAAGCCATCAACAAAAGACTCAAGCCGGCCGCCGAAGGAATGGCGATAAACAGCACCTGGGCAATGGGAATGACCATGCTGGCGGCCAAATAGGGGTTGCGTTTGAACAACTGCAGCGGCTTCATGGCCAGGTGCACCAAAATATCGGAGGCACCAATTTTATCCATATACGCCACAAAACCCCCAATGGCCATGATCATGAGGCCTACGCTTGCATTGGTTTTGCTGAACGATTCTTTGATGGAGGCGAAAAAGTCGAAGCCCACCACGCCCGTTGGCCGCTGCAAATCGGGCAAGGGCAGCTTTAAGAAGTAGGCCACCACCAGCATGCTGAGTCCTGCCAATAGCAAAACCGCCTGTGGGTTATAATTACGCAGCAGCAAGCGCGCTACTACGATGATAAAGAGTACCGATAAAATGGGCCCCGCCATCTACTTAAAAATTAGTGCCATTAACTTTTACCCCTGGTGAAAACAACCGGCCATTGGCGGCGGGAATGGTGGAGTGCCTCACAAAACCGCCTGTAATGTCGGGATTACGGGTGTAGGCTTCATCGGGATTGCCCGAGAGGCCGTTGATGTCGAACACCGCCACCACATTGCCTTGGTTATTGCGCAGGGTAAGCACATCGCCCGCATTGTTGAGGTTGAGTTGGCCTTCGGTTGCGGTTTGTACAATGGCACCGCCGAAGCTGCCAGTGGGGTTGCCGCCGCCAAACACCACGATAACGCCGTTGCTTGGCACGATGGTGCCTACAGGGAAGGTATGCCGCACCATGGATGCATCCGATAGGGTATAGCCGCTGATGTTGAGGGCAGGATTGGAGTTGAAAAGTTCTACAAATTCATCGGCGAGTGGGTCGCGCACCCCGTCGCCATTGGCGTCGCCAGCGGCATCAGCAGCAGGGTCGTACAGCACTTCGTTGATGAGCAAGCCGAGCCAAGGACAGCCGTTGTTTTCGGCGGGACCCGGGTCGTCCGGACAGTCATCGTCGATATCGGGAATGCCGTCGCCATCGCGGTCGGCCGTGGCGCTCACCAAATTCACTAGTGCGGTATTCTGACTTTGAATGAGCACATTTTGGATGTCGCCTAAGCTGACGATGATTTGTTTGGCGCTGGTATCGGTGCTTGCGATGGTGGTGATGGTGATGAAGCCGGAATCGACGCCCGCATTCACCGTGATTTCATTGGCCGATAGGCTGTAGTGCTGGTTAAGCACAGCCGTGCCCGAGAAGCTGAGCGGCACCGTTAGGGGGGATGAAACTGGACCATTCAGCCGCACAATGATGCGCGTGCTACCGCCATCGTCTCTTACATTGGCCGAGCTAACAACCAGCGTAAGGGTCGGAAAAACATCTTGCGTTTTGCAAGCCGACAGCAGTACGCTGAAGAGCAGCCAGTAAAGCGGGCGAGCAGGGGTAGGCTTCCAGTTCATAAGTACGTAATTAAAGCAATTTTATCGAATCACCAGTTTTTTGATGGCTATTTTACCCTGCTGCTCCAGTTGCAAAAGGTAGAGGCCAGGCGCTTGTGCAGGCAGCGTGATTTGGCCATCGGTTACCGTGCTTTGCAGGAGGGTGCGGCCGGTCAAATCCATCAAACGCGCTTGTAATGGCTGGTCGCTAGGCGAGCTGATGTATAAGGTTTCGCCATTTAAAGGATTTGGATAGATGTTCACTTGGCCAGCGAAGGCTTCGTCTTTTACGCTGGTATTGGCAGGCTGCAGCAACCAATGGTCGCGCACATAAATGCCATCTACAATTACTTTTTGGTCGGCGTTGTACTGGCGCAATGCTACACCTTGGAGGATATTGGCATCGGCTGCGGTGCCGCCGTAAGGGCCCAGCGTGGGCGTAGCGGGTTCGTTGCGCAGGGTATCTCCGTCTTCGAATAAAAACAAACTCACCTGGTCGTTGTCGGCCCCGCTCACAAAGCTGTATTTTACTACCACCAAATAAGTTTTGGCTGTATCGAGGTCGTTAGTGAGGTCGGTGCCCACGGTGCTGGGCACGGTGGCTGAGTTGAAGGTGAGGCCGAGGCGGAAATGGGCAGGCGTGCTGCCTGTTGCAATGTAAGTGCGCGCCCTATGTGCCGTGAGGATGGATGTAAATACGGGGTTGGTGGAGTTGCTATATTCTACAAAGTGAAAAAAATACCCACTTCCATCGGTTGTAACCGCTCCGCTGGTTTTGAGCAAGAAGGAAGCATACACACTTCCTGAATCGCGGTTGGCGGTAAACGGACGGTTTTCGTCGGAGCCAGTATTGTTTACCAAAGCGGCTCTACCAATGCTGTTGCCAAAATAAACCGTATTGCCCAAACTCAGTCCGGTAGCTGCTACGGTTAAAGGATTGGTTGCCGCAGCGCTGTGGGCATTCCAGCCATGGTCGCGCAGCTGTGTTCCCGCGGGATAGTCGAAGTTTTCGGTTAAAAGCAAAGTTTGCGCAGAAGCGGCAGTGGCACCAAGTCCGAGCAAAGCCATTAATACATACATTTTTTTCATAGCTCTATCTTTTCATCTGCAAGATGGGCTTTTCGAGGAGCGCAGTACAATACCAGTAGCTTTTAAAATAGCATACCAGTTGGGCGGCTGATGGAAGTTGGGTTAGGAAGCTGCAACTATTCGTCGCCAAGTGAATTGAGTCCAAATTGTTGCCGCAATAAGTGGCGTAGGATGTGCTGCCAATCAGACAAATCGGTGGTGTCTACAAAGCCTAAACAATCGCCTTGACCGCAGAAATTGCATTTTTGAGAGAGGATAAGGCAGTTGTCGTCGTCGAGGTAAATGTCGACTTCGCCATGGTGGCTGTGTGGCAGTCCGCAACAATCGCAAGCCATCAGGGCGGTGCCCACATGATCGATCAGGCCTTCGTCGTCGCCCAACAGCACCTTGAGTTCGGCCAGCGGTAAATCGAGGCGAATGGCATGTTGCAACTGTATGAAGGCGATGCGTTTCATAGAGGCAAATTAGAAGAAGGTATTGATTAATGCAAACGATTTAAAACTTTTGCGTAGAAATTGAAAAGAATTGACATTGCCTTAACACAAATCCATGTCAACAATATGGCTTACAGTCGCTTGCGTAGGTGTTGGCCTGCAAATGGAACCGCACTTTTGGCCACTACCTGGTGGATGATTTTATCAAGATCTTGTGCCGCCTCGTCTAGCTTTTCGAGGTATAAGCGCTGGATTTCGGCATTTACCTGATCGATTTTAAGTAAATGCAACAAACCCATGATGTTGGCTAAGGGTGCGCGTAACTCGTGACTTTGGGTCCAAGCAATTTCCATCAACTGTTTGTTTTGGACTTGCAGCTGTTTTTCTTGTTCCTTTTGCTCGTTGATGTTGCTGGCATAAATACCCAAGCCCTTTTCGGTCTGGTAAGCGGTAATGCGCAGCCAGGTTTGTCGTTTTTCAATCAAACCACTCCAAAGATTTTCGGCTTTGCTTTTTGAGGTCCTTGAGCAATTGGCCCCAGTTTTTAGCTCCCGTTCCATCTAAAATTTGCGCAGCTTCTTTGCCAAGAATGTTGGTTGTTTGCAGGTAACTTTCGAAGGCCTGGTTTGAAAACGAGAAGGCTCCCTGCGCGTCGACTCCAAAAACAAAATCCTCCATGCTTTCCAATAAATCGTTCAGCCGCTTTTGCACTTCCATGCGCTCGGCCTCGGCTTTGATGGCCGCATCAGCGCTGATGACCATGTGCAAGGTGAGTTTTTGATGCGACATGACGGTTGACGATTCCATGTATTTCACCCAAATCTCCGACCCATCGGCCCGCTTGTGGCAAGAATACTGCGTAAATAATCCTGGAACCAAAGGAATTTCAGTTTCAAGGCTCCGATTGTGAAGTTCCTGAAATTGTTCTTCTGTATAGCCATATAAGCTACAGGCGCTTTTGTTGGCGGCCGTTATTTTACCGTCTTTTTCGCGACTAAGCCACATGGGATTAGGGTTGTTTTCGAATAGTTCGGTATATCCCCTTTCCAGATGCTCTTGCTTGTCATTTTCTCTTCTTATTAAAAAGTAGAGTAGTATCGCTGTGAAAGACACAAAAAAAAGGCCTTTGACCCGGCTGATGTAAAACACATTTACTAAGCCTGGAGCCAGCCACTCAAGAGCAGCATCACTCAACAGAATCCATAGCGATGCGATGAGTAGGTATAAAATGGCAATTCTTTTGGCCACGGTGGAAGTATTTCGGTAACACGAAACTAAACAAAATACTGAGATAAAAAATTTATTCTCTCACAGCGGCAATTTGCCAAATAATTACTTTTCGATCGTCGCCCACGGAGATGAGTTGGTTAGACTGTGCGCGCCATGCTAATTTATTAACAGAATGGCTGTGGGCCATGCCCGGGAATTTATCGTAGTTAGCCACTTTTACCAGCTCCAGGCTTTTGTCGTTCCACAGTTTGATGGTTTTATCGCGGCCGGCGCTGGCTACCAAGCCCACTTCTGGCAAATGCAGCAAGTGGTTAATGGTGAACAAGTGTGCAGGGAATTTGTCGAGCAATTTACCTGTTGCGGTTTCCCACACGGCCAAATGCGCATCGCGGGAGCCGCTGAGCAGGTATTTGCCGCCGGCAAGCCAGAGCAGACTAAAAACAGAGCTGTTGTGGGCTGCCAACGTTTGCAGCAGCTCACCCTGGTGGTTATGCAGGCGCACGGCACCATCGCTGCTTCCCGTGGCCAGGAGCTGTTCGGTAGGATGGGCCAGCAGGCAGCGCAGGGCCGCGGTACTTACATTCACACTTTGTAGCAGGCGCAAACTTTGCAAGCTTTCTGGCTCCCAAATGCTCATTACCCCATCTCCATGGGCCACAAAAAGCCGGTCGCCCAACCAGTCCATATCAAAAATGGGCTGCTCTGAGCGCTGGTACAAGTGCAGCTCTTTGTGTTGGTGTAGATCTACCAGGTGCAGGCCCCCTTGCATGCTTCCCAACAATAAACTGGCACTGTTGGGCAAAAAACGCATGCTGTATATGCCATTGCTGACTTGAGCTGCAAGGGTTGCGTCTTGGGGTGCTTCCAAGTCCCACCTGGCTACCAAGCCATCTGCCCCAGCCGTGTAGAGGTACTGTTGGTCGGACGATAATAAACTGCTGTAAAGACAATCTTTGTGGCCAGTTAATCTATGTAGTGGTATAATTTCGAATTTCATCGTATGTTTGCATTACTCTTATTATGCCTTTTGTTCATACATCAGCCTTTGAACCGCAGGGTGAACTTGTGCTCTGGCGGGTAGACGAAACTGCCCATTGGTTCATCGATCAATTGAGTCTTGCCTCAAATTTATGGCGCGAATACCATCAAATTGCGGTTCCTGCCATCCGATTGCAGTGGCTAGCCAGTAGGTTCGCTTTGCAGCAAGTGGCCAAGTCGCGCGAAATGGATGTGCACAAAGATATCTACGGCAAGCCACACTTGCTCAACGACAGCCGATTTATCAGCATCAGTCATTGCCAGGGCTATGCCGCTGCCATTGCTGCTGATGTGGCGGTTGGGGTAGATGTAGAGCGGGTGAGCAGTCGGGTGCAGCGCATTAAAGACCGTTTTTTATCGCCGCAGGAGCAGGCTTTGCTCGGATTAGAAGATGCCGATTTGATGTTGGCCTGGAGCGCCAAGGAGGCAGTGTATAAAATGTATGGCAGCAAGCAGTTGATTTTTAAAGAGCATATTCGAATTGTGGAACGTGACCATGCCGCACAGCTCTTGCGGGTGTTGCTGGCCAGTCCCGAGCAAGAGCTACAACTGCAACTGCCTTATTGCTTTTTAGATGAGGTGGTGCTGAGTTGGGTGCAGCAGCCGGTTTAGTGGCTGATGCTGGTGCCGAGGGCGCTGGCCAAAGAGCGGTGAATTTCTTTGAGCCCCATGTATTCGGTGAGCAGGGCTTCCTGCGCCTCCACTGTTAAATCGGCTTCTTTCATTTTATTTTCACAGGCGCGCATCATGCCCACTACTTTTTTGAGATTGAGTCGGGTTACCGCACTCGTGACCTCCGCATGTAGTTTTATTTCTTTGGTGGGCGTGAGGATTTCATGCCGGGCTTCCCAATTGGCGCTTAGCTGATATTCATGGGCGTACAAATGCAAGGCGGTATGCGCCAGGTCTTTGTCGTCATGATTGAAAAACAAATTGCGGTCTGGGAAAAGCTGCTCCTCTTTCCAAGCCTTTTCAAAGGCGCGGAATATTTTTTCGTAGATGGGGCCGTCCCACTCAATTTCATCCAACATCTCTACCACAAACTCCAGCACGCCTTGTTCCTCGGTGAGGGCACTGTCGCCGTACTGCAGCAAAATGCGGATGATGTCGGCCTCCTGCGGCTCGTCGTTGAGCACGGGGGCTTGGGGGGCGGCGGTGGGTGCTGTGGGCGTGGGCAGCGGCTCGGCACCCTCGCGATAGGCTGAATTGCCGCGCTTTTGGCGGGCAAACTGGTGTTGGTTTACCGCCTGTATAAACAGCTGCTCGGTGAGGCCCAGCATATCGGCCGTGCTGCTGCTGTAGGTGGCCCGAGTGATGGGGTCGCTGATAAAACTTACCGTTTCGGCCAGGTCATGGATGGCTTCCGACTTCTTGATGGGGTCGCCGGCGGCGTCTTTGAGCAGTAAATCGACCTTAAACCGCACAAAGTCGGTGGTTTGGGCATCTAAATAAGCCTTAAACTCGCTGGCTCCCAGCTTTCTGCTGTAGGAGTCGGGGTCTTCGCCCTCGGGCAGCGGCACTACGGCCACTTGCAAATCGTTTTCGAGCAAAATGTTGATACCCCGCAGCGAGGCCTTGATGCCGGCATAGTCGCCATCGTAAATCACCGTCACCTTTTTGCTGAAGCGGTGCAGCAAGCGGGCTTGTTCCTGCGTGAGCGAGGTGCCCGAGCTGGCCGCCACGTTTTCAATGCCTACTTGGTGCAGCCCAATTACGTCGGTATAGCCTTCTACCAAATAGCAGTTTTCGTTTTTTTGGATGGCTTTTTTGGCTTGGAAAAGTCCGTATAAAGTTTCGCTCTTTTTGTAAAGGAGGGTTTCGGGGGAGTTGAGGTATTTCGCCTCTTTTTTATCGTTTTTGAGGGTGCGGCCGCCGAAACCGATCACCTTGCCGCTGAGGTTGTAGAAGGGAAAGATGACCCGGCCACGGAAACGGTCGATCAAGCTGCCCCGCTGGGTGCGGATGCTGAGTCCGGAAGCCTCGAGCTCCGCCTCCTTAAAATCGCTGGTGCTGGCAAAGCCGCTGAAGGCTTCATAGGCTTCTGGCGAATAGCCGAGCCCAAATTTCACGATGCTTTCTTCGGTGATGCCGCGTTCGCGGAAATAGCTCAGTCCGATGGCCTTGCCCTCGTCGGTTTCGGTGAGCTGCAGGTGAAAGTAGCTTTGGGCGAAGCCGTGGAGGTTGTACTGGCGGTCGCGCTCGCTGAGCTCGGCCTTGCGGTCTTCGGTGAGCTCCCGGGCGTCTTCTTCCACCGCTATGTTGTAGCGGGCGGCCAAGGCTTTGATGGCATCGGGGTAGGCCAGGTGCTCGTGTTCCATCAAAAAGCCCACCGCATTGCCGCTGGCGCCACAGCCGAAGCATTTGTAGATGCCTTTGTGGGCGGTAACGGTGAAGGAAGGCGATTTTTCGTTGTGGAAAGGGCAGAGGCCGATGTAGTTGCTGCCGCGTTTTTTAAGGGTCACAAAGTCTCCTACCACCTCTTCAATGCGGGCGGTTTCCATTACGCGGTCGATGGTGGAGCGAGAGATCAAGGGGATTTAGGATTTATGATTTCAGATTTATGATTTCCGAATGGGATTTGTGATTAGCGATTCTTGATTAGCGATTTCTGATTTTTTAAAACACGGAGGTCACGGAGGACACGGAGTGGGATTTGTGATTGGTGAATAGCGATTTGGGATTTCGAATAGCGATTTATGATTGGGGGAAATCCTTACACTTTGCTTTCGGTCAAAAATAGGGAATAATGGAGAGTTGCCAAGCTTTTGTGGGGAATTTGGAGGCAGGGGGTGGAGGGCGCAATGGGAAGGCGATTGGAGGGCTGGGGGGCTTCTTTGGGGACGAAAAATTGGCTACCTTCGTGCCAACGAAAAGCAAAATACATGAAATTCGGAACCAAAGCCATCCACGCGGGCGTATTTCCCGATCCTACTACGGGGGCCATCATGACTCCCATTTACCAGACTTCTACCTATGTGCAAGCCTCGCCGGGCAACCACAAGGGATACGGCTATGCAAGGGGTAAAAATCCTACCCGCACCCAGCTGGAGGCCAATTTGGCGGCTTTGGAGAATGCGGCGCACGGACTTTGCTTTGCGAGTGGCATGGGCGCCATCGATGCGGTGATTAAGTTGCTGCAGCCTGGCGATGAGGTGATTACTGGGGACGATATTTACGGCGGTTCGTACCGCATGTTCAGCAAAATTTACGAGCCTTTTGGCATCAAGTTTCACTACATCAATTTGTACGATGCAGAGAATGTAAAGGCCTATTTGAACAATAAAACCAAATTGATTTGGGCCGAAACGCCTACCAATCCCACCATGAAAATTGTGGACATTGCGGCGCTGGCAGCCATTGCGAAGTCGGCCAAGGTGCTGTTTGCGGTTGACAATACTTTTGCCTCGCCTTATTTGCAAAATCCCCTCGACTTGGGTGCCGATTTGGTAATGCATTCAGCCACCAAATATTTGGGCGGCCACAGCGATGTGGTGATGGGCTTCCTTTGCACCAACGACACCGCCTTGCACGAGCGCTTGGCCTTTATATTGAATAGCTGCGGGGCCAATCCTGGTCCGCAAGACTGCTTTTTAGTGCTCCGCGGCGTTAAAACCCTGCACCTGCGCATGAAAGCGCATTGCGAAAATGGGGCGGCAGTGGCCCATTATCTCAAAAACCACCCGAAAGTAGGGCAGGTGAATTGGCCGGGCTTTCCCGAGCATCCGGGTCACGACATTGCCAAGCGCCAAATGCGCGATTTTGGCGGCATGATTTCGTTTACCTTGGCCAGCGACGACTTCGACGCAGCCATGAAACTCGCCTCGTCGATGCACATATTCTCTTTGGCCGAGTCGCTGGGCGGCGTGGAGTCGCTCATTGGTCACCCTGCCAGCATGACCCACGCCAGCATCCCGCGCGACAAGCGTTTGGCCGCTGGGGTAGAAGACGGTTTGCTGCGTTTGAGTGTGGGTGTGGAGGATATTGAAGATATTATCGCTGATTTGGAGCAGGCCTTGGCGGGCGTGTAAGCCAATTGGTGTTGGTCCTAGAGGTCAAAAAGAAAGTCCGTTCATCGCTGAACGGACTTTTTTGTCTTCATAGGTTTAGTTGGCCTGGTGTTGAAATCATCGATCAAAGATGGTCCTTAAAAACAACCAAGCCCCTTCGATTTTGTAGAAGGGGCTTGGTGCTTTGTGAAAGGGTGGTTTAGCTTCACCAAGCTTAATGCTGGCGAATGAAGCGTTTCACTTGGCCTTCACATTCTATGAAGTACACACCATCGGCGAGTTGGCTAATATCAATCGTATTGCTGCCATTTTCAAGCTGAAGGCTTCGGATTAATTGGCCATGACTGTTACGTAATTGTGCTTGTAGGGTAGATGTATGACCATCTAACTCTATTTTTAGCCAATCTTTGGCAGGTACCGGGTAGAGTTGCCATTGTAGTTTGTTGAGTTCAATAACCGAAACCCCTGTGAGGTTGAAAGCTGGCGATTGACCTTCACACTGCAAGCTATCACGTACACGAACCCGGTAGGTGCCGTTAGCGGTGGCGTTGAGACTTCTAGCAGTAGCGCCAGGCAGGTCGGTGCCATTCAGCTGCCATTGGTAAGTGGCAAAGCTGTCGGTGCTCAGCACAAAGCCTTGTTGCGAGATGGTAGGCTGTGGGCTCTGATTTACAGCCAATTGTAGCGTGATGGTGCTATCGCAGCCTGCGGCATTCGGAATGGTGGCGTTGTAGGTGCCTGCAACCGCCAATTGTTGGCCAAAAAAGGCGTAAACATCTCCTGCACAAACGCTTGCATTCAGTTGGCTGCTGCTGTTGGCAAGTACCGTGATGGTGGCTACTTGACTGGTATCGTTGCCGCAAAGACCAAAGGCTACAAGTCGTAACTGTCTAATGCCAGGAATGCTTGTATTTACCACAAAGGTATCTGCATTTACACCTTGAGGAGCGCCATTCAAAAGCCATTGCCAGCCAGTAATGGTTCCTTGAGCACTTGCTCGCACCACGAAGTTGGAGTTTGGCGCGGCACAAATGTTAGCCGACTGTGGTTGCTGGGTGAAAAGGACGGGATTTTCGAATGTCAGGCGAGTGATTTGGGTTGTATCAGAAAAACAACTGTTTGAAACGATGCAATAATAGCTTCCGGTATCACTTGCGCTGATGTTGTTGACATTGAGCGTCGCATTTGTGGCGCCTATGAGGGCTTGTCCATTTAAAAACCACTGATAGATCAAACTGCTGCCTCCGGTGGCGGCAACGGTTAGTGGAAAATTACTGCCAGCACATACTCCAATCAATGGACTTGGTTGCGAAAGGATGAGTACAGGATTTTCGAAAATCACACGTGTGGTTTGAGTGGTGTCGGTTAAACAACTGTTCGAAACAATGCAATAATAGCTTCCGGTATCGCTGGCGCTGATGCTGTTGAGGTTGAGTGTAGCCGCGGTAGCACCGGTGAGGGCTTGTCCGTTGAAAAACCACTGATAATTCAAACTACTGGCCGTATTGGTGAGCACTGTGAGCGGAAGACTGCTGCCAACACAAACCCTGTTCATTGGACTTGGTTGCGCAGTAATTTGGAAGGGCTGCGAGAGGGCAATGTTTACCAATGCGCTGGTATCGTTGCCACAACTGCCGATGGCAATGAGCTGTACTTGGGCTTGGAAATTTGCCGCTACATTTCTGAAGATAATACTGTCGGCATTGGCTGTTACCGGTTGTCCACCCACAAGCCAACGATACTCTTGCACTGGACCGCTAACCGTTGCGCGCACCACGGGATTGCCTGTTGGACTCCAACAACCATTTAATAGCGTTGGTTGGCTGGTTATTAATGGCCGCGTACTGAGCACTACTCTGATAAATTCTGAGGTGTCGCTTGCGCACTGGTTGGTAACAATGCAACGATACAAACCTGTATCAACGGCACTAGCGTTCGAAATGCTGAGTTGGTTGCTGTTGGCGCCACTGATGGCTTGGCCATTTTTGAACCACTGAAAGCTCAGGTTAGATGGATTGGTCATGGTGACCTGCAAATTGGTGCTGTTGCCTGCACAAACCGTAACCACTGGGGCAGACTGTGCGGTGATGTTCGGGATCCAAATGTTTGTTAATTGAACGGGATTGGTAAATACCGTATCTCCGCAATTGCTGATGGCCCTCAGCACAAAATCGCCGCTGAAATTGCTGCCCATGCTGAGGAGGTTGAGCTGAAGGGTGTTGCGATTTCCCATAGACAAACCGTTTTGGAACCACTGGTAGCTGAGCTGGCCAGCATATTGGATGGTGGGTTGCAAAATCACGTTGGTACCTTGACAAAAAGCACCGCCTACAGGCTGTTGGGTAATTATTGGTGCTGCCAGCGGACGAATCTGAATGGTGTCGGAGCTGATGGTGCCACAAACACCTACCGCTAATGCGTGATACATGCCGGTATCGGAACTGCTGATTACAAGGAATGAATCTGGGGTATTCGAAGGCGGAATCTGCTGGCCATTTCTGTACCATTGAATGGAGGCATTGGTGGCGGTAAAGCGCAGTTGTAAGGGACTCGCCGCACAAGTAACAGCTGGCTGTACAAGCTGGCGCCTGATTTGCACGGGTGCCAATAAATTCAATTGTACGGTATCGGTAAAGCTGGTGTCGCAAGCACTCGCAATGCGCAATATATAGCGACCTGTATCGGCTGCTGCAAAGCTGTTGAAAAACAGGGTGCGGCTGGTGGCGCCTGCAACGGCTTGTCCGTTTTTAAACCACTGATAGGTGCCGCTCGACAGGTTTTGCAAGGAAGGCATGCTGGCAACCTGGCTGCCCAAACAGTAGCTGCCGCCTTGAGGCTGCAAGGTTACAATAGGGGTATTCACCACGTTGATGTTGAAGGTATCGGTTCTCAGGGTGTCGCAACCACCAATCAATAAGGCAAAATAACTGCCATTGTTGGCTGTGGTGATGTTGGTAAAACGCAGGGCCGTATCGATGGCTGGGGAAGGCAGCAGTATCTGACCGTCTTTAAACCATTGTACAAAGGCATTGCGGGCACTGAGCTTGATTTCAACATTTGAACCAATACAATAAGCTGGACGCACTTGAGGTGCCATCAGCAATTGCACGGCAGGTATCAAACTCATTCTTACGGTATCGCTGAAAAGGGTATCGCAAGGGGTAATCATGCGTAACACATAATTTCCAACATCGGAAGCACTAAAATTGGTGAAATTAAACACCCTACCAGTTTGTGCGGGCACCAATTGCCCATTTTTAAACCAGCTAAACTGTGCAGCGGCAATGGAACCTTGGATGGCTTGCAGTAAACTTCCATTGGCACCAATACATAATTGGGTGGCACCTGAAATGCTACCCATGAAATTAATAGGATTGCTAACGCCAATGGTCACGGTATCAGAAGTGATGGTATCGCAAGCAGTAAATGCTTGTAAAACATAGCGGCCAGAATCGCTGAAAGCCAGGGAAGTGAAGCTCAAACCGGAAGTGGTGGCCCCAGAGATCATTTGGCCGTTTTTGAACCAGCGGAAATTGGCTTGTGGGATGTTTAACTGGGCGGTTAAGTTCAATGGACTCCCCACACAGTAGGTACGCGACCCGCTTGGTTGCGTGCTGAAAGCAAGCGCTGGCGCTAGGCTTAACTGTACGGTATCGGCGTTTACTTGACCGCAGCGGTTGTGAATGCGGTACCAATAATTGCCCACGTTCGCAGCTGTTACATTGGCAATCACCAAGCTGTCTACCAAGCCACCTTGCACGCGTTGATTGCCTCTGAAAAATACAATGCTATCGAAATTGGTTTGGCTCAACGCTTTGAGCACAAATCGCTCATTCAAACAAAGTTGACGGCTGGCAGTGGCTTGTCGGGTAAAACGCGGCGGCTCAGGCACATTCACCACCACAGCAACGCTGGTGTCGCTTCCGCAACCTGAGCTTATTACTGCACGGTAAGTGCCATTAATTGCACTGCTAGTTCCTTGAAGGCCGAGGGTGGTGATGCTGGTGGTTTGAAGTATTACCGAATCGCCCTTGAGCCAAGAAATGGTGTAAGGCCCTACGCTTCCTAGGGCAATGGCAAAACTGAGGTTCACCGTTGTTGGTGAACAGCTTAAATTGGTAGAAACACTCGGTTGCGTTATAATTCGAACCCGCTCACGAATAGGAAATCCTTGTGAGGCGGTGTTACTTGGGAACCAATTGCCAGCTTGCAAGCCTCTCAGTAAAAAAGGTCGGAGTCGGGCTGGACTCGGGTAAACCCCCGCTGGAAGTGTGAAAAAGCGGGTGAGGGTGTCGGCTTGACTAAATACGATGGTATCTACCCGGCGACTTACACCGCTAATATATACCAAATCCACTACTACCGTATCACCAACCGTAAATTGAGGTCCGAGATAAATGCGGTAGCCAAAAGGCTCACCGGGACAAATTGCTGAAAAGCTTGGGGCATAGCCGGTAATTTCATAAACGGGCTCACAGATGGTAGCTAAAAAGCCTTCTTGCCCAACACCCTGGGTTCGATCGGCACCAAGTGTGGCCAAATTTCCGCCATTGGTTCGTCCCCCAACAATGATGCGTTCTCCATTGTTACTATTGGTAATGGATGTAATTACTTCATTGTTGCCGCTGCCTAAATAAGTTGCATACCGCTGAGCACCGGTGGCTGTATAGTTCGAAATAAAGGCGTTTTGTGTGCCAATCAGCTCATTCTGAAAACCATTCAAGCCAAGATTAGCCGAGGTTGTGAAACCTGCAGCAACCACGCCATTATTGGTTGAAAGGGGACTGAGTGATTGAATGCTTTCGGAGCCGAGTCCGCCAAAGTACGTGCCCCATTGACGTATACAATTTAAGCTGAGTTGAATTAAGAAAGCATCAAACGAATTAAACCTTGTGACTTGCGCTGCACCTGGTGTAGAGATATTTGTTGAAGAAGCTGTGCGTCCTCCAATGTACAGTCTGGTGGGTGTGAGTGCTATGGCGTTCACTTCATCTTGTCCGGTACCACCCACATAGGTGCCCCAAAAACGCAGCGTTAAGCCGGTGTTGATACGTTGCACAAAGCCATCAATTTGACCCCCAAAAGTATTCTGGTAGCCGCCACTGGCGTGATAATTTGTGCTAGGTTCTGTTGTCCATCCGGCCACGAAGAGTGTGGTTTGATCGGCGGCAATGGCCCGTATTTCTTCATCGGCGTTGCCACCAACATAGGTACCAACCGAACGTTGACCGAGGCGGTCGAAAATGGCCACAAAGCCATCTGTGCCATCCGCAACGGCTTTATTCGGTCTTAAGGTGCCAGGAGTGCTGATGCCATTGGTACTATTGGTGCCTCCAGCGACCGCTATGGTAACGCTATTTTCAATTACCGCAACGGCATTCAATAGGTCATCTTCGCTTCCGCCGAAATAGGTCGACCATACAAGACTGCCGTTATCATTGAAGCGCGCAATGACCCCATCTAGTTTTCCATTATTTACCGTTTGGAAGGCTTGGCTGCTTGCGATGCCACTGGTGGCGTTTGTAATTCCTACCACATAAAGCTCAAAAACAGGACTTGTTTTTCCGATGATGCCCCTTAACTCGGTGCGCCTGTTACCTCCCAAATAACTGGTCCACAATTTTTGTCCTAGAGCATTGTAGGCTGCTACAAAACCAGCTGTGTCGGTATTGCTGGTTTGATGAACGCCAGCAGTCGCCATGTCGGTGCTGTTGGTATAGCCACACACATATCTAATTTGAGTAGCTTCGTTCACATATACTCCGGTTACATCCTCATAACTTCCATTTCCGCCAACCAGCGTTAGCCAACTCACCAGCGGGTCGATTACTAAATGTTGCTTGGCGTCGTATTGGCCCAAATCGAAACTGATTTCGTTTTGGCGGTTGACTTTGAATGCTGAGCCAACGGCTTGGCCAGATTCAGCGAGCCAACTCACGGGAGCTGCTTCTTGCAATTCGCCATGGGGACCTTGAACGATCAAAGCGCCTTCATTGTTTATGAAGGTTGATTTGCCACCATCATAAGTAAACTTGATGAGGGCAGGATTGGCGCCCGGGGCTAAGTGAAATTCATATTTCAACTGGCCTTGCTTGTCGTAAAAAACCACCCAGTCGATACCTGGATACACCTGTGGGTAGCGAACACCTTTGTAGGCCTTGGTCTGCACACTTTTTTGGCTTACCAAGTGGTTTTCATAATAAGCCAGCGGTTCAAAGGCCTCAGGCTTTACATCTTTTCTGCTACCAATCAATTTTAAATCGAGCCGGTAGGTTCCCGCTTTGTTTGGGAAGAAGTAATGGAGGCCATTGCTGGTGAGACTTAGCTGCAGCTGCTGGCTTTTACTTTGAAAGTGCAAGTCGGGAGACCACTGCCCTTTATTTTCGACAAATCCATGTACTGGAGACAGAGCCTTTGTTGAAAAGGCTGCCAACAACATACACAGCATAAGAAGGTAAAATGAACGCATAATTCTTTTTTTGATGCAAAATGCGTTTTTAGGGCCTTTTTGGGGGATTGCTTTTGTGAATCCCCGCTTTCCTTTCATGAGTAGCGGGAAAGGTTTTGTGGGTTGTTTCAGTTTATGCTTTGATCTGAATGAATTGAAGCCAGTGGTGATAATCATGTGGGGGATGTAAGGCCAATGCCATCGTTTTTGAATAGGACTTAATGGTGTCCTTTTGATACATCGGAGGGAAAATGGAAGTACTGGGCAGGCAAAAAAAAACCGATTATCGAAAGGATAACCGGTTTTAAAGAGGTACGAATGTTTAGTGGCTCAATGTTGTCTAATAAAGCGCCTTACCTGACCCTCGCATTCGAGGTAATACACCCCGTCGGCAAGGTCATCGATGATTAATTCGTTTTGACCAGCTTCAAGCAGCACCGTCCGAATTAATTGGCCTGTGCTACTGCGCAAGCGGGCATGGGTTTGGGGCTTGTTCATGTCTACGATCACAAACACACTCGACTTTGCGGGTACTGGATACAGACGCAGGTTGTTGGCCCTTTGCTCTTGGATGCTTAGGCCGATTACCGCCACGCTGTCTGATCGGCCTGTACATCCGAATGAATCAACTACTTGGACTTGGTATTGGCCGTTTTGTGTGGGCTGCAAATTCCGAAGGGTGTCGCCAGGCAGTGCAATGCCATCAAGGAACCACTGGTAACGCACAAAGGCGTCGGTACTCAAGGTGCCTGCATTGTTTACAACCAAGGGGAGCGGGTTGGGATTTACTGTTAATTGTAGGGTAATCAGACTGTCGCAACCCTGGCTGTTTGGAATGGTGGCTTGATAGCTGCCTGCAATGTTAAGTGACTGTCCAAAGAAATTGTAAACATCTGATGCACATATGGTGGCCGCAATGGTATTGCTGCTGTTGGCCGTTAGGGAAAGGGTTACCAATGTGCTGGTGTCGTTGCCACAGCTTCCAGTCACAATAGCGCGGATGTTGTAAATACCAGAAGCGCTAGGGTTGAGCACGAGGCTATCGGCATTGGTACCTTGCGCTAAGCCATTCACCAGCCAGGTATAGCTGAGTCCAGCACCTTGGGCTGTTAGGCGGAAGGTGGTTGGGTTGCCTAGACACGCATTTGCGTTTTGCGGCTGGGTTGTGATGCTGGTTAGTGATAAAGGCTGCACCAAAATAGCCACCGAAGAATCGCTTCCGCAACTGCCTGTGGCAATGAGGCGATAGCTACCTGCATCGGCTGCAGATAAGCCGCTGATGCTGAAGCTAGGCTGGGTAGCGCCGCTGATCGGACTGCCATTGCGGGTCCACTGATAGCTCAAGTTGTGGCCTGTGGCAGTTGCTTGCAAGTTGAGTGGACTGCCGATGCAAATGGTCCCAGGTGCTATTGGTTGCTGGGTGATGGCAGTTGCTGCTCTAACTTCTAGTAGTGCAATGCCGCTGGTAAATGACCCGCAAAGGCCATTGATGGAGGCTTGGATTTGGTAAACGCCCGGTGATACGGGATTCAGCACCAAACTATCGGCGTTCACATTTTGAGGTACGCCATTCACAGTCCAACTGTAGAACAGGCTTGCACCTTGCACTTGTAGGCGGAAAGTTGTGGCATTACCCAAACAGCTCGTGGCATTTTGAGGTCCTGCAATGATGCCCGTGTTTAAAGTGGGTTGAATGTTTAAGGCTACCGAAGTATCGCTGCCGCAGCTGCCGTTTACGATCAGGCGATAAATACCGGCATTGAGCGTGGTAAAGCTGCTGATGTTAAGGGTGGCTTGGGTGGCACCGGGGATGGCGATACCGTTTTGTATCCATTGATAGCTTAACTGTTGACCACTGGCAACGGCTTGCAGGCTCACCGGACTTCCGTCGCAAACAATTGAGGGTGCGGTAGGCTGCTGGGTAATGGTTGTTACTGCTATCGGCTGAACCATGATAGCTACTGAGGTATCGCTTCCACAACTGCCTGTTACAATTACCCGATAAGTGCCTGCGTTTGCCGCACTCAAGCTTGCAAAGTTAAGGATTGGTTGGGTGGCCCCAGCGACTGGATTTCCGTTGAAGGTCCATTGATAGGTAAGTTGGGCGCCTAGAGCAGTTACTTGGAGACTCAAAGGACTGCCAATACAAAAAGAAGTTGGGGCGATTGGCTGAGCAGTGATGCTGGTGAGGGCCAACGGCTGCACCAAAACAGCTACCGAGGTATCGTTGCCGCAACTGCCGTTTACGATGAGGCGATAGCTGCCGGCATCGGCTGCAGTTAAACTGGCAATATTCAAGGTAGGCTGGGTAGCACCGCTGATCAGACTGCCGTTGCGGGTCCACTGGTAACTCAGCTGGTGCCCAACGGCGGTTGCTTGCAAGTTCAAAGCACTGCCGATGCAAAGCGAAGCAGGAGCGGACGGCTGTAGGGTGATGGCCGTAACCGGACGTACTTCGAGCACGGCGATGCTGCTGGTATCGGTGCCGCAGCTGCCCGTAACGATGGCGCGGATGTTGAAGGTGCCGATAGCAGCTGGATTAAACACCAAGCTATCTGCATTTACGCTTTGAGCTGTTCCGTTAACCAACCAAGTATAGCTGAGACCAGCACCCAAGGCTGTTATGCGGAAGGTTGTAGCGTTTCCCAAGCAGCTGGTGGCACTTTGTGGCTGAGCAGTGATGCTGGTGAGGGCCAAAGGCTGCACCAAAACAGCTATCGAGGTATCACTGCCGCAGCTGCCAGTGGCAATGAGGCGATAGCTGCCGGCATCGGCTGCAGTTAAACTGGTGAAGTTGAGGCCAGGCTGGGTAGCACCGCTGATCGGATTGCCGTTGCGGGTCCACTGATAGCTCAAGTTGTGCCCAACGGCGGTGGCTTGCAAGTTCAAAGCACTGCCGATGCAAAGCGAAGCAGGAGCGGAAGGCTGCTGGGTGATGGCCGTAACCGGGCGCACTTCGAGCACTGCCATGCTGCTGGTATCTGTTCCGCAGCTGCCCGTTACAATGGCGCGGATGTTGAAGGTGCCAACGGTAGTTGGATTAAACACCAAGCTGTCGGCATTTACATTTTGCGCCGTTCCATTTACCAGCCAAGTATAGCTGAGACCAGCACCCAAGGCTGTTATGCGGAACGTAGTAGCGCTTCCCAAGCAGCTGGTGGCGTTTTGTGGCTGAGAAACGATGCTGGTGAGGGCCAATGGTTGTACCACCACAGCTACCGAGGTATCGTTGCCGCAGCTGCCGTTTACGATGAGGCGATAGCTGCCGGCATCGGCTGCAGTTAAACTGGCAATATTCAAGGTAGGCTGGGTAGCACCGCTGATCGGACTGCCGTTGCGGGTCCACTGGTAACTCAGCTGGTGCCCAACGGCAGTTGCTTGCAAGTTCAAACTGCTGCCAATGCAAAGCGAAGCAGGAGCGGAAGGCTGTAGGGTGATGGCCGTAA
>JAUXNJ010000005.1 GCA_030682795.1 Sphingobacteriaceae bacterium
CGAGCCGGTAATTCGGGTGCTGGAGGAGTTGGCAGGGGTGCGCGATGCTACTGAAGCCAACATCTTCTTCTACCACTCCGACCACCTGGGCAGCAGCAGCTTCCTCACCGATGGTGGCGGCATTGCCACGCAGCATTTGCAGTACATGCCTTTCGGAGAGGATTTAGTGCATCAGCAAAACACGGCGGCTTATTACACGCCGTATACCTTTAGCGGGAAGGAAAGGGATATGGAGACGGGGCTGTCGTATTTCGGGGCACGTTATTACGATGCGGGGCTGAGTATTTGGTTGAGTGTGGATCCGATGGCGGACAAATACCCGAGTTTATCGGCCTACAACTACTGCGCTTGGAATCCGGTGATGTTGGTGGATCCGGATGGGAGGAGTTTTGAATTATTTATCGAAGGAACGGAGGCAAATTCTGCAATGGATCAATTACAAAGCTCTACGAATCTCACTCTTTCACGAGACCCTGAAACAGGAAAAGTTTCGGCCACTGGTACTCCTCAAAATAATAATGACGCTTCCTTGTTGGAGGTGATTAATAGTTCAGATGTAAAAGTACACCTTAATGCGACACATCACGACGAAACTTCAACTGGAAAAGGTTTGAGGGGTGGCGCATTTATGGGGAATTTAATTGCGAATGATGGTGATGTTTTGAGCATTAGTCCTTTCGACCGTGGAAATACAGTTAGTTGTTTTCAAGAGGTTAATACTTGTGATTTACAGGCAATGGATAACTACACCAGTTCACCAGGGTCGCATATATTACATGAAGTTACAGAAGCGTATTTAGGGGGACGAATTTCTCTTGAAATGGGAACTTCAGCAGGAGTAGGTTCACGAAGTAATATTATTTACAATCGTGCTCATGACCAAGCTACACCTCAAAATGCAACTTTAATGGGCGCATATGTTGAAGGCACAAATTTTTTCACAACTTATTTAACCGGAGGTACAAATGGCACTACAATTCTTAAAACACAGAGAGTCCCTTAGATGGTATGTTATCGTTTTCCTTTTACACCTATTTATAAAACCTTGTAATGCGCAAGTTTCGGATGACGTAAAGCTGTATAGTGGGGAGTTTAAAGTTCAGAAAGTTGAGAAAATAAAAGGAAGTAAACGCTATTATCTTTTAACAACAACGCGTTCTGACTCTACATTTCTAGTGTATTCTAAAAAGAATAAAACTATTTGGTGTAGGTCTCGATTGCGAAAAGGAGACATTATATTTTTGCAGCTCGTGCCTCAAATTATATTGGATGAGAATTATTTCATTTTTCATCCAAGTCCTTATTATTACCTGGAAAATAAACACAAAATTGAACTTTCCGAACAAGTCCATCATCAATTATATTTTGCAAAAAATCTGAACGGCGATTATTTAGACAAGTTTAAACAATCAAAATAAAATACCCGATGTGAGAATCTGCTTTTTTAAATGAGGTTTTTGTCATTTTTAATATTCAATTCTTTATGTGAATTTTCAAGTATATAGAGAATACAGAAGCTGAAAGCTAATTAGTAATAATTTTTGCTTAATTCTTTTCTTAAGTCAGCGACAATTAAAAGCAGTAAATTAGGGAGGGTTGAGCGCACGGTTTCTTTTAGTTATATTTACCACAGCGCCACGCGCCGGCTTCAAACCCTCACCACCACCGCAACCAACGGCAGCTTGCACAACATCACGTACGCATACGATCCTGTGGGCAACATCACCCGCATCAGCAACAGCGCTGGCGGGGCCGATGGGTTGGGCGGCCGCTTTACCTACAACTACAGCTACGACGATTTGTACCGGCTCGATTCGAGCGATAGCAACAGCGCCGTGAACGCCTCCTACACCTTGGCCATGGAGTACTCGCCCTCGGGCAACATCCTCAAAAAAACCTTGGCGGCTACGAAGCAACTGTTGGGCAATTCAACTACAGACAGCTACGAAAACGTATACAGTTACAGCGGTGCCCACAAATTGGAGCAGGTGTTTGAAGTAAACGGCTTAGCGCCAGATCGCAATTTCTTCTTCGACCCCAACGGCAATATGCTGTACCAGGAGTTTTTTGACCCCAACAGCGGGCCTAACAATCGGTACCTGTGCTGGGACGAAGAAAACCGGTTCTCGGCCACCCACGACAACAACTATGTTAGCT
>JAUXNJ010000018.1 GCA_030682795.1 Sphingobacteriaceae bacterium
CGAAGGTCTTGCCTTCATACATCTCTTTGATAGCTTGTTTTTTGAAAGCTTCAAAGTCAAACTTCTCTGTTGTGTCCATTTTTTAACTGATAATCAAGTTTACGAAAATTTAAACTTGACACAGTTTAATTTACACCCTCAATTAGATCAATCTATCAAGCTAAAAACAGCCGAAATCCGAAAATCACACAAAATAAAGCTACCTGATGCCATCATTGCTGCTTCCGCCCTTGCATTTGATTTGACGTTGATTACTAGAAATGTCGCTGACTTTAGAAACATTGACGGACTTACGTTGCTAAATCCCTTTGACCTTTAGTTTAGTTTCTAAAAAACAAACAGCCTTAAATACCTTTTTATCGCTGAGCAGGAAACGAGGATAAAACCGCGGGAAGCTCGAGCGAAGGCCGAGCCGCTTGCTGCCGTAGAGATATTGTTTGTGCCAGGCAAGCACCTTTTCGAAGTTAAGCACATTGGTCGAGCGCTGCAAGAGCTGCTGGTACACCGATTCGCCAAGCACCTGCTGTATCCAACTCAGGTAATCTACCACGCTGAAGTTTGTGAGGCGGCTGAGCAGCTCGTTCATCAAATAAGCAGCATGCTAACATTTGCAGCTTTTTGGGCACAGTGAATCTCAAGAAAGATTAGAGCGCTGAACACAGGTGCTAGCAGACTATGTCGTCACAATTTGCATTAGTGCAGGCACAATAATTCAATTTGATTTAAAAAGGTCTAAAATTTCTTTTGGGTAGATAATTTTTGGCGGATTGTAAGGGACTGCACAGTCTTTTGAGCACTTTTCACCGTAGTAATAGTATCCGTTAATTTGAAATGGATATAAGTTGTGGGATCCTACGGTGTCAATTTCAAACAACCAACAATTTTTCCAAAAATCCTTGTCTTGTAAATTGTATCCATAGGCTTCAAGCTCCTTGTGTCCTACCCTTTCTCCAGTTTGCATTATTCGATACATTTTAATACGCTTCATTTCTTTGAAATAGTATCGACCCAAAATGTTAATTGATTCCTCTTTACTTGAACAACATACAGCCTGTTGCTTGTCAAACGGATATATTTCCCAAACATCATGAATTGTAGCTCGTGTACCAATCACGGCCGATAATGAGTAAACCGTATCATTTCCATTAGGGCACATTTTATTACTCTCTTCATCTGCACTATAATTTTCAAGAGTAGCTGAATTTGGTTCTTTCGTCCCAATCCAGACAATAATTTTTGTGCTGTCAGGACTATAAAAGGTGCCGCCAACGTAATATTCTACATCTTCATAAGACATGTTGTAAATATCTGTTCGAACTCCCCATGAATCCCAAATAACCTTCCCCCATTCTTTTACGGTAAAAAGAATATAGAGACTATCCCTGTAGGTCATTTCTTGTTTCAAGTACTCATTGTACGTTTCAAACTTCTCATTAGGCTGCGCACAGGCTTGAACTGCACAAAAAAGGATCAGAAGTGTGTGTATTTTATTACGGCCTACTTTCATTGTTGTTTCCTTGTTCAATTGGTCTCGAAGACCTACCACCATTATTTCCTAAAAATGGAACTCCCTTAATATCCATTTGTCCAATTTCGTGCCCCCGATTTTGATCAAGTGGGTTTGTTAAAGACAAATCTTCTGCGCCAGGGATTTTTGCAACTGTAGGTACTGAATTGCCCTGTAGGGCTTCAGAAACACTATTTCCCCCGTCCAATCCACCAGTTTTATTCTGAGTAAGTTTTACATTTTTGTCTTTGGGCAAGTCACCTCCTTGAAATGAATTCACATCTAGCTCATATTCAAATTTCACTTTGTCTTGTAATCCATGTTGCTTTGCATAATTTAAAATACCTTGGGTATAGCCACGAGCGAAGGCAGTTCCCATGCTATGAGTTACAATTTTAATCGTCTCGCCTTCATTCAGATTAGCAATAATATCGGCAGCATCTTTCATTCCTTGCACCTCTCCTGCCGTCATCCTTACCTTCATATTAATGTTGGAATTGTTCCCTACCACTAAGGCTGCACCTGCAACAGAGCCAATCCACCCCATTTTACTCCCCGCAAACGCTCCTGATGCTGCATTCCTACCCGTATTGGTCCAACCTCCTAAAGCACCATCTACGTAACGAGCACTGTGGTCTCCAATAGCTTTCATCACTTTATGATCATATCCACCCCAGTAAGCAGCTGTACCGCCTGAACCAGCATGTTGACCATTTATAAAAATCACTACATTGCCATCAGGGTCTTTCGCAAAAATTGGAACATTTAATGCAAAAACGTATGGCGAAACAGAAGGGTATTTTCTTGCCAATGCGTCCATACTCATCCACCTCCCCAACCTGCTATCATACATCCTCGCGCCAAAGTCAAGCGAATTGCCGGGGCCTTTTACCTCATCGTCGCGCTGCATGCCGTTGAACCCAAACCGATACCCCTCCCCCGCAGCCGCGGTATAGGTGCGGCCCGGAAGCAGCGAGCCAAAGGGGTAGTAATCCTGGGCCGAGGCCACATCGGCTTTAAACCAGGCGTAGGTGGTGGCGGTGGCACTGGCTTTTACGCCTGTTTTGCGGTCTAGCACCAGATTGATTTCTGATTGCCGATTTCCGATTTGGATTTCTGATTTGGCGCATCCTGAAGCTGTCAATGTTTGTGAAAAGACTACACATTCAGGCCCCTTCAAAACAGTTTTACTTTCTAGCCAACGGAAACGGTTGGCATCTTCAATCTGCAGCAATGACTCATGCACTAGCTCAAGAGCATATGCTTTGAGCAAGTGCGGGGCCGTGGCCAGCAGCAGCTTCGGCCGGCGAACGCCGAGCCGCTTGCTGCCATACAGATATTGTTCTTGCAGGGTAAACACCTTTTCGAAGTTAAGCACATTGGGCGAGAGCTGCAAGAGCTGCTGGTACACCGATTCGCCAAGTACCTGCCGTATCCAACTGAGGTAATCTACCACGCTGAAGTTTTGGAGGATTGCCTCTCGATTCTTTATTTGGTAGGGAGGATTTTAATAATACCTGTTAACACGGCCGGTTGGGTTGTATGCGCAAGTTAAAAGTCACTGTCATGGCGGGCTTGACTTGCGACAGTGTTTAAAGTCAACTCTAAAAATCCTCTTTTTAGAGTTGACAAATATTTTGTATTTTTACTTAATCATGGATGCCATTCAGGTTCATACAAAACAAGCGTTATTCGATTTGCTTGCTGCAAATAGCACAAAAATAAGAGCTTTCGGCGTTGAGCGGTTAGGCGTTTTTGGGTCATTTTGCAAAGAAACCAATACCGACAAGAGTGATATAGACTTGCTGGTTGATTTCTCACCCGAGTCAAAAAATTTCGACAATTTTATGGAGCTCTCCTTCTTTTTAGAAGATCTATTGGGCAGGAAAACAGAGTTAGTTACTACTGCCTCGCTAAGCCCTTTTATAGGGCCTTACATCCTTAATGAAGTTGAATATGTTAGCCTCTAACATCGAATTGGTACGGCATATGCTTGTCGAAACTAATTTCATTCTTAACCATACCAGAAACAAATCAAAAGAAGAAGTATTAAATGATGAAGTACTTTGTCGCGCTTTAGTAAGAAGTTTAGAAATCATTGGAGAAGCAACAAAAAAATTGGATATGGACTTCAAATTGCTTTATCCTCACATCGAATGGAGAAAAATGGCTAGAACGCGCGACAAATTGATTCATGATTATTTCGGTATTGATTATGATATTTTATGGGATATAATTGAAAATAAGATAATCGATCTTGATTTCTTCTTGCAGGAGCTGGTTTTAGATTATGAAAAATAAGTGAACCTATAAATGAATATAAGTTGCCCGAACGAACTAATGACCAAGTTGGCTCTTAAAATGGCTGACCCAAGTTTCAACTGAGATATCAAAGGTCCCCATCTCCCTCATTGTGGATAGCTTTTGCTGGTCGGTTTGGGGAGATTACCTATCTTAGCTGCCCAAATCTGAAGGTATGATATTCTTAGAATTTGAGAAACCCATTCAGGAGTTGTACGAAGAACTCGACAAACTGAAGGAAATACAAGAAAAAGGCAAGGCCGACGTCACCAAATCTATTTCAGAATTGGAGCAGCGCATTGAAAAGGAGCGCAAGGAATTGTACGCCAACCTCACTGGCTGGCAAAAGGTACAGGTGTCGCGGCACATGGAGCGCCCATACACCTTGTATTACATAGAGCAAATGTGTAGCGATTTTGTGGAGATCCACGGCGACCGCTGTTTTGGAGACGATAAGGCCATTGTTGGTGGTTTTGCGAGTTTAGAGGGCCGTACGGTGATGTTTATTGGTCACCAAAAGGGCATCAACACCAAAATGCGCCAATACCGCAACTTCGGCATGGCCAATCCCGAAGGCTACCGCAAAGCCCTGCGTTTGATGAAGATGGCTGAAAAATTCGGCAAACCGATCGTTACTTTTATCGACACCCCAGGTGCTTTCCCGGGTATTGAAGCCGAAGAACGGGGTCAGGCCGAGGCCATTGCCCGCAACATCAAAGAGATGTTTATGCTCAAAGTGCCCGTAATTTGTGTGATTGTTGGCGAAGGTGCATCGGGTGGTGCCATTGGCATTGGCGTGGGCGACCGCGTATTTATGCTCGAAAACACCTGGTATTCGGTTATTTCCCCAGAGTCGTGCAGTTCTATTTTGTGGAGAAGCTGGGATTACAAAGAGGTAGCTGCCGACGCCCTTAAGCTAACGGCCGAAGAAATGTTGAAGAACAAGCTCATCGACGGCATCATTCCTGAGCCTGTGGGCGGAGCTCATAGTCAGCCAGAGGTGATGGCACAAACGCTGAAGCAGCAGTTGCTCACTTCCTTAGCGGAATTGGATGCCATGTCGGCCGAAAAGCGCATCGAAACACGGATTGACAAATTCTGTGCAATGGGTGAGTTTCACGAAGCCTAAATCAACGCGAAATCTTATTAGGAAGAAATTAAAGACCCTCGATGGGTCTTTTTTCATTTGCGGGAACGGGTAAGGAATCCGATTTTCATAGCTTCGGGCAAGAAAATGCTTTGATTAGAGCCCGAAGGAAGTGAAATGTAGCTGGCTTGGTTTTGTTGGATGGCTAGTAAGCGGTTGAGCAAGGGGTCGTGGCTCACTGACTCAAAATTTTCGTTGGCGAGCTGACTGAATTGGCCAGTACGTACATTTGAACCCGGCTGGTATCGCCAGAGGCTGCTATTACTCCGAATAATGAGGTCGCCCGAAGGCAGGGTCAATATAGAACGAAAGTTGCGGGTATCCGGCCCTGTTTCTGACTCAAAACGACTGTTGCTCGGTGTATATCGGTAGAGCTTCCCCTGCCCTGCCTCCTCCACCAAAAGCAAAACTTCATTGTTGGCCAGCCGCGCCGCCCCTAAAAGCGGCCCATTCATCGCCAATTCACGTATCAAGCCTTGCCGATCGGGTTCTATCAGTTGCATCCGCCTCACCGCTGTTGGGTCAATGGGCTGCATTTCTACTAAAAAGTATTGTTGCAGGTGCTGAATCATGCCTGGCACATATCCTTCCGGCAAATTGTATAGCCACTTTTGTGTAGCAGCTGCATCAATGGCCACCACATTGCCTTGTCCCCTCCCCAAATACAACCACTGTGGCCCTAAATGCATGCTGCGGTAGGTTTCAAAGCCTGGCGCAGGCAAAGAGCTAAATACGGGAGAAGTTTGAAAGTCGGCCAAGCGATAACGGTAAAGCGAAGAGTTGCCCATGCCAGTTAGCCAAACACAGGCGCTAGATGGGTCATACACGGCATCTTTCAAAGCAAACGGCAAGCTCGCCCGCAGTTGAGGCTGCAACCCACTGCTGTCGGTTTGATAGATGCGTGTTTGATTGCCAACGCTGGCTAAAAACACGGCGCCAGTGGCGGTACGAGGAATACCCGTGAGCTGTACTGGCACAAATTTATTGCCCGATTCCCGTGCGGTATTGAGGCTGAGTGCCAGAAAATAGGCCCCATCGTCGAGCTGTGGGTCGTTGATGGGGTAAACAATTTCAAGGCGCTGCGACTTACCTGAAATGCCATAAACTTGCGACTCGGTCACCGGAACCAAGGCTTGATTGAGCAGATTCACCTTTAGCGACACCAGTTCCTCTTCTCCTCTTAAGTCTAAAGTGAGCCGCACGGTGTCAGGCACTTGGATGCTGAGGGAGGAAGGTGCCTGCAGGATGGTGATTTCGGGAATGGGCGCCTGGGCCGACTCTTTTTTACAAGACAGCAGTAAAACGCAGCAACAGAAAAGACTTAAAAACTTCATTGGTTGCGTTGAAGTTACGATATTCACTCAATTTTTCAAGACATGACCGAGCAGCAAGCTTTCGCCCGCATCCAAGAACTGACCCATCAATTAAACGAGCATAATTACCAATATTATGTACTCGATAGGCCAAGCATCAGCGACCAGGCGTTTGATGCGCTGCTGCAGGAGTTGGAATTGCTTGAAAAAGCCTGGCCGCAGTATTTATCGCCCCAAAGTCCGAGCCAGCGGGTGGGCGGACAAGCCCTCTCCAAATTCGAAAATGCGGCACACCGCTTTCCGATGATGTCGCTGGGCAACACCTATTCGCGCGATGAGTTGTCGGCCTTCGACGAGCGCGTGCAAAAGGGCCTCGGCAAGCCTGCCCGCTACGTTGGCGAGCTCAAATTCGACGGGGTAGCCATCTCCCTAACCTACGAAAACGGCCAATTGGTGCGCGCCATCACCCGTGGCGACGGCCAAAAGGGCGACGTAGTGACCGAAAACATCAAAACCATCCGCTCTATCCCCTTGCAATTGCGCGGCAGCGGCTACCCCACCTTTTTTGAGATGCGCGGCGAGGTGTTTATACAGCGCAAAGACTTCGAAAAGCTCAATGAACAGCGTTTGGCTGCAGGCGAAGAGCCGTATGCCAATCCCCGCAACTTTGCCTCCGGCTCCCTAAAACTGCTGAACCCCGCCGAAGTGAGCCGTCGCAAGCTCGATTGCTTTGTGTACTACCTCAATACCGACGAAAAGCTCTTCCATTCGCACCATCAGAGCATGGAAGCAGCCAAAAGTTGGGGCTTCAGGGTATGCGCACATGCCACCGAACCCACCGATTTGAACGGATTGATGAGCTTTATTGACCATTGGGAGCTTGCCCGCACCCAATTGGGCTACGACATTGACGGGATTGTGATCAAGGTAGACGATTTTAACGACCGCGAGGAATTGGGCTATACCGCCAAGTCGCCCCGCTGGGCCATTTCCTACAAATACAAACCCATGAGTGCCATTACCCTGTTGGAGAGCGTGAGTTACCAAGTGGGACGCACCGGGGCCGTTACACCAGTTGCCAATTTGAAGCCTGTGTTGCTCGCCGGTACGGTGGTAAAGCGGGCTTCGCTGTACAACGAGGCCGAAATTGAGCGTCTCGACCTGCACTTGGGCGACCAGGTTTTTGTGGAGAAGGGCGGCGAAATCATCCCCAAAGTAATGGGGGTAGATGTGGCCAAGCGGCCTATTGGCGCCGAAAAGGTGGCTTTCATCAGCCATTGTCCCGATTGCGGCAGCGCTCTTGAAAAAATCGAAGCCATTCATTACTGCCTCAACGATGCTATTTGTCCACCCCAGCAACTCGGTCGCCTCGAGCATTTTGTGGCCCGCAAGGCCATGGACCTCAACAGCATCGGCAAAGAAACCATTGTGCAGCTGTTTGAAGCAGGCTTAGTGAGGCAGGTGAGCGATTTCTACGATTTGCAGTATGACGATTTGCTGGGCCTTGAGCGCATGGGTGATAAATCGGTACGCAATCTTTTGGAGGGTTTGGAGGCATCGAAGCAAATTCCTTACGAGCGAGTGTTGTTTGGGCTCGGGATTCGGCTGGTTGGCGAAACTGTGGCCAAAACCTTGGCCAAACACTTCCCTGCGGTAGAAATGCTGGCGGCTGCGAGTCAGGAAGAATTGGTAGCCATCAACGAAATTGGCGAAAAAATTGCCCGCAATGTGGTGGCTTGGTTTCGTCAAGAAGAAAATCTAGCCGTTATTGAGGCTTTAAAGTTTCATGGTTTGCAGCTGAGTCGCAATACCGAAGCCGATGTGGTCGTTTCTGACAAGCTTTCGGGCCAAAGTTTTGTGATTTCTGGGGTATTTGAACGCCATGAGCGCGACGAACTCAAGGCCATCATCGAGCAAAACGGCGGCAAAGTGCTTTCGGGGGTGAGCGGCAAAACCAATTTTCTGCTCGCTGGCGATGGCATGGGGCCGAGTAAGCTGCAAAAAGCCCAGGATTTGGGTGTTAAAATTTTAACCGAAAACGAGTTTGAGGAGATGCTTGCATGAATTTACCGCTCTTTATACGCCGCAGGCTGTTTACCAAGGCCTACAAACGGAGGCTTAATCAGCTACAAGCCAGCAAATTGGTAAGTGCCCATTGGCTGGTGCTTTTCGATGGGCGCGATGCCTATCAAAGCGAAATGGCACAACGCATTCAGGAGCAGCGTCTACCCCTACTAACCCGCTGTATGGGCTTTGAAAGTGGGCTCAGTGGTGCAGAAATGTATACTTTTGATAAAAAAAGTCTGCTTTCCGACCTGAGGCCGCCTTTACACATTCAAGAAAAAGCGCAGGAACTTGAATATGATTTTGTGCTGCAACTTTCGCCAAAACCTGAACCTCCCTTGCAATATTTAGCCGCTTTGGTGGCTGCCGAGCAAAGAATTGCCTTAAATCCATCAAAAAACAACGATCTTTACAGCGTTGAACTCAGCTGGGAAAGTTGCGATGCGGCCACTGCCGTGCAACGCTTGTTCCATCAGCTCAAAACTTATTTCAAACATGCCATTTAATCTTACCGGAACCGGTGTTGCCGTAATTACCCCTTTCAAAGCCGACAAAAGCATCGACCATGCTGCCTTGCACCAAGTGCTCGATTTTATAATTGCAGGAGGCGTGGAATATGTGGTGGCCCTGGGTACCACAGGAGAAACGCCGGTATTGAGCAAGTCCGACCGCATGGAGGTGCTGGCCTCGGTTATAGAAGGTGTGGCTGGCCGTGTGCCTGTGGTGTTGGGTATGGGTGGCAACGATACCCATGAACTGCTCGACCACATGAGCAGCTTTAACATGGCCGGGGTGCATGCCCTGCTTTCGGTTACGCCTTATTACAACAAACCGAGTCAGGCCGGCTTGTATGCCCACTACAAAGCGGTTTCGGAACATACCGATTTGCCAATTATTTTATACAATGTACCGCCACGTACGGCCTGCAACCTCAGCGCCGATACTACTTTGCGCTTGGCGGCAGACTTTAAGAACATCGTAGGCATCAAGGAAGCTTCGGGCGATTTTGGGCAAATCATGCAGATTTTAAACGAACGCCCGACTGGCTTCCAAGTGTATTCAGGCGACGATTTATTGACCTTGCCCATGTTGGCCGCCGGTGCCGATGGCGTGATTTCGGTGATTGCCAATGGTTGTCCCGCCGAATTCAGTCAAATGACCCGCCATGCCTTGGCTGGCGACTATGCTGCCGCCCGCACCCTGCACTACCGCTTGTTGCCTTTGATGCAAATGATTTTTGCAGAAGGCAATCCTACCGGCATTAAAGCATTGTTGCATGCCCGCGGCTTGGTGCAAAACGAATTGCGATTGCCTATGGTGAGCGCGAGTGCGGCACTGAATGAAAAAATTGCGAGCTATTTAAAGACAGCTGGACTGTAATAGCACTCGACCATCCAATTAATCAACAAAACGGATCAACTTTTAAAGCTGATCCGTTTTTTTATGGCCTGCTTAGGCCTGGGCTGTAGGGGAAGGAGTCGAACCTTCACGAAGCGGTTAGCCTTGCTTTGGGTACGTTCTTCAAGAACCCAAAGACCTGGTTTATTCCGGAGCCTTCACCCCCGCGACAGGAGGGCATGTCTGCCTGTTTCACCACCCCACAATGTTGTGATTGATTAATCCAAAACTAAACAATCAGATTTATTTATCAATATTTTTTAAACAATTAAACAAATTATTCGTTGAATCGAAATATATTTGCAGCTATCAAAGACAAACCAAAAATCTAAACCCCAAAATACATGGCTGCTTACGAACTCGACAGAACCGACCGACTGATTTTAAACAGTTTGATGGAAGATGCGAAGACCACTTACACCAAAATTGCCCAGATGATTCCAGTTTCAGACGGCACGGTGCATGTGCGCATGAAAAAAATGGAACAGCTGGGGGTGGTTACGGGCTCGCGGCTTATTGTTGATTACAGTGCGCTGGGCTACGACCTCACCGCCTACATTGGCATCTACCTCGAAAAAGGCTCGGTATACAAAGACGTGATTGCCCAGCTCGAAAAAGTGCCCGAAATTGTGGAGGCACATTACATCACTGGTGCCTACAGCATTTTTTGCAAGCTCATTTGTCAAAATACCGAGCACCTCCGCACCATCCTCAACGACCAAGTGCAAGCCATCGACGGGGTGCGCCGTACTGAAACCTTCATCAGTCTCGAAAACTCCATTCATAGGAGTTTGAAGTTGCCAGTTTAAAATAACGACCTCTCCTTAAACACAAAAAGCCCTCTCAGAAGAAAGGGCTTTTTACGTTTTAAGATGCTTATTTCAATCGCTCTCGGATATCGAGGCGGTGCTTGCGCGCGGTATCGGTAGCAATGTCATAGCCCGCATCCATGTGGCGAATTACGCCCATGGCGGGGTCGTTGTGGAGCACGCGCTTGAGGCGGCGGGCGGCATCGTCGGTGCCATCGGCCACAATCACCATGCCTGAGTGGATCGAATAGCCCATGCCTACGCCACCGCCATGATGCAGACTCACCCAGCTGGCACCGCCTGCGGTGTTGATGAGGGCGTTGAGCACTGGCCAGTCGGCCACAGCGTCTGAACCATCGAGCATGGCTTCGGTTTCGCGGTTGGGCGAAGCAACGGAGCCAGTGTCGAGGTGGTCGCGACCAATCACAATCGGCGCTTTGACCTTGCCTGTACGCACCAATTCGTTAAAAGCAAGAGCTGCTTTTTCACGGTCGCCCTGCCCGATCCAACAAATACGTGCTGGCAATCCCTGAAATGCGATGCGCTCCTGCGCCATTTTGATCCAGCGGTGCAAGCCTTTGTCGTTTGGAAAAAGCTCGAGCATAAGCTCGTCGGTAACGCGGATATCGTCGGGGTCGCCCGACAAAGCCGCCCAACGGAAAGGCCCCTTTCCTTCACAGAAAAGCGGACGAATGTAGGCTGGCACAAAGCCTGGGAAATCGAAAGCATGCGTATAACCCGCCTCTTCGGCACGGGCACGCAGGTTGTTGCCGTAATCAAAAGTGATGGCGCCTTTGCTTTGAAGCTCCACCATCAATTCGGTGTGACGGCGCATGGCAGCGTAGGCAGCCTGCAAATAATTTTCTTGGTCGGTTTCGCGCAATACATTGGCTTGCTCGTTGGTCATGCCCTGCGGAATGTATCCCACCAGCGGGTCGTGGGCCGAGGTTTGGTCGGTAAGCACATCCGGCACAATGCCGCGCTGCACGAGGCGCTCGAGCAAATCTACCGCCGTGCAAATCACCCCGATGCTCTTGTTAGCGCCTGCCTTGGCAAAGGCCAGGGCTTTGTCGATGGCCGTGTCAATATCGTGCTCCACCAAATCGAGGTAGCGGGTTTCAACACGCTTTTGGGCGCGCCATTCTTCCACTTCAGCTGCCAAACACACCCCATCAGCCATGGTAATAGCCAGCGGCTGCGCGCCACCCATGCCGCCTAAACCGGCCGTAACGCACAATTTTCCTATGAGCGACCCGCCGAAGTGTTTGTCTGCCACCGCATTAAAGGTTTCATATGTACCCTGTACTATGCCCTGTGAGCCAATGTAAATCCACGAACCAGCCGTCATTTGGCCGTACATCATCAATCCTTTTTTGTCGAGCTCGTCGAAATGCTCCCACGTAGCCCATTTAGGCACCAGCATGGAGTTGGAAATGATTACGCGCGGGGCATCTTTATGGGTAGGCAGTATGGCTACCGGCTTGCCACTTTGTATGAGCAGGGTTTCGTCCTCTTCTAAATCGCGTAAAGCTTTAACAATGAGCTCAAAAGACTCCACATTTCGAGCTGCTTTGCCGCGACCGCCATATACAATGAGGTCTTCGGGTCTTTCAGCTACTTCCGGGTCGAGGTTGTTGTGCAACATGCGCAAAGCCGCTTCCTGCACCCAGCCTTTGCAGCTGAGGGTAGTGCCGGTTGGCGTGGGATGTTGGGCCATGTCGAGTTTAGAAGAAGGTGTTACTGCCATGTTTTTCGGTTAAAGTGCAAAAATACAAAATCTCTCGCAGCGATTTAATGCGACGAAGGGATAACCATTGAAAAGCAAAAAGGATTTTCTCCCCAATAAATCGGCCAAAATGCTGGTAGTGCCCGAGAAAAGTCTATTTTTGCCCCAAGCCTCCCTTCCTAAAATGTAAACAACCAAAAGCGCGCATATGATCCAGCTCTTCCAAACCTCCAAGGCCATGTTACACGAAGTGGAAACCCTGGGCGAAAGCACTTGGGTAAACATCGTTGACCCAACCTACGAGGAACGTCACTGGATAGAGCGCAATTGCCCGCTGGTATTAGAGTACCTTACCGACTCGCTCGACATCGACGAGCTTTCGCGGGTAGAAAAGGAAGACGACTACCTTTTGGTGGTAATCCGCCTGCCGCACTTCCGTGGCGTTGAGCACGATACCCCCTTTACCACCATTCCTTTGATGATTTTTTTGACCGACAATCTCACCATTACCATTTGTAAGGAGGAGAATGTGATCATTCAGGAGTTCATCAAAGAGCGTGTAAAAGGCTTCAGCACCGGTAAAAAGAACAAATTTTTGCTGCAGCTCATGCTCAAAACCGCCAGCAAATACTTGCTGCACCTGCGCAACATCAATAAAATTGTGGAGAAGCTCGAGGATGAGCTCGAAAGCTCGCTACGCAACCGCGAAATCATGGAGTTGCTCAAGTACGAAAAGGCGCTCATTTATTATACTACCGCCTTGCAAGCCAACGGCGCCATGATGGAACGCCTGCGCCGGTTGCGCATTTTTTCGGCCTGGGAGGATGATGAAGACCTGCTCGAGGATGTGATGATTGAAAACCAGCAGGCCATTCAAATGACCAACATCAGTATTCGGGTATTGGGGCAGATGATGGAGGCCTATTCGTCGGTGATCAACAACAACATGAACAATGTGATGAAGACGCTCACCTTCGTGACCATTTGTTTGGCGATTCCTACCCTCTTTGCCAGTTTGTACGGCATGAACGTGCCTTTACCGTGGCAAGAAGACAGCAAAGCATTTTACTTTTTGCTCGGCTCCAGTATGATAATTATTGCGGGGGTATATTTGCTGTTTAAGCGAGTGAGGTGGTTTTAGCACATTGCATGTGCTAAAAGGGACGCTTCGCATACCTTCAGGGGATGATGCCCTTTCAACCCATTAGCCTTTTGTAAAAGCTATCAGGGTTTTGCCGGTTATCCCAAACTAACAGTACCTTAAGATAATCTTGATTTAGCTCATAAAACAACGAAACCGTTGGATGGATGAGCAGTCTCCGGATTTCTTGGTTACCAATCTTTGGGGCGATTTCTGGATTGGCTTGAATCAAATCAAGCTTCTCCTCTAGCAAGTCGATAAAGGCCTCAACTACTTGCGAATTCCATGTGAGATTTAGAAAATCAACAGTTTCTTGGAGCGATTTTAAAGCAATCGGGGTCCAAACTAACGCTTTCATGCGCTACCTCAGCATTGCTTTAATTGAAGTATGCGTGGTACAGTCTGCTATTTCTGATTGCATGGATAGCACCAAAAGTTGCTCGATTCTTTCTGGAATTTGATCGACAGCCTTTTGAACGCTTTCGATCTTCTCGATTACCTTTTCATCCTCAACTTCGGTTAGCCAATGGATAAGCGCATGTTTTCGTTCTTGCACAGTCATAACCAAATTTACGCAAATATTTTTGAATGAAAAAAGCCATCAACAGCCTCACACCTGCAAAACGCCCATGTTGAACGCACGGGTAATGGGCGCATGGTTGGCTGCCTCAATGCCCATGCTGATGACCTTGCGGGTTTCGAGGGGATCGATGATGCCATCTACCCAAAGTCGCGCTGCAGCATATTCGGGATAGGTTTGGTGGGTGTAACGGTCGGTGATTTCCTTGAGCAATTCAGCCTCTTTTTCGGGGGTGATGACCTCGCCTTTGGCTTTGGCAGAGCTTACTTGGATTTGCAGCAACACTTTGGCCGCTTGTTCGCCGCCCATTACCGCCATGCGGGCTGTTGGCCAGGCGTAAATGAGGCGTGGATCGTAAGCCTTGCCGCACATGGCATAGTTGCCCGCACCAAAGCTGTTGCCGGTAATGATGGTAAATTTAGGCACCACCGAGTTGGCCACTGCATTCACCATTTTGGCGCCGTCTTTGATGATGCCGCCGTGCTCTGAGCGCGAGCCGACCATGAAGCCGGTTACATCTTGCAAGAACACCAAAGGGATTTTCTTTTGGTTGCAGTTGGCGATAAAACGCGTGGCTTTGTCGGCCGAATCGCTGTAAATGACCCCTCCGAACTGCATTTCGCCTTTTTTAGTCTTGACCACCTTGCGCTGATTGGCCACAATGCCCACTGCCCAGCCGTCGATGCGACCGTAGCCGCACACAATGCTTTGGCCGTGGCCTTCTTTGTATTGGGTGAAGTCGGAATCGTCGACCAGACGCTCGATGATATCTACCACATTGTATTGCCCTGCATTGCCGGCAGGAAAGAGCCCGAAGATCTCGTTCATGTCTTTCTTTGGAAGCTGTGGCTTCACCCGGTCGAAGCCGGCTTGGTCGGGTTGCCCAATCTTATCGACTAATTTGCGGATGGTTTCGAGACAGGTTTTGTCGTCGGGCATCTTATAATCGGTTACGCCCGAAATTTCGCAGTGCGTGGTAGCGCCACCGAGGGTTTCGTTGTCGATGTCTTCGCCAATGGCCGCTTTTACCAAGTACGAGCCCGCCAAAAAGATGCTGCCGGTTTTGTCAACAATAAGCGCTTCGTCGCTCATGATGGGCAGATAAGCCCCGCCCGCTACACAACTGCCCATCACCGCCGCAATTTGCACGATGCCCATGCTGCTCATTAGGGCATTGTTGCGAAAAATGCGGCCAAAATGTTCTTTATCGGGGAAAATCTCATCCTGCATGGGCAAAAACACGCCTGCCGAATCGACTAAATAAATGATCGGGATTTTGTTTTCCATGGCAATTTCTTGTGCACGGAGGTTCTTCTTGCCAGTGATGGGGAACCAAGCACCCGCTTTTACCGTGGCATCGTTGGCCACAATCACGCACAGGCGCTTGCTCACGTAACCGAGCACTACAACCACTCCGGCTGAAGGACAACCACCGTACTCCTCGTACATGCCATCGCCAGCAAGCAGGCCTACTTCGGTAAGCGGACTACCCGGGTCGACCAAGGCAGCTACGCGCTCGCGGGCTGTCATTTTGCCCTTTTCGCGGTGCTTGGCCAAGGCTTTTTCGCCACCACCGAGCATGGCGATGTCGTGCTTGCGCTTGTATTTATGGAGTAAAAGTTTGTATTCGTCTTCGTTGCGGTTGAATTCGAGGTTCATGGGGGTGGTTTAATACTTCTCGCCCAAAAATACGGCAAGGCGGCGGGAAAAGGAAGAGAAAGCTGCAATACACTAAGACTATTGTGCGACCATCCGAGAGCACACAAACGAGCTAGATTCCTTCTGTATATTAAATTCACCAGCCTCATTTGAAACTCAAAAAAATGAAAGTAAATTTTTGAGAAAAGCAAAAATGCTGTATATTAGTAGCATAATTGCTGCTATATGAAAACCCCTTCAGATAAAAGCCCCAAAAAAACAATCAAAAACGCTAAATCAAAGGCCTATCCTGTTTTTGACGAGGAAGTTTCAAGCATTGTTTCTGAACCATTGGCCCTGTATGTCCCGAACAGTTTAGAGCGTTTGAGTGCTATTCGTTCTGGTATCCCCTATGCAGCCCTCGAAACCATCAGCCAAAAGCTCAACCAGCCCATTAAGGCCATCTTAGAGCTTTTCAACATCCCGCAAACCACCTACAATAAAAAGAAAAGCGAACAAGCCTTGCTAGGTACCCGAGATAGCGAAATCATCATCTTGCTTACCGAACTCCTAGATTATGGCAATCAAGTGTTTAACCACGAGCAGTCCAAATTTCAACGCTGGCTCAAAAAACCCAATGCAGCATTGGCAGGCCATACCCCCGAAAGCATGCTCGATACCAGCACAGGCATTGCCGAAGTGCGGCTTTGCTTAGATAAAATTGAATACGGCAATTTCGCCTGATGCGGGTTTACAGGATTGAACGCCAAAAGTATCTGCCAGACACTTTAAAAGGATTGGGTGCGGCACTATCTACCGGCTTCCGCTGGAACAGTATGCACACCCGCCTGGTATACAGCGCCGAAAGTCGCTCGCTGGCGCTGTTAGAAGTGTTGGTGCACCTCGACCTCAGCGAAGACCTGCCCACCGACCGGCTTTTGGTTGCCATCGAAATCCCGGATGAGCTCCATGTGCAAGTAATGTTAGAGGCAGACTTGCCCCCAAATTGGCATGCCAAGCCCCCATTGCGACAAACGCAATTGTTGGGTGACGCCTTTGTGCGTGCCCAAGAGGCGGCCGTATTAAAAGTGCCCAGCAGCATCATGCCCGATGAGTTTAACTACCTCATAAATCCGCAACATCCAGCAGCTGCTCAAATAAAAGTGGTGGGACAATGGCCGCTGGCCTTTGACGGAAGGCTGCTCGTCAAAAAAAGCTGAGCAGCTTTAAAAAAAAATCAACCGGATGCAACCAGCTGTGCCCAGTATTCGTCTTCCAACCATAACCCAATCCTATGCGCGCTATTGTTTACCACCAATACGGAGGCCCCGAAGTACTAGTTCAGGAAGAAATTCCGATGCCAACGCCCAAAGCCCACGAAATGCTGGTGCGGGTACATGCCAGTACGGTGAACGCCGGCACGCTGGTTATGCGTTCAGGGCAACACCCCGATTCCAAACTTTTCTCATTTATTATTAAGCTCATTGCCGGTTGGCCCAAACCACGTAAAAAGGTATTGGGTTACGAGTTTTCAGGGGAAGTGGTAGCCATCGGCACGAAAATAAGCAAGTTCAAAGTAGGCGATGCGGTGTATGGCACCACTACAGGACTGCGGCAAGGGGCTTATGCCGATTTTGTATGCGTTCCCGAGCGCTGGAAATTGGGCGTGGTGGCGCACAAACCCGCGGCTTGGAGTTTTGAAATGGCGGCAGCCTTGCCTGTTGGTGCCATGACGGCCGTGCATTTATTGGAAAAAGCGGGGCTCAGTGCTGGTCAATCGGTGCTGGTATACGGTGCTGGTGGCAGCGTTGGCAGTGCTGCTGTACAACTAGGCAAGGCTGCAGGCGCTCAAGTAACTGCTGTATGTAGTCTGGAAAAGGAAGCATTGGTTAAAGAATGGGGCGCAAGCGCGCATTTCGACTATAAAACGGTGTCAGTTGCCGAAATGGGCGGCCAGTACGACCTTATTTTTGATGCTGTAGGCAAGGTGTCAGCCAAATCACTCAAAAGCCTGCTTCAACCCAATGGGAAATTCACCTCCATCCGCCAAATCACTTCAGAAAAAGCCGAATACTTGCAAAAACTGCAGCTGCTGGTGGCGGCAGGACAATTTGAACCGCACATTGATCGGGTGTATCCGCTGGAAGAGGCCGTGACAGCCCATGCCTACGCTGAAACGGGAAGAAAAGCAGGCAATGTGGTGTTGAAATTATTTTAATCGGCTTGCAAAAAGGCCTTTTCGCATTTGGAATTCACTCACCTACCCATCAAACCGCAGCCGAAGAAAACAATCACATCCAGCAATGCTACACCCAGCAAATATCCTTCTATTTCAACTCCAAATTTACCACCCCGAAGGGCAGCTCGCAGCCAGGTTTAGGGATAAGTTTGCATCTCAATGGCCTAAAAAGCATTGAGCTAAAGCTGGCTTAAAGATGCCAACTTTAGCCTTAGCAATGATTTTAATTCAGACCTCCAGGCCTCCTTCTCTATTTCCAGTCCTCCGCATCCAGTGCAAACAATTCAGCAACCGAACAACCCAATTTATCGGCCAGTTTGAGCGCCAGAACCGTGGAAGGCACATACTTACCACTTTCAATCGAAACAATGGTTTGTCGCGATACCTGCACCCGCTCAGCTAAATCCTGCTGGGTAAGGTTGGCGAGCTGGCGCAAAGGACGCAGTTGATTTTTCATGCCTCTGCCTCCCTGCCGTGCTGCCAAAGCAAATAACTGAAGCGCAACCTGAACAAAATGAGCACCGTGAACATATTGTATACCAAGGCATGGTAAAAGGCAACGCTGTGCACCAAAAGAATGGCCAAAATTAAAACTAAAAAGTGACACCAAACGGCCCAACTCAGTGCCTTCAACCGTAAAGCCGAAGTAAACTCATCTTCTAGCTTCTCAGCTGAAAACGACATCAGCAACAAGCCAATGATGGTGCCAATGGCCGCCACTTCATCGGTAAAATTCATATTGCCCGAAAAAATACCATCGTCGTACCAACGTGCCAAAGTGGTGTTTTTGAAGTTCAAGAGCGACCAGTCAAAATCACAATACATATTGGCCAAGCCCAATATCAATGCAGGAAGCAGCACCAACCAAGCCCAGTGTTTGGCAGCTGCAGGGAAAAGAAATGTTTTCATATTGAAAAAGATTTAGTACCACAAACGTAAAACAAACTTTACAAATAGACAAGCAAAGTTTACATTTTGTACAGTTTATTTTACATTGTTTTTCAAAAACAGCCCTAAGGGCCCTAAAAAGCTTTTTCACATAGCACCTTGCATCAAACCAAATTAGCCTTACCTTTGCGCCCGAGGGTAAGTCTTGTACGACCAGCTCCTGCTAAATCCCCCAGGGTAGGAATACAGCAAGGGTAGGTGGTTGTAGCGGTGCGATGCAAGTAGCTTACCCTTTTTTTATTGACTTTTTTAACCCAACATAGCATGAAGTTTTTCATCGACACGGCCAATCTCGACCAAATCCGCGAAGCACACGCCCTAGGCGTACTCGACGGGGTAACCACCAACCCAAGCCTCATGGCCAAGGAAGGTATTTCGGGTGAGCAAAACATCTTGAACCACTACAAAGCCATTTGCGACATTGTAGATGACAATGTGAGCGCCGAGGTGATCAGCACCGATTACGAAGGCATGATTCGCGAAGGCGAGCGCCTGGCGGCCATCGATGATAAAATTGTGGTGAAAATACCGATGATCAAAGATGGCATCAAGGCCATCCGCTACTTCAGCGACAAGGGCATCCGCACCAATTGTACCCTCATTTTCAGCGCAGGTCAGGCCATTTTAGCGGCCAAAGCTGGTGCCACTTACCTCTCTCCTTTCGTGGGTCGTTTAGACGATGTGAGCTTCGATGGCATCGACCTCATTAACCAAATTGTAGAGATATACGACATCCAAGGCTACCAAACGCAGGTTTTAGCCGCTTCGGTACGCAACAGTTTGCACATCGTAAAATGCGCAGAAGCTGGCGCCCACGTGGTTACCTGTCCTTTGAGCGCCATCCTCGGCTTGCTTAACCACCCGCTCACCGACAAAGGATTGGCGCAATTCCTCGCCGACCACGCCAAAGCCAACGGCTAGGCATTTGGTCGTATGCCATTTGGGCTGTATCATTGCAGAACAAAGCGACGCATGCATACCCTTCCACCATACAGAGGCTTCTTGAAAATAGAAGCCTTTTTTATTTTAGCCAGATGAGTAGTGCCCTGTTGACCCAAAACCTGCTGAATCCCCCAGTACTCTTCTTTTTTCTGGGCTTGATTGCCATCGCCATCCGGTCGGACCTAGAAATCCCGCCTGCCATCAGCAAATTTTTATCGCTTTACCTGCTTTTTGCCATTGGTTTAAAAGGAGGCGTAGAGCTGGGTCATGGTGGTTTATCTACCGATTTCGGCAAAATCCTAGTGCTGGCCATTGGCTTTTCCTGCTTGGTGCCGCTGTATGCCTTTTGGATCTTAAAAAAGAAATTTAAACTGGCCGATGCGGCAGCCATTGCAGCCACCTATGGCTCGGTGAGTGCAGTTACCTTCATCACCGCCAGCAGCTATTTGCAAGAGCAAAACATCCATTACGGCGGTTATATGGTGGCCATGTTGGCACTTATGGAATCGCCCGCCATTATTTTAGGCGTGATGCTTTTTCAACGCTACCGTACCGATGGTGCCCAGCTGAGCACTGGTAAAATTTGGCACGAAGCCCTCACCAATGGATCTGTAGTGTTGGTGCTTGGAAGTTTAATCATTGGCATGCTTTCACCCGATGCGGCTGTGGAAGGCCTGCTGCCCTTTACCAACGATATTTTTAAGGGCTTTTTAGCCTTTTTCTTGCTGGATATGGGCTTGTTGGCAGGACGACGCTTCAAGGCCATTACCTCAGCAGGTTGGTTCCCTTGGGCCTTTGGCATTTTGCTGCCGCTGCTCAATGCACTTTTAGCGGCCATGCTCGGTGGCTGGATGGGCTTGAGCGAAGGCAATACCTATTTGATGAGCGTATTAGCAGCCAGCGCCTCTTACATCGCGGTGCCTGCAGCCATGCGTATGTCGATTCCAGAAGCCAATCCTGGCTTATACGTGCCCATGGCTTTGGCCATTACTTTTCCGTTCAACATCCTAGTAGGACTCCCGCTGTACATGCAGTTTGTCCACTGGTTCAGACCCTAATAACATGCAAAACGCCAAACGCATCGAAATCATCACCGGCGCTTACGATATGCGCGAGGTCATTCGCCTGCTCGAGCTCGCTGGTTTACCCAGCTACACCCTTATTCCCGATATACAAGGTAAAGGTGAGCGTGGCACAAGAGATGCTGACGGCTTGACCGGAGCCTTTAAAAACAGCCTGCTCATTGTGGTTTGCAGCGAAACTGCTTGGGAAGGCCTAAAAGAAACCTTGCGAAATCTGATTCAACGTGTTGGCGGCATGGTAATGGCCTGCGACTGTGAATTTCTGATGCATTGATGAGTGCAGCGGCTTTTGAAAAACACGATTTTACCCGCCCATTTGGTCGGAATTCCTAATTTAGCACTTCCTATTTGAGACAATGAGAAAGATTAATAAACTGATGGTCGCCAATCGCGGCGAAATTGCCCTTCGCGTTATGCGCACCGCCCGTGAAATGGGCATTCGTACCGTAGCGGTATATTCTGAACCCGACCGCAACAGTCCACACGTGCTTTTCGCCGACGAAGCCTACCTCATTGGTCCAGCCCCCAGCAGCCAAAGCTACCTCCGTGGCGATTACCTCATCGAACTGTGTTTGCGCCATGGCATCGATGCCATCCACCCAGGTTATGGCTTTTTGAGCGAAAACGCAGGTTTTGCAAGGGCGGTGGAGCAAGCGGGACTCATTTTAGTGGGTCCGAGCGCCATCAGCATGGACCTCATGGGCAATAAACTCAGCGCCAAAAAGGCCGTTTCCGACTTCAACATCCCCATGGTACCCGGCACGCCCGGCGCCATCAGCGATATGGCTGAAGCCCGCAAAGTAGCCGAAAGCATTGGTTTCCCGGTGTTGTTAAAGGCAGCAGCAGGTGGTGGCGGCAAAGGCATGCGCGTGGTGAATGCTTCCTCAGAATTTGAGGAGCAATTACAACTGGCCCAAAACGAAGCACGCTCGGCCTTTGGCGACGATGCCGTTTTTATCGAAAAATACATCGGCTCGCCGCGCCACATCGAAATTCAGATCATGGGCGACCAGCACGACAATGTGGTGTACCTCTTTGAGCGCGAATGCAGCATTCAGCGCCGGCACCAAAAGCTGGTAGAGGAAGCCCCTTCGAGCTGCCTCACCCCCGAAATCCGCAAAGCCATGGGCGAAGCAGCGGTGCGGGTGGCCAAGGCTTGTCACTATTACGGCGCCGGTACGGTGGAGTTTTTGGTGGATGAAGACCTCAATTATTACTTCTTGGAGATGAACACCCGCTTGCAGGTGGAGCACCCGGTTACTGAAATGATTACGGGACTGGACCTGGTTCGTCTACAAATTGAAGTGGCCGAAGGCAAAGCCCTCTCTTTCAAGCAAGAAGACCTTAAAATACATGGCCACAGCATCGAGCTGCGCATTTGTGCCGAAGATCCGCGCAACAACTTTTTACCCGACATTGGCAAGCTCGAGCGCTACATTCGTCCGCAAGGCACCGGCGTTCGGGTGGATGATGGCTACGAGCAAGGCATGGACATTCCGATTCACTACGACCCCATGATTGCCAAGCTGGTGGTACATGCCGAAACCCGTGAATTGGCCATGGACCGCATGATTCGCGCCATTGCCGAGTACGACATCCGTGGTTTTGCCACTACCCTGCCCTTTGGCACTTTTGTGATGCAGCACGAGGCCTTCCGCAGCGGGCATTTTGACACCAAATTCATTGAGCGCTACTTTAAACCCGAGCTGCTCGACAGCCAAAGTGATGAATTGGTAGAAATAGCAGCCTTGGCGGCGGTTTTGTTCCAAGACCAAGTTAAAAAAGGCGGTCCAGCCGCAGCAACAGCCAGCAGCACCGCAGCTCCTACTGGCGGCATGAGTGCCTGGAGGATGCGCAGGTCGTAAACGACTTTCAACCACAAAAAAGCGCCCATCTCGTTATGAAATGGGCGCTTTTTATTTTAAGCGGTTGGTTTATTTCACCTTCATTTCTTTGAGCAGAAAATCGGCCTTGGCCACCTTGTCAACCACCCAAAGCACAAAGCGGATGTCGACGCCGATCGAGCGGCTGTAAGCCTCGTTCCAGGCAAAGTCGTTGATGGTGGCTGTGTAGGCGCGGTCGAAGTTTACCCCAATGAGCTCGCCTTTGGCATTCATCACCGGCGATCCCGAGTTGCCGCCCGTGGTGTCCATGTTGTACAAAATGCCTACGGGCACATCCTTCAAACTCGGCTTCATGTATTGACTGATGTCTTGGTCTTTGTACGCTGCCACCAAGCCCTCGTTAATTTCGTAATCCCCTGATTTTTCGCCTTTGGCAATTAGGCCGCTGATGGTGGTAAAAGGCGTTTGGTAAACCCCATCCTCGGGCTCGTAGCCGCGAATGTAGCCGTAGGTAAGCCGCAAGGTGCTGTTGGCATCGGGCACAAAGTCTTTCGGCTGCAAAGTAAGCTTGAGCTCCAAAAATTCTGGCAAAGCCGCCGATAAGGCTCCATTGGTATTTTGGTCGTTGACCCGCAAAAACTGCTGCATCATGTGCATTTCCGAAGCAATAAACATCAAATCGCCTCTTTGAGAGATGAATTTGGCTGGATTTTTATCGTACAAAGCCAGCAAAGCCTCTTTGTTGCCAAAAGCAGTTTTGCTGAAGATGCGGTTGAGCATTTTGTCGATTTTCTGCGCGCGATCGCCTTTGCCGAATAAACTGTTCAAGCTGCTCATCTGCTGGTCGGCGGGCCAATCCATGGCTTGATTGAGCATATAGGCCATAAAATCGCGGTCTAGGCTCACATCGTAAGCCCCAAAACTGCGTTCGATGGCGGTTCTAAGACGCTTGTGGACGGCCTCTCGTACCGAATCTTGCACCGCTTTGTCGGCCACTTCAATTACCTGCCTTGCTTCGGCTGTAGCCACTGCAATTTGCATGGTAGCGGAGTTGCGCATAAAATACGACAACCACATATTGCGGCTGGCATCGGTTTTCATTTGGCCATACAAACTATCTAAACGCTCCAATAACCCCCCATAACGCGCCTGCAAAGCTGGATCGGCCGCAATAGCCGCCCGCATTTGGTCTTCTTCGGTCCGCTTTTGCGCCACCAAATCGATGCGCTTTAAGCCTTGCAGCTTGCCTTTGTAATTTTTGGTGGTATTGGCGAGGCCTTTTTGGCGCGAGGCCAGTGCAATGCCCTTGGCTTCATCGGCAGCACCTAGGCCTTTCATATAATCGATCAACCAATCGAAGGTTTGACTGGTGTACGGCAACAAATGATCGCGCTGGTACTCTAAAAATCCCGCAGGATAATGGCGGAAAGTACGTCCTGGGTAGCCCATGATGAACACAAAGTCATCTTCCTGCACACCATTGGGATTTACTTTAAGGTGATTGGCGGGTTTAAACGGCACATTGTCTTTGCTAAAAGCCGCCCCACTGCCATCTGGCGCTACATAGGCCCGCACAAAAGCAAAATCGCCATTGTGTCGTGGCCACATCCAGTTATCGCTTTCGCCCCCAAACTCCCCAATGTTGCGCGGCGGCACATATACCATGCGGATGTCTTGGATGGTTTGGTAGTGAAAAAGCACATACGAACGCCCCACAAACATCTCCGAAACCTCGTGTGCTTGTTTGGGATCCTTGGCCTTGGCCGCTTGTTCGATGCTGCGCATGGCCCGGCGAATGCCTTCTAAACGCGCTGCAGGATCGCTGATACCTGCTACAGCTGCCAACACCTGCGCCGACACATCGTCGTAGCTCGTAGTGATGCGCACGGTTAAACCCGCAGCTGGAATTTCCAACGATTTGTCTTTCGCCAAAAAGCCCTGCGATATATAATCGTTCTCCACCGAGCTAGCCGCCGCCACCGCGCCAAAAGCACAATGGTGGTTGGTAATGATGAGGCCTTCTTCCGAAACAAACGAACCCGTGCAGCCGCCTACCCGCACCAAGGCTTGTACCAAGCTGGTGCCTTCGGTGCTAAACAATTGTTCGGGCGTGAGTTGCATGCCTTTGGCTTGCAGGTTGAGGCGCTTGAGCTCGCTCATGGGGAACATGCCCTCGTCGGGCGGCGACGCAAATACAGCGCTGGCCAAGCCGAAGGCCAGGGCGCTGCTGAGCAATATTTTTTTCATGCTTGACATATTTGGATGCACAATTTAGCAGGATTTCGCTGGAAATGGAAGTGAAGCCGCCTCCCCGCAGCAATCGGCCCAAAATATTGCTATTTTTGAGGCATGAGTTACCAGTTTATCCTCGTTGAGCCGCGTTATGAGCAGCACATTGCCTTGGTGCAATTGAATCGTCCCAAAGAATTAAATGCCCTCCACCTCGAGCTGATGGCGGAAGTGCGCGATGCGTTGAAAAGTTTGGACCAGGACCCCGAGGTGCGGGCCATCATCCTCACCGGCAACGAACGGGCATTTGCGGCGGGCGCCGACATCAAGCAGATGGCTGGCAAAAACGCCATCGATATGCTGCTCATCGACCAGTTTAGCACCTGGGACACCATCAAAAAAATCAAAAAGCCCATCATTGCGGCTGTTTCGGGCTTTGCCTTGGGCGGCGGCAACGAATTGGTGATGCATTGTGATATGGTAATTGCTTCGGAAACCGCCATGTTTGGTCAGCCTGAAATTAAAATCGGCGTGATGCCCGGAGCCGGCGGCACCCAGCGCCTCACCCGCAATGTAGGCAAGGTAAACGCCATGGAAATGGTGCTCACCGGCAAATTTATCAATGCCCAACGCGCTTACGAGCTCGGCTTGGTAAACCGCGTGGTGCCAGTAGAACTCTACCTCGAAGAGGCCGTTAAATTGGCCCGGGAAGTGGTGCAACTTTCTCCCATTGCCATCAAACTGGCCAAAGAAGCGGTATTGAAGGCCTACGACAGTCCGTTGAGCGAAGGCCTTGAATTTGAACGCAAGAATTTTTACATGCTCTTTGCCACCGAAGATCAAAAAGAAGGCATGGCGGCCTTTGTGGAGAAGCGGGCGGCGGAATTTAAGGGCCGCTAAAGCGAAAAAATCAGGCGCTATTAAAGTGCGGAGCAGATTGGGGGTGGTTTAACAAAAAGATAATCACCAAATGTTTTGGAAGATAAGGGTTTATATGCAATCTTTGAAAGTACAGTCTTTGATAGTTTCAAACATTCAAAGACGTATGCATTCAGCCCCACTCCTCATGGAAAAAGCACAAGTTAATAAAAGACAAACTTCTGGTAGTATTTTGCCGGTGCTCTTGCTTTCCTTGCTATTGCTTTGGGGATGCGAAAAAAAGCCAAAAACCGTCCTCCATTACGATGTTTTAGAGGCAGAAATTAACGGGGTACACTATAAGTTTAAAGATCTAAGTGATGCCGGTTCCATTAGTCAGTATTTCACAATTCAAGGGGAACATAAGTCAAAAAATGGCGTATATACATTTATTACCATTTCGGCATGTAATCTGAGCGATTGGCCAAATTCAAAATTCTTCCCCTTGGTCAAAGAATATTGCCCCTTTTTTCAAACAGATAGCTATGCTCAAATTTACATATCCGAACGAGGAAGTTTTACATCTACCATATTTATCACCCAAGATTCCATTCCCAACCCGCATTCGTTTATTTACTTCGAGAAATTTGAAGTACTTGATGGCAATAATTACGAAATCAAAGGCACTTTCAATATGGCACTAGCAGGTGAAGTTGGGGCCAATCCCCCCTCTGCGCCTGACTCTTGCTTTGTCAATGGTCGATTTCATTTGAAACGCCCTAGACGCAGCACTGTTGATTGATTTTACACCTCAACACCTCCCATCCTTAAAATTGAAATGGAAATTTCATTGTAGCCAGATTTTCGTTACTTCACAAAATGGAACGCTCCGATTTCATCCGCGGTTTGGTGAGTATGAGTTTAATGACCTCCCTCTTCCCTTTACGCAGCCTCGAAAGTTTGGCCGCTGGTGCCAGTACCGAGCGCATGCCGCTGCTGTTTGTGGGTCACGGCAGTCCGATGAACGCCATCGAAGACAATCGCTTTACCCGCAATTGGCGGCAAATGGCACAAAAACTGCCCAAGCCCACCGCCATCCTCTGCATTTCGGCCCATTGGGAAACCCGAGGTAGCTGGGTAACCGGCATGGACCAGCCCAAAACCATACACGATTTTGGCGGCTTCCCTAAGGCACTGTTCGACACCCAATACCCAGCCCCAGGCAGCCTTTGGTTGGCACAGGCCACCCAGGAAGCCCTAAAACCCGCGTTGGTGGGGGCCGACGAGGAGCAGTGGGGACTCGATCACGGCACCTGGAGCATTCTCAAACCCATGTTCCCAGATGCCGATGTGCCGGTGGTGCAGCTGAGTCTCGACCGCAACCTCAACGGCGAAGGCCATTACCGCCTTGCCCAATCGCTAAAAAGTCTCCGCCGAAAAGGCGTGCTCATTATCGGCAGCGGCAATATGGTGCACAACCTGCGGCTCTTGCAACCCTTGGGCGGCAATATGAACGCCGAACATGCACTGGGTTGGGCCCGCGAAGCCGGCGAGCTCTTTAACAAACTCATCCGCGAACGCCGCCACAGCGAGCTTACCAACTTCCGCAACCTCGGCAGCGCCGCACAACTCGCCATCCCTACCCCAGAACACTTCCTGCCGTTGCTTTATGTGCTCGCATTGCAGGAAAAAGACGAGGAAGCCGAGTTTTTCAACGACCAATACGTAGCTGGCTCGCTCAACATGACTTCCTTGCTATTTGGCCAAGATTAAGCCGCTTTTTGGCCACTGAAATTGGTATCTTTGGGAAGCCATGATTCTGTCGTCACAAAACATCTTACTCATTGGGAGCATTTTGCTCTTTATCAGCGTCGTAGCTGGTAAAACCTCCTATCGCTTTGGGGTGCCTACCCTCTTGCTCTTTTTGGCAGTGGGTATGTTGGCCGGTTCAGAAGGCATTGGCGGCATTCATTTCGACGATGCAAGCATAGCCCAGTTTATTGGCATCGTGGCCTTGAACTTCATTTTGTTTGCTGGGGGGATGGATACTGACTGGAAAACCATCCGACCAGTTTTAAAACAGGGTATTGTGCTTTCTACGGTGGGGGTTTTGCTCACGGCTGTTTCGGTGGGCTATTTTGTGCACCTCATCACACCCTTTACGCTCTACGAAGGCCTCCTGCTCGGCGCCATTGTGTCGTCCACCGACGCTGCAGCCGTTTTTAGCATTCTGCGTTCTCGCAATTTGGCCCTCAAGCACAACCTGCGGCCTACCCTCGAGCTCGAAAGCGGTAGTAACGACCCCATGGCCTACTTCCTCACCATTGCTTTTTTGGGCTTGGTGCAGGAGCCCGACAAATCGCTGCTCACGCTCATCCCCTTTTTCCTGCAGCAAATTGCGCTGGGTGCGGTTTTGGGCGTGGCTTTTGGCTACTTCCACACCTTCATCATCAACCGACTGCGACCCGATTTTGAAGGATTGTATCCCGTTTTGGTGATCGCGCTCATGTTTTTCACCTTTGCCGCCACCGATTTTGTGGGTGGAAACGGCTTTTTGGCGGTCTACCTGAGCGGCGTCTACCTCGGCAACCAAGAAATCATCCATAAAAAATCGATCCTCAAAGCCTTCGATGGTTATGCCTGGCTGATGCAGATTGTGATGTTCTTAACGCTCGGGCTCCTGGTGTATCCGAGCCAGATTGTGCCGGTGTTGCTGCCGGGACTGGTGATCTCCCTCTTTTTAATCTTTGTGGCGCGGCCCCTGAGCGTATTCATCGGTTTGTCGTTTTTTAAGATGAAGAACCGCACCCGCTGGTACATCAGCTGGGTAGGACTCCGCGGCGCCGTACCCATTGTATTTGCCACCTATCCGCTATTGGCTGGGGTAGAAAAAGCGGGCGTCATCTTCCACATCGTCTTCCTCATTACCATCACCTCGGTGCTGTTGCAAGGCACTACCTTGGCCAAGGTGGCCGACTGGCTGCACGTATCCTTGCCGCAAAAAGTGAAGCGCAAAAACAACATTGACATGCTTTTGAATGAAGGCATCAAGTCGGAACTCCGCGAAGTGCGCCTCCCGGCCGACAGCAGTGTAGCGGGAAAAAGCATCATCGAGCTAAAAATTCCCCGAAACACCCTCATTGCCATCATTGAACGCGAAGGGAAGTTCATCACCCCCAACGGTGCTACCAAAGTGGCTGGCAACGATAAATTGCTGTTGGTTTCTGAAAATGTAGAAGGACTGGCGGAAGCTCACCGCATGCTCGACCTCGATTTTGAGGAAGAAGGCCTTATTTCAGGCTAAAGCGGATGGGAATGGTGTAGTTCACCGCCACCGCCTTTCCCCCTTGATAACCCGGTTGCCAGCGCGGCATGGCTTTCACAGCTTTAATGGCCATTTCGTCGAGACCAAAGTCCAATCCACGCAAAACAGTCACCTCCCCGATGCTGCCGTCGGCCTTCACCACAAAACTCAAATACACGATGCCTTGCACTCCTTGCTCGCGCGCAGCCGTGGTATAGCGCGCATTTTCGCTCAAATAGCGCAATAAAGCCACTTCTCCGCCGGGAAAAACAGGAAAAACCTCGCCTACGGGCACAAAGCTTTCGTCTCCAGCGTCGGGTTCTGGCGCTACAAAGGGCAAATCAAAGGTGGGAATGTCGGGCAAATCGATGTTGTTGGGCAGCGGCTCAAAAGTCACCGCCGATTGAGTTGCCTCGGCCGATGCCCGCGCAGCTTTGGCTTCTACGGGCTTGGGCAATTGCATATGGATGATTTCGAAGTCGATGGCTTGCGGCCGATCATGCCAATCGGTGGGCTCGTTGGATGGGGCCAATTCAGCACTCCAATGGAAGGCGGTGAGTAAAATTCCTAAGCTGGTAGTCATGCCAAGCAGCAGGAAAAACGTACGGTCGTACTTGCGGAAAAAGGAGTTGGTAGTCATAACAGGAAGTATTTGCTACCAAAACGCTTTACCTCCTCCCAGCTTGTGCACGCTGGCTTTTATGACAACTTGCTGACGATTGCATCAAATGGAAATCCCCAGCAACTAAAGCCAGTAATGATGATTTGTCTTAAACGAGATTTGTACGCTGGTTTTACCACTTTGTCCTTTTGAACTCCATTAAAAACCTAATATCTTTACAATAATGAACCTCATCGCCTTAAACTTAGAAAAGATACATGCCCTTTGCTTGAAGCATAAGGTTCACAAGCTTTTTGTATTTGGCTCGGTTGTAAAAGACTCATTTACGAGTGAAAGTGATATTGATTTGCTAGTCGATTTTGATGGAGTAGACTTAAATGACTATGCAGATAACTACTTTGATCTTAAGGATGCCTTAGAGTCCCTTTTCAATCGTCAGGTTGATTTACTTGAAGAAAAAGGCATTCGAAATCCATTTCTGAGAAAGCAAATTGATTTTGAAAAGCAGCTTGTTTATGGATAACTAAATTGATAGCTCGAAACCATGCATCTCGTTGCATGATTCCGCTGCTGACTTAACTCAAAGATTCATTCTATCCATCCTTGCCAAGCTCAAATAGGCTTGGATAGAGTCCAAAGAGCTCCGCTTAAATCAATATCCCCAGCAACAGAAAGAAAGCCAGCTGAAACAACCAGTAGCGCATGAGCATGGGGTTGTTGGTAGTGACTTTAAAGGCCTCAAATCCCCATAAAACAGCAAAAGAAAAGAGCCACCAAGCCAAGTAATTTTGCCACGGAGCCACAAAAAGGGCATCGAAAGGCGGTTGCACCCAGTTCCAGAACTCAAAATATACGGCTACGGGTTCAATGAGCACATCGCTGAGGGTAACGGCGGTGGCGCCTACCAGCGGCCGGAGCCAAACAGATACACCAATGCGGTTGGCTAGCTGCGCAGCGGCATAAATGAGAATGGTCCAGTTGATGCCAATGATCAGCGGCACGCCCAAGAGCTTGGGTCCGAGCACCTCGCCATAGGCATATTCGCCAAAAACGAGTCCGGTTGCTACCCCAGCCCATTCCACCAAAAAACCCGCCATCCACACCACCAACAGCATCCACCAAAGTTTAGGCTGCCGCATTTGCTCGAACCACAGCAAGTGGACCGCGCCAAAAAGCAAGGTATAGGGGGTAAAAAAGAGGAAAAAAGAACGGGTGGCGGGCCAAGCCAAACCAAGCGCACCAAAGCCATACACCATGGCCCAAAAAACCGTAAACACATTTATTTGACGAACCGATCTTTCCACTTCAGACGACGCATTTGAAAATCATACAAAGCACGGAGCAACAACCATTGCCAACTCAGCCATTGGACCAGGCCGAGGCCCAGATTCAGCGGCAGACTGTCTCCAGCGCTACGGGTGACAAAGATACGGGTTAAAACGAGGGCTGGGAGTAAAATCAGCAGCTGCAAAGGCATTTTGATGGCCAAAAGCAGCCAAATCCAACCCGTTACCAGCGCATAAAAGAGCAGCAACAGCGGCTGATGTTGAAATCCGGGTACCAGCGTTTTTGCAAAACCTGCCAAAGCTTCTTCGCCATGCTGGTACATGCGGCATTGCAACTGGGGATGGGCGGCCAGCAGGGCCATGCCGCGGAGCGACTGCGCTTTGAGCAGGCGCATGATGGCCACATCTTCCACAATTTGGTGCTTCACTTGCTGGTGCCACTGGTATTGGCGGTACGTTTGGCCATCGAAGAGCATGAACTGTCCATTGGCGACGGCCAAACCCGACCATTTGGTGTTTTTTACCAAAAGCAGCGGCAGCCAAGTGAGCAGCAAGTGGTGCATAAAGGGTACCAACAGCATTTCTCCCCAGCTGCGGGTGATTTGTTGCGGGAAAACAGACAACAGCTGCAGTTGGTGCTGCTGGAGATAGGCCAAGGTAGCATGCAAGGCGCTTTCGTGCAGGCGAACGTCGGCATCTAAAAAAAGCAGGTAATCGCCTTGGGCGTGCTGGGCGAGCTGATAGCAAGCATGACTTTTACCGAGCCATGCTTCTGGCAGTGGTTGTGCGGGGAGCAGCCGGCCGCGGGGGTCCTGTTGAATGGCGACTTTGACGAGATCAGCGGTGCCGTCGGTCGATTCATCGTCGTACACCAGCCATTCGAGCTGCGGGTGGGTAAAGGCGCTAATTTGCTGGAGGAGGGCTGGCAGTCGCTCAGCTTCGTTGCGGGCTGGAATGAGGATACTTATTTTAGCGATTGAATCGGGCGCAGCGGCATGGGGGAGCTTGATGGGACTGAAGTAATTCGACCCAGCAATGAGCAGGCGAAGGCTGGTGAGTCCTGCTAAGAACCAAAATAGTATTTCAAAAACGTGGTTCATGGCCGCTGCTGCAGCTCGGCTGCGATTAATTCTGCTAATCGACGTTGGCAAGCTCCTTGGAAGTCGCGATACGAGGCCTCTAAGTCCATGGCATCGGCTGATTCGGATATTTTTAGAAAGTGATACCGGCTTGGGCGTGATTTGTTGGCGAATTCAACGGCTGAAAACACAAAAACCACCTGCCAATCGAGCAAATGTAATCGGTTCAGCAGCCCTTTTTGGAAATGCAGCTCCCCTGCTTGTGCAGCGCCAATGCGGCCTTCGGGAAAAAGGAGGAGTAAGTTGGCTGGATCCTTGGTCAGTGCCTGCAGTCGCGCCAGCATTTGCAGCTGCTCCCGTCCTTTTGGGAGTCCGATGGCCCCCAAAGCCGCTAAAAACGGTCGTTTTTGCAATTCCGCCTCGAGCATCAATACGTTAAAACGTCTTTTCCAATGCCCGGCATTGCGCAACAACATCCAGGCGCCATCCCACCAGCTGATGTGGTTGCCGAGCAATAAAACGGGCTTTTGAGCATCAAAGGGCACCTCTTGCCAGTATTTCCGGCGAAAAAACAATCGATCTACCAGTCCAAACCAGCCCAGGAAAAACCACCTGTAAAACCGATTGAGGAGCTGCTGCATGGGTTAATGTTTTCCTTGGATGAGTTCGGTGGTGATGCGGGCCGAGAGTAAGCAAAGGGGAATACCACCGCCCGGATGTACGCTTCCGCCCGCAAAATACAAACCTTTTACGGTGGCATGGCGGTTCGACTGCCGTAAAAAGGCTGCCCATTTGTTGTTGGATGCGGGACCATAAATGGCACCTCCTACCGAGCCGGTGTTGCGTTCAATGTCGCGCGGGTCCATCACCGTTTCGTGTAAAATGAGGTCCGCAATGGGCACTTTGAGGGTGTGAGACAGGTGCTGGTGCAGATAGATTCTGGTTTTGGCAATGTAGGCATCCCAGTCCTGCCCCGCATTTGGCGGCGTATTCACCATCACAAACCAGTTTTCATGGCCATGGGGCGCATCGGCTCGGTGGTTTTTACTGCTGATGTAAACGTAAATGGTGGGATCGCTGGTGAGCTCGCCCTTGGCAATGGCGTGAAACTCCCTCTTGTAATGGGAGCTAAAAAAGATGTTGTGCAAATCTAGCGCCGGGTACTCGCCTTTCATGGCCCAATGGTAAATGATGGCCGAGCTGCTTAATTCAGGCGCTTTTTGGGTGTTTTTACGCATATTTCGGGGGTACATGCTTGCCCGCACCTGCATCACATCTACGGCACTCACCACCAAGGTAAAAAGTTCGCGATCGTCACCAATGGTAACCCCTTTCAGCTTCTTGTTGTGAATGAAAAATTTATCGACCCGGGTGTTCAATCGCACCGTCACCCCTAGCTTCTCCATCAATTTGGACAAGGCATTTCGGATGGCAATCATCCCGCCTTGGGGATAAAAAGCGCCTTTGCCATGTTCAATGTAAGAAATAAGATTGAGCGTGGCGGGGGCCTTGTAAGGATTTGAACCGTTATAAGTGGCAAAACGGTCGAACAGCTGCACCGTGCGCCAATGCTTGAACCACTTTTTATTGAAGCGGTGCATGGTGCCAAAAACGCCCAGCCAAGGCACGCGCAAAACCTTCAAAAAGGTGGAAAAGCGCAACAGATTGCTCCAATCTTGCAGCGAGCGGTCTAAAAACACCGGCGCGGTGGTGTCGTACATGAGCTTGGCACGCTTGAAGTAGGCTTTGGTGCGCGACTGCTCCTCGCCGATTTGCTGTTCGAGTTCGGCCGCAAACTGGTCGATGTTGCTGAAAGCGTTCACCCGAGTGCCATCGGGATAAAAATAGCGGGTGACCAGTTCAAGCTGGTCGTATTGCAAATAATCGCTCAGTTTTTCACCACAATCGGCAAATAACTCCTCGAGCAATTCGGGCATCGTAAACAGCGAAGGACCTTTATCGAACCTGAAGCCCTCCCAGCGTTCATCGGTGAGCTTGCCGCCCAACTCGGCACCGGCTTCAAACAAAGTGACTTTATATCCGGCCCTGGCCAAGCGCGCGGCTGTGGCCATGCCAGAGATGCCGCCACCTACCACGCCAGCTGTTTTAGTGGCGCTGGTCACTGCAGAACGGTGTTTTTTACGATGCGTATGTTCGGTGCTCATAGGAAGCAAGACTGCAGGTACAAATCTAAGATTTGCGCGTCAGCTTTATAATTTCAGAAAAAATAATTGAATCAGCCTTTTGAAAGGGCGCAAATGATGCGTTTAGAGCATATTGAGCTTGTTCGACATCATCGAATACACTAGCAAAGCGGCTTTTTCGGCATTCGACACTCGCACCCGCGATTCCATGATTTGCTTGGAATTGACCTTGCAAATTTTATTGAACAGGTTGCGGTAAAAACGATAGGCCGTTAATACCCCAATGCGTGAACCTTTGGGCAATTGAATGATGCCGGCATAGGCTTTGTCGAAATCGAGCTCAATGTCTTTCTGGATTTCCAACTTCGCGGTTTCGTCGAGGGCAATGCCCAAGTTTACATTCGGAAAGTAGGTGCGACCACGGCTCAAATAATCGTCCTTGATGTCACGCAAGAAGTTTACTTTTTGGAAGGCGGCTCCCAAATGGCGTGCAGATGGTGTTAGGCGGTCGTACATTTCTGTATCGCCATCGCAAAACACACGCAAACACATCAATCCTACTACTTCGGCAGAGCCGTAAATGTATTCTGTATAATTCTCCTCAGCATACTCAATGTCCTGCAAATCCATCTCCATGCTTTTCAAAAAAGCATCGATGAGGGGCATTTCAATGCCAAAGTGCTTCACCGTATCTTGAAACGAATCTAAAACAGGGTTCAAGCTGATGCCCCGCTCTAAAGCCAAATAGGTATCGCGCTTAAACTCTTCTAGCAAGGTGCGCTTGTCGAAATCGTGGAAAGTGTCTACAATCTCGTCGGCATAACGTACGAATCCGTAAATGGCGTAGATGGGATCGCGGTATTTTTTGTCGAAAGCCAAAATCCCCATGCTGAAGGAAGTGCTGTAGTTACGCGTAATGATGCGGCTACATTCGATGTTTGTTTTGCGGTAAAGTGACAACATATGCGGGAATTTGATATACAACAAGGAAATATACTAATTGTTTGGGAATTCTTTGAATATCTCTTCAGCTATTACTTGTCCCGAAATGATGGTAGGTGGCACTCCTGGCCCTGGAACGGTTAATTGGCCGGTAAAATAAAAATTGTCAAGCTTCTTGTTTTTGAGTTGCGGCTTCAAAATAGCGGTCTGCAGCAAGGTATTGGCCAAGCCATAGGCATTGCCGCGGTAGGCATGGTAGTCGGCTTTGAAATCGTTGTGCGCGTAGCTGCGTTTGTACACCACGGCATCGCGAATGCTCTGCCCGATGAGGCGCTCGAAGCGGTCCATGATGAGGTTGTAGTATTTTTCGCGGATGGCTTCGGTATCTTCCAAATCGGGTGCCAGCGGAACAAGGATCACCAGGTTTTCGCAACCTTCAGGTGCTACCGAAGGGTCTGTTTTGCTGCTGAGGGAAGTGTAAAACAGCGGCTTGCTCGGCCATTTGGGATCGGTGTAGATGTCGTGCGCATGCTGATCGAACTCCTCATCGAAAAACAGGGTGTGGTGCGTGAGGCCTTCGAGGCGTTTGTTGAGGCCGATGTAAAAAAGCAGACTCGAAGGGGCCATGGTGCGCTTTTTCCAATAATATGGCGTATAGTTGCGGTGCTCGGGCTTGAGCACTTTTTGGTCGATGTGGTGGTAGTCGGCCCCCGCCACTACAATGTCGGCCTCGAAAGTACCTGCGGTAGACTGCACTGCTGTTGCTTGGCGGCCTTTGGCATCTATAGCAGTGACTTCGGCGTTATAGATAATTTTGACGCCCTTTTCTTCGGCCAAACTCACAAAGGCCTTCACAATTTCAAACATCCCGCCTTGAGGGTACCAAGTACCGAGCGACAAATCGGCATAATTCATCAAACTGTATAAAGCAGGGGTGTTTTGCGGCGTTGCGCCCAAAAAGAGCACCGGAAACTCCATGAGCTTGATGAGCTGCGGGTGACTGAAAAATTTGCGCACGTGCTTGCTCATGCTTTGAAACACATCCATGCGCAATACATCGTACAGCAATTTGGGCGAGGTAAACTCGGTGATGCTGCGACTGGGTTTGTAAACAAGGTTGTTGATGCCCACTTCGTATTTGTAAGCCGCTTGCTTCAAGAACTCCCGCAAGCGTAATCCCGCCCCTGGCTCGTAGCTGTCGAACATGGCCTCGAGTTCGGTCATGTCGGCGGGAATCGTCATGCGATCGTTTTCGCCAAACACAATGGTGTAACCCGGACTCAAACGCACGAGCTCGTAATAGTCGCTCGTTTTTTTGCCAAAGCGATTGAAATAGGCATCAAACACATCAGGCATCCAGTACCAGCTGGGGCCCATGTCAAATTTATAGCCTTCGGCTTCAAATACACGGGCGCGGCCTCCGGGGGAATCGTTTTTTTCGAGTAAGGTAACTTGGTAACCGCGATCGGCCAGGGTGGTGGCGGCGGATAGTCCGGCAAATCCCGAACCAATAACAATGACTTTTTTAGCTGACATACGATTGTAAATACGGAATAACAACAAAAAAGGGAAAGCTTGGTTTGCTTTCCCTTTAAAATATTACGATTTTTTTAATTTATGCCGCATGCAAGCCATACATCTCGCCATAAACCTTCAAACGCTTCTTCAGCACCTGGCGGGCTAAGTGGATGCGGGTTTTCACCGTTCCGATTGGAATACCAAAGTGGTCAGCAATTTCTTGGTATTTGTAGCCGCGGTAGTTCATCATAAAGGCCTCCTTTAATTCGAAAGGCAATTTGGCGATGGCAGCCTGGATATCGTCCATGGCCATCTTCTTTTCACCACCATTGCTGTCGGCATGTGATGGACTGTTGAGGTAATAATCGTTGTCGGTAGAGTCGAGGAAAGTATTGCGTTTCACCCGGCGACGGTAATTGTTGATGAAGGTGTTTTTCATGATGGTGTACAACCATCCCTTCAAATTGGTGTCTTCAGTGAATTTGGTGTAATTCGAAAAAGCCTTTAAAAAAGTCTCTTGTAATAAATCGTTCGCTTCTTCCCTATCCTGGGTGAGGTATAAGGCGTAAGCCTTGAGAGAGCTGGCATGCTCTTTTACTTTGGCGGTAAAGGTTGTTGGCTTCATTTGTTGAACGTTTAATTGAATTGCTTAAACAAACGTACTACAAGAAATCCAACTTTCCAAATATCTGTTTAACTTTTATCCACAAATAGTTAAACAAAAATTAGAGACCGAGGGCTGATTTAGCAATACAAAGGCTCCAATGCGTACAAATTTGAATTGAATCCGCAAAAAAGCCAACCGAATATATGTTTAACCTTTATGTTAAAAAGATTAAACAAGACTCATTTTTTAAACACCCGCTTATAAATCGGCCTGCGGTACAACATCAATCCCGCAAAAAGGGGTCGTGCTAAAAAGGCCGGCAGCCAAAAGGGCGTGGTAAACTGTAGCTCGTCTACAATGCGGGTGCCGCCTTCAGGCATAGCTTCTAGCAAATGCTTGTGCTGCCAGCTGCGCAGGAAAAATGGCAGTTGCACCCCTTTGTCTATAAAATAAAAAGCAGTTGCCGTTTGCTGCTGCTCGGTGATCACACTTCTCCATACCTGCTTAAAGAAGATGAAGTTCAGCTCTATCCACACCTCGTTGCCGGGCGTCTCCCCATCGTAGCGCAATAATTTGGCGGGTGGAAAAGGCGGATTGAGCTGCTCAAGCAAGCTGCGGGTGAAGGCAGCACGCACTTCGGGCAAGGAAGCAGCTACTTCAGTGGCAACGCGAACGTGAATGGGTGTGGACATAAGGCTAAAACCAAAGCTAAAAGAGAATGTTTGAAGATGACGATTTTGGCGGTCATTATTGCATTCTTGGCTAAAAAAGCGTATTTTCGCGCCTCATTAAGAAATTATGGCACATCAGCGTTTCAATCCTTGGCACCACACCGCAACCGACTTCAACCCCAACGGCCATGTAAATGGCATCATCGAAATCCCCAAGGGCAGTCGCGCGAAGTACGAGCTTGATAAAGACAGTGGTTTGCTGCGACTCGACCGCGTGCTGTATTCATCGGTGTATTACCCGGCCAATTATGGTTTTATTCCGCAGACCTATTGCGACGACCGCGACCCGCTCGACATCCTCATCCTTTCCCAAATAGAAATGCAGCCGCTTTGCATTGTACCCGCCAAAGTCATTGGTGTGATGCGGATGTTAGACCAGGGCGAGGCCGATGACAAGCTGATTGCCGTGGCCGCTGGCGACCCGAGCGTGAACCATTATAACGACATCAGCGAATTGCCGCCGCATTTTATCAGCGAAATGCGCAACTTTTTTGAAGATTACAAAAAGCTGGAGCACAAAGAGGTGATTGTGGAAGATTTTCTCGGGCACGAAATGGCGATTCAGATTTTAGAAGAAGCCTTGGCCCTTTATCAAACAGAAATCGCTTAAAGCGCATCGATGTTTTGCAAGTAGTGCGCGGCTTGCCGGCGTAAAGCCTCTTGCTGCTCCTGCCCCATCTTGTCCCAGGTACGGTACACCATGCCGATGCGCGGGTTTTTCTCAAGCTTCTCGCGGTGTCGGGCGTGGAAGTCCCAGTAGAGGCTGTTGAACGGACAAGCACCCGGACCGATCTTGACCTGCTTTTTATACGCACAACCCTTGCAATAGTCGCTCATCTTATCAATGTAATTGGCGCTCGACACATACGGCTTGCTGCCCACGATGCCGCCATCGGCGAACTGGCTCATGCCGCGGGTGTTGGTAATCTCCACCCACTCTACCGCATCTATATATATACCCAGGTACCAGGCGTCCACCTCATCGGGATGCACCCCTGCCAGCAAGGCGAAGTTGCCGGTGATCATGAGGCGTTGGATGTGGTGGGCATAGGCGGTTTCGAGCGACTGGGTGATGGCATGTTTGAGGCAGTTCATTTTGGTTTCGCCGGTCCAGAACCAGCTCGGCAGCGGCCGGTCGTGCTCAAAGAAATTCATGTGATAATAGCCCGGCACATGCGCCCAATAAATGCCGCGCATGTACTCCCTCCAGCCCAATATTTGGCGGATGAAGCCTTCTACTGCCGCCAAGGGATAGCGGCTGGGGTGCCGGCGCCAAGCTTTTTCAGCGGCCTCCACCACTTCTTGGGGAGAGATGAGTTTGAGGTTGAGGGCAAACGAAAGGCGCGAATGGAACAAAAAACGGTGCTCTTGGGTCATGGCGTCTTGATAGGCGCCAAATTGAGGCAGCATTTCTTCGATGAAAAAAGTCAGTAGGGTTTGGGCCTCGGGCGGATTGATGGGCCAGTGTAGCTGCTGCTTGGCCATGCTGCCGAGGGTTTTTACCCCTTGCGCTTCCAGCAGGGCGATAAACTCGGTGGCATCATGCGTGGGCAGTGGTGGCTCGGGGAAGCGGGTGCCGGCGGGTACCGACTGTCGGTTTTCGGCATCGTAGTTCCAGCGATCGCCTACGGGTTCGCTGCCCTCCATCAAAACGCGGTGTTTGCGGCGCATTTGGCGGTAAAAGCTTTCCATGAGCCAGGTCTTTTTGCCCTTGAACAAGGCGGCGGCCTCGTCGCGGGTGCTGAAGAAGTGCTCGGTGTCGAAAATGCCGTAGCTCAAACCGAGCTCGGCGGTAAGCTGGCGCAGTTGTTTGTCGAGCCGGTATTCGTCGGGTAGCTGGTACTCGAACCGGCGCGCGCCTGTGGCGGCCAAAATCAGTTGAATGTTGGCGGGAATGCTTTGCTGGTTGCCGGGCTCGTCGAGGCGGATGTAATACACCTCATGCCCCTGCTCCTTGAGCCAAGCGCCAAAACTGCGCATGGCCATAAAAAAGCCTACTACCTTTTGTAGATGGTGCTGCACATAGTCGGTTTCACTGCGGCACTCCATCAGTATATACAGGGTACTTTCAGATTTTTCGCTGTACCAGCTGTGTTTGCGGTTAAGCTGGTCGCCCAAAACAAGGCGGATGGTGGTGTATCGTTTCATACGTAAATGAGGCCTTCTTGCGGGTCGCCGTAAATGTTGGCTTGTTGCTGCTGATGGCGGACGCCCACACAAAGCGCCAGCAGGGCATCGAACTGGTGCCAATTGCTGGCGGCAGGCAAACTTAGTTCAAAATGGGTTTGGAGCAGCTCTAGACAAGCGGCTAAATCTTTGGTATCTTTTTTATACATTAAAGCTTGGGAGCCGATTTGTCGCCATAGGCCAGCGGGATAGGCTTCGTAAGTGGAGAGACCTTGCTGTTGCCAACGGTTGGCCAACCGCATGGCCCGGGCGGTGAGTCCACCTAAAAACAAAGGCGACATACACGCCAGCTCGCGGTCGCAGGCCCGGTAAAAATAGTCGTTGCCGTTGTTGGTATACACCCCGGGCAGACTCAGCGGCGCGTCGAGGTAAATGGCTTGGGGCTGGATTTCGGCGATCAACGCTTCTAAAAAGGCATCTGCATCTTCCTTTTTACCACTTTGTCGCAGTTCTATGCTGCTACCGTTTGGCCACGCACATACCGTTGTGCCCGCCATTTTACTGCCGTAATCTATCCCACAAATCATGTTTTCTGAACAAGTCTGGCTCCCTTTTGTTAATCGAATATGCGAAAATTTGCCTGGATTTTGATTTTGCTGCTGGTGGTCGGATGTGGGGAGCGGAAATTCCCGCGGCCCGATTTCGAGAACATCAATTTTGGCACCACGGCGCAGGCAAAGCTGTTTTTCAAAAATGTGCGGTCTTACTACTACGAGACCGATTTGTATGGCTTTGAAGGAGCAGAAGTATACCGCTGGGCCGGTCGCGATACCGACAGCGCGCATTATTGGCTGCACCCGGTGCTGGTAATTCACTTGCTGCAAGACCAGGCCTTTTTGCTAAGCGAAAGCAGTGTGGCGGTGCAGCGCGATTGCAAGCCCTGGCTGTATCGCTACGCCCCTGGCCAGCTCGACAGCATTTCGCTACAGCCCAACAGCATGCAAGCGCACCTCGATTTGCATGTGTTTGTGTACGACGCCATCGAAGATAGTTTATCGCTCTGCTTTGAAACCCCATTCGGCGAGCGTCTACCTTACTTGGCTGGACAAAAAACGCAAGCCGACTACCACAAGCAGGTGCGCGATTTTTTGAGGTTGGTGGGAAAGATTTGAAAAAGAGTGTTCGGCATGCATGGATGAAAATAGACCTTACGATTTGTATGATTACCAATAATTGGTAAGTTTATAGAAAATTTGAAGGAGATGAAAAATACATCCGTTTCACTTGGAGACTATTTTGACGAATTTGTAAGTAAACAAGTAGCTGTTGGACGTTATAAAAACGTGAGTGAAGTTATCCGCGCTGGACTTCGACTTTTAGAGGATGAAGAAAGTAAAGCGTTTGTATTAAAACAGGCGATTCAAAAAGGATTAGAAAGTCCTAGAGTTGAAGATTTTGACTTTGATGAGCATTTAAAACAACTGAAATCCGCAAAAAGAAAAGATGGCTAAGGTTGTTTTACGGCAAGCAGCCATACATGACCTAAAGGAAATATGGGATTATACTTTTAACCGATGGTCGGAAAGGCAAGCAGATCAATATTACCTATCCATAAAGGCTGCCTGTAAGGTCATTGGCGAAAACCCATTATGCGGCAAGGAATATTTTGGAATCAGAAAAAATTTGTTCGGACTGAAATCTGGCAAACACATCATATTTATCAATCTGTTTCAAAAGAAGAAATTGAAGTGATTAGAGTTTTGCACGAACGAATGGACTTAAAAAGCAGAGTAAACGGATAAAAACAGCCTAGGGATAAAGGTCCACTTTATAGTTCTTGGCCTATTAAAGACTAAAATCATTTCTGCCTTCTTTACTAATTATTCGGTTCCGAATAATGTCCGAAGCTTAAAGGTTCGTCCATAAGGATGAAAAGCGATTTTTCTGTTTGTAAGCCACTTACATTGAAAGACACCAGTAAGCTACTTTTGGGCGGATTTGTCAACACCAAAGCGTCAGATATTTCAACAGACTCAACACAACTTTTACATGCTAACCAAGCTTTGAGTTTGTTTAATTTTTCTTGATCTGATTGATCTTTTTGCAGTCCGCTCAGGTATTTATCAATCAGCACGCCAGTTTTATCATATTCCTCAGCACCGATAAAGGCACAAAATTCGGCACTATCCGAGCACTTTACTTCCTCTTTATTGCAAGCTGTAAACAAGATGATCACCAAGAGTAAAATTGAAAAGAGGCGCGCCAGCGTCTTCATTATGTTTTTGGAATCGGCTGTTGGATGCATATGCGAAATATTATCATTGAAATAGGGCAGTCTTTTTAGTTATTCACGAGTAGACTGTTGTTAAATTGCATAAACGCATGCTTGTATTTAATATTGTTACATCCTCGCTGCAGCGATCAACTCCAAATTGGTGAAGTTGATGTTGAATTTTTCGCTGAGGTAGCGGTTGGTGAGGTTGCCATTGTAGCAGTAGATGCCGGCACGCAAGCCCTTTTCGAGCCAGAGGTAGGTTTCTACCCCGCCCTGCTCACCTGCATCAATGAGCAAATTACTCAAAATATTACTTAAAGAAACCGAAGCCGTTTGCGATACCCGTGAAGGGATGTTGGGCACGCAGTAATGAATTACATCGTGCTTTTTGAACACAGGCTTGGTGTGGTTGGTGATTTCGGAGGTTTCGAAGCAGCCACCCTGGTCAATGCTCACATCGATGATGACGGCGCCAGGCTTCATGTTTTGCACCATTTGCTCGGAGACCACCATGGGGGCACGGCCTTTTTCGGCATGCATCGCGCCCACGGCCACATCGGCGGTGCGAAGCTCATCGGCTAATATTTCGGGCTGCAGCACCGAAGTGTACACCCGCTGTCCGAGGTTGTTTTGCAGCCGCTTGAGCCGCGAGATGCTGTTGTCGAAGATGCGTACGTCGCTGCCGAGTCCTAAAGCAGTGCGGGCCGCAAACTCTCCTACCGTGCCTGCGCCCAATATCACCACCTTGCTGGGGGGAATGCCAGACACGCCGCCAAGCAGCTTGCCATTGCCTTGAAATTGGTTGCTCATGTACTCTGCCGCAATTAAAATGGCGGAGCTTCCAGCAATTTCGCTCATGGAGCGCACAATCGGCAAACTATCGCTCTTGTCGCGCAGGTACTCATAGGCAATGCCGATGATTTTTTTGTCGAGCAAAGCCTTGAGGTAATCGCTCTGGATGGTAGGCAGGTGAATGGCACTGAATACAATTTTGCCGGGTGTGAGGTACTGGATTTCCTCCATCGGCACTGGACCCACCTTCACAATCAAATGGGCCTTGTAGAGCTCCTCTACTTCGTATACAATTCGCGCACCTGCCTCTGAATAATCCTTATCGCTGAAAAAACTCGCAATGCCTGCCTTGCTTTCTACCAAAACTTCGTGCCCTAAGCCCACCAGTTGCGCCACCGCCAAAGGGGTAAGCGCCACCCGATTTTCTTGATAGCCCCGTTCCCGCGGCACACCAATGCTCAAACTGGCACTTTTGCTCGAAATACGCAAAGGGGCTTCCAAAGTGGTGGGATTGTATTTGGAGCTGAAAGCAGCTAATGAATCGGGGGTCATAGGTGGGTGCGAATTAAACGCGTTGAGCCTTCTAATATAGAAATATTAATTGTGAAAACCTGCGCAGGCAGCAAGTCTTTTACCAAATCGGGCCACTCGATGAAGCACCAGTCGCCACTGAAAAAATAGTCCTCCGCCCCCATGTCGTAGGCCTCGGCCAAAGACTGGATGCGGTAAAAATCGAAATGAAAAATGGCTTGCTGTGCGCCACCACGGTACTCGTTTACCAAGCCATAGGTGGGCGAACTCACCGCCTCCTGCACCCCCAACTGCTTACAAAGCTCTGCGATGAGGGTGGTTTTGCCGGCGCCCATTGGACCGTTGAAGCACCAAATCTTACATTCGCCAGCGGCCACAAAAAGCTGCTGGGCGAGCGCAGGTAGACTTTCAATTTGCTTCAACTCAAAATCCATATATTCTTTATTTACAATAGCTTAATACAATTAAAATCAAGCTTTGCTATAAGACTTCACCGCCTCGATAAATGCCTTTACACTGTCCACAGGCGTGTCGGGATAAACGCCATGGCCCAGGTTGGCGATGTGCGGCCCACCCGCAAACTGATCGAGCATTTGATGCGTGGCAGCAGTCACCAATTCAGGCGACGCATACAACTGACAAGGATCGAGGTTGCCCTGCAGGGTCTTGTCCTTCCCTACCAATTGCCGCGCCCAAGCCGGGTCGGTGTTCCAGTCGAGTCCCACCGTGCGACAAGGATAACCACCAAAATCCTCCAGCGCAAACCAAGCGCCTTTGGCAAAAATGGTCACAGGCACCTCGGTAATGGCCGCACAAATTTCGCGGATGTACACGCCACTAAACTCGCGGTATTGAGCTGGACTCAAAATCCCCGCCCAACTATCAAAAAGCTGCACCATGGCCGCGCCTGCTGCAATTTGAGCCTTGAGGTAGGCAATGGTGCTCTGGGTAATCATCCCCAAGAGCTTATGGGCAAAGCTTGGGTCGGCGTACAGCAGCTTTTTAGCGATGCTGAAGGTCTTGCTGCCTTTGCCCTCGGTCATGTATGCAAAAATGGTGAACGGCGCGCCAGCGAAGCCAATGAGCGGCACACGGCCGTCGAGTTGCTTCACTGTGAGGGCGATGGCATCGGTTACATATTGCAACTCCGTAGGGTCGGCGATGTGGATTTGCTTTAAATCGGCCTCACTGCGGATGGTTTGCGGGAAAACAGGCCCCCTGGCTTCCACCATTTCGTAGGTGCAGCCCATGGCATCGGGTATTACGAGGATGTCGGAAAAGATGATGGCGGCATCCACGCCGAGGATGTCAACGGGTTGGATGGTGACTTCGGCGGCCAGCTCGGGCGTTTCTACCAAGGTCTTAAAATCGCCTGCCTGCGCGCGTACTTCGCGGTATTCGGGCAGGATGCGGCCGGCTTGGCGCATCATCCACACAGGGGTTCTTTCGGTTTTTTCGCCCCGTGCAGCACGGAGGATGAGGTCGTTCCGGTAATTCATGGCGCGAAATTACAGCTTTATGCGCTGAAAACACGGGCTTTTGCGTTCATTATATGTGGGCATTTGCAAGATTATGAATCGGGCGCGATACGGTTTGCCTCTTTCCCTACTTTTTGGCTTTTCTATTAACTTTGACCACCGATGCCCGAAGTCCCACCTCTAAAAAATACGCTATTGCTTTTGAGTAGATGGGGGTGTTGGGCGCTGTTTTTGGTCTTCACTTCCTGCATTTCGAGTCAGGAAAGCCGTAAAATCAGCGCCTCAGGCATCAAGCCTTACTGGCTGAAGAGTCCCACTACACACGCCATAAGCGTTGTTGGCGAAGCTGTTGACAGTACCGAAGCCATCCAAAATGCCTTTTATCAAGCCAGAGCGGCACTTATCGATCGTATTTTAAGGCAACATGCGACTAGAATGCAGGATTCGTTGCTCAACGCTACCGATTATCAGTACCACTATCGCAGCTATTTATTGCGAAAAACCGAGGAAATGGGCTATTCAGGCATTCAGCTCGGTGGTATTTCCCTCGACAGCAACCGCATCCGTGACCGCTATTACGAATGGCGCTACGACCCAGTACGGGGACGCAACTTTTACCGCTACTACTTGCATTTGTACTGGCACGACAGTCTTACGGCGCAGCTCGCGGATGAATTTTACACTTATGACAAGGCGTTTAGCGATATTTTGCAAACGGCCGCGTATTACCTCGAATTCCCCACAGATTTGAGCATGCTCGATTACCAACTGAAGCGATTGGAACCTTTACCTGCGCTTCTGGAGGATTACCGTGGATTACAAGCAGAGTTGTTGCTTGAGGCCTACCAGCGTCAATATGAGCAACTGGAGCTAAAAGCCGTGAATGTGGGACCCGACCATTTCGACTTGCTGTTGGTACTAAACGACCGACACATGCTTGGAAGTAACTATGTATATAAAGGTAATAATTGCGTAAATATAGATTTTAAGAAGGAGGATGAGGCTGGCTTTCGCTTTAAATACGATGAAAGCCTTTGTCCCGCAGCCGGAAATTATCCCATTGATATCGCCCTTCAGCTCCCTGGAGGTCGCCAACTGGAACAAACCATTGTCTTGCCCGGCAATCGCGTAATAATGAAAACTGTTGGCCCGTTGATTTTACACTATTTTGAAGAGAGCCAGGATGGCTATGCTGAAATTTATGTAAAGACCATCAGCGGTCAGTCGTTTTACCTGCGCGAACTGCATTTTAACGGCTACCCACTGAGTTTGGCTGTTAATGGCGTAGGCAGAAGCATTACTGGCGCTAAATCCTACCAATTGCGAGCGCCCATTTCCGCCGACTTGTTTAAGAAAATACTGAAAGACAAGTCTGGCCTTGCCAACGGCGGCTTGGTATACACCCACCCTACTTCGGGCGTTGAAATTGACTATTGCTTCGAAGGTGTAGCTATTCTACTAAAAAAGTATAAATAGGAAATAATTGACCCAATAGCTCGCAAAAGCTATTCATCCCGCCACTTTTACAACAATCGCACGCCCAACATCCCTAAATAGGTAGTGGCAGCAATGATGGTTGATGAAATGATGACCCCCAGCGAAATGGCTCGGTAGGCTTTGGGACGGTGTACATTCAGCACCCGAGCGGCGATTACGCCCATGTAAGCGCCTGTGAATGGCAGGGGAATCATTACAAAAAGCATCAATCCCCAAAAATCATACTTTTTTATACTGGCACCTACGCCTTCTTTGGCTCTGCGCATGAGCTTCACGCTGCGCTTGCGGTACCAGGTAAAACGCCAGAGTTTTTTATCAAAAGTGTCAAGCAACCAATTAAAAAACGGTAAGGCAAGCAGGTTCGCTCCCATGCCTATGAGGTACACCAGCACTGGATTTTGTCCGTGCAGCATGCCATAAGGAATGCCCACACGAGCTTCGCCGAGGGGTGAAATGCTGATGAGAAAAGTTTGCAGGAGTTCTGACCACATGCGCTTGAAACGATTTACAAAGTTCGCTCATTTTTATGCGTTTTGGGCTTTTAAAGTGCAATTTGTAGATTTTTAACAAGCGAATGGCCCGGCCTGTGTTCAGTATCAATTGCTTATGTTAGCTGTTCTTTTTAGGAGGCCAGAAAAACAAAATCTAGATAAGATTTGTCTTTTGAATGGCGAACCACTTTATTTGTACCGAAATGCAATTTAACCGCAACCATTGGCATCATCATCTTCACCTGCTACCGGCAGCTTGGAGAGGTTATGCGCATGGCTAAGGTCTAGGTATATACAGCTCTTTTAAGGCTTGTCGGCAACGGCAAGCCTTTTTTTATTCCAAAATTTCTCAAAAAACATATGAAACCACTCAAATTAGCCATTCAAAAGTCGGGCCGCCTCAGCGACGATAGTCTCGCCCTGCTTCGTGCCTGCGGCATCCGCTTCAACAATGGCATGGGTAAATTGCGCACAGAAGCGCTGAATTTTCCGCTCGAATTGTTTTTTTTACGCGACGACGATATCCCAGAATATGTAACCGACGGCATTGCCGACCTGGGTATTGTGGGGGAGAACGTATTGTATGAAAAGGCCCAGCCCCTGCCCATTGCAGCTAAACTGGGATTTGGAAAGTGTCGTTTGTCGCTGGCGGTACCTAAAAACAGCGGTTACCGACAACTGAGCGACCTCAATGGGCAGCGCATCGCCACTTCCTATCCCCGTTTGCTGCGCAGTTATCTCGATAAGCAGTCGTTGCGTGCCGACATCCACGAAATCAGCGGTTCGGTTGAAATTGCACCGAGCATTGGTTTGGCCGACGCCATCTGCGACTTGGTGAGCTCCGGCTCTACCCTCTTTACCAATGGCTTGCGGGAGGTAGAAACGGTTTTACAAAGTGAAGCCGTATTGGTGCAGGCCCAATCGCTATCAGCCGAAAAAATGGCCCTGCTCAACCGCCTGCTTTTCCGCATTCAAGCCGTTCAGAAAGCGCAACAGAACAAATACATCTTGCTAAACGCGCCTAACGATAAGTTAGACAAGATTGTGTCGCTCTTACCCGGTATTAAAAGTCCCACCCTTTTACCGCTGGCCATCGAGGGCTGGAGCAGTCTGCACTCCGTAATCGAAGAAAACCAGTTCTGGGAAGTGATTGAGCAACTCAAAGCTGCTGGGGCAGAAGGCATCTTGGTTTTACCGATCGAAAAAATGATATTTTGATGAAAGTATACTTAAATCCTGAAATAAACTTATGGGCTGAAATATGCCAAAGGCCTGCTTTTGAGCAGAAAGACCTCGACGCCCAGGTTTTCGATTTGATGGATCAGGTGCGTTTGGAAGGCGACGCGGCAGTGAAGCGCTTGAGCAAGCGTTTCGACGGCGTGGCGCTGGAAAGCCTTTTGATCCCTGATGAAGCCTTCTCCAAAGCCGAGAAAGCATTGCCTGAAGCCTTAAAAGGAGCTATTCGTCAGGCAGCGGCCAATATTGAGCGTTTTCATGCGGCCCAACTACGCCCCGAGGAGGTGGTAGAGACCATGCCTGGTGTGCGCTGCTGGCGCAAGTCGGTGGGCATCCAAAAAGTGGGACTTTACATTCCTGGTGGTACTGCCCCGCTCTTCAGCACGGTGTTGATGTTGGGCATTCCTGCCAAATTAGCGGGCTGTAAAGAAGTGCTGTTGTGCAGTCCCCCGAATGCCGCCGGCGAATTGCACCCAGCCATTTTATACGCCGCATCCGTTTGTGGCATCCGCCAGGTGTATGCCGTGGGTGGGGTGCAGGCCATCGCGGCTATGACTTACGGGACCGAAACAATACCGCAAGTAGACAAGCTTTTTGGTCCCGGCAACCAATACGTCACCGCCGCCAAGCAGCTAGCGCAGCGCTCGGGTGTGGCCATTGACATGCCAGCAGGTCCTTCGGAAGTAGCCATTTTTGCAGATGAAACCGCCGATCCAGCCTTCATTGCGGCCGATTTGCTGAGTCAGGCGGAGCACGGTGCCGATTCGCAAGTGCTGCTGGTCACCAACAGCGAACAACAGCTTGAGCAAGTGCAAGCCGCTTTGGAGGCACAACTGCAGCGCCTTCCTCGGCTGCAAGCGGCAGCTGGCGCCTTGGCAAACAGTCGCATGGTGTACCTCCCCACTGCCGACCAAGCCTTGGAGCTGCTCAACGCCTATGCCCCCGAGCATTTGATTTTGAATTGTCGAGATGCAGCTACCTTGGCCGGGCGCTTACAGCAAGCGGGCTCGGTATTTATTGGCGCTTACAGCTGCGAAAGTGCGGGCGATTATGCCAGCGGCACCAACCACACCCTCCCTACCAATGGCTATGCACGGGCGTATAGCGGGGTTTCGGTAGATAGTTTTGTGAAAAAAATCACCTTCCAGGAGCTCAGTGCCGAAGGTGCGCGTTTGCTGGCCCCCACGGTGGAGCTGATGGCAGCAGCCGAGCAACTCGATGCACACCGCTACGCCATGCAGCTGCGGCGTGAAAAAGCGGAGGCGGCTTTATGAGTGCTTTCGCCACCACCGCTACTGCTGCGATCGATGCCTTGGTGCAGCCGCATTTGCTGGATTTGCAGCCCTATGCCACGGCCCGGCATGAGTTTGCAGGCACAGCCGAGGTTTATTTAGATGCGAACGAGAGTCCGTTTAACACCGCCCTCAACCGCTACCCCGACCCGGCGCAAAAGGACCTCCGCACCGAAATAGCCCTTCAAAAAGGGCTGCGGCTAGAGCAGGTGTTTACGGGTCAGGGCTCCGACGAGGCCATCGACTTGCTCACGCGGCTATGCTGCAGGCCGGGCAAGGACGAGGTGATTGTTTGTCCCCCCACCTACGGCGTGTACGCCATCGCCGCCCGACTGCAGCAAGCCAAAGTGGTGGAAGTGCCGCTCACAGCCGATTTCCAGCTCGATGTGGCCAGCATTTTAGCGGCTAGCAGTGCCAACAGCAAAATCCTTTGGCTTTGCTCGCCCAACAATCCCACAGGCAATTTGATGGAAGAAGCTGCCATTTTGGAGCTGCTACGCGCCTTTCCTGGCTTGGTGGTGGTGGATGAAGCCTACATCGACTTCGCCCAAAGCAAGAGCTGGAGCAGTGTTTTGGCCGATTTTCCGCGCTTGGTGGTGCTGCAGACTTTGTCGAAGGGCTGGGGACTGGCAGCGCTCCGCTTGGGCATGGCCTTTGCGCATCCCCGACTCATTGAACTGCTGCAGCGCATCAAATCGCCTTACAATTTGTCGGGACCAAGTCAGCAGACGGCCCTCGAGCGGCTGCAAAACGCAACCGAAACGCATAAACAAATCGACCTGCTCGTGGCCGAACGCCAACAACTAGCTACGGACTTGTCGCAACTGCCCAGTGTTCTACAAGTTTACCCTTCTCAAGCCAACTTCCTCCTCGTGCGCTTTCAAAACGCCCGTGCTACCTACGAGCTGTTGCTCCAAAACGGCATTTTGGTGCGCGACCGCTCCACCGTGCCTGGCTGCAACGGCTGTCTACGCATCAGCATTGGCACTCCTACCGAAAACCAAAAACTTCTTCAAATCCTCCTTCAAGCATGAAAAAAGTCCTTTTTATAGATAGAGATGGGGTACTGCTGCACGAGCCGCAGGATACCTTCCAGATCGACAGCCTCGAAAAATTCGCCTTCATTCCTGGTCTTTTCGAAGGCCTAGGCCGCATTGCCCGCGAACTCGATTACGAATTGGTAATGGTGAGCAATCAGGATGGCTTAGGGAAACCCAGTTATCCGCTCCCCATCTTTGAAAGTTTACAGAAGATACTGATTGACTCCCTCGCTGGAGAAGGTATCCGCTTCAGTGCCATCCATTTGGATGTGCATACCGAGGCGGAGATCGACTGGAGTCTGCCCCCTGCCCTCATCTCGCGCAAACCTGGCACGGCCATGTTGCAGGGCTATTTAACGGGCTACGATTTGGCCAACAGCTTTGTGATTGGCGACCGCTTCACCGATTTAGAGTTGGCACGCAACCTAGGTACCCAAGCCATCTGGTTCCAAAAAAGCAGTCAACAGCCCCCTGAGTCGTTAAAAGCCGCCTTGGTCAGCGACCGTTGGCCCGACATTTACCGCTATTTACGCAGTCTACCGCGGCAGGTAGTGGTCAATCGCACCACCCAAGAAACCGCCATTCGGGTAGCCTTAAACCTCGATGGCAGTGGCTTTTCGCGCATCAGCACAGGCATAGGCTTTTTCGACCATATGCTGGAGCAGCTGGCGCGGCACGGGGGCTACGACCTAGAGCTCAGTTGCGCGGGCGATTTGCACATTGATGCGCACCACAGCATTGAGGATACGGCTTTGGCGCTAGGACAAGCCTTCCGCGAGGCGCTCGGTAAAAAAACCGGCATCCAGCGCTACGGCTTTGTGCTGCCCATGGACGATTGTTTGGCCCAGGCGAGTCTCGATTTCAGCGGTCGTCCTGCCCTGCAATGGGAACTGAGCTTTGCCCAAAGTCAGCTCGGCGACTTCCCCACCCAAATGGCCAAGCACTTTTTCGAATCCTTCGCCCAAGCGGCTGGCTGCAATTTACAGCTGCAAGTTACCGGCGAAAACGACCACCACAAGCTCGAAAGCTGCTTCAAAGCCTTTGCGAGGGCTTTGCGTGCGGCGACCGACTTTGGTTCGCAAACCGACCAACTGCCAAGCACCAAAGGACAATTATGAACATCGCCATTGTAAAATACAATGCGGGTAACATCCGTTCGGTGGAACTGGCTTTAAAGCGAATTGGCCACGAAGCTGTGGTTACCGCCGATCCAGCCACCCTACAGGCTGCCGATAAAGTCATTTTTCCCGGGGTTGGCGCGGCCAATGCGGCCATGCCGTGGCTCGAAGCGGCTGGACTGGTACCCGTGCTACGCAACTTGCAGCAACCTGTGCTGGGCATTTGTTTGGGCATGCAACTCCTCGCCGAAGCCTCGGAAGAAGGTCCTACCGCCTGCCTCAACCTGGTGCCCTGTACCGTTCAACGCTTTTTGCCCAGCGCCGGCAAAGTGCCGCAAATTGGCTGGAACCAAGTCACGCACCAAAACCACCCCCTTTTTGAAGGCCTCCCACCACAAGTATGGATGTACCATGTGCATGGTTTTTACCTGCCCTTGGGCGCTCATACCATTGCCAGCACTACATACGGCATACCCTACACCGCCGCCCTGCAGCACCAAAACTTTTATGCCGTTCAATTTCACCCCGAGCGCAGCGGCCCGGCTGGCAGTCGCCTGCTCCAAAACTTTTTAGCGATATGAAACTTACACCCATTGCCGCCATCGACCTCATTGCAGGCCAAGTGGTGCGCCTCACCCAAGGCGATTTTAACCAAAAAAAAACCTATTCGAGCAATCCTGTGTCCGTGGCCAAACAGCTCGAGCAACTGGGTTTTGAGCGTTTGCATTTGGTAGATTTAGACGGCGCCAAGGCTGGAAAACCGCAGCAGCTATCCATTTTGGCCGCTATTGCGCGAGAAACCAGTTTAAAAATCGATTTTGGAGGGGGACTTCGCACTTTGGAAGACTTTGAAAGCGTGCTCAACGCCGGCGCCCAGCAGGTTACCTTGGGAAGTCTGGCCGTCGAAAACCCCGCCCTGCTCGAAAACTTCATTGCTCAAAAAGGCGCTTCCAAATTGCTGCTAGCAGCCGATGTGCGCAACGGTTGGGTGGTTACGCGTGGTTGGACCAGTCAAAGCACCCTGGCCATCTCCGCCTACCTCCGCAACTGGCTCCAAAAAGGCGTTTCGGAAGTCTTTGTGACCGACGTTGCCAACGACGGCGCCATGCGTGGACCCAATTTTGCCCTTTACCAACAGTTGCTTACCGAGCTGCCACAGTTACAACTCATTGCCAGCGGCGGTATTCGGGGCCCCGGCGACGTACAAAAACTCAGCGAGCTCGGCTGCAGCGGCGCCATCATCGGCAAAGCCCTGTATGAAGAACAAGTGCCGCGCATGCGCTGGATTGAACTCCTAAAAAAAGGCGTATATGCTGGCTAAGCGCATCATTCCTTGTTTGGATGTGAAAGACGGTCGCACTGTAAAAGGCATCCGTTTTGAAGCCTTGCGAGATGCGGGTGATCCTGTAGCTTTGGCCGCCTTCTACGCCGAGCAGGGTGCCGACGAGCTCGTATTGCTCGATATTTCTGCCACACATGAAGGTCGCACAACATTTTTGCCCTTGGTGGCACAAGTGGCGGTCGAACTCAACATTCCCTTTACCGTGGGCGGCGGCATTAGCAGTCTGGCACAAATTGAAGCCCTATTGAGCGTGGGCGCCGACAAAATCAGCCTGAACAGCGCCGCTTTCCGCAACCCGCAACTCATTGAAGAGGCCGCCAAACGTTTCGGCAGTCAGTGCATCGTACTGGCCATCGATGCCCGGCGCGTAGGCAGCCAATACGAGGTATTTCTGCAAGGCGGTCGCCAAGCCACCGGCACAGAAGCCATCGCATGGGCGCAGCAAGCCGTAGACCTAGGAGCTGGCGAAATCCTGCTCACGAGCATGGATGCCGATGGCACCAAAGCCGGCTTCGAGCTCACCCTCACCCAGCAGCTCGCACAAGCCTTGCCCGTACCCGTGATTGCCAGCGGTGGCGCCGGCTCCCCCGAGCACTTTGCCGAGGTATTTCAACAGGCTGGTGCCGATGCTGCACTTGCCGCCAGCATTTTTCACTTTGGCGAAATCGCTATTCCTGATCTTAAAAACTATTTAGCATCCCTCCAAATCCCCATCCGCATATGAACCTCCAACCCGATTTTAGCAAGGGGCTTTTACCCGCCATCATCCAAAACGATCAAGACGGCCGCGTGCTCATGCTGGGCTACATGAATGCCGCTGCCTTTGAACTCAGTAAAAAAGATGGTCGTGTTTGCTTTTTCAGTCGCAGCAAAAACCGCCTCTGGATCAAAGGCGAAAGCTCTGGCAACTTTTTGAACATCCAGAGCATGCAACTCGACTGCGATGCCGATGCCTTGCTTATCCGCGTAAAACCCACTGGTCCCACTTGCCACACCGGCAGCAACAGCTGTTTTGGAGATGAACTACCAAGTACCGACTTCCTGCAAACACTACAGGCCTTGATCCAAGAACGCCAACGCCAGCCCGTAAAAGGCTCCTACACCAACCAGCTCCTCGAAGCGGGCATCGACCGCATGGCCCAAAAAGTAGGTGAAGAAGGCGTAGAAACGGTAATCGCCGCCAAAAACAACGACCTCAACAAGCTTCACGAAGAAGCAGCCGACCTACTGTACCACCTTTTGGTGTTGCTCACAGGAAAAAATACGGATTTGAACGCGGTGGTGGATATCTTAAAAAGCCGCCACCAAAAAGCACACTGAGTTTATTCCATCCATAAAAACAAAAAAGGCTGCAGTCACCTGCAGCCTTTTGCTATTTAAACGAATGGGCTTATGCCTCTTCGTCCTCGTCGTCCTCAGACTTCGCTTTTTTCGCGCTTGGCTTTTTGGCCTTCGCGTCCATCTTTTTGATGGCTTCAGCTTGCGCTTTCTTTTCAGTTTGGAGCATTTGCTCTTTCAAACCTGCCAAGGCGTCTAAATCACCAAGGGTATCGCGCTCTTCGTCGGTCTTCGCTTTTTTGCTCTTCTTAAAGTTAGCAACTTCAGCTTGTTCTGCCGCTTTTTCGCCTTCTTTCGCTTCCTGCCACATGCGGCTGTGTGAAACAACGATACGACGGTTTTCTTTGCTGAATTCAATCACGCGGAAGTCAGCTTCCATGTCGGCCATCAAAGACTTACCATCTTCTTTCTGGAGTTGCTTTTTAGGAGCAAATCCTTCAACACCGTAAGGCAACTGTACTACTGCACCTTTGTCTTCCATGCTGGTGATGGTACCCTTGTGAACTGATCCTTCGAGGAAAATGGTCTCGAAAGTATCCCATGGGTTTTCTTCCAACTGCTTGTGTCCAAGGCTCAAGCGACGGTTTTCCAAGTCGATATCGAGTACGATAACGTCAATTTCTTCGTCACGCTTGATGAACTCTGCAGGGTGATTGATTTTTTTGGTCCAGCTCAAATCGCTAACGTGTACCAAACCGTCAACACCTTCGCCAAGTTCTACGAACAAACCAAAGTTGGTGAGGTTACGCACGATGCCTTTGTGCTTGCTGTTCACAGGGAATTTCTCTGTGATGTTGGTCCATGGATCAGCAGAAAGCTGCTTGATACCGAGTGACATCTTGCGCTCTTCGCGGTCGATGCTCAATACCACTGCTTCTACCTCATCGCCTTGCTTCATGAAATCCTGTGGATTACGCAAGTGCTGGCTCCAGCTCATTTCTGAAACGTGGATCAAACCTTCAACGCCATTGGCGATTTCAAGGAATGCACCGTAATCGGCCACAGTTACTACACGGCCTTTAACAACCGTACCTGCAGTGATTTCTTCTGTCAAAGCTTCCCAAGGGTGTGAAGTCAATTGCTTCATACCCAAGCTGATGCGCTTCTTCTCATCATCAAAATCGATAACCACCACTTGGATCTTCTGATCCAACTGCAGCACTTCTGATGGATGGTTGATGCGACCCCAGCTGATATCTGTGATATGCAACAAGCCGTCTACACCACCGAGATCTACGAACACACCGAAATCGGTCATATTCTTCACGGTGCCTTCGAGTACTTGTCCTTTCTCCATCTTGCTCATGATTTCCACTTTTTGTGCCTCGAGGTCGTCCTCAATCAACACTTTGTGCGAAACCACCGCATTGCGGAGGGTAGGATTAATTTTAACGACCTTGAATTCCATGGTCTTGCCTACGTACTGGTCGTAGTCGCGAACTGGCTTCACGTCGATTTGTGATCCTGGCAAGAAAGTTTCGATGCCACTAACATCAACCACCAAACCACCTTTGGTACGTGCTTTCACACGGCCTTCGATGATGAGGTCTTCCTCATTTGATTTAACAATCATTTCCCAGGCGTTCATAATACGCGCAGCCTTGCGTGAAAGCACGAGCTGTCCGTCTTTGTCTTCCTGATTAACGATAAGAACTTCCACTTCGTCACCTACTTTGAGGCCCGGAATATCGCGGAATTCTGAAAGCGGCACCAAGCCGTCTGATTTGAACCCGATGTTCAAAACAACATCGCGATCGGTCATTCCAGCAACAGTCGCCTTCACGATTTCGTTGCTCTGGATTTGGTTGAGGGTACCGCTGTACATCTCTTCCATACGCTTGCGCTCATCTTTCGAATAGCCACCGAATTTCTTACCGGTGCCGTCCCAGTCAAAATCTCCGGGAGTAGTGGTCTTCTGCACTGCAGGAGCTGCCGTTGGGGTAGCTTCTACTTGTTCAACTGTGTTTTCCAGTTCTTTTTCTGACATTAATATAAGTATCCTTTCTTGCCTTGGTTAAAGGCGGTTGCAAAGGTATTGATTCTATTTAAAAATCAAAAAGGCTTAGCCAGCTTATTTACAGCTGATTAGTCAGAATTCTTGAAAAATGCGGTTTAAACGCCATTATGGCCTTTGTAGGCGGATGGTACGCTGCGTATTTTTATCTTGAATTTGCAAGAAATACAAGCCGGATGGCCAATTTGCAGGGATAGGGAAGCTTTCAGGGGTTTCGGAGAGCACCACCAGGCAGCTTCCTTGTGCATCGAAAAAGCGTAAAATACTGCCTGCCGGAAGTTGTTTGAAGTACAATACGTCTTGCAAGGGATTCGGATAAACTACTAAATCGGCGAGTTTCGGCTCGAGGACAGAAATCCCAATACCCGCTAAAGTAACACAAAGGGTATCGTTTAATCGGTTACTATCTCCCACAGCAACTACCCAAGCACATAGCTCCCTTCCATTTAATATGGCCTCCGCAGGTACTGTGTGCGGATGCACAAAGCTGCTGTCGCCGCCAGGTAATATGCTGGCGATAAAAGTTGCATTAAAGGGGCCGCTAACGGGATTTGTGTTGATGGTGTAGCTTACCGTTGGATTCACCAAGGGTATGTTGCCCTCGTTTTGAATGCGCATGGTAAAACGTAGTATACGCCCAGTCCCCCCTTGCAAATTGGTAACTCGAATACTGTCTATTGCTGCATCACTGGTGTCTTGCTGCACTCGAAATACCTGCCACTCATCAAAACCAGGATTTTGTGCACTCCCACTCAGGGCGAACTGATGTAGCCGCAAGCGGGTGGTGCTAATTTGGTTAAAATCAACAATCAATTGTGACCCGTAACCAGGAATCCCCTGGATCAATTGAATATTTTGCCAACTGCTGCCATCCCAATATTGTAGCTGAGCACTGCCAGCAAAAACAACTGCATTTCCAGCAGGTGGCGCAAAATTAGTCCCAACGTTATGCAATACCATTCGATTCATGAGCTGCGGCTGCGTCCATTCCAATTGCATCCAGGCTGGTTGCGGAAAATTGCTTGCGGTGCCTACCCAACCAAAAAAACTTCCATTGAGAATACCGTCAGTCCAGTTAGCGGGGCCAAAATTTCCCGTAGAACTTGCCGATGCCGTTGCTGTGGCGGTTAAAGCAAGATTGGCTTGCGCAAAAGTCGTGAGGCCTGTAAAAAGGCTGATATATAAGAGCAATAAAAAACGCATTGTATCTAGGTTTATAAAAGTGAATATACAGCCTATTGCAAAATCCTAGGCATCAGTGGGATTAAATTTTGCTTAAGTGACGAAAAGACCGCTCAACTTGCTTAAAAACAGCCAATTCGTCCGCTTAAACAGCCGTTTTCAAGTCAAAATGGCGCTAAATACATTGTGGTGCTGCATTTGATGAAATCGAAGTGTAAGACGTAAACAATTCATTATGAACCTCGATAAATTCACCCTCAAAGCGCAGGAAGCCATCCAACAAAGTGTGCAACTGGCGCTGGAATACGGCCAGCAGGCCATCGAAAATGCGCATTTGCTGCAAGCCGTATTAGAAACCGACGAGCAGCTCAACAGCTATTTGTTGGGCAAGCTGGGCGTGCAAAGCGCGCGGTTGAAAGAAACCAACGGACAAATTTTGCGCTCTTTGGCCAAAGTGAGTGGCGGTCAGCCCTACCTCTCCACCGATACCCAACGCACCTTGGCCCAAGCCAAAGGCAAATTGGCGGCTTTTGGCGATGAGTATGTGGCCTTGGAGCATTTGCTACTGGCTTTGGCGAGCGGCAACGACCAAACCGCTCGTATGCTGAAAGACGCTGGCATTACGGAAACTGCCTTGGTAACCGCCATCAAAGAACTGCGCAAGGGCAGCAAAGTAACCGACCAAAACGCCGAAAACAGCTACAATGCGTTGAACAAATACGCCAAAAACCTCAACGATTTGGCAGCGGCCGGCAAACTAGATCCAGTGATTGGTCGCGACGATGAAATTCGCCGGGTCATTCAGATTTTGAGTCGACGTACCAAAAACAACCCCATCCTCATTGGCGAGCCAGGCGTGGGCAAAACCGCCATAGCCGAAGGCATTGCGCACCGTATTATTAAAGGCGATGTGCCCGAAAACCTCAAATCCAAAACCGTATACTCCCTCGACATGGGCGCGCTCATTGCCGGTGCCAAGTACAAAGGCGAATTTGAAGAGCGGCTCAAGGCGGTGGTGAAAGAAGTCACCGACAGCGACGGCTCCCTCATCCTCTTCATCGACGAAATCCATACACTCGTAGGGGCTGGCGGCGGCGAAGGGGCCATGGATGCAGCCAACATCCTCAAACCGGCGTTGGCGCGCGGCGAACTGCGGGCCATTGGTGCCACCACCCTCAACGAATACCAAAAGTATTTCGAAAAAGACAAAGCCCTGGAGCGTCGTTTTCAAAAGGTACAGGTAGAAGAGCCCGATACCGCCGATGCCATCAGCATTTTGCGCGGCTTGAAAGAACGCTACGAAACCCACCACAAGGTGCAAATCCGCGACGAAGCCATCATTGCGGCCGTGGAATTGAGTCAGCGCTACATCACCGACCGCTTTTTGCCCGATAAAGCCATCGACCTGATCGACGAATCGGCCTCCCGTCTACGCATCGAAATCGACTCGGTGCCCGAGGAGCTCGACGAGTTGCAACGCCGCATCATGCAGCTCGAAATTGAGCGCGAGGCCATGAAACGCGAAAAAGACACGGATAAAGTAAAGGTGCTCGACCTCGACTTGGCCAATTTACGCGAGGAAGCCGATGCCCTGCGCGCCCGCTGGCGTGCCGAAAAAGACGTGGTAGAGCGGCTGCAAGCGGTTAAAGAAAAGATAGAGCAGCTCAAACTCGAAGCCGAGCAGGCAGAACGGGCGGCTGATTTTGGTCGCGTGGCCGAAATCCGCTATGGATTGCTCAAAGACAGCGAACAGGAGCTCCTTGACATGCAAACGCAGCTGGCCAATTCGCAATCCGACGGCAAAATGCTCAAAGAAGAGGTTACTGCTGAGGATGTGGCCGAAGTGGTGGCCAAATGGACCGGCATTCCGGTTACACGCATGCTCGAAAGCGAGCGCCAAAAGTTGCTGCGCCTGGAAGACGAGCTCCGCAAGCGCGTTGTGGGTCAGGAGGATGCCATTGAAGCCGTAGCCGATGCAGTGCGCCGCTCGCGGGCGGGTTTACAAGATGAAAAGCGCCCTATTGGCTCGTTCATCTTTTTAGGCACCACGGGCGTGGGTAAAACCGAGCTGGCCAAGGCGCTGGCTGGCTTTTTGTTCAACGACGACAACGCCATGGTGCGCATCGACATGAGTGAATACCAGGAGCGCCACAGTGTTTCGCGCTTGGTGGGCGCCCCTCCCGGCTATGTGGGCTACGATGAAGGCGGACAACTGACCGAGGCTGTTCGCCGCCACCCCTACTCCGTGGTGCTGCTAGACGAAATCGAAAAAGCGCACCCCGATGTGTTTAACATACTGCTGCAGGTGCTCGATGAAGGCCGCCTGACCGACAACAAAGGCCGGACGGTGAACTTCCGCAATACCATCATCATCATGACTTCGAACCTGGGGGCGCAGCTGATTCAGGCCAATTTTGAGGACATGACCGATAAAAACCGGCAGGAGCGCATTGAGCGTGCGAAAGCAGAGGTGTTTGAGCTTCTTAAAAGCAGCATGCGACCCGAGTTTTTGAACCGCATCGACGAAGTAGTGATGTTCAATCCCCTCAGCAAAGGCGACATCAAAGGCATTGTGCGCTTGCAGCTCGAAGGACTCCGCAAGCTGCTCGAAAGCAAAAACATCATCATTGCAGCAACAGAAGCGGCTGTGGAGCACTTGGCCGAGGCTGGTTTCGACCCTCAATTTGGCGCCCGACCGCTCAAACGCACCATGCAGAAAGAGACTTTGAATAAGTTGTCGAAGGAACTGCTGGCGGGCAACATCCTTGCCGAGCAAACCATTTTGATTGATTATTTTGAAGAAGCGGGCTTGGTGTTCCGAAACGAAAGTCTTCCAGTTTTGTAAACCAATAGCTTACGAATTGGCCTAAAAGCAAAGCGCGGGTACCCTTTTGGAGCACCCGCGCTTTTTTTATGGACTTAGCCCCTCGGCCGAACCGTGCGTTGTTCAATCCGCTTTTCGTAATCGGTGCCCTGAAAAATGCGGTGCACATAAATGCCAGGCGTATGTATTTCGTTCGGATCGAGGCTTCCAGCTGGCACCAACTCTTCTACCTCGGCAATGGTGACTTTGCCGGCCATGGCCATGAGGGGATTGAAGTTGCGGGAAGTAGCACGGAACACCAAATTGCCATGCGTATCGCCTTTCCAAGCCTTCACAATGGCAAAATCGGCGTCAAACGCATATTCTAAGAGGTAATCTTTGCCGTTAAAAGCACGTACTTCTTTGCCATCCGCCACTTCGGTACCCACGCCAGCGGGTGTGAAGATGGCGGGCATGCCGTAGCCAGCGGCCATGCAGCGGGTGGCGAGGGTGCCTTGGGGAATGAGCTCCACTTCGAGCTCGCCGCTCAGCAGTTGCCGCTCAAATTCGGCGTTTTCGCCTACATAACTGCTGATCATTTTGCGCACTTGGCGACTCTGCAGCAGCAATCCAATCCCAAAACCATCTACCCCAGCATTGTTAGAGATGCAGGTGAGTCCGGTTACCCCGCTTTTCACCAAAGCACTGATGCAATTTTCGGGGATGCCGCACAAGCCAAATCCGCCCAGCATGAGGGTGGCGTTGTTTTGGATGTCGGCAATGGCGGCTTGGGCGTTGGCTACTACTTTGTTCATGAAATGGCTGCTTTTTTGTCAAAAATAGGGATTCTGGCGAAAGGATGCGCCTTCCATTTTAAAATTGGCGGCTTATTTAAGGGTGACGATGGTGATGCCGTCGCCGCCCCGATCGGCATGCTCACTCTCAAAACCAGCCACAAACGACTGCTTGCGCAGGTGTTCGCGGATGAGCTTGCGCAAGATGCCGTCGCCTTTGCCGTGCAAAATGTGCAGGGAGCTGTAGCCGGCCATCACGGCTTTATCGAGGAAGCGATCGAGTTCCTGCAAAGCCTCCATCCCCCTAAAGCCGCGCAAATCGATGTTGGAAGTAAAATCACTGAGGGCCTGACTCACGGCTTGGTGACTTACCGTGAGCCGTTGCACTTTGCGGGCCTCGGCTTGTGAAATCACCTCGAGTTTGCTGGCTTTTACGGTCATGCGTAGTCCACCGATGGCCACAATGGCTTCCTGTTTTTGCAGCTCAAGCACTTCGCCGATGGTGGAACTGTCTTTGAGCCGCACCCTCGCTCCTACGGCCAGCACCAGCTTATCGGGCGCTACTTTAGGTTGCGGCAGGGGTTCCGACTTGGTTTTTTCGGTGATCTCATCGCGCAGGGCGGTGATTTGCGTGCGCAACTGTTTGGTCGCCTCCTTCTCCGCTCCTTTTTCGCGGATTTCGCGGATGGTATTTTCAATGTCGCGGTTGGCCTTGCTCAAAAGCGCACTGGCTTCTTCGCGGGCTTTGTCGAGTATTTGCTTCTTTTTGGTTTTGAGCTCCAGCTCACGCTGCTCAGTGCGGGCCACCAATTCGCTCAGGAGCTGGTCTTTGTGCTCAACAAGCAATTGCAACTGCTCCATTTCCTGCTTTTCTTGCTCGAGTTGTACCAGCAATTGCTCTACATCTTGCTCGCGTAAGCCGATTTTGTTACGGGCTTCTTCAATGATTTGGGGGTCCAGACCAATCTTCCCAGCAATTTCAAAGGCAAAACTTGACCCTGGCTTGCCCATTTCGAGGGTAAAACGCGGATTGAGGGTTTCGGTATCGAAGCCCATCGAGCCGTTTTGGAGCGGAGATAAGCGGGTAGGCAGCAATTTAAGATTGCTGTAGTGGGTATTAACGATGCCATAGGCCCCCAAAGCAGTAAGGCGCTCGAGGATGGCTTCGGCGATGGGACCGCCCAAATGCGGGTCGGTGCCGGTGCCAAATTCATCAATCAAAAACAGCGTATCGGCATTGGCCTGCTCTGTAAACACCCGCATATTGGTGAGGTGCGAGCTGTAGGTAGAGAGGTCGTTTTCGATCGACTGCTCATCGCCCATATCGACCAGCAATTTTTTGAAGATGCGCATGCGGCTGCCTTCTTTGGCGGGAATGAGCAAGCCACTTTGGAACATCAGTTGCAGCAGACCAGTGGTTTTAAGGGCCACCGATTTGCCGCCGGCGTTCGGACCGCTGATCACTAAAATGCGTTTTTCGGCATTCAGGGTGAGGTTGAGCGGCATCACGGTTTTACGCTGCGCCTTGTGGTGGAGGTACAAAAGCGGGTGCACGGCATCGCGCAAATGGCTTTCGGTGGGATGTATTTCGGGACGAATGACCTGGGGAAAACGCAAGGCCAACAAAGCTTTGGCCCGCAACAGGTCGAACCGTGCCGCCAAGGCATGCGCCCGCTCCACTTGTGGAATGTGGGGCCGCAAAGTGGTAGTGAGCTCAATCAAAATCCGACGCACCTCGCGCCGCTGGGCCAGTTCAAAGTTGCGGATGTCGTTGTTGAGCTCGAGCACCTCAGCGGGCTCTATAAAGACGGTTTGACCGGTGCTCGATTCGTCGTGCACAAAACCTTTGATTTTACGCTTGTGCTCGGCCAAAACCGGAATTACCAAGCGACCGTCGCGGATGGTGATGCCGGTTTCGGCCACCCAATTTTGGGCCTTGGCCTGGCGATAAATGCTGTCGAGTTTGCGACGCGTATCGCCTTGCAAGCGGTTTAAACTGGCGGTAATGTCCGACAATTCCTTGCTGGCATTGGGCCGCATGCGACCATCGGCCCCAATCACCCGATCGAGCGACTCAATGGCTGCCTTCGGAAGCTCGAAAGTCTTGCTGTAGCCATGCAAAACCGGATACAGCTCCGCCCGCGAATCAAAAAAGCCCAGCAAACGCTTCACATAGGTGAGCAGCTTCAGCAGGTCGAAGCACTGCTCCTCATCTAAAAAGGCCCCTTCAATAAAAGCCGTGCGAATGTAAGTACTGATGTGCGGAATACTGGCATCGGGCATGCCGCCGTCGAAAGCCTGCAATTGGTAGGCTTCGGCTGTAGCGCGCAGGGCTTCATCCACCGCTTCGGTGCGGTCGAGTGGGCGCAAATCCAATGCCTGTTCACGGGCAGCAGTGCTTACACAATGGCCAGCCAACAGCTGCAGCAGCTGATCGAATTCTAACTTCTGCGAAATTTGTTCGGGGTATCGGTACACAACTTACTTATAAGTCTCTGTCAACAGCTCATTGAGCCTTTGGTTCACGCCCTCGTACAAACTGTCGAGAATAACGGGATTTTGCGCTTGGTAGTAGCGGTACGATTCCAAAAAACGCTCTAAACTCACCCCGTGTTCGGCCAATGCCTTTTCGTACAAAGCTTTTACGCGGGTGGGTGGAACAGAATCGCGACCAATTTGTTGGTAAGATCGATTCCGATAGCTTTCAATGATATGGACGTCAGCCAACAGCATTTCCATGCTATCCATGGGCAAAATGCCGCTATGGTAGTTTTTAAGGGCGGTTGGATCTTGACAAGCCGTTAAAAAACCAAATGTGAGCAGGCAAAAGCCTAATTTTGCAGTTCGGGTCATGAGGATTCAAAAATACAACAATGAGCATTAAAAGTGAACTTGAAAGTCTTTGGCAACAATTGAAGCCCTCCGGAGCGCAATTGGTAGCGGTTTCTAAAACGCATCCGGCCGTGGCCATCGAGGAGGCTTATGCTGCGGGCCAACGCATTTTTGGCGAAAGCACGGCCCAAGAACTCAGTGCCAAGCACGAGCAACTGCCCAAGGATATTGAATGGCACTTCATTGGCCACTTGCAAAGCAATAAAGTAAAATATATTGCTCCTTTTGTACAGCTCATTCACGCCGTGGACAGCGAAAAACTGCTCCAAACCATCCACAAAGAAGGTGTTAAAAACGGGCGGCAAATCGATTGCTTGCTGCAGGTGCACATCGCCTTGGAAGAAAACAAATATGGTTTCGACGAGGCCGAGCTACTCGAGTTGCTCAACAGCGGTCGCCTGGCCGAATACCCCAATGCACGCATCTGCGGTTTGATGGGCATTGCCACCAATACCACCAATGAGCAGCATTTGCATGGGGAATTTGCAGGCTTGCAGCAGCTTTTTGAGCGCTTTAAGGCCAGTCATTTCGGCGATGCCCCACATTTTAACCAGCTCAGTATGGGCATGTCGGCTGACTACCCCCTCGCCTTGCAGCATGGTGCCACTTTGGTGCGGGTAGGCAGCTTGATTTTCGGCAACCGCAGCTATGCTCAGGCTTGAGCCACGGCGGCTTCGAGACGGTCGAGACTGTAATTTAACCTACCTGCCAACAATCTGAAAAACCAGAGTAATTCGGATTGCTTGGCTTTACCAGCTTCGGACTGCCATTGTTGGTAATGCGTTTCCGCCAGCTGATCAAATAAATTTTGCATCTTCCACAAATCGAGCTTCACCTCTAATTCGCCCAAATACTGCATGATTTGGTGTAGATTAATAAGTTTGCTCAGCTGCGTGGTGTCTTCCGCAAAATCAGCCAACAGCTCATACATCCGCTCGCTGGCTACATAGCTGATCACCTGCATTTCGAGCGGCACCTGCCATTTGCGCACCTCTTCTACCATGCGCTGTAGTTCGCTGGCCTTGGGGTCGACAGTTTGGAAAAACCTGCGTAACTGGTTGTTAATGACCAATTCGAGGTTTTTTCTAAAGACCAGCGGCACTGGAATGTTTACCTGCTTGAGCACGCCCATGAGGTTGTAATTGCTGTCGTACACCTGTTTAAAAGCTCTTTCGGCCTCTTCAATTTCCCGTTCCACGAGTACCCGCAACACTTTTTTCTGCTGGTCTTTGAAAAGTTGCCAAAATGAGAACTTCTCTTCCCCAAAATATTGCTGGATGACGTGGATTACCTCTGCCAAATTACTTTGTTCAAAAGGAGTTCTGATGGCAGCATACATCTGTTTGAAGGTGCTTTCATCCATTTGATCGTTGGCGTTGCCAATGAGGTGGTGTTGACCGAGGTAAATCACTGCAAAAGAAAAATACTTTTCGGAATGGGTGATTTTACTTTTCACTGTGGTTCGGCCCAAGGCAAGCTTCTGGAAACCTGCCTCAAAGCGCTCAAAAAAGTCGCTTTCGAATTTAAAAGTATGGGTAAACACACTGTCGGCATCCTCCGAAAAAAGCGCATTGGCCACATAATGCATGCCCACTTTGGTGAGCGACAAACGGGAGGCTTTGGTGATGGTTTCGTAGATGTGCGCACCATTGAGCAAGCCAGGCACATTGGAAGGCGCTTGGGCAAGGATTTGCTGAAAACGTTCGTCGAGGCGCCGGTTCGATTCAGTTTCGGAGATTTGAATGGCGCGACATGCATATTGCAGCACCTGAACGGTCTCAATACCCGAAATTTCATCGAAAAACCAAGCGCAGCTGGTAAACATGAGCTGGCATTGGCGCATCATTTCGAGCAAACGCAGCACCTTGGTTTTGCGCTCGCCTTCTACCCTAAAATACAGATGTCGGTCTAAAAAGGCATCCACATTGGCATCTGAACGGTTATTAATGACCTCGATGTAGTCGTTGCGAATGCCCCATACATCGGCACAAAAAGTGGCCATTTGGGATTCATATTCGGCCGTGAGCTCATCGCGCAGCCAGTCGAGTGCCTGTCGCAAGCCTACCCGCCACTCTTGTTGGTAATGGGGATAGCCCCCCGAATTGCAGCCGCAATTGCTGCGCCAGCGCTCCACCCCATGCACACAACTCCAACTCGAATTTTCGTGTATTTGGACTTCAAACTCAGGAGCCACCAATTTGGCATAGCTGGCGTAATTGGTGATGGTGGCCAGCTGGTTGTCTTCGATGTATTTAAGACAGTACGACAGCGCCATTTCGCCGTAGCGGTGGTGGTGACCGTAACTTTCGCCATCAGTGGCGATGTGCACAAGTTGCGGTTTTTCACGCTGCGGGTCAAAAGCGCCCAACAAAGCATCAGCAAAGGCTTTGCCGTCTTTGAGGAGTCCTTCGAAGGCTACTTTTTGGGCAACTGGCCCGTTATAAAAGAAAATAATGATGCTTTTGCCGGATGGTAACTGGCAGCGGTAATGCTGCAAGGTATCGACATGCGGCTCAGGCACCTCGTTCCAGGCTTCTTCGCCTATTTTGCGCACAGCCTTGAGCTGCCGTGGCGCCATGATGGTAAATTCGATGCCGTTTTCGGCTAAAACCTCGAGTGTTTCGGTATCTGCGGCAGTCTCGGCCAGCCACATCCCCTCAGGTTTGCGGCCAAAACGCTGCTCAAAATCACGGATGCCCCAAAGCACCTGGGTGGTTTTGTCGCGGCGATTGGCCAACGGCATGATCAGGTGGTTGTACACCTGCGCAATGGCCGAACCATGTCCAAAACGCGTAATGCTGTCTTTGTCGGCCTGCAAAATAGCTCTGTAAACTTCGGGAGAATGATCTTCGAGCCACGACAAAAGCGTTGGCCCAAAATTAAAGCTGATGCCGCTGTAGTTGTTTACAATATCGCAAATGCGGTTGTCGGACTCGAGGATGCGGCTTACCGCGTTCGGACCATAACATTCAGCCGTAATGCGCTCGTTCCAGTCGTGGTACGGATATGCCGAATCTTGTATTTCAATTTCTTCTAACCAAGCATTTTCACGCGGCGGTTGATAAAAATGCCCGTGAATGCAAATGTATTTTTGATTTGTCATTGTTTAATCTCTAGAATGCGTGCCGTTTTAGGGCCAATCTCAATGGTGTCGTCTAAAGTAGTTAGCTCTCCATTTAAAACATCAAAAGCGGTGGTAGCATCGCCTATTTCGGTAGCAAAACGGACTTTTTTAACCTGCTTCGGCTTGTTTGAGTTGTTCACCAGCACCATCACTTTTTCGTTTTTGAAGAGGCGGAAGTACACATAAACTTCGTCTTCGGGCACATAATGTTTAAAGCCGCCCTGCCCAATGGCTGCGCTGCCTTTGCGCCAGTTGGCTATGGTGCTGATGTGGTCGAAAAGCTCGTTTTGCTCCTGACTCCGGCCTTCCCTACTAAATACATTGGCGGTATCGCCTGCCCAGCCGCCTGGCATGTTCTGCCTCACGTTGGTGCCGCCCATATTGGCGTAATTGCCAAAGAGCAATTCGGAGCCATAATACAACTGGGGCACACCACGCAAAGTCAACAACAGTGTATGGGCCATTTTCATATGGTCCATGTTTTGCTTAAAAATGGCCCACGCCCTCGAGATATCGTGGTTGTCTAAAAAGATGACGTTTTTGGAAGCGTCGCCATATACCAAATCTTGCGCCAGGGTGTAGTAAATGCGACGTAAACCGTGGTCCCAATCAAAATTTTCGTTCAAACCATCCTTTATGGCTGCATATAGTGGAAAATCAGTAACGCCAGGCAGGGCTTGTGGTGCTGGATTAAGCTTGTTACCTTCCACCCAGTAGGCCGACTCGGCTACGGTATGCACCCAAACTTCTCCCACAATGCCAATGTCGGGATACTGCTCGCGGATGGCAGCCACACAACGGTTCATAAAATCGCTATCAGGATAGGCGTAAGTATCCAACCTAAAACCATTCAAGCCCGCATATTCTACCCACCAAATGTTGTTTTGGATGAGGTATTGGGCTAAAAGCGGGTTTTTCTGATTCAAATCGGGCATGTGGGTATCGAACCATCCTTCACGCATGAGCTTGCTGTCGCCTTCAGCCGCGTAGGGATCGAGTTGGGTAATAGCGCGGTAAGTGGTGCGGGTGAAGCTAGGCCAGTTGTGCACCCAATCTTTCGCAGGCAAATCGCGGATCAACCAATGCTCGTTGCCGATGTGGTTGTGCACCAAATCCATCACCATTTTGAGGTTCCGCTGCTTCATTTCGGCCACCAAAGCCACATATTCGGCATTGGTACCCAGGCGCGGATCGATTTTATAGAGGTCGGTCATGGCGTAACCGTGGTAAGACTCGCTTGGCTGGTTGTTTTCTTGCACGGGATTGAGCCAGAGCGCCGTTACTCCCAATTCTTGCACATAATCGAGCTTGCTGCGGATGCCCGCCAAATCGCCGCCGTGCCGGGCACGCTCGTCCTTACGGTTAACCCGCATTTCGTTCATGCCCTTGATGCTGTCGTTCTTGGGATTGCCATTGGCAAAACGGTCGGGCATGATGAGGTAAAGCAAGTCTTGCGGACCAAATCCGTTCACCACATTGTTGGGAAAACGGCGCGGCTGCAGCTCGTAGTTTTGTTTGATTTTGCGTTTTCCTTGGGTAAGCACAAAGGTCATTTGCCCCGGTTGCGCCGCTGCCCCAATGTGCAACTGCACAAAAAGGTAATTGGGGTTGTCGACCCGGGTTATTTCGGTGATTTCAACGCCCGCATATTGCAAGCTGGGTTCAAAGGCTGCGATGTTGGGACCATACAGCAGCACTTGGAGTTGCGGATTTTCCATCCCCACATACCAATGTGGCGGCTCCACCCGGGCAATGGCAGTGCTTTTTTGAGCTTGAACACCTGCTGCACAGCCACCCAAAAGGGCCATACTCAGCAGTAAAATCAATCGAAAATAAATACGCATGTTGAAGGAGCTAATCGGAGCTTATCTTTTTTTGGATTTGGGAGATGCAGCGGGCTTAGCGGCTGGTTTCAAGGCCGTTTTGGTTTTACTATCTGCCTTGCTTGCTACCTTGGACTTGGCTTCAGCAACCGCTGGAGCGGCTTTAGTTGTAGCCACTTTTGGTTTTGCGACGGTAGTTTTGGCCACTTTAGGCGCTGGTTTAACTTTTGGAGCTGCAGCAGGCTTTCCGGCTTCCGCCTTAGCTACCGGCTTAACTTTTGGCTTGGACTCAGCCTTTGCCTTAGGGGCAGCTTTAGTCTTGGTCCCCGCCTTTTGAGCAGGTGCTGCAGCTGTTTTAGTACCCTTGCTGGCTTTGGCAGCAAGTCCGTTTTTCGAAGCCTTCACCTCCTTTTTTCGCAAAACCAACATCCCCAAAGGTGGCAAGGTGATTTGTAGCGAATAGTCTTTCCACTGATAATGGAAATACTCTGCCGTTAAATCCCCTTCATTGCGCACATTGCTGCCGCCATATGCTTGCTTGTCGCTGTTGAAAATCTCTTCATACACCCCTTCCTCGGGCACGCCAATGCGGTACGAGCTGCGCACAACAGGCGTAAAGTTGCAAATCACCAGTAATTGGTTGCCGGCTTTGTCTTTGCGGATGTAGGTAATAACGCTGTTCGACCGGTCCGAACCATCTATCCACTCAAAGCCTCCCTCCTCGAATTGCATTTCATACAAGGCCGGCTCGGCGCGATAAAAATGATTCAAGTCTTTTACCAACGAATTGAGGCCTTTGTGCAAATGATAATCGAGCAAATGCCAATCTAGACTGCTGTCGTGGTTCCACTCGCGCGATTGGCCAAGCTCAGCACCCATAAAATTCAACTTAGTGCCCGGATGGGTAAACATATAGCCAAACAACAAACGTAAATTGGCAAACTTCTGCCATTCATCGCCCGGCATTTTGTTGATCATGCTGCCTTTACCGTGCACTACCTCGTCGTGCGACAACGGCAAGGCAAAATTTTCGGTGAAAGCATACATGATGCTGAAGGTAATTTTGTCGTGGTGGAACGGCCGAAACATCGGGTCTTCCTTGAAATAAGCCAAGGTATCGTGCATCCAGCCCATCATCCACTTCATGCCAAAACCTAAGCCACCCATGTCCACCGGTCGCGAAACCATCGGCCAAGCCGTTGATTCTTCGGCAATGGTTTGGATGTCGGGAAAGGACAAATAGGCCTGCTGGTTCATTTCTTTGAGCAAACTGAGGGCCTCGAGGTTTTCGCGCCCGCCAAATTCGTTGGGAATCCACTCCCCTTCTTCCCGCGAATAATCGAGGTACAACATCGATGCCACGGCATCTACTCGCAGTCCATCGGCATGGTATTTATCGAGCCAAAAAAGGGCGTTGGAGATCAAAAAGGAGCGCACTTCATTGCGACCGTAGTTAAAAATGTAGCTTTTCCAGTCGGGATGGTAGCCTTTTTTAGGATCGGCATGCTCGTACAAATGCGTGCCATCGAAAAAGGCCAAGCCATGACCATCGGTTGGAAAATGCGACGGTACCCAGTCGAAAATAACCCCAATGCCGGCTTGGTGCAAGCAATCGATGAGATACATGAACTCTTGCGGATTGCCAAAACGACTCGAAGGCGCAAAATAGCCCGTAATTTGATAGCCCCAAGAGCCAAAAAACGGGTGTTCCATCACGGGCATGAGCTCCACATGGGTGTAACCCATTTCTTTCACATAGTCTACCAGCTCCTTGGCCAGCTCAAAGTAGTAGAGCGAGCGGCCACCTTCGTCGGGATTGCGGCGCCAACTGCCCAGGTGCACTTCGTAAACCGACATGGGTGCCTCCAAGCTGTTGTGCTGCTGGCGGCTTTTCATCCATTGCGCATCACTCCAAGCATAGTCTAGGTCCCACACCACCGAAGCGGTTTTAGGCGGCGATTCCCACAAAAATCCGTAAGGATCGCCTTTTTCCATGGCAGGACCGCCGTTAGGCGACTCGATGTGGTATTTATAATTCACCCCTTTTTGCAAACCGGGTATAAAGCCTTCCCAAATACCAGAGCCATCCCAACGGGCAAAAAGCTCGTCGGTGCCTGGCGACCAATAATTAAAATCGCCAATCACGCTCACTTTGGCAGCATTGGGTGCCCAAACGGCGAAATAAACCCCTGCTTCACCCTCGAAAGTGTGCAAATGCGCACCCATCTTTTCGTAAATCCGATAGTGTTTGCCCTCTCTAAAAAGATGGACGTCGTAATCGGTAAATAAGGAAGTTTGTTTTACCATGGTTATTCGTTTTGGTATTCACCTAATATTTGCTGGATGCCTTTGAGAGGAATGATGGCCCAGTCGGGACGACCATTCAACTCATAGCCAAATTCATACACTGCTTTCTCCAATAAATGCAACCGCAACAAAGCCTCTACCTCCGCTGAGGCATGTAAGGACAAAGCATCGCGGTTGATTTGTGTAAAATACGACTTTAAATACACCGATGCCACCAATTGGAACCAAGTTTCGGCCAATTGTTCGGCTTTAGGGTGTTTTTGTTTGATAGCAGCGGCTTTGGGACCAAAATAGAGGGCCACATAGGCCGCATAATGAAACGAACGCAACATGCCCGCCACATCTTTTAAGGGCGAATGTTTGATTTTGCGGTCGCTGATGCTGCTCTCCGGCTCCCCTTCAAAATCAAGAATAATGTAGTCGTTTTGATGATACAACACCTGCCCTAAATGGTAGTCGCCATGAATGCGGATGCGCTTACTCACAGGCGCTAGTTGCTGGATGTGCTCAAAATGCGCTCGAATGAGGTCGATTTGCTCTTGGAATTTTCGTGCCAATGGCTGGGCTTGGGCGCTCAAATGCTGCTGCACATCCCCAAGCAACTGCTGTCGTTTTTCGAGCAATCGGTCGAAGTGCCCCGATAACCAATCTTGGTAGTCGGCATCAAAAGCCACTGGCGCAAAGGCCGCTACATCCTTCCTACTGGCCAAGGCATTGTGCATTTCCGCTGTACGTTGGCCTAGCAAGTCGATCCACTTCATTTCTTGTGTATCCAGCACTTTTGCTGCCAAATTTGCATTTGCTTCTAGCTGCGCTAAGTCTAAATAAGGCAGGTTTTGGGGGATGGCCTGCAGTTTTTCAAGTCCATCCTGCTCAATAAAGCGGGTCAGTTGTTCCTGGAAAAGTGCCCAAGCATCACCCTGCGACGCCACCTTTTGCTGCATAATACCCAAGGTAATTTCCGAAGTCCCGGCCTTGTGCAAGCTCAGACTGGCGGCATAGGTAGGGATTTGCTTAAAATTGGTTTGTTCCGATAAAAACCGCACCACCTCCAATTCGGGATTGGTAAGGCGAAAAAGTTTGCGGTAAAACTTAAAGAAAAAATGCTCGCCAAAAAACAAGGAAGTATTGCTTTGATCTGCATTTAGCACCCTGGACCCTAGTTTTTGGATGTCGATTTGCTCAAAAGCAATGCCCTTTTCAAAGGCCAATGTAAAGCCTGACTCTTGCAAGTGCGCTTGTTGCCCAAAGGCTTCAAACAAGCCCGCCCGAAAAGCTGGCGCATACACCGCATCTATTAAAAAACCCTTTCCCAAAGGGCAAAGGACCGATTTTTCGGGACTTTCAGGTGTGCCAGGCACATAGGTCACTGGCAATAAATATTGCTCGAGCTTACCTGTGCGGTAATAAGCATCTACAATTAAAATATAACTGCTACCAGCGGCATAGTCGAAAAGCAACGACTGTTTGATGCGCACTTCCTTCAGCCTTCGTGCCTTGCCTGCAAACCAACGGCATTTTTTGAAATAAGCAGGCAAGACCGCCTCCTGCAGCCAAGCAACCGTTTCGGGCTTAGGCAGACTGCTGGGCCAGCTAAAATGGCTGGGCGCTGAGGCAGAAAGGCTGTTTGCAATGCTCATTTTACATATTTTCTATCCTGAACAAATGCATGGGCAAATAATCGGGATTCAATTCTACAAAATTCCACTCGCCCCGCCAGGTATAGCGTGCGCCGGTAATGAGGTCATGCACCTGGTATTGCGCATCGGGCGACAAGCCTAATAAATGCAGCGGCAATTGCATCATGCCGCCTTGGGTTGCATGCTGATCAAGGTTCACCACGCTCAAAATAGCATTCTGTCGGTCGTCGCTCAACTTGAGGTAGGCCAGCACTTGCTCATTGTCGATGTGGCAAAAATGAATGTTGTTGGTACGTTGCAAAGCTTTGTTCTCGCGCCTCGCCTTGTTCACCCGACGAATGAGCTCGGTGAGTTTATTGGTTTTGTTCCAGTCCCAATGCCGCACCTCATACTTCTCCGAATCGATGTATTCTTCCTTACCCGGCATGGGGTCGCCGATCATAAATTCGTACACAGGACCATAAAAACCGTAATTGGCCGATAAGGTAGCGGCCATAAAAAAGCGGGTGAGGTAGAGTGCATCTTTGGCACCTTGCAGAGGTACTGGATTGATGTCGGGCGTATTGGGCCAAAAATTGGGTCTAAAATACTGGGCCATGTCGCTGCGACTCAACTCTTCGAGGTACTGCACCAGCTCATGTTTGGTATTGCGCCATGAATAATAGGTGTACGACTGGGTGAAACCGGCTTTGGCCAGGTATTTCATCACCGAAGGGGCTGTAAAAGCTTCTGCCAAGAAAATGACCTCTGGATTTTTAGCTTGAATTTCGGCAATGCACCACTCCCAAAACTGAAAACTCTTGGTGTGCGGATTATCAACCCTAAATATTTTTACACCTTGGGCAATCCAGTATTCCAAAATGCTTTTAAGCTCGTACCACAGGTTTTCCCAGTCCTCGGTCTCGAAATTAATCGGCAACACATCCTGGTATTTTTTGGGTGGATTTTCAGCGTATTGCACCGTGCCGTCAGGCCGCCATTTAAACCAGGACGGGTGCTCTTTAACGTACGGATGGTCGGGTGAGCACTGCAAGGCGTAGTCCATGGCAATCTCCATACCATGCGCGGCAGCTTCCTTCACGAGCAACCTAAAATCTTCGATGTTCCCCAATTCCGTCAATAAAGCTTTGTGTCCGCCTGCTGCCCCGCCAATGGCCCAGGGACAACCAGGTTCCTCTGGCAAAGCGGTGGTGCTGTTGTTTTTACCCTTGCGATGCTGCATACCGATAGGATGCACCGGTGGCAAATACAACACATCCATGCCCAAATCTTGCAAGCGCGGCAATAGGCGAATGGTGTCTTTGAAGGTGCCATGTTGACCCGGCTTTAAGGCAGTGGAGCGTGGAAAAAGCTCGTACCAGGCACTAAATACTGCCTTCTCGCGATCTACATACAGCTGCAGCACCTTGCTGATGGTGGCATTGGCTTGCGAAGGATATTTGAGGAAGAGCGGCAAAAAAGCACCGGAAACCACCAAATTGGCGGCTTGCTCATAATGCAATTCGTCAACCAACAAAGCTGCCCATGCGTCTAATTGCTGCTTTTCTTTTTTATTGGCTTTGGCAGCTACTTCAAGCAAAAAGTCCGCACCCATCTGCAATTCTACCGGCACCCGTTGCCAGCCTTCAATTTTGCGGCGGGTGTCGTAATTCCAGCTGATGTAGTGGTCTACCCAAGCCTTCACTGCATATTCATAAAAACCAATTTTATCGGGCACGAAGCTACCTACCCAACGCTCGCCACCTTGATTGCGCATAGGCGCTTCTTCCCAGTTGCGAGCGCCTTTTTTGCGGTAAAGCAAGCAGGCATTTACTTTATCGTGACCGTCCACGAGCAAATCGGCCCATACCTCGAGTGTATCGCCGAGACCGCGTTTTACTGCAAATCTGCCCCCATCTAACTGAGGACCAAGTGTATCGATGATGGCCCTTGCCTTACCTGGAAGGGCTATTTTTGGAGCTTTTGCCATGGCAATTTCTTAGCAATGTAGAAATGCTAAATACGGCAATTCCGCTCAAATCATAAAACTTTTAACGCTATTCTGCTACAATCAAAAAATATTGTTTTTTGCCCTTCTGGAGCAATAAATACTTCTGATTAAGCAAGTGCGTTTGGGTAATTAGGCTCTTTTCGTCGCTGATTTTTTCTTTGTTCAGACTAAATCCGCCGGCCTGAATCATTTTGCGTGCTTCGCCCCGAGATGGGAAAACATCAGTGGCTTCGGCCAGCAAAGTTACCAGCTCCACACCCTCAGCAAAAAGCTGCTTGCTAACCTTGTGCATGGGCACGCCTTCAAAAATCTGCAGCAGCAATTTTTCGGGAAGCGCTTGCAGGGCTTCGGTGGTGGCTTTACCAAAAAGTATTTCAGAGGCCTGCACGGCTTGCTCAAAATCGGCTTGTGAATGTACACGCACGGTAACCTCTTCGGCCAAGGCCTTTTGCAAAATGCGCAGATGCGGGGCCTCGGCATGCTCAGCCTTGAGCTTTTCGATGGTTTCAAAATCCAACAAGGTATACACGCCGATGTAGCGGGCGGCGTCTTCGTCGCTCACATTGAGCCAAAACTGGTAAAACTGGTAGGGAGAGGTCTTTTCGGGATCGAGCCACACATTACCGCCTTCCGACTTGCCAAATTTAGTGCCGTCCGATTTCTTCACCAAGGGTGCAGTAAGGGCAAAAGCTTCTCCCCCATGCATGCGACGAATCATTTCGGTGCCGGTGGTAATGTTGCCCCATTGGTCGGAGCCACCCATTTGCAATTTGCAGCCCATTTGTTGGTAGAGATACACAAAATCGTAGCCCTGAATGAGCTGGTAGCAAAACTCGGTGAACGACATGCCGTTTTCGAGGCGGTTTTTCACCGAATCTTTGGCCAGCATATAGTTGATGGGAATGTGCTTACCCACGTCCCGAATGAAGCCAAGGAAATCGAATTCCTTGAACCAATCGTAGTTATTCACGATTTCGGCTTTATTGCTGTTGCCTTCGCTAAAGTCCAGAAATTTCTCGAGCTGCTTGCGCTGGCAATTGAGGTTATTGTTGATTTCTTCAACGCTGAGCATATTGCGCTCGGTAGAACGGCCAGTAGGATCGCCTACCAGTCCTGTAGCCCCGCCCACCAACGCCAAAGGCTTGTGACCAGCCCTTTGCAAATGCACCAGCAGCATAATCGGCACCAAATTACCGATGTGCAGGGAGTCGGCCGTGGGGTCGAAGCCCACATAACCTGTTACTTGCTCCTTTTCTAACAATTCAGCAGTACCAGGCATGATGTCGTGCAACAAGCCGCGCCACTTTAATTCTTCCACTAGGTTCATCTTCTTCATATCGCGATGCAAAAATAGAGATGTGCGTAAAAAAAGCGGGGCTTTTCACAATTATTGGTGTTCATTTTTGTTATTAAGCGGTATTATTGCCCCGTAAAGCGCTGAATGAAGTTATTTATCTCCCTTTTCGCCCTTCTTTTGAGTCTGCCTGCCGCCCTCTGGGCTCAAGCACCTAAATATAGCAACGAATTTATGGCCATTGGCGTAGGTGCCCGGGCCATGTCGCTGGGGGGTGCCACGGTAGCCAGCATCAACGACGCCACCGCCACTTACTGGAACCCTGCGGGCATTTTAAACGCCGACCATAAATACATGGGCAACCTCATGCATGCAGAGTATTTTGGGGGGATTGCCAATTACGACTATGCAGCTGCAGTGTATAAACTCGACGACCGCAATGCCGTGGGCGTATCTTTCATACGCTTGGGAATCGACGACATTCCGAACACCCTGCGGCTGTACGATGCCAATGGCAGCATCAACTACAACAACATCTCGCTTTTTTCGGCGGCAGATTACGCGCTTACCTTTTCTTACGCCCATGCGCTTAAAAACGACTGGCGGGTTGGGGCCAATGCCAAAATCATTCGCCGCATCATTGGTCCTTTTGCCGACGCCTGGGGCTTTGGTTTTGATGTTGGGGCGCAGCGGCAATGGGACCGCCTGCATTTTGGGGTGATGTTGCGGGATGTAACCACTACTTTTAATGCTTGGAGTTTCAACGACGAGGAATTTGCAGAGGTGTTTGCAGCCACAGGCAACGAAATGCCGGATGGGAGTTTAGAAATTACCCTGCCGCGTATGAGTACAGGCATTGGCTATTTGTTCGATGTAAGTAAAAAAATCAGCATTCGTCCTGAGCTCAATGTAGACATTACCACCGACGGTGCCCGCAATAACATCGCCAATGTAGGGCGCTTCAGCATCGACCCCCGCCTGGGTGCAGAATTTGGCTATCTCAACATGATTTTTGTGCGCGCGGCCATCAGCAATCTGCAAAAAACGCCTGATTTCGACAACCGCATTGTAACCACCATGCAGCCGAATTTGGGCATTGGACTCAAATTCAAGCAGTTTTGCATCGATTATGCCATCACCAATGTGGGCGACCGCAGCCAAACGCTTTTTTCCAACATCTTGTCGATCGGCTTTCAGCTCTGATTCGCCCTGTTATCCCACTAAATATTTTCAAAAGCTACACTTTGGGCTTTTGCTTGCTGGCTTATATGTCTAACTTTGTTCGCAACCAAAAAACGCCATGAGTCAGCAACCACATAACTTCAGCGCAGGTCCCGGCATCTTACCCCGGGAAGTCATTGAACAGGCAGCAGCAGCCGTTCTCAACTTTAACAACAGCGGTTTATCGCTCATAGAGGTATCACACCGCGGTAAAGATTTTGTAGCCGTAATGGACGAGGCCCGCAACGTGGTGCGCCGCCTGCTCAAGCTCGACGACAGTTATGAGGTGCTGTTTTTAGGTGGTGGTGCCAGCTTGCAATTTGCCATGGTGCCCTTTAATTTGCTCAGCACTAGCGGTCACGCCGCCTACCTCAATACAGGTGTTTGGGCCAAAAAAGCCATCAAAGAGGCCAAAATGCTTGGCAAAGTAACGGTGGTAGCCAGCTCCGAAGCCGAAAACTTCAACCACATCCCTAAAGATTACATCATCCCAACGGATGCCGATTATTTCCATTGTACTTCTAACAACACCATTTACGGTACGCAAATGAAGGCATTTCCCAATTCGCCAGTGCCGATGGTGTGCGATATGTCGTCCGACATCTTCAGCAAACCCATAGACGCCAGCAAATTTGGCTTGATTTACGCCGGAGCGCAGAAGAATATGGGGCCTGCCGGTGCCACCCTGGTTGTTGTGAAAAAGGATTTGTTGGGCAAAACCGATCGCAAGATCCTGAGCATGCTCGACTACCAAGTGCACATTGAAGGCGAAAGCATGTACAACACGCCTCCAGTATTCCCGGTTTACGCCAGCATGCTCACCATGCAGTGGGTAGAAAAAAATGGAGGCTTAGAAGGTGCTGAAAAACGCAACAACGCTAAAGCAGAATTGCTGTACAACGAAATCGACCGCAACAGCTTGTTTAAAGGCACCGCCGCGCGTGAAGACCGCTCTTACATGAACGTAACCTTCGTAATGCACGACGACAGCAAAGAAGAAGCCTTCAATAAATTGCTCAAAGAAGCCAACATCAGTGGCCTCAAAGGCCACCGCTCAGTAGGCGGTTTCCGCGCCAGCATTTACAATGCCATGCCCATTGAAAGCGTGCAGGTGCTGGTAGACGTGATGCAACATTTCGAAAAAACCAACGGATAAGATTTATGAAAATTCTCGCTAACGACGGTATCGATGCAGCAGGCAAAGCCATGCTTGAAGCAGCAGGTTTTACAGTACAAACGCAGAAAATAGCGCAGGAAGACCTGCCGACACAACTCAATGCTTTCGATGGCATCATTGTGCGCAGCGCTACCAAAGTGCGCAAAGAGCTCATCGACGCTTGTCCGAATTTGAAGTTCGTTGGTCGCGCTGGAGTAGGCATGGACAACATCGATGTTGACTACGCCCGATCTAAGAACATCGAAGTAATCAATACCCCAGCTGCCTCTTCTATTTCGGTGGCGGAGTTGGTTTTTGCGCATTTATTCAGCCTTTGTCGCTTCACCCACCTTTCGAACCGTGAAATGCCGACCAAAGGCGCCAGCGACTTCAATAATTTGAAGAAGGATTATGCTGGTGGTATCGAGCTGTTTGGCAAAACCCTTGGTGTAGTAGGTTACGGCCGTATTGGTCAGGAAGTTGGCCGCATTGCCAAGGGTGTAGGCATGAAAGTATTCGTGTTCGACGTACTGTACAGCACACCGGAAATGTCGGATAAAATCGAAAAGCTGCACCAGGTTAAAGTGGGCAGTTTGAAAGAGGTATTAGCGGGAAGTGATTTCGTAACCATCCATACGCCGGGTCTCGACAAAGCCCTCATTACAGCCGAAGCCATTGCAGGTATGAAGCCAGGTGTAGGTATCATCAACTGTTCACGAGGCGGCATCATCGACGAAAATGCTTTGTTGGCAGCCTTAGAGAGCGGACAAATCCGCTTTGCTGGCTTAGATGTTTTTGAAAACGAGCCCAAACCCGACCAGCGTTTGTTGAACCATCCAAAAGTATCGGTAAGTCCACACATTGGTGCCTCCACCGAAGAAGCGCAAGAGCGCATTGGATTGGAGATGGCCAGTCGCATCATCGAGCTCTTTAAAAAGTAAAATGCCGGCTTTTAGGCCTTTTAGAGGAATTCTTCCGAAGCCCCATTTTGCACAGGAAGCCGTTTTAGCTAATAATCAGCAATGGAACGAGCAGTTGAGTAGCATTGTGCCGGGTGAAAATCCGCATGCTTTTCAACATGTATTGGCCGCGGCTGATCCTGCCCTTTCAGAAAAAGAAAGTGCGGCTGCTTGCGAGCGTTCGGCACTTTTGTTTCAAGAATTTCTGCAAAAAGGCATATATGCTGTAGATGAGCAGCCCGCTTACTACCTCTATTTTACACGCTACAAAGGCATTGAGCAAACCGGCATCATTGGCTTGTGCAACGCACAAGATCTGATTGACAAAAAAATCAAAAAGCACGAGCATACGCGTAACGACCGGGTAGAGCAGCTGTACACCTTTTTAAAAAAGACCAACCTTTTTTCAACGCCGGTTTTTTTAACCTACCACCCCATTCGCAGCGTTGAGGAGCTCATTCATCAGGTTAAAAAAGAGCCACCCGTTTTTCATGTGCATTCGGATGTGGCCACCGACCACACCATTTGGCGTATCCATAAGGCTGCCGACATGGCATTAATTGCTCATACTTTCGGTTCGCTACCTGCATTTTACATTGCTGATGGGCATCACCGTGCAGCCATTTCAGAACGTTATGCAGCCGATCATCCGCAAGCTGGGGCTGATATGCTGAGCATATTAATTGCATCCAACAACCTCACCATTTTCCCATTCTACCGCAGGATCCTGAATGATCATGGTCCAGTTTCGATTTGGGAACTGCTCGACCGCCTCAAACAGCACTACACACTCCGACCTTGTTCCATCGACCAAATGTATTACCAGTATTTACCTGCACAGCAGTTTATCCTGAGTACTGCGGAGGCGCATTGGCAACTTATCCCTAAAAACCCACATTTAAGAGGGGATGTATTGGCTGATTTGGATGTGAGTATTTTGCAAAATGAGATTATTGGCCCACATTTAGGCATTACGGACCCAAAAGCAGACCCAAGAATTGAATTTGGCCCCATGAGTTTGTCGTTGGTGGCATTTAAAGCACTGCTCCTGAAGCCAGAAACAGCCATGATCTTCATTTGCAGGGCTCCTTTGGCAGAAGTAATTTTCAAGGTGGCCGACGAGGACAAAATCATGCCGCCAAAATCTACAAGTTTCGAGCCTAAGATATTGAGCGGACTCGTGTTAAGCCACACACAACTTTAGACAATCTGGTAAAGGTCTTTCCTTTTTCGTTTCTTTTCTGGTAGAACCTTCCTTAAAGAATAGCCCCTAGACGATAGTAACCTTCGTGGAGCTTTTCCATTTGCAGCCAAAATAGACGCTAGGTTAGCACACCTAGAATCGAACTGTTTTTCACTTTTTCAGTCTCTTTCCAAGTGTTTTTTGAGCTATCTGGCTTTTAAAAAGGATGTGCTTCCCTGAAATACCCAGGTTTCTCAGCGTAAATCATGGCAAAAAAGGGCCAATTCAGCTTAGAAAAAAGGCTTTCAAAAATAACAATAGTATTTTTAAAAATAAATCTTTTAAAATAGGGCAAAATAACGTTTATTACAGATTCAAATTTTTTATTAATTAAATCTGTTATTATGAACATTAAAAAACTACTAACAACGAGGCTTTTGCTTCTATTGTTACTGGTGCTTACAGGAAATGGGCTGGCCACAGCTCAGTACTGTGCATCAAACGCCACCAACACAGCCGATTCGCGGATTGCGAAGGTCAAGGTTGGTAACGACTCTATCACATCTCCGGTCGGCACGGGGAATTGTGCAGGTTACACCGATTATACCGCATCAGCAGCCTTTACACTGCGATATGGTGTTGGTACAGCCGCTACCATTACCTATGGCACTTGCGGGCTTGATTATGCCTCTTATGCCAAGATTTTTGTTGACTTGAATAACGATAGCATATTCACAGCCAATGAAATGCTAGGCGAAGGCCCGGTAGTTGCGGGTACCCCCTTGTTGGCGAATTTGGTTCTGCCAGCCACTACTGCACATTTGGGAGTAACCCTCATGCGCGTGGTACTGCGAGAAAGTGGCACAACTACCACTACCGAAGCTTGCGGTACTTACACCTACGGTGAAACGCAAGATTTTTCAGTGAACTTGCTCCCTCCGCCAAACTGCTTACCACCAACCGCCCTACTGGTCAACACCAGCACCAGCGCTAGCGCTACTTTGGCATGGACAGAGCAAGGCACTGCAACGGCTTGGGACATTGAGTACGGTCCCGTTGGTTTTAACCAGGGCACAGGAACCACATTGGCAGCAACCAGCAATCCATTCACCATCTCCGGCTTAACAGCCAATACCGGCTATCAAGCATTTGTTCGCGCCAATTGTGGAGCCACCAATGGCACATCAGCTTGGTCTGGCCCAATTACTTTCCAAACTCCTTGCGCCGGACCTATTTCTGGCACCTTGACGGTAAACGCAAGTGCTACACCTTCAACAACTAGTTTCACAAGTTTGGCAAGCGTATTTACTAGCTTAAGCAATTGTGGGATTAATGGTCCCGTGGTTATTAATATGGTCGCCAATAGCGGCCCGTACAATGGTGAAGTGATCATCGCAAATATTCCGGGAAACGACAGCACCAATACCATCACCATTAATGGAAATGGCAATACCATTCAACATTTGTCTACCAACACGAACCAGCGTGCCACTTTGCGCGTTGATGGTATTGATTACCTGACCGTCAATAATCTCATTATTAAGGCTCTAGGGGAACAAACAGGCGAATTTGGCTTTGGGGTACACCTGCTAAATAGTGCAGATTTCAACACTTTCAACAACATTACAGTTGAATCGAATACTACCTCTACCTCGACTAACTTCGCTGCTTTTGTTGCTAGTAATAGCAATACCAGCGCAACGGCAGTAGGTGCAGCTGCGACTAACCTTACCTTGACTAACTCAACGATGATCGGTGGTTATTATGGCATTACTTTGAATGGAGCTACATCTGCACCTTTTGCTACAGGAGCCAATATTTCGAACAATACCGTTCAGGACTTCTACTTATACGGTGTTTGGATACGAGCACAAATAAACGGCCAATTCAACAATAATGATATCTTCAGAACGAATCGTGCTGCCTATTCTACCTTTTATGGCATTTATTTGAACAGTCGCTTAGATAACTCCGTATTTAACGCCAACCGCATTCACGACGATGCGCCAGTGGCTGGCAACAGCTTCAGTTCTTATCCTATTTACGGTACTGGTGCCGTTGGATCTGCAGGAAATCCATATAGAATCACAAATAACGCCGTCTACAATATCCGAAATACCGGTATTACCTATGGCATCTATTTCCTCTCTACCTCTAATTTCCATAATATTCACCATAACACGGTTATTATCGATAACCAGGCAGAGGGTGGAACAAGTACAAAAGCGGCCTATTACAATACCTCTACAACTGCTGCACCAGAAATTGACTTGAAGAACAATATCTTCTACATCAACAACAGCAATGGTGGCAGCCAATATGGTATTTGGTTCAGCAGTGCAACACCGGTATTCACATCCAACCACAATAACATTTTTGTTTCAGCTAATGCAACTGCTGGGATAAAGGCGGCTGTTCGTCGTGGCACAACCAATTATCTGACCCTAACCGATTGGAAAGCAGCTTTTAGCAGTGCTTTCGATCAAAATAGTGTAGACGCTGATCCCGTTATCACCAATCCAACCATTGGTAACATTACTCCGTTATCTAGTACAATCGATAACCTGGGTGTTAACGTAGGTGTTACTACCGACCTTAATGGCGTAACACGTTCAGCAACTACACCTGATTTGGGTGCCGTTGAATTCTCTGGCATCGCGAGTGATTTGGCTTTGCTAGGAGGTTCATTGAGCCGCAATTTATGTTACAGCACGAATGATTCAATCGACCTTACCATTAGGAACGTAGTAGGAGGCAGTATTAATTTCAGCACTACGCCATTAACAGTTAACTGGAGCGTAAATGGCCCTGCCAATTCAACAGGAAGCACCATCATAAACACTGGCACGCTGGCTTCAAATGCCAATTTGACCATCCGTTTAGGTGGTGTAAATATGTCGATTGCCGGCACATATACAGGATCGGCAGCAATAGGAGGCAATAGCTTCAACATCAATCCACTCAACGATTCAATCGCTGGCTTTGACATGATTGTAGATCCATTGTTGTTTATTTCTCCTAATAGTGCCAGCATTACTGATGACACAACAGCTGTTGACGTTCGTGCATTTTCGCGCTTTATGCCGGTAAGTGGCCACCCAATTATCACAGAAATTTGTCACTTCAAAACAGCAACTGGTGCCCCAACCAATGGCTGGCCTTCTTACTTGATAGCCGACGATTATATCGAGGTTTCTTGGTCGCCCGGTGCTGATTTGGGTGGATATACCCTCGAACAGTGGTCCACAACCGCACTTTCAGGAACATTTACTTTCCCTGGTGGCACTTTGATTGGACCGAATGGTACAGCCATCATTGCAGTTGGCCAATTGGGATCTAGTGTTCCTTCACCAGCTGATTATTATTATCATGGTAATGGCACTTTCACATCTACCTGGGGGTCTACAACGGCTGCTGGCCGTGTAATTAAAAACCCAAGCGGTACGATTGTAGAAGCAGTAGGTTACGGAACTTATACTTTCCCAGCAGCAGCCAACGTTGATTCAACGCTGTGGAGTGGCAACACCCCAGCGGTAAGCAGCAGTGGCAACCGTTTGGAAGGCGCTTATACGCGTAGCGCAACCAACTGGATTAACTCTGGCACCTCGCCGCAAACACCAAATGTATTGAATCCGGGTATCGTTTTACCAACACCTCCAGCGGTTCCTGGCTTTACTTGGACGCTTAATGGCGCTGTGGTTGATACAGTTCCTGAGGTGACATTTGGACCATTCTCAACATCTGGAACTTTCACATACATCGCAAACTACGCTACCGCATCGTGTGGTTTATTGACAGATTCTATTGTTGTTACTGTTCAAATACCAGTAGTTACCTGCCCGATCACCACAACCCCTACTGCCACCGGTGGTATTGCTTGTGGCCCGAATGGAGCTGTTTTATCGGCCATTCCGGGCGACACTGCAGCTTTCATAGTTTGGTCAGATTCGTCGAATACGCTTGTGGGTACAGGCAGCCCCTTTACCACATTGCCATTAACTGCCAACTACAACTTCAGGGCACATGATGCCAAAATTTCTTCTGGCATCTTTAGCCCAGGCCCTCCTACCAGCATTGCGACTGGTGGATTTGGCAACTTCTCCAATGGTATGTATTTCACCGCTTTCTCTTCATTCTTTTGGGATTCTGTGACCTTCCGCGCCAATGGTCCAGTAACGGGTGTGATTCGTATTTGGGACAGCAACCCAACTAACTTCCCCAATGCTAAACTTATTCAAAGTAAAAACTTTAGTGTAAGTGGCGCAGGTGACATCCAAGTTCCAGTAGGAATGGCCATTTCCCAGGGTAGCTATTATGTGAATTTAGGCTTTAACACCGGAAGTGCTCAATTGTGGCGTTCAACAGGTGGTGCGGTATATCCATATACTGTTCCTGACTTGATGAGAATCGACAGTGCCTGGTTAGGCGCAAACAGTACAGGTAACCTTACTCGTGTATACTATTTCCTCGATTGGAAAGTGAGCGCATTGTGCTTTGGTACAGGTGTAAATGCATTGGCAACTACCGCGCCAAGCACCCTAACAACACTACCTTTTGCTGAAACCTTTACGAATGGCATCGCTTGTGACTGGGTACGTACACAAAACACGGGCTCAACAGGCTGGGTGGCTGGTAACAGCACCAGCTTAAGTTCTACCGGCTTCACCATTCCAGCGCATAATGATTTTGTTGCGGTTAACGCCAACAGCTGTAACTGTAACTCTGATAATGACCGGTTAATAACGCCTCGTTTTAACTTTGGCACTTTTGGTACGCTCAATAATTTGTCGTTGACCTTTGAGTATTTCATGCCAGGCAATGCGGGTTCAAGAGGTACCGTATTGGTTTCTACCGATGGTGGTACCACATATAGTCTACTTGATTCCTTGCCAAGCACATCTACAACTGCCTGGGCGGTTCGTACCATTAACTTAAACAGCCTTGCTGGACAAGCTGACGTACGTTTCGCTTTCCGTCACAGCGATGGTGGTGGTGCAGGTGATGGTTTAGCCATTGACGACATCGAAATCACCTCTTCTTGTGCTGGTACTGAAGTTCGTGTGGAGGTAGTAACAGACATCTTCGGCACTGAAACTACTTGGGTATTGCGTGATGCGGTAACAAACACCGTTTATGCAACCGGCGGCCCTTATGACGATGTAAACCCTTACAACGCTGCTGCAGCGACGCACATCGCCATTGTATGTGTTCCTGACAGCGCTAACGTAACCTTCAAAATCAACGATTCTTATGGCGACGGATTATTCGATGGCACGAACACTGGTACTTTTGATGTGAGCATTGATTGCGGTGGTACTCAAACTTCGCTCTTCAGCGGAAGTGGTGCCTTCCCGTACGGCGGTGGAGCTGCCAATGTACCATCATGGGATTCATTGAACTTCCAGGTGCTTTGCCCTCCAGCTATTCCACAAGTTTCGGTAACCTTCCGTGTAGATATGAGCCGCGAAAACGTATCTTCTGATGGTGTACATATCGCGGGCAGCTTCCAGGGCTGGAACCCTAGTGCTACACCAATGGTGAGTCAAGGAAACGGCATTTATACCTATACTGCCACTCTTGACGCCAACACAACTTATGAGTATAAGTTCATCAACGGCAACCAGTGGGGTCCAGGTTTCGATGAATCTGTACCAGCAGCCTGTGCACAAAACGGAAATCGTTTTGTAGTCGTAGATACCACCACCATTACTACACCAATGGTTTGTTTTGGTCGTTGCGAGGCTTGTGGAGTGAGTGTATTTGAAGCAGGTAGCTTGGGCAGTGCCATTCGCATGTACCCTAACCCTACCAGCGCCGAAACACACATTGCTTATGTGTTCGAAACTCCAAGCGAATTGAATGTAACGATTTACGATGCCCGTGGCAAAATGGTTTCTCAAATCATCGAGAAAGACATTACCACTGGTACCATCAAATTAAATGTTCAAGGTTGGGCCGAAGGCATTTACCATGTTCGCATGTTCAATGGCTTCGAGCAAATCTCTCGTCAGTTGGTGGTTACCAAGTAATCACAAACTGCTTTAAACGCCAAAGGGCTGCCTCTAACGGGGCAGCCCTTTTTTATTGATCATATTACTTCCTCGTCACACCACTAAAGGAGGTACGTCATGAAGTTGGTGTACATAGTTTAGCTAAAAAGACATCCATATCGGTTTAAATATAGCAATCAACCAATATCTTGGCGTTGCACATTATGTAGTAAATATTTTTTAAAGACCATGACACTCCTGCCCTTTGAAACCGTTGAATTAAAAACAAACTTGCCGCTGAGCGAAATTCGCAAGCGGATTACCGCCAACATGGAAAAGCGCGCTGTTATTAGGCCGTTTGGAAGTAATAGTGGTAAAATATTTGAGGGCTGGCTGGGTGAGTATCAATTCGAACTCCAAAATATCAGTGTTTCACACAACACATTCCTGCCAGTAATCCGCGGCACCATCACAGAAACGCCTACAGGAGCTAGGGTTTTGATTCACTTACAAATATCAGTAATGAGTGCTGTAGTGCTTATTTTAGGTTTACTGGGATGTATCGTTTATGGAGGTTACGTATTGCTCATCCACAAAAGTTTGGGGGTTGATTTACTTATCCCTGCAGCACTTTTTGGCTTCCTGTACGTACTAAGCATCGTAAGTTTTAATAGCGAGGCCGCCATCAGCAAAGAGCACCTCCAAAAGCTACTAGAAGGACAATGGAAAGCCAACAATGCCTCAGACTAGCTCTGTAAATCATTCATCAATCGCCCCAAATAATTAGTCCGACCTAAAGCACGCCATTTGACCTAACAACCTTGCTGCACAAAGGGCATTGGCTATTAGGTATAAACTACCGTAATTCGCAAGCAGACGTTGAGCATCCTGCCAAACCACATCCAAACCTAGCACACCAGAAATCACTCCGGATCAAACTCAAAAGTTGTGGACTAAGCATATAATTTTGCAATCCTGAAGAGAAAGAAGTTAATATCTCTTACGCCACGGAACTGAGCTCTAAATGCTTTGATTTTGGCGTTGAAAGATTCAGCGGAAGCATTGGTGCTTTTGTTGTCGAAGTAGTTTAGGATTTTACGATGGTGTAGTTCAATGGTTTTTGATATGGTATTAAAAGCCTTAAATCCAACAAACTCCACTGCGTTGTGCCATCTTGCCAGGCGTGTAAAGGCGATCATTTTGTTTTTTGAGCTGGCAAATACTAATTTAAGCTGTTGTGTAAGTTCGTATGCCTTTTTGATGTCGGGATATTTATCAAACAGCAGATCAGCTCTTTGCTGTTGCGTTTTGCTCCAGTTGTTTTGATGCTTATAGAGTAAATGCCTACTCCTGGCTAATAGTTGCTTAAGTGTGTCGCCATTTTCAAATACTTCTGCCTGGAATGGTATTTTAAGCTTTTTGGAGACTTCTATTGCCTCGTTTTCGGCATCAATAGCATTCCAACGGTGCTTAATCCTAATCTCCTGAAGCGCTTCTGAGGCCAATTGTTCGACATGGAACCGGTCAATCACCTGGGTTGCATTGGGAAAGCTTCTTTTGATTGCTAAGGCCATATTGCCAGCCAAATCAAGCGTTACTTCTTGGACCTGTTTACGCTCTTTAATACCAATCTTTTCTACTACGGCAATGATGTCTTCTGCCTTAGTGCCTTCGATTATGGCCACAATTGAGCCATTTTTACCCTTGGCCTCTTTATTGGTGATAATGGTATATAGCTCGCCTTGTGAAAGACTCGTTTCGTCAATAGAAAGGTAAGGCCCTATGTTCTGAGGAAACACCAGGCCTTGTTTGGCATTTTTACAATGCTCCCATTCTTTAAAGCCACTAAGCTTGTTTTTATACGCTCTTTGCAGCTTTTTGGGCGCTATGCCATAAAATGAGCTAATCGCTTGAAGGCTAAACGGCTGGTTATCCGCTGATCTCTTTTAAAAAAGCCGCGAAATCCTTGGTGATACGCGTTCCTTTTGCAACTAAATCCCAGTCTCTAAAGACAACCTTGCCTGAGGCTTTATTAACCCAACGTCTACGTTTAACATGTATAAACACACGATGTCCACGTATCGGAAAATCCTGAAAACTGGCCTCTTCAAAGAACCCCTTGCTTAAAAGTTCTCCTTTAGCTACCACCGGAGCTTCATTCTTCTCCTCCAAATACAAATGAATCTCCTCCTTTGCAGCATCAACCCGATGGGTAGTCAATGCAAAATAATCGGTTAAACCAGCAGGTAGTAAAAGTGGTATGAGCGATTGAAAAGAAGTGTCCATCAAGCAGTTTATTTATCCCTACAAAGCTCCTCAAATATTTACTCCTCCACAACTTTTGTACTTGGTCCATCACTCCTTTCGACCGATCCAGCTTCACCCGGCCATAAAAAAACCCCGATTATCTTACGATAACCGGGGCTAAACCAGACTGGCAACGACCTACTCTTCCACATTTTACTGCAGTACCATCGGCGCTGTAGGGCTTAACTACTCTGTTCGGAATGGGAAGAGGTGCTCACCTACGCTATAATCACCATTGGTTAATGGTTCAGACAACCTTCCGTTGTCT